>JBEKUH010000166.1:0-2571 GCA_049515255.1 Tepidisphaeraceae bacterium | reverse complement strand
TCTTCCAATCCACATTCATTGTGAGCCTCCTTGCAATGGCTCACAGTATGACAAGCTTTTCCCGCCAGCGCTACCGAACGAGCGCCGAACTGCGCGCGAAAATCAATTGGAATCCGTATTAGTCAGCCGGTTTACGATCCAATTCCTCCGCGACTTCGTATCCCAACAGCCTGCTCTTCATCCACCGAATCGCCAGCAAATCCCGGAAGCTTTTGAACAATCGGTTCCAAACGCCATATTTGCTTTCGCCGTGCAATCTTGGATTGTTGCTGACTGGAATTTCCGTGACCGTGAAACCCTCCATCTTCAGCAAAGTCGGAATAAACCGATGCAGGCCGCGATAGAGTTTTAATTTCCCCACGCAATCCCTTCGAAAAGCCCGATACGTGCATCCCGCATCGGATATCTGTTCATCCGACAATTTATTCCGCACCCAGTTGGCGATCCGGCTGGAGGCAACCCGAATAAATTTGTCCCCCTTGCCTCGGCTGGCCACGCGCGTGCCGCAGACGCAGTCGAATCCTTTGCCCAGTGCCTCCAGAAACTTGGGGATATCGCGCGGATCGTTCTGCAGATCGGCATCCATCGTCATCACGAAAACCCCGCGCGCCGCCCGCAATCCCGCATCGCTGGCCGCCGTCTCGCCGCAATTCTTCTTGAATCGCAATCCCCGCACGCGCGGGTCCTTCGCCACCAGCGCCTGAATCGCCGCCCAGCTTCCGTCTTTGCTGCCATCATCGACGAGCAGCAGTTCCGCCGAGATCCCCGCCGGGTCGATCACATCCACAATCGCCGCATGCAACAGCGGCAGATTCTCCGCCTCGTTGTAAACCGGAACGCAAATGCTCAGCGTGGGTGGCATGAAATTAATGATCGGATTCCGCAGGTTCGTCAACGGATGTGACCGGAAAACCTTGCGCGGCCTCAGCATCCAATCGCCGCTTGCGATAGACCAGCATCAGGTTCCTCGTGTACGGCACCGCGCTGAAAAAATATCCCGCGACGCCCACCGAATCCTGTTGCCGCAGAAAATACGCCAGCTCCAAGAGCGATCCAATCAGCGAAAGCCACCAGAATGCGATGGGAATGCGCGATTCCTTGTGTTTCTCGGAATGCAGCCACTGCACGATCCAGCGTGCCTGAAATGTCCCCAGCCCCGCAAAACCGATGGCCTTCCAAAGCCAATAGTTCTGCTGGAAAGGCATCCGAAATACAGCCAGGGCGGCATAGATAAACAACAGCTCGCCCATCGGCCTACTTCCGGGTTAAAAATGCTTTGATTTCGTTTGCGACCGTCACCGCCTGCGATTCCATCAGCGCCGGATACATCGGCAGGCTGAGGATGCGTTTCACATAATCCTCGGTGCGCGGCAGCGACGGCTGTTTGCCGAAAACTTCCTCGATGGCGGGCTGAAGATGATTGGGAACCGGATAATGCACGCCGGTCTCGATGCCCTTTTCCTTCAGATATCGCGCCAGGCTTTCGCGCTGATCGTTATTGTCGAGCCGGATCACGAACATGTGATACACCGATTCGGTTTCCCCCGCTTTGTCGTCCGGCGGCAACACCAATCCCTTCACTCCCGCCAACTCCCGGCGATACCACCCCGCCACTCGCCGCCGCCCGGCATTCAAATCATCCAGCACCTTCAGTTGCTCGCGCCCGATGGCCGCCTGAATCTCATTGAACCGCAAATTGAATCCGACCTTTTCATGCAGATATTTGTCCTTGCGGCCATGATTGCGCAGCATCGTGACCTTGCGGGCGATTTCCGGATCCTCCGTCGCGATCGCCCCGCCGTCACCGTAGACCGTAAGATTTTTGGATGGATAGAAGGAGAAAGCCGCATGGGCGGTGAAGCTGCCGACGCGCTTGCCCTTCCACTTGGCCCCGTGGGACTGGGCGCAATCCTCAATGATCCAGAGATTGTGGTCCTTGGCCAATTGCTGGAACGCATCGATATTCGCCGGCCGGCCGTAGAGGTGCACCGGCAGGATGCCAACCGTCCGTTTGGTGATGCGTTTGCGAGCGTCTTCGGGGTCGGTGGTGTAGGTATCGTCGATGTCGCAGAACACCGGTTTGGCCCCGACATGGATCATCGGTTCGATGCTCGGAAAAGCCGTCAGGCTGGGCACCAGGATTTCATCACCCGGCTTGAGCCCCTGGGCGATATGCAGCAGTTGCACGGCGGCGGTCCAGGAGCTGGACAAAACCACATGTTTCACCCCGAAATACGCCGCCAGTTCCTTCTCAAAAGCCTTACATTCCGGCCCCAGGATATAGTTTCCGCCCTTGACGACCTCGAGGATTCGACGGTCGATCAGTTCGCTATGGTGGACACGGGAAAGGGGAATTTGCTCAGCCACGACTTTTTGCCTCCGTGCGTTAGGAGCTAGTAACAACGATAAGGCACCGCCGCCGGGGACGCAAGATGGGCCGGACGCACGACTCGCATCACCGAGTAAAAATTTCCATTTTGTAAGGAATATTTTAGGGCGTCGATTGTACTATACGTGAATGGAAAATTTCGCCTCGAACCATGGGGATATATATAAACTGAAAGGTGTTAC
>JBEKUH010000165.1:0-2647 GCA_049515255.1 Tepidisphaeraceae bacterium | reverse complement strand
TGGGGGTCGGGGTTTTTTTGATTCATAATTTGATCGAGTTTTCCCTGTTTGAGAATGGTGGGCTCACGTTATTTGGTCTTTTGGTTGGAACGGCGATTGGAGTTCGGCAGCCGAATTTGGCGGGACAAGCTCGACATACCGCGTCCGCGCGCGGCGTATTGGTTTTGACAACTGCTGCATGGATCGCCGCCATCGCGCTGATTTTCGTACCGATTTATCGCGCTGAATCATGGGCTCGCGTGGGTGAATCTGATTTGCGGGGTTGGAAATTTGAGCAGTCCGCCGCCGACTATGACAAGGCCATGAAGATTTTTCCGATCAATGCCGAATACGCATATCGTGCGGGCCGGGCTTTGGATGATGAATTGGAAACCATTCGCAAAGCGGCTCCGAACGCACCGATATCGCAAATCCTCATCCACAGGATTTTCCAATACTACGATGCGGCGAGTTTGGAGAATCCGGCATACATCAGCGCGTATCTCCGCCGGGCGGCACTTTCGACGCTCATGATCCAGCCGAACGATGCGATCAATAATTATGTGATTGTGCTGCAACTGGACCCCAACGAAGTGGATATTCGGCTGGCGTATGCAAAGGCGCTCAAAGCGCTTGGCGAACCGGATCGGGCCCGTGAGGAGTTTGAGAAGGCGCTCTGGTACAACGATCAACTCGACGCAGCTGAGCCAAAACGGCTTACGCCAGAAGAGTTGGCAGATGTGCAGAATCAGATTGGCTTGCTCACAGCGACCCAACCGTGATCACTGCTCGGTCAGCGATTGCTGATACTTTCGCATCAGCGCCGATCGGCTGATCAGTCCGATCACATGATTGGGATTTCCGTTCATCACAACCGGCAAATGATTGACGTCGTAGCTGGCGAAGGCGTTCAACACCGTGGCCAGGTCGTCAGTGCTGCTGACCAGAGGCAGGTCGCGGCGGAGTATTTCTCCCACCACCAAAAGCGGGACGGCTTCGCGCTGCAGAAGGGCGGTTTGGATATCACCGGCGACAACCATGCCGGCGTAATTTCCCGGGGGATCGTTGACGACGAAGGTGGTGGCGCCGGTGCGCTCGGTCAAATCGACAATTCTCTCGAATGGATCGGTCGTTTGGATCACCGTTGCCGGCTCAAGTGGGATTTGCTCGACGTTCATGCGGCGAAGCAGCGAGGTGTCGGAGAGCGAACCAACCTGGATACCGCGGTGTCGGAGGCCCATGGTGTAAATGGAATCGCGCTGCACCATTCGGGAAATGGCGGTGGCAACGATGCAGGCGAGCATGGCGGGGACCATGACTTTGTAATCTTCGGTCACCTCAAAACATATCAGAATTGACGCCAGCGGTGCATGCACGACGGCGGCGAGGACCGCGCCCATGCCAACGAGGGCGTAGACTTCCGGATGGATATCTCCGAATAGGTGCGTGTGTTGCAGCAGCGCGCCGAAGACGGCGCCGGCGGTGGCGCCAAGGAACAGCGAAGGCGCGATGATGCCGCCGCTGCCGCCGCTGGAGAGGGTGAGGCTGGTGGCGAGAATTTTAAGCAGGCATAGCGCAGCCAGGACGATCAGCACCTTGTTGGCGTATGGCTGGTACGCAGTGTACGAAGGACTGAGCAACTGCTCGATAAACCCGTAGCCGTCGCCATAAAAGGCGGGCATTGGATAAGTGGGAAACGGCACAAATTTCTCGACGTGCAGCAGGTGTCGCGTAGCCAGGATGTAAAGAACGCCGACCACTCCGAGCAACGCGCCGCCGATTGCAGGTTTGGCAAAACGTGGCGTGGCCATTTTAGCGAAGTATTGTTCGGTCCAGTTCATTAGGCGAATCAACGCCAATCCCACCACGCCACAGATCAATCCAAGCACAACAAAATTGGCGACGCTGTTCCATTGCAACGGTTCGTGGAAATAAATTGTGTCCGGTGAAACATTGAAAATCGGATGGAAATCCTGGGCATGGTGAAACATGCGGAACAAAAGAAGCTCGGTCACCTGGGCGATAACGGATGCGACGACGACCGGAGTGAAAGCGCGGATGGAGAAATCCTGGAGGATGACTTCCAGAGTGAAAAGTACACCGCCGAACGGGGCGTTGAAGATCGCGCTGATTCCGGCAGCGCTGCCGCAGCCGATGAGCACGGGCATTTGATGCCGAGCCACGCGAAACAATTGCCCGACGCCGGAAGCCAATCCCGCTCCGATTTGAACGATGGGCCCTTCGGCGCCGGCCGAGCCGCCGCTGCCGATGGTGAACGCAGCAGTGATGATCTTCTCGAAAGCGGTTCTGGGACTTTGAAATCCGCTGGTGCGGACAACCGATTCCATAACATCGACGATGCCGTGGCCCTCGCGAACGCGGAAAATATATTGCGTGATGATGCCGACCAACAGTCCGCCAACGGCGGGGAATGCGACCAAAAGCCACAGCCAGTGGTTGTAGAGTCGATTCTCGCCGGTATTTAGATAGAGGGCGTCCCGGACGTAATTGATGAGTTCATGGAATCCCACGGCGGCGGCGGCGGTGACGATTCCCACGAGCACCGCGAGAATGATAAGGAACGAATCGTCCCGAAATCCAAACCGGGAAAGAAATCGCGTGACGAGCGAGCGCAACCGCGCAGCGGGATCGCTGAAGGTCAGGGTCA
>JBEKUH010000164.1:0-2686 GCA_049515255.1 Tepidisphaeraceae bacterium | reverse complement strand
GCCCCGGGCGGCGGAAAATAAAATTCGCCTATTACCGGCTGATGGAATGGTTCCAAGAGCAAATTCACTCGCTAACCACAGCACGATCCCCATAAGGCCGGTTCAAAACGGGTAGTCGCGTCATTCCGATGGTTTTTGCAATTTGGTGATAAGTGATAAAATGCGGAAGTCGCGAGTTGGCTGATTGATGGGCTACCAGAATGGCAAAACGGGTCCGGACCTGCGTCTCTCGCGTGAAAAGACGCGGCCCCGTTTCATCAGAGTGCCCGTTAATCATCGAAGGCGTTGGACCCGATTGCCGCTCGGCTCAGAAAAGGGCGATTCACTCGGTTCCACCCCGATGCTGGAAGGGTGGGGCCACTTACGGGCATGCGCGATGCAAGTGCTCATAAGAGAATACGAAATGGCGAACCACCGCAATCAATCTCGCTTGAGCCGAAATGGGCATCCCAAGGCTCGGGCTGCGTCCAAATTGAATAGATCGCTGATTGAAGCCGCCGGAGATGGGAATGTTGCGAAAATAGAGACGCTATTGGCGGATGGCGCCGACGTGAATTTTCAGAATGAGGCCGGAGAAACGCCGCTGGCATATGCGGCCGCATGGAACCATTTCCCCGCACTCAAAGCGTTGCTCCAAGCCGATGCCGACCCCAACATCGCGGACAAAACTGGCGGCACACCGATAATGCTCGCGGCCCAGCACGGCACCGCCCCGATGGTGCGCTTGCTGTTGGCATACGGAGCGGATCCCCGCGCGATCGACAACGCCGGATATACCGCGCTGGCACACGTTCAATGGCGTCCGGACGGCGACAAAGAGGCAGCTAAAATCAAGAAAATGCTTTCCAGTGCGCTCAGGGCGCCCCGCAAGACTGCCGCGGCATGATCCGGGCCTCATTTACTGCACCGGCACGTTATAGATATTGATACTGATCGGCGCCAGCGTCAGCGTTGGGCCCAAGGAATCGACCGCTTGCTGTTCCACCTGCACCTGCGGCGGCTGGCCGAGGATGTTGGCTGCATTCTCGTTGGCGGGGGCCATCCGCCAGAGCGTCACCTTTCCCGATATCGTTGCGTTCTTAATAGACAGATTTAATTGCTGCGGGGTTTCGGTTGGGTTCACGATGGCGATGGCCAGCATTTTGTGGTCATCCGTCAGAGCCGCCGAGACATCCAGCGGATACGTATCGCTTCCGGCATTCACCTTCGGCTGATCCCCGCCCACCGGGTATTTTGGCGCTGGCTGCGGCGAATTCCCGGTCACATCCACCGGCAGCTCGCCGAAATGGTCGCGGTACATCTTGAACATCAATCCCACCGGATTCAGCTCCGCCTCCGTCCGGTTGGCGCTGAGACACGAAGTTGCAAATGTGAAAGCCGCCATCTGGAAAACATCCGTGTGTCGAAACAATTCATGAAACTGCACCGCATATGCCATCGCCGGTTTGTATGACCCCGGCCGGGTGTTGCGATAGGAATACTCATCCACGCTGACCGTAATATGCCGGTCCTTCATCCCGGGAATCACCCGCAAATACTGCTCATACGCCTCATATTTCGCCTGCACCCGATTCGCCGGCCGGCGCACCCAATCCACCAGCGGCTCATCCACATCTTCATATTTCCCCGTGGCCAGATCGAATCCCTGATTGTTCGTGCAATAGCAGTGCTCGCTGATGATGTCGATATTGTCGAGGCAGTGCGTCAGCATTCCGCCGGTCCAATCGCCGCGCGAGCCGATTTTAGTGAGGATATTTCCATCCAGCCGTTTGCCCTGCAGAGTGGTCGTCATCTCGTCCGGCATCGCGCCCGAGGCGACCAGTGTGATCGTCGGGTCCACCTTCCGCATCGCCTTGGCAAAAATATTGTGCTTCACCTGATATTGATCCGGCGGCATCACACCCAGCTGCCAATCCCCATACATCTCGTTGCCAATTCCCCAGAGCTTGATGTTGTATGGCTCCGGATGGCCATTTGCCGCGCGAAGCTTGCCCATCGGCGTCGTCACCGCGCCGTTGGCATATTCCACGAGTTGCGCCGCCGAATATTCATCCCCAAATCCCGCGTTGATCGTGATATACGGGTCCACCCCCAGCAACTTGAACAGCACCATGAACTCATCCAGCCCCACATCGTTCGGCTGCAACGCATTCCACGCATGATCCCACGTCGGTGGCCGATGATCCCGATCGCCAATCGCATCGCGCCATTCGTAATTAGAAATGTAATTCCCGCCGGGGAATCGGTACATTCCCGAATGAAGCTGGCTCAACGCCGCAATCACTTCCGGACGGAAGCCCTGAATATTGTCCGCCGGCATCAGCGAAACCGCCCCAATGTGAAATGACCCCGACCCAACGCCGGAAATCTGAAATTGCCCCGCATCGCTGTCATCGCCCGCGGTGAAACTAAGCGGATAAGTCGCGTAATCATCGCTCAGTTTATCGAGCACAACCATTTGCCGATCCGCCGGATCGAGGCCCCAAATCAAACTGACCGAGACACTCACACCCGCGTCCGCCGCCAGCACAATATGCCCGGTGTACGATTTCCCTTTGCGAATCGCTAAGAAGTTGTCCGAAAACCTCTTTTCGTCTGGCGATCATCGGTGCATAATGTCCGTTGACCAAGCAAGGAGGCAAGGTCATGGAAACCATGGTCACGGATGAATTCTGGCAACAGTTTG
>JBEKUH010000163.1:0-2717 GCA_049515255.1 Tepidisphaeraceae bacterium | reverse complement strand
CCACGGAGACACGGAGAACACGGAGCAAACCAAAACTAAAATTGCAATTTCTTCCTCTCCGTGATCTCCGTGTCTCCGTGGTAATAATCGAATTTCCGAACTCAAACTGTATGCAAATGCCGAATAATCCGCCCCGTGTGGATGTAAACCACATCCTCCGCGATATTCGTGCAGTGGTCCGCGATCCGTTCCAGATTCTTGGCGATCATGATGTTCCCCAATTCCAGATTCGCCTTTTGCCCATCGGTTTCCATCATCGTCAGCATGTCCTGCACGATTTGGTGATACAGCGCATCCACCACATCGTCGCTTTTCAAAACATGCCGGGCCATGGCCTCATCGCGCAGATTGAACGCTTTAAGCGTGTCCCGCAACGTCGCTACCACCGTGTTGGCCATCAACCGCAAATCCGGTGGGACTTCGTATTGATCCAGATGTGAAAGCAGCAGCACGCGCTGAGCAATATTGACCGCACAATCCGCGATCCGCTCGAAATCCGCGTTCACTTTGATAATCGTCGTGACCGTTCTCAGATCGACGGCCGCCGGCTGTTGTAAGGCCAGCACATCAATCGCGCTCTTCTCCACCCGCACTTCCTCATCATCGACCCGCTGATCCAATTGGATCGTTTCTTCCGCCAGCTTCGCATCCGCGGTGAATACCGCATCACACGCCTGCTCCACCACCTGCAGCACCAGCGTGCTCATGCGAGCGACTTGCCCTCGCAGGTTATCGAGAAGATCGGCCAGATGATGCGACATGAAATGCTTCTTTTCCCGCGTTTGCCGGCCCAATCATCCAAATCGGCCGGTGATGTAATCTTCGGTCTGTTTCTGCGTCGGGTTGGTGAACATCGTCGACGTTTCATTATACTCGATTAATGATCCCATGTAGAAAAAAGCCGTGAAATCGCTGACCCGCGCCGCTTGTTGCATGTTATGGGTCACGATGACGATCGTGTATTTCGCCTGCAACTGCGTGATCAAATCCTCGATTTTGGTGGTGGCGATCGGGTCTAGCGCGCTGCAGGGTTCATCCATCAAAAGTACCGTCGGCTCCGTCGCCAGCGCCCGCGCGATGCAAAGCCGCTGCTGCTGACCGCCCGACATCCCCAGCGCACTGCTCGGCAAACGGTCTTTTACTTCCTCCCACAGCGCCGCCTTTTTCAGACAATCCTCAACAATTCCATCCAACTCGCTCCGTTTATGAATCCCCTGCAAGCGCGGCCCATAGGCAATGTTGTCGTAAATCGACTTGGGAAATGGATTGGGCTTCTGAAACACAAGCCCCACCTTCTGCCGAAGGCCCACCATGTCCGTCCCCGTCTCGTACACGTTCTGCCCCCCGATGCGCAATTCACCGGCCACCCGGCAGCCGGGGATCAGATCATTCAGCCGATTGATCGACCGCAGAAACGTGCTCTTGCCACACCCGCTCGGGCCGATCATGGCGATGACCCGATTGCGCGGCATCGTCAGGGAAACTTTCTTGATTGCTTCGTGCGCCCCGTAAAAAACGCTGACATCCCGCGCCTCGATCTCAACATCCAGTGGACCCGATGGCTCCGGTTCCGGGCGCGCTGCCACCAGCTGCGGAACGCCGCTCTCGGCCTTCGCAGTTGCTTTGGTTGAATCCGGTGGTTGCAATGTAATTCGGCTCATGCTCGGTTCCAACATCCGCTGCCACAAAGTTTAAGCGGCAACCGCCCCCCATTCCAAGTACATTAAGAAACATTAACCCCAAGCCCCCAAAACTAAACCGCCTCAATAAAATTGACTGATTGCCCGCACCGGTCCTATTGTCGGCATCATGCCAAATCAAATGGATTCATCCAGGATTGCCGATGCGTCCCTGAACCAACTTTTCCGGGAAGCCCGCACCCACTCGGTCTGGCTCCCCAAGCCCGTATCCGAATCCGAATTGCGGGAAATATACGATCTTGCCGCCAAAGGCCCCACCAGCGCCAACATGACTCCTGCCAGATTTGTGTTCCTGACCACCAAGGAGGCCAAGGAACGGCTGATTCCCACTCTTATGCCCGGCAACATCGAAAAGAGCCGCACCGCTCCGGTCGTGGTGATCGTCGCCTGGGATACCGAATTTTACGAGAAGCTTCCCAAGCTCTTTCCCCATGCGGATGCCCGCTCCTGGTTCGTCGGCAATCCCAAATTCGCCGAGGAATCCGCCTTCCGTAACAGCACCCTGCAAGGCGCCTATCTCATTCTGGCCGCCCGCGCCATCGGCCTGGATTGCGGCCCCATGTCCGGCTTCGACGCCAACAAACTCAACGCCGAGTTCTTCCCCGACGGCAAATGGAAAGCCAACTTCATCTGCGCCCTCGGCCACGGTGACCCCACCAAACTCCACCCCCGTAACCCCAGACTGGACTTCGACGAAGCCTGCCAAATCCTCTAAAAACAAAAAGAAAAAAACCAAACCCCATCACCGGGCTAACCAATTCAGTGGTTAGCCAAGCGGCGCACCCATTTCAAATTACACCCGAACAAAAATTTTCCAATTTTCTCCTTGACCCCACAAAGACTGTTAGTATTATGTACGGACGATCCCCACCCGCCTCATGAACGGGTAGGGACACTCGACAGGCTTCGTGGCCTGTCAACGGGGCCATTGCTGGCCAACCTCCGGCGGGACAGAAGGATGGATCCTCAAATCCCGTTCCGAGGCCCGCGTGCGTCCGCCTGTGAATTTGTCCGGGC
>JBEKUH010000162.1:0-2743 GCA_049515255.1 Tepidisphaeraceae bacterium | reverse complement strand
ATATCAGAGGGGGAGGAAGATGAGGGGGTGAGGGGGTGAGGGGGTGATAAAAGTCAATGCATCGCATTTTCTACTGCTCTACCTTCCACTGCTCAACTGCTCTCCCCGTGCAGGGGGTGGGGGGGGATAAGTGTTCCATTATGTTCCATTGTGTTCCATCTCGTGCGGAAAATTGCTCTGAGGCATCGTGGGCCCTGCAAAAGTCGGTCGCCGAGGCCGGCGACGCTAAGAAGCTGTTTCAGAACCCGCTTCATCAGTCGAGATCGCTTGTCAGGACTCTCAAGGAATCCCGCGGTTCTCAATGTCGAGTCCGCCGCAAGAAAGAGGGTTCTGAAACAGCTTCTAAACGGGGTGCGATAGTCACTTTCGGACAATTTCATGTTAGGGAGCCGGCCGGCCTGATTATGACGCACGTTTGGTTAATGTCAAGTATTAAAATCAACGATGTTTTGTGCACCACGTTCGCCAGACCTGGCGATAGGCGGATTCCATGTCGCGGGCGAATTGGGGGGCGTTCATCAGGGGAGTGGATCGCACTTTTTCCCGGAGGCCGTGGCGGAGCTGAGCGCGGGCTTTCCCGTCGCGGGCCAGTTCGGTGGCGATCTGTACATAATTCGCCGGGGTGTTGGCAATGAATTGTGGGAGGCCGACATTGGACAAAATGCTGGTCCCGAATCGGCTGGTGGCGGATGGGCCGCGGAGAGTTATGACCGGCACGCCCATCCAGAGGCTGTCGCAGGTCGTGATGCCGCCGCCGTATGGGAAGGGGTCCAGCGATACGTCGATTCGGCTGTAGGTCTTTAGATATTGGTCCCTGGGTTGTTGGCCGACGAATTCGATGCGGTTGGAATCCACACCGGCGGCGGCGAATTGGTTGCGCAACTGCTGCAAATAATTTCCCGGATTGGCGTGGAGGAGCAGTTTCGATTTGGGCACGGCGGACAAAATCTTTGCCCACAATTCCGTCGCGGGACGAGAGATTTTCATGAAATTGTTCAGGCAGCCGAAAGTGATAAATCCATTGGAATCGGCCGCCGGTTCCGGTGTTGGGCCGGGTTCGTAGCACCAGAAGCTTCGCGGCAAGCGGATGGTCTGCTCGCTGTAGCAGGAGACATCCGAATCCGGGGGATCGAGATACGGGTCGCTGATGCGGTAGTCGATGGCGTCCAGGCCGGTGGTGCCGCAGCAGCCGAGGTAGGTGACCTGCACTGGTGCGGGTTTTCTGGCGAAGACCATTAGTCGGTTGTCCGCCATGTGCAGGGTGAGATCAACGAGGATGTCGATCCGATCCTGCGCTATGAGTTGGGCGGCCTGTTCGTCGTTCATTTGCCGAATGTCGCGCCAATGGTCGCTCTGGCCTCGAATGATTTCCGTCAGTGGATCGGGTTGGGCGACGTTGGAATAACAATAGGTCTCGAAGGAATTTCGATCGTGATGCCGCAGGAGCGGGAGAATATTCCACCCGACGACGTGGCCGCGAAAGTCCGGGGATACATAGCCAATACGCAGTTTTCGGTCGGGTGAGGGATCGTTGGCGTGTTTGGGCCACAGGGGTTTCAAGGGATTTTCAAATCGCTCGGCGAATCGCCGCGCTTCGGCCAGAACGCGCGGCGGATCGAAATCGGGATGAAAGCTGAGCGTGTAAATCAGGCTGTGCCAGGCGTCCAGGTAGTCCGGATCGAATTGAATCGCGCGCCGGTAGGATGCGATGGCCATGTCGATCCGGCCCAATGTTCTCAGGACCGAACCCAAATTATTGTGTGCGATGGCGTAGTGAGGCGTGAGTTGCAAACAGCGCTGGAAAGCGACGATCGCTTCGTCGGAACGCTGGAGAAGATGCAGGGACCAGCCGAGATTGGCGTAGGCGGTGGCATAGTCGGGCTTGAGATCGATCGCCCGGGAGATCAGCTCGACCGCCAGCGGATGGTTACCCACCTGTCCGGCCAACACGCCCAGGAAATGCAGGGCATCCGGTTGATTGGGATTGACGGCCAGCACCTGGCGGTAGAGCCGCTCGGCCTCGGGCCATTGGCCGGCGCGATGGTGGGAGATGGCGACGTTGATAGTTTCGTCGATGTTCATGCGGCGCTGGATGAATGATGAATGATATCAGACACAACCGAAATTGGGCCGAATGCGATGGCTCTGAATTTGCCCGATGCAAGCGAATCAGGGACAATTTTCCCGTCGGTTCCCCAAGGCGCGAAGGAGATCACATCCAATGAAAATCGTCAGGGTGAAAGTTCTGTTCATGGCGGCGATGGTTATCGCCGTGGTGCAGATCGCGTCGGCGCAGGCGATCAACGCGACCATCGATGCGTCGCAGGTTCACGATCCGATCAACAAATATCTTTACGGCCAGTTCATCGAGCATCTGGGGAATACGATCAACAGCAATTTCTGGGCGGAGATGCTGGATGACCGGAAATTTTACAATGTGATCACCTCGCGGCTGCCGGCGACGGCGGCGGCTCCGCCGCGCGGGCGAGGATTTGTGCGGCGATGGATGCCGGTGGGGCCGGATAGCGCGATCACGATGGATACGAAATTGGTGTTCGTCGGGGATCACAGCCCGCGGGTGGAGCTGGATCCGAAAACCACTCACGGAATCCGGGAAAGTGGTTTAGAAGCTGTCCGAAAACCTTATCCCGACGGGTCGAGCCTGCCGGCGCACACTATGCCCGCGGCCAGGTCGTGGAAGGCCTGGAAATGCGCGCCGGTTTTTTCGTAACACAATTTCACT
>JBEKUH010000161.1:0-2823 GCA_049515255.1 Tepidisphaeraceae bacterium | reverse complement strand
CGCGCAGGCCAAATTTACGATTCGGCCGTTTCTGATTCGGTGGGTGCGGTGCACCGATGTTGCCGTTCGGGATGTTCACCTGACTGACCCCGGTGCTTGGACGATGCATTTCTTTCAATGCAAAAATGTGGTCGCGGAAAACTTGACGATCCGCAGCGCGGATTCGCATCTGACCAATAACGACGGGATCGATATTGACTCCTGCCAAGGCGCGCGGGTTTCCGATTGCGATATTGAAAGCGGCGACGATGCGATTTGTGTGAAGACTACCAGCCCCAAGACCTGCGGCGATTTAACAATTACCGGCTGTACGCTTAAGACCCGCTGCAATGGGATCAAATTGGGGACTGAATCGATCGGCGATTTTGCAAACATCCGCGTGAGTAATTGCAAGCTGCACGACATCGGCATGTCGGGCATCGCGCTTTATGCGGTGGATGGCGCGCAGTTGCATGATGTGACCCTTACCGATTTGGAGATGGACGGCGTGACAGTGCCGATCAGTATTCGCCTTGGCGCCAGATTGAAAACCTTTCATCCGGGCGATCAGGCGCGGCCCGTGGGCACATTGCATGACATCATCATCGAAAACATTCACGCCACCGGAGCAAAGCAGATCGGGCTGCTCATCAACGGAATTCCCGATCATCCCGTCGAATCGCTGCGCCTGAGAAATATTGACATCACGCTCAACGGAGGAGGCAAGAGTACCGATGCGGACGTCCAACTGGCTGAAAAGGAAAACGCATATCCCGAGTACAACATGTTCGGAAAGGTGATGCCGGCCTATGGGGCGTATATCCGGCACGCTCGCGGCATTACTAGCGAGCACGTGAACTTGTCTACGACGCGTCCCGATGCGCGGCCGGGAGTGGATTTGATTGACGCAGAGGGAGTGAATGCTGGGGATTTTTCGGTGGCGACGCCGGCGGCACCGGCAACGTTGCCGGATAGGTGAACCAGTTTCTTAACCCAGGGCGAAAAGTTCATGAATATTTCAAGGCGGCAGGCAATCGGAATGTTCACTGCCGGCGTTGTCGCCGGCCTGACGCCGGGCTTTCGGCTGCCTGTGGCGCACGGCCAGCCAACATCGAAGCCGTCCGAACTCGCCGGAGCGTGGGGCGATCAAGGCGATGGCACGTATGTCAACCCAATCATCCCCGCTGACTTTAGCGATTTAGATGCCATTCGCGTCGGCGACGATTTCTATGCGATTTCATCAACACTGCATATGTCACCGGGGATGGTGGTGCTTCACTCCAAAGATCTCGTGAACTGGCGGATCATTGGGCACGTGGTTGCAGATGTATCTCAAATCTCTGCGGAAATGAACTGGGATCAAATGAATCGGTATGGCCGGGGTGTCTGGGCGGGCGCGATTCGTTACCACGATGGCAAGTTCTGGGTTTATTTCGCGACACCGGATGAAGGAATCTTCATGGCCACAGCCACAGACCCAGCGGGGCCGTGGGAACCGCTTCATCAAGTCTGGAAGACCAGCGGCTATGATGACACATGCCCATTCTGGGATGACGACGGACAGGGATATCTGATCACCACTCACTTCGCCCGCGAAGCGGCCAATGGATTGTCCTACAACATTCACCTCTTCAAGATGAGCGCCGACGGTAAGAGCCTGGTGATGGATTCGGACAAGATCGTTCATCAGTCGCGCGGCAGCGAGGCCAACAAGCTATATAAGATCAACGGGACGTACTATCACTTCTTCAGCGAAGTGAAGACTGAGGGCCGAGTTGTGATGATGAACCGGTCCAAAAGCCTGGCGGGACCGTGGGAAACCCGGCAATTGAACCATGTCAACAAATCGGTGGATAAGGAGCCGAACCAGGGCGGCCTGATTCAACTCGCCGGCGGCAACTGGTGGTTCGTCACACATCAAGGCGCCGGTGATTGGGAAGGTCGCGCGATGGTCCTGCTTCCGGTCACTTGGATCGATGGCTGGCCGATTATCGGAAAAGTCGGTGACGACGGAATCGGCAATATGATCTGGCGCGCGAAGAAGCCCATAGCGGGCGGGCCTGCCCTGGCCCTGCAGACTGATGATCAGTTCGACGGCAGCGTTCTTTCGCCCCAATGGGAATGGAATCATCAGCCGCGCGCGGATAAGTGGTCGCTCACCGAGCGGCCAGGTTTCATGCGGCTCCACGCCTTCAAACCGCTCAGGCCCGACGATCTCATGCACGCGGGCAACACGCTGACGCAACGTTCCATGAGAACGGGCGCGGATCAGGTCACTATCAAGCTCGATCTCTCGGGCATGTCCGATGGACAGGAGGCCGGGTTATGTCACTTCGCCCGGACCAATTGCACGCTGGGCGTTGTGCAAAACGGGGGTACGCGCACGCTAAGATTCCGCAGCGCCGGCCAGGCGATTTCGGGCCCCGTCATGAATGACAACGCCTTGTGGCTCAGAAGCGATTGGGATTTTGGCGGTGATAGCCAGTTCTCATTCAGCACCGATGGCAAAACGTTTACTCCCTTCGGAACTCTATACCGGCTGACCTGGGGCAACTACCGCGGCGACAGAATTGGCATCTATAACTACAACAACAAGGAGGAGGCAGGCTATGTCGATGTTGATTCATTTCAATATACCTTCAGGAAATGAGCGAGCGCGGATCGCGGCAGCTCGACTCACAGAATCATGTTCTGACTCTGGCGACGACCGACGGCGGCGACGCGATTCCGATTGACGTTCAGTTTGCAATGCGACCCCAAAACGATCGAAAGGCGAAAAATGAGGATTCGATATTCAATCGTATTTCTAGTGCATTGTCACGCTTCAAATTTAGGGTAACGCGA
>JBEKUH010000160.1:0-3054 GCA_049515255.1 Tepidisphaeraceae bacterium | reverse complement strand
AGGCGATGGGCGATGACCATGGATGGACGCAAAGTGCGGCAGCGCTGCTCGGCGTCGGCGAGAATGGCGGATTGCCAGGGATCGGTTGAGTCGGCGAGAGTGAAAACGGTGCTGAGCAAATCGTGCAGGCATAGTTGGCGATCGGCTTCTTTGGCGGCCTGCAATTGGCTGGGTAAAGCGAACAATCCTCGGAGCAGTCCGCATGAGCCGCCGAGGGCGAGTGTGGCGGCGGCAATCGGTAAGCCTGGCTGACCGATCCACCATGCGAGGGGGATTAGTACTAGACCGGCGATCGCGCCGCAGGATAGGCCGATGCCGGTGGATTCGGCGATGGTGATGAGGGCCATGCGCCATCGGAGGCGTGAGATGAAGCGGCGAATGTGTTGGGGCATTAGCAGAGGCATTTTTATTGCCGGGACGAACCTTACCAATGGAGCCGCGTTTGGCTAACCACTGAATTAGCCCGGGGGATTATAACCGATTCACATCCACACGGTGCCGCATCTGGGGCAGCGGTTGTCGGGGTTGCGGAAGGCGCAGCCGCAATTTTCGCAGTAGGATCGGCGGCCGAAGACTTCCATCGTGCGGCCGAGCCAGAGGACGGGGAGAATCGCGGTGATCACGGCGAAAAACCAGAGGGGAAGGAGGAACGAATGCGTACTGGCAGAGGCGGTGACGCGATGGTCGTAGGCGAAGCCAAGGAATTCGCTGGAATATTGGCCGGTGAGTCCGTCGGGGTCTTCAGCGGGATGAGCGCTAAACCACGATCCGGGATCGCCGCCCTGCACGGGTGTCAGCGGTGAAGAAAAGTTGATTTCAGCGCCGCCGGAGGCGCAAACGATATTCCGCATGGCGCCGTGGGATTCCCAGCCGGCCTCGACAACCGTGTGGTAGCTGCGATACCACATGCCCAGCGCGATCAGGCACAAGAGAGACGACGCCGCGGCCGCGGCCGTAAATGTCCACCGTCGGTACTTACTCATCATTCAACCCGTTCGATTCTCTGAATGACGATCCCTACAATGGATTCCATTGGACACCGGACCCATCAAATCTATCCGCATCAAAGGCGCGCGAGAGCATAATCTCAAGAACCTCAGCGTTGAAATTCCGCGCGATCAACTGGTGGTGATCACGGGCCTGAGCGGCAGCGGCAAATCGACGCTGGCGTTCGACACCATCTATGCCGAGGGCCAGCGGAAATATGTCGAATCGCTCTCGGCCTACGCCCGGCAATTTCTGGAACAACTCCAGAAACCGGACATCGACGAAATCGAAGGATTGCCGCCGACCATCGCCATCGAGCAACGGTCGGCCTCGAGCAACCCTCGGAGCACGGTAGCCACCACGACGGAAATATACGATTACCTGCGCGTCCTGTTTGCCCGCGCGGGCACACCACACTGTTGGACATGCGGTCGGCGGATCGCCAGCCAGTCGCCTGCGCAGATCGTAACGGCGGTAATGAATTTTCCGCCGGGCACTAAGATCATGGTACTGTCGCCTTTGGTCAAGGGGCAGAAAGGTGAACACCGGGACACCTTCGGCGCGATGAACAAACAGGGGTTCGTGCGGGCGCGGGTGGATGGACAGATTGTCGAACTCACTAATTCTCCGCCGGAACTGGCCAAGACCAAGGCCCACAATATTGAAGTCGTGGTGGATCGGATTGTGCTCAAGCCGGAGATTCGCTCGCGGCTGGCGGACAGTATTGAGACGGCGCTAAAGTTGTCGCAGGGGCTGGTGATCGTGAGTGTGCAGGAAGAGGGTAACCGCTGGGCCGATCAGACCTTCAGCGAAAAGTTCGCCTGTCCGGATCATCCCAAGAATTCATTGGCCGAATTGGAGCCGCGGCTGTTTAGTTTTAATAGTCCGTATGGGGCGTGTCCGGATTGTCATGGGCTGGGGACGACCAGCGAATTTGACCCCGAACTTGCGGTGCCGGATGAATCACTTTCGTTGGAAAGCGGGGCGATCGAGGCTTGGCGCAAGGGCGGCAAGCGGATGAACATTTTCTATAGCCGGGTGCTGCGACAATTTTGCCGGGATTTTGGGATTTCCTATTCCACGCCGTATCAGGAGATTCCCAAAAAGATTCAGCAAATCCTGATGGATGGCACTGACAAGCGCGGGGATGGTGGATCAGGGACGTGGTTTGAGGGAATTCTGCCCAATTTGCAACGGCGATACGAAAACACGGAGAGCGAATTCGTCAAATCCCGGCTGTATCAATACACATCCGAACTTCCCTGCCCCCGATGCGGTGGAACTCGGCTGAAGCAGGAAGCGCTGGCGGTTCGGCTGGAGACGACCGATGGGCGGAAGGGGATTCCGCTGCCGGGGAGCAATCTGCAATTGCCGGGATTCAGCATTCAGGATGTGACCTCGATGACGGTGGATGATGCCCGAGGATTTTTTGCGAATCTTCATCTATCCAGCGAAGGGCAGGCGATTGCGGAGCCGATTGTGCGGGAGATTTCGGCGCGGCTCGGGTTCATGTCGGATGTGGGGCTGGGATATCTGAGCCTGGATCGAAAGACGGCCACCCTCTCCGGCGGCGAAGCGCAGCGCATCCGGCTGGCGACGCAGGTGGGCAGCGGATTGGTGGGCGTTTGCTATGTGCTGGACGAGCCGACCATCGGCCTGCACCAGCGCGACAATGTCCGGCTGATTCGCACTCTCAAGCAGCTTCGCGACATTGGAAATTCGGTCATCATGGTGGAGCACGATGAGGATTGCATCCGGGCATCGGATTATCTGATCGACATCGGACCGGCCGCTGGGGCGCATGGGGGGCATGTGGTGTGCGCGGGGCCGTTTCCGGAGGTGCTGAAGAATACACAGAGTGTCACAGTCAAATATCTCACCGGGGAATATGCGATCATGGTTCCACGGGCTCGGCGGGCACTGGACCCGGAAAAGAATTGCCTGGAACTGAAGGGTTGTCGGGAAAACAACCTCAAGAATGTGGATGCGCGGATTCCGCTGGGTGGATTTATTTGTGTGACGGGTGTGAGCGGGTCGGGCAAGTCGTCTTTGGTCAATCAAACGCTG
>JBEKUH010000159.1:3097-5463 GCA_049515255.1 Tepidisphaeraceae bacterium | reverse complement strand
CCTCCTTGCCTAGCATCGCGGCATCACCTCCATTCGTCTGGTTGTCTGGTTAAACAACCCATGACGTGGGGGTGATGCTTTTTCAAGGGGTTACGTCATTTTCAAAACGGGTAGTCGCGTCAAGCCCCGCTGATCCGGCGCGAAAATCGGCAGAATCCGCAGGGTGGGCAAAAGTGGACAATGTGACGTGCGAAATAAATGGCCGCCAGTTTGGATTGGTTCTGTACAAACAGACCTTCACCCAGCCGCGAAATGTCACCATCAAGGGAGCCGGCTATGCCGGAGACATGGTCGCCGCTCAAAATCTTGTTTTGCTCGACCCTCCGGCGCAAGCAACTCCCCCGACCGATTCCGCAAAGCAAGACTCCGACCAATCACCCAAGGCCGTTCTGAAAAACGCCGACGTCCCCGGCCCCGCCGCTGAAATCGCAAAGAACCAAACTGAAATCAAGGGCCTTGAAATCCTGGAGGAGGACGATGGCACCGAGCTTGGGCAGGCATCGGAACTAATTCTCACCGCCGATCCGGGATCCAAGAGCGGCGATATCCCCGTATCGTTTGCCTCGGACGTCGGCCCGGAAATGAAGCTCGTCCTTGCTGAACTCATCCGATGGAGTCACGTCAGATATCCCAAGATCAGCGGCACCGACAAAATTGAATACAGCTTCGAGGACAAATACGACAAACACGAAGGCGGATCCATTGGCGCGGCCTGTGGCACGCTCTTTCTCTCGATGATGCAGGGATTCGATATCGATCCCAACCTCGCCATGACCGGGGATGTGAGCGCCGACGGCAAGGTCCGCGCCATCGGAGGTGTGGCAGCCAAACTGCGTGGCGCCGCGGTAGCCGGTTGCACCCTGGTCGCCCTACCCGAAGAGAATTACGAGCAACTTGTCGATGCGGAGATTTACGATGGCTTGCCCGCCGTCACCGACGCACAGGTGCTCGGCATTTCCACGCTCGATTCCGCCGCCGCCGTCGCCCGGGTTGATCGGGATAGCAAACTCGCTCAGGCTATCGATCTCTTCACCCAGATTCAGCAATCTATGAAGCAATCCCCGGACTATTTGAAGACTGCCAAGGCTCAGACGGATTTGCAGCAGGTCCTCGATCTTGACCCAGACCATCTCTCGGCAAAAGTTTTGCTTTCGATCGCCCAGGGCACAGCGCGAACACGCCTGACCGCCAGCGCATCGGAATATTACACGCTGGTCGCGGTTAATTTTGCTCTTCCCATGATCAATGATCAACTCAAGTCCGGCACCAAATCCCCGGTGTTGCCCGCAATGGTGGATGAATCTCTCAATCGCCTGAGATTAGTCCACCAGCGCTCCGACCCCCACATTCTCCCGCTCATCGATGCGTGGCACGATTGGATTCAGGCATCATCCGATTACGAATCGGGTGACGCCTCGGACGATTACCTCGAATCCAAACGGTTAGCCGTACTGGATGCGATGACCAAATTACAAGCCAACCGTGAGCTGATCGAAAAGATGCTGCACGAGGGGATGTGAATTCTCCAGTGTCCACCTACATCGCGATGTTGCGCGGAATTAACGTCAGCGGGCACAAGACGATCAAAATGGAACAGCTTCGCGCCTGCTTTGCCGGGCTGGGATTCAGCGATGTCAAAACTTATGTTCAAAGCGGAAATGTCATTTTTTCCGCCGCGAAGAACTCCGAAGCCCAATTGAAAAAGATGATCGAGCAACGAATCTCCCGCGATTTTGGACATTCCGTTCCCATATTTCTGAGGACCTCAAAAAAAATGGCGGAAGTCATCCAGCGAAATCCGTTTCTGAACGACAGGGCCATCGACCCTTCCAAACTACACGTCACGTTTCTGTCCGATGCGCCGCCGAAAGCCGCACTGGACCATTTGAAACCGCTGGCCGCGCAATCCGAGAAAATTCAGATCATCGGCCGCGAAATATATCTCTATTGTCCAGACGGCTATGGCAGCACCAAGCTATCCAACACCGCCATCGAGAAGAAACTATCCGTCGGAGCCACCACGCGAAACTGGAAAACGGTGAATACGCTTATGGAAATGGCGTAGTAGAATACCTGTGGGCCTATTGACACAAATGTCAATTATCCATATGCTTTTATGATGCTTGTTGGGCTGACCGCCGACCCGGCCAAGCAATTCGACAAACTGCCCAGAGGCATCCAGCCGCGTATCGACAGAGTCATCCTACGGCTTGCCCAATGGCCGAACGTCAGTGGGGTTAAGCCGTTGGCTGGCCAATTGACTGGGAATTATCGCATTCGGACCGGAGATTATCGCATTGTATTCCGAGTTGCCGGCGACAAAGTGATTGTTTGGAAAATCGGCAATCGTAAAGATGTTTACCTTG
>JBEKUH010000159.1:0-3080 GCA_049515255.1 Tepidisphaeraceae bacterium | reverse complement strand
TTGATTAGAGGAGTCCCTTTGTTCCGGGAGGAAATAACATGAGTTCCGTTCAGACGCTTGATATCCGGGGCAGAAAATTTGTCTTGATTCCAGAGTCCGAATACCGGCGACTGACTAAATTGTCTTCGCCGGCGACTCCGCGCATGCCTCCCATGTCGCCGGATGGCACGTATCCCGCGGTCCAGGCGATGCGGACAATGATGGCCCGAAAAATCATCGCTGCCCGTAAGTCGGTCGGGCTTTCTCAGGCCGCGCTGGCAGGGAAGGCCGGCATTCGTGCGGAAACATTAAATCGTTTAGAGAAGGGAAAACACACGCCCGATTTGGCGACGATGGCCAAAATTAACAAAGCGCTCGATGGCGCCGGCGCACCGCAATAAGATTCCCTGGGGTATTCAAGAAACAAGCTCACGCCGCCTGGCGGGAGGACCCGGGTTGACAATCGCGCGCGAATTCGGCCACAGCCTGTTGCAGAATGATCCACGACTTTTCGCTCTCCGCCGAATTCAATAGCCGGGCGGCTTGCGGCGCGATCTCTTTCAGTCCCGCGGTAGCAGCCTTGCCGAGCAGTAGTTGCGCGATTTCCTTCAGCCGAACGCGGTCCTGCCGCTCAACTGCCTCTTCCATCTGGGTAATCTCCTCAGCAAGTTCAGCGTAGAACTTTTGTCCATCGGCCGCGGGGCTGGCTGCGGCGGGCGCGGTTTCCGGAATCGCCGGCGCCTCCGCTGCCTGCACAACCTTCAGATACTTGCCAATCGCCTTGAACAGTTTTGGCATGCTGATGGGCTTGGTCACGAAATCATTGCAGCCGGCGCTGAGGCATTTGGTTCGGTCGTGTTCCATAGCATTTGCGGTCAACGCAATGATGGGGCCGCGATATCCGTTGCTGCGAAGATTAAGCGTCGCGGTAAATCCATCCATCTCCGGCATCTGCACGTCCATCAGAATTAAATCAAATGGCGTCCCGCGCCCGAGTGCTGCCAGCGCTTTTTCGCAAGCAATTTTTCCATTGGGTGCAATCTCAAGTTTCAATCCGGTTTCACGCAATCGAGCAGCGATCAGCGCCTGATTATCAATACCGTCTTCCGCCACCAGCACCGACCCGCTAATGCGGACGCGCGGCCCGGCGAAATTCTCAAGCGACTCCATCGCCTCTTCAGGGTTCTCGTGAACCTCGGCCCCGACCAACGACCCGGTTCCGATGGTGACGGTGAATGTGCTCCCGCGCCCCGCTTCGCTGCTCACCGCGATGTCGCCGCCGAGTGCCTTGGCGAAATGCTGCGAGATCGCCAGCCCCAGCCCGGACCCGCCGTATTGCCGGGAGATTGATGCATCCCCCTGTTCGAACGGCCGAAAAAGTGACGCCAGTCGCTCCGGCGGAATCCCGATTCCCGTGTCCGTGATTTTTACTTCAAGAGACGGATTCTCAACTCGCATCGACGGCTTGATCGAAACCGTCAACCGCACGCCGCCTTCCTTGGTGAATTTGATCGCGTTGGCGATCAGGTTGATCAGCACCTGCCGCAATCGAGTTGGATCGCTTCGGATCGACTTGGGAATTTGCCCCTCGAACTCCACATCCAGCGTCAGGCCTTTTTCAGCCGCGCGGTGGCGCAGCATCGAGCAGACCTCGCCGACGATGGCGGCCGGGCTGCACGGAATCTGTTCGACCGACATTTTCCCCGCCTCGATCTTGGACATATCGAGAATATCGTTGATCAGCGTGAGCATGTGCTCGCCATTGCGGCGAATCACACGGGCATCGGTCTTGCGTTGTTCGCTGGTCCGCTCTGGATTCAACAGCAACTCGGCAAAGCCGTTGATAGCCGTCAACGGCGTGCGAATTTCATGACTGATGTTGGCAAAAAACGCAGTCCTGAATCGATTGGCGGACTCCGCGGCATCCCTGGCGAGTTTCATTTGCGCCTCGGCTCGTGCCCGCTCCGCATCCATCTGCGACAATCTTTTCAGATTGAAGATGACGATCACCCCAAACGCCAGTGTCACTGAATAAACGAAAAGGACAAAGCAGGTTTCCAGTTGATACCAGTGGCGATGCACGCCGAATATCAGCAGCCACCAAAGCAAGGTTGGCGCAACAATGCACGCGGGCAGCAGCCGCTTGGCCACCGCGCGAGTCATCTGATTTTGTTGGTTCTGCGCCAATTTCGCCCTGTTCTTCGGATCGTACGCCGGCCCACCGCGCTGCGACGCCAATTCCGAAATGCTCGGAGCGAGATAATCCATCGTTGGTTTATTCTGTTTCATATCGTTTACAAGTTGTCCGAGAAACGGCGGCTGAGGCTCAGCCCCATTCGTCTATCGTCGCTGCATCGCCGCGCAATTAGGATGATCGCGGGATTTAGAACAGATATTCGGAGGATTTAACGATCGTTACCGGACGAAAGAATCGCCCGATTCAAGGCCGCACGGCTTCTCGTTTGTGCGAATGCGGCACCGCCACGTGCACCAGCAAATCCTGCGGCTTCATCTTCTGTGGATATTCCGAAGCCCGGCGCATGGAATATTCCACTTCCTTGAAATGGTCCGCGTAAAAACGATCCACGTTGTAGGCCTTGGAAAATTTGAACAGCATCTTCAGGAAATTCGTCTGCCCGCGTGCCAACTGGCCGGCGAGAATTTTGGATACTGCCACCGCCGTCCGCCAGCCCATGAACTTTTTGTTGATGATCTCCTGCGTTTTTACCAATTCCTCGTAAAATTCGCGCAGCGGGAGATGCGTCTCCATGACGGCGTGCTGAATGTCGTAGAGCCGATAATCCACGCTGCTCAACTCGCGCGTTTCGGTGTGGAAAAGCTCCGTGCCGGGATACGGCGTTGCCACCGTCAGATGCACCACCTCCGGCACCATCGTCGCCCATTCCTGCGCCCGCCGGAACTGCTCGCGCGTCCAGGATGGATCGGTAATCAGATTGATTGCGACATTAATTCCCAGCTTCCGCGCCACCTCCAGCGCCTCGAAATTCTGGTTCGGCGTCGTGCGCTTGCGGAACAATTTCAACTGCTCCGCATCCAGCGACTCCAGGCCCAAAAACATGTATGTGAGTCCCAGCTTGGCC
>JBEKUH010000158.1:0-3974 GCA_049515255.1 Tepidisphaeraceae bacterium | reverse complement strand
CACCGATCGGTAAACCGCCCGGACTCGTTATTGGTGAGGGTGGCCGTTTGCCCAGATCGGCCGGCAACCGGGCCGGGCAATAAATCGGTTTTGACCAGCACCTGAAATCCATTGCAGATTCCGATCACCGGTTTTCCCGCGGCAATAAACCGAGCCGTTGCATCCCGCAAATGATGCACAATCTGATTGGCCAGAATCTTCCCCGCCGCGATGTCGTCGCCGTAGCTGAACCCGCCGGGGATGGCCAGAATCTGAAAATCGTCCAGCAGATGCGGGTTTTGCAGCAATCGATTGATATGGACCGATCGTGTCGCCGCCCCCGCCAACTCGAATGCGTATGCGGTTTCCCCGTCACAATTGGTCCCGGCGGCTCGAAGAATCAGGGCGGTGGGCTGCATCGCTCCAGCTTAGCCAGCGGCACTCCAATTCTCCAGAAGATTGAACCACGAAGGCACCCATCGCGGCCGGCCGCAACCGAAAGAAATGCAACCGCCGAGTCGCCGAGAGCGCCGAGACAGACGCCGAGAAATTCAAATTCAATTTTTACCCCGGATAATACGGATGGCCACGGATAAATGCGCGGAGACTTAGAGCTTCTAAAACAACCTAATGACCCTGCGACGACGCAATTTTCGGCCGGCATCAAGGAGCGACGACGAGGCGACCATGATCGTATGGTCGTTGAGGAGGAGCGACGCCGGGCCCATCTGCGGCGTTGTCGCGGCTCACCAACCCGTTTGGTCAGGGTTGCTTCGCCGCTCCGCCTAGCATCTGGGCCATTTCCGGCCCATCGCAGGGTCATTAGGTTGTTTTAGAAGCTCTTAGTTCTTATCCGTGCCCATCCATGCAATCCGTGGTTACACGCATTTTTCTTCCCTCGGCGTCTGTCTCGGCGCTCTCGGCGACTCGGCGGTTGCAATTGAACGGATGTCAGAAAAATGGGTCAAAAAAACCAGAAGCGCGACGATAACAACGAAGGCCCGAAGCGGTTTCCGTCGCTCGAAAGCGTGATTGCCAGCCGAGCCATCAAATTCACTTCATAAATTCAAGCCGCAAAACCCGCAGAATCGCCCCGGAACCACGCAAGCCCCTTCGTGTCTTCGTGCCTTCGTGGTTCAATCTCTTCTGAATTCAGATTTTCATTGCGAAAATCGCCCCAAATCGTAATGATAAATACCCAGCCGATGAATGAAGAAATGCTTTCGTTTTGCAACTATCATTCATTCGGCAACTTGCGGAATTATTAAGGACACCCGATGTCAACCGTTCAATCCAATCGCGCAGAGCCGGCCGGTGAATCTTCCGAACCCGAAGCCCCCCAGCCGCAAATTCATGTCGAGCAGCGCAAGCTCTCCCTGCTCGATTTCCTCAAGACAACCGTCAAAATCAACGGCTCGGACCTGCACCTGCAGGCCGGCAGCACACCGATGATCCGCGTGGATGGCAAAGCGCGGTTTCTGGATTGTCCGCCGCCATCGGACGAGACAATGAAGGAATACGTCGCCACGATTATGAACTCGGTGGGCGAGCCGGAGGAAAAGAAACATATTCTGGAACACAAAGGCGCGGTCGACGTCGCCTACATCCTGCCGGGCGTGGCGCGGTTCCGCACCAACATCTTCCACAGCCGCGAGCGCTTCGCCATCGTCATGCGGCGAATCGTCACCAAGATTCCCCAGTTTGAAGAATTGAATCTACCCGCGAATGTCGAAAGCCTGGCCGATCACCATCGCGGCATCATCGTCGTCTCGGGCACCACCGGCTCGGGCAAATCCACGAGTCTCGCCGCCATCATCGGCAAGATTAACCGCACCCGCGCCGAAAGAATCATCACGGTTGAAGACCCCATCGAATTCCAGCACGAAAACGCCAAGAGCCTGGTCAGCCAGGTCGAAGTCGGCACGGATTCGGAAAGTTACGAATACGCCCTGCGCTCGATGATGCGCCAGGACCCGGACGTGATCCTCATCGGCGAAATCCGCGATTCATTTTCCTTGGGCACCGCCCTCCGCGCCGCCGACACCGGGCACCTGGTCTTCACCACCGTTCACGCCACCAACGCGCCCATGACCATCGAGCGCATGGTCTCGCTGTTCGATCCCAACATGAAGGAACTTCAGCAGACGCAGTTGGGACTCAACCTCGTCGGCGTCCTCTGCCAGCGCCTGGCCAAAAAGCGCGAGGGCAAAGGCCGAATCCCCGTCGTGGAAATCATGCTCGCCACTCCGCTGGTCAAAAAATTCATCCTCGAAGGCGAGTTCGACAAACTAAAAAGCACCGTCGGCAACCGCGAAGCCGGCTGCCAAAGCTTCGATCAGCATCTGACCGAATTGTTTCAGAAACAGATCATCGATGTGTCGGAAGCCAAGCGACTGGCGAGCAACGTGGATGCTCTGAACCTGGCCCTTCGCGGCATCGGCAACAGCGATACGCGCCTGCGGTGAGGATTAAAGGGGACACGTGGGGGGAACGTGATTCTGCGGGACTCGACTTTTCTTGCATTTCGTAGAATATACTATATAGTCTATTTGTGCGCGCAAACGATTTCCGCTGGAACGATTGGAACCTGGATCATGCCACGCGGCACGGGGTTTCGGTCGCGGAAATCGAGGGGATCGTCAATCGCGGCCGCCATTCGCCGCGCGACGCCGGCAATCGCAAATGGCGAATCGACGGACGCGGCCGCGGAGATCGGCCCATTCGGGTCATTTTTCTTCTCGATCCCGACGGAGGTATTTATGTCATTCACGCCATGCCAACGACCAGGCACCGGCGGCGATGACGCCAGCGGATAATAGAGGTCTCTTATGAAGCACAAACAAACTCCCATCCAACGGTTTCTCGCCTTGAGCGACGCACAGAAAGAGGCCGAATATGCGCGCCTCGACAAGCAGGACATCGGCCCGGGCAAGCCCCTTTCGGCCAGCAAGCGGAAATTGTGGGCGCGCGTACAGACCAAAGCGCGCCGCCGCGGCAGACCGAGGCTGGGAACCGGAGCCAAAACAGTCGCGATCACTATGGACCCCGATCTCCTTGCGGAAGCGGACGCCTATGCGAAAACGCATCACCTCAAGCGATCACAACTCATCGCCGAGGGTGTTCGATTGGTAATGCGGCGCGATCGCGGCGCGGCTTGAATGCCCAAACAGGTTGGTAGATGAGCCCATTGCGTAACGGTTCACTACCTTCAATCCCTTCTGGGCATGGAGCGATTGTCCAGAAGAAGACGGGGCTGACGGATGAATGACGATCCTATCTTGGATTATGAGCGACGTGCCCAAGCGCCTGAGCCGGTGGAACGGCAATGGAGCCCGCTGACGGTGTCGATCCTCGCCGTGGTTTTTGCCGCCATTACTTTCCTGGGCGGCGCGCGGGCGAGGTCTCTCCGGGAACATTTCAACATTTTGCAACTCTGTATTTTTCCCTCAATCGGTTTTTTTGTCGCGGCGATTCATCGCGCAAGCCGGGAGGTTTGGCGGCGGCGGACCAATCAAAAGACCATTGCAGCTTTTGGATTTTGCGTACTATACGTGATTGTGATTGCCGCATACCTGGCCATCTACGGAAGAGATGGGTGATCGCCTATTCGAATTTCAGGCTTACTGGTGATGGTGTTCCGCGCGGGATTGAGCGTGCCTCACATCATGTCGGTCGCCCTGTTCAGGGCATATAGTATTTGTCTATGCCCCGGCTACCCAATCGCCAAATCCATCTCGACTTTCACACCGGGCCGGATATTGCGGATGTCGGCGTGGATTTCGACGCGCGGGAGTTTGCCGACACAATGCGGCGGGCGCGTGTCAACAGCGTGACGGTGTTTGCCAAGTGCCATCATGGGCATTTGTATTATAAGAAGCAGAAAAAGGGGACATCACTGATTATTAATCAGTGATGTCCCCTTTTTATCCGCCTGTTTTCGGCATACCAAACAAAAATATAATTTTTCCACTTAACATCACCCGAATTGTGTGGTA
>JBEKUH010000157.1:0-3379 GCA_049515255.1 Tepidisphaeraceae bacterium | reverse complement strand
AGGACAAGGCGATTTTTGTCGGTTTGCCAAAAGAGCATGAATATTTCATGTACGCAACGGGGCACCAGGTCCCTTATTATCCGACACCCGACGTTGTGACGCTGGCGCGGGTGATCGCCGGGGCCGAGGAATTTATGAGCAACCAGGGTTTGCCGCACGCAATTGCGGAGGGCATGAAAAAGAAGCTAATCAATGAATATGACAGGGTTTACCCTGCTGCAGTCTTTAAGCGCCCTGGGGCGAGATACGTTTGAGGTCAATTCAGACCGTTGCGTTATTTGCCCATTTTTGACGCGATTATCCCTGTGGAATTTCTTGTTGTGCGGAATTTCTCGTTTGCCCAAAGGCGACCAAACCGATATAGTTGATTTATGCAATTATTGCGACAGGCAGACTCGGCGGGGGCGGGCATGACGCGCGCAAGGGCGCGGAAGCCGCGTCCCTCGCAGGCGGAGTTGGCCCGCTCCGAAGAATGTGCCCGTCGCGTGGTGGATGTGGCGCCGATGGTCGTCCGGGAATTGAGAAAGCTGATGCGCACCCATCGGCTGGAGGGAATGAGCGTGCCACAATTCCGCGCCATGGCGCTGCTCTATCATTCGCCCAACGCCACGCTCTCGGCGGTAGCAGATCATCTGGGTTGCTCACTTCCGGCGGCGTCACGGATGATTGATGGCCTGGTGGCGCGCGGAATGATTGCGCGCCACGAATGCACGGACGATCGCCGACAGATTTCGCTGGCCCTGACGCCGCGCGGCGCCGGCGCATTCCGAACCTCGCGCGATTACACCCGCCGGCAACTGAAGGAAATGCTTTCCGCCACACCCCAGCGGCAACAACAAATGATCATCGCGGGAATGAACGTTCTGGCCGGCATCTTCGGCTCCAAAGCGGAGCAGTTCGAATCTGCATCCAAAAAACTCTGATAGCGCAGGAATTACTGTATGTGGATCGTTCGTCTCGCTCTCCGTCGCCCTTACACCTTTGTGGTGGCCGCGCTGCTGATCGCCATCCTCGGCGTGGTGACGATCATGCGCATGCCCACTGACATCTTCCCGGAGATTGATATTCCGGTCATCGCCGTGGCATTCAATTACAGCGGCATGTCGGCCGAGGACATGGAACATCGCATCGTCACCCCGTTCGAGACCGGCCTGACCACCACCGTCAACGACATCGAGCATCTGGAAAGCCAATCGCTCAACGGTGTGGGCGTGATCAAAATATTTTTCCACCCCAACGCCAGCATCCCCGCTGCCACAGCCCAGGTGACCGCGATCGCACAGACATTTTTGCGCATGCTTCCGCCGGGCACGCAGCCGCCGCTGATCATCCAATACAACGCCTCCAACGTGCCGATTCTCCAACTTGGTTTGGGTAGCGACACGCTTCCCGAGCAGACTCTGTTCGATCAGGCGAATAGTTTTCTCCGCCCGGGCCTGGCCGTGGTGCAGGGGGCACAGTTGCCATTCGCTTACGGCGGCAAACAGCGGCAGGTAATGGTCGATCTCGATCCCGAGCGCTGCTACGCCTGGGGAATTTCGCCTCAGGCCGTCACCAACGCCATCACCGCGCAAAATCTCATTCTCCCCGCCGGCACCACCAAGATCGGCACGCAGGAATACCCCGTCCTGATCAACAGCAGCCCGCTCAAGGCCGCTGACATCAACAACATGCCGATCAAAACCGTCAACGGAATTCCCGTGTACATCAAGGATGTCGCCAATGTCCGGGATGGTTTTCAGGTGCAGACGAGCATCGTGCATGCCGATGGCAAGCGCGGCGTGCTGCAAAGCGTGCTCAAATCCTCCGGCGCCAGCACGCTGGATATCGTGAACCGGGTGAAGGCCGCGCTGCCCGCCGTCGAGGCGACGATGAATCCGGCCGTGAAAGTCACGCCGCTTTTGGATCAATCCCTTTTCGTTCGTGCCGCCGTCAATGGCGTGGTGCGCGAGGCCGGCATCGCCGCCGCTCTCACCGGCCTCATGATCCTGGTCTTCCTCGGCTCCTGGCGCAGCACGCTGGTCGTCATCGTCTCGATTCCGTTGTCCATCATCGTTTCCATCATCATCCTCAGCTTCCTCGGAGATACGCTCAACGTCATGACTCTCGGAGGCATGGCCCTGGCCGTCGGCATTCTCGTCGATGATGCCACCGTCGAAATCGAAAACATCCATCGCAATCTCGGCCAGAAGAAGCGATTGGTCAAAGCCATTCTCGATGGCGCCAGCCAGATCGCCGTCCCCGCATTCGTCTCGACGCTGTGCATTTGCATCGTGTTCGTTCCCGTGGTGTTCATCAGCGGCTCGGCCAAATCGCTCTTCACCCCGCTGGCCCTGGCGGTCGTTTTCGCCATGCTCACCAGTTATCTCCTCAGCCGGACGCTCGTCCCCACGATGGTCCACTATCTGCTCGCCACCGAGGTGGAAATGTATGGCGGGCAGATCGATCCCGAAGATCCGCATGCCCATGCCGACAAGCCCCACGATGTCAAAAAAATGGAGCGCAACTGGATTTGGCGCTTTCACGATCTCTTCAATCATCAATTTGAAAAGATGCGCCGCTTCTACGGCGGCCTGCTCGCCGCGTCCCTTGAGCACCGCACGATCTTCGTTGTGGGTTTCGGCGTTTTTGTCGCCCTCTCCTGCTGCCTGTATCCCTTGATCGGCCGGGATTTCTTCCCCACCGTCGATGCCGGCCAGATTCGTCTGCATGTCCGCAATCCGCCCGGCACTCGCATCGAGCAAACCGAGCGCGTGTTCGGCCAGGTCGAGGACGCCATCCGCCGCGATATCCCCGCCTCCGAGATCGACACCATCCTCGACAACATGGGCATCCCCAACAGCTCAATTAATCTGTGTCTGAGCGACGGCTCGCTGATGTCGGCGGCCGATGGAGAAATTAATGTCTCGCTCAAAGAAGGGCACCATTCAACTGATCACTACATCGATCGCCTCTACCGCGATCTCACGGCCCAGTTCCCCGATCAGACGTTCTTCTTCCAGCCGGCCGACATCGTGACACAGGTGCTGAATTTCGGCATCGCCGCGCCGATCGACGTGGAAATCGACGGCACGCAGGCCAACGAGCCCAGGGATTACGCCATCGCCCAGCAGATTGAGCGGGAAGTCTCGATGATCCCTGGCGCATCGGACGTGCGCATTCAGCAGGTGCCCGTCACGCCGAATTTGAATCTCGCCGTGGATCGCACCATCGCCGATGAAGTCGGCGTCACCCAGAACGATGTCGCCAGCAATGTGCTCATTTCCCTCTCCGGCACCGCCCAGGCCGCGCCCAATTTCTGGCTCGATCCCGTCAACGGCCGGCAATACAGCGTGCTGGTGCAAACCCCGCAATATGATGTCGACAGCATCAACGATCT
>JBEKUH010000156.1:0-3671 GCA_049515255.1 Tepidisphaeraceae bacterium | reverse complement strand
GCAACGGCCCCGTTGACAGGCCACGAAGCCTGTCGAGTTCCCATCATCCGTTCTAGGGGCGGATGGGGATCGTCCGTACATAATACTAACAATTTTTCTGGAGTCAATAAGAAAATTGGAATGTTTTTCACGGTGGATAGGGCAACGGCGCTGCGGGTGTTGGCTTCTTGCCATCGCCGCAAATCACGCCCATGGCGATCAGCAATAATCCCGCGCCGAGAACCCAGGATTGAATGCGCGCCTCGCGGCAAAAGTCGGCGAGGAATCCGCCGAGGGGTTGGTAGGGTTCGATCGCCGGGGCGGGCGGGACTGAGAGCATCATGTAGGGGGACATCTGCTGGGAATTGTCGGGTGGTTGCACATCCAGCACCGTTTCGCCCTGCCGAACCATTTTCAATTGTCGCTGAGCCAGGCGCTCGGCGAGTTGGGGGTCGCTTTCGATTTTCTGGAGGAACTGCTCGTTTACGGCGGATTGCTGTTGGATTTGCTGCAAATCGCCCAGGAGTTTTTCGCGCTGGTAAAGCAGTTGACGGTTGGCGTCGGCCTGGGGAATGAGCACGCAGGCGGAGACCAGCGAGAGACCGATGCACAGGGCGGCGAGGGTCCAGCCGTCGCCGCGCGATGCGGGTTCTGGCTTCGGCCGGTCAAGAGCGTCCTCCAGGCCTTCCCAGGGTGTGTGCGGAGTTGTGGGGCCATCCTTGGCGATTGGTTCCATTATTTCCGCCAGAGTTTTCCGCCATATTCGGCTTGCCGGCCGAGTTGTTCTTCGATGCGGAGAAGTTGATTGTATTTAGCAACCCGATCGGATCTCGCGGGCGCGCCGGTTTTGATCTGGCCGCAATTGGTGGCGACGGCGATGTCGGAAATCGTTGAATCCTCGGTCTCGCCGCTGCGATGGCTGAGGATCGCGCCGTAGCCGTTGCGGGTGGCCAGATTCACGGCGGCGAAAGTTTCGCTGAGGGTGCCGATCTGGTTGACCTTGACGAGAATCGCGTTGGCGGTGGCGGTGGAGATGCCGCGCTCCAGGAATTTCACGTTGGTGACGAACAGATCGTCCCCGACGAGTTGGATGCGATGGCCCAGTCGATCGGTGAGCAATTTCCAGCCTTCCCAATCATCCTCGGCCAAGCCGTCTTCGAGGGAACGGATCGGATATTTTTCCACCCATTTGGACCAGTAATCGACCATCTCACTGCTGGAGACGATCTTGCTGGGATTGCTCTTGAAGAATTTGTATCCCTTCTTCTCGGCATCCCACAATTCACTGGCGGCGGGGTCGAGCGCGACGAAAACCTGTTTGCCGAATTCGTAACCCGCGGCGGTGACGGCTTCGCCGATGATCTTCAGCGCGTCTTCGTTGTCCTTGAGATCGGGCGCGAAACCGCCCTCGTCGCCGACAGCGGTGGACATCTTGGCTTTGCGGAGAACTTTTTTCAGCGAGTGATAAATTTCCACGCCGGCGCGGAGGCCTTGGGAGAATGTGTCGAATCCCCACGGCTGGACCATGAACTCCTGGAAATCGACGTTGTTGTCCGCGTGCTTGCCGCCGTTGAGGATGTTCATCATGGGACAAGGCAGCACTTTGGCCGCGGGTCCGCCGAGATAGCGGAAGAGCGGGAGCTGGCTGACCTGTGCGGCGGCCTTGGCGACGGCGAGGGAAACGCCGAGCATCGCATTGGCGCCGAGCTTGGCTTTGTTGGGGGTGCCGTCGAGTTCGATGAGGAGCTGGTCGATGGCTTCCTGATCCCGCGGGTCCAGGCCGATCAGTTCGGGGGCGATTTTGGTGTTGACGTTTTCGACGGCCTTGAGGACGCCCAGGCCGAGGTAGATTTTTTTGTCGCCGTCACGGAGTTCGACGGCTTCGTTGGCGCCGGTGCTGGCGCCGCTGGGGACGGCTGCTCGACCGAGCGTGCCGTCTTCGAGAACGACATCGACTTCGATGGTGGGATTGCCGCGCGAATCGAGAATCTGGCGGCCCTGAATGAATTCAATGCTGATACTCATGTGTGCGTGCCGCCGGCGCGAGGCCGACGGCCCTTTCATAGTTATCGGACGAAATTGGGTGATCTCTTAACCCTGCGCCGGGAAGTCTATGCGCGGGGAAAGGGGTGTAAAGGGGGGTTGGAGGGTTTCTTTCGATTCCCAAGCCAAAATCAAATGCAACCGCCGAGGACGCCGAGAGCGCCGAGGCAGACGCCGAGAAGAGAATTGAATTGGTCAAAAAATACATCAGGATCGCCCATATTTGATCCCAAATCCCGCATTTCCTCCGACCTGCCTCGGCGCTCTCGGCGTCTCGGCGGTTGCATTTTGTTCACTTTATGGCTGCGTAGCCGCGGGATTATGAGCGCCGTGGGCGATGGCCCATTCGACGAAACCGGGGGGAGCGCCGACGAGATGGTCGACGTCGGCATTGGTGATATTAATCGTTTGCCAATCTTTCACGTTGGCGAGATTGGCTCCAGTGAGCGTTGATTTCTCGAAGTCGGTGCCGGTGAGGATCGCGCCGCTCAAATCGGCCCCGGTTAGATCGGTGTTGGAAAGGATAGCCCCTTCCGTCGGTCTCTCCCCGGTCAAATCCACATCGCGCAAGTCTGCGGAGCGAAGATTGGTGGAATCCATATCGGCATCCTGCAACCCAGCGCCGCGGAGGCTGGCCCTTCGCATGTCAGCCCCAGAAAAGTTGGCTCGCCGAAGATCCGCGCCGTCGAGGTTGATGCCGACGAGATAGGCTTGGGAGACATCCACACCGACCAAGGGGACATGATCCTCGTACAAATCGCGCAGTGCGTCGAATCGCCCGCCGCTGCCGGGCTTGCCGGCGGCGGTGTTGATCACCTGCCAGGCCTCGTAATGTTTTTGTTTCAACCGCTGGTCGCTCTCGGCGAAGAAGAGGATGACCGCGACGAGGATCGAGAAGTTGCCGATGTATTCCAGCACCTCCAGAAACGCCCATCGGCTGAGCCAGTAGGCGCAGTGGTCGAAAAGGTAGTCGAGAAACAGGAGCGGTGGAATCCAGCGCAGGGGCGAATGTTTCTTAAATTCATGCCAGGGTTCGGGGGGCGTGCGTTCCTTGACGATGTAGGCCACGGATTTCTCCTTGCTTAATTTGCAGGGATATTATCCGGCGATAAGCAGCATCGAAAACATGATGATCCAGACGATGTCCAGAAAATGCCAATAAAGCGCGGCATGGCGGACGCCCATGTTGGCTTCGTGGTCGTATTTGCCCATGCCGGCGCGGACGGCCACGATGATCATCGCGATCACCCCGCCGACGACGTGCAGGGCGTGGATCATGATGAGGAAAAAGACCAGGCCGTAGAGGTTATTGGGGGCGCCGCCGAGAGCGCTGTGCTGGCGGAGGATGTAGGCCATGCTGGGAGTTTGGACGCAGAGGAACGCGATGGCCAGGAAGAGAGTGATGTAAACATCGCGGCGGAAGGGTTTTTGGCGCTCACGCCGGACATTCACCACGGCGCGGTGGATCATGAAGCTGCCGATGAGAAGGATCGCCGTGCTGCCCCAGAGGCTATCGGGCAATTTGACCGTGAATTCCGGATGATGCAGGCGAATCAGCACGTATCCCAACATGCTGGAGAGAAACAGCATGGAAAGGGAGGCGAGGAAGAGGTACATCCCGATGGACAGGGCGCGGGGCGGGGTGCGGA
>JBEKUH010000155.1:0-3683 GCA_049515255.1 Tepidisphaeraceae bacterium | reverse complement strand
GCGGTGTCCTTTCCTCAATCGTCTTTGTCTCAAGAATCGCAAAAGTAGTCCCGACATATTAATCGGTACATGCACTGTCGCTCATGGACGTGAGAACATACCGGTCATAATTTGTCCGCATCGCCTACTCGAGCGCAAGCAGATCTTCCTCGATTCACTTCATCTATTGACTCTGCATGAGCCGGGAAATGAGCTGCATATCGTCCCTGAGATCACATTACCGGGTGGATCGGTGGATTACTTTGTGGTGTCGGTGAGTAAGGGCAAGGTGAAGGACTTCGTGGGGATCGAATTGCAGACCGTCGATACAACTGGAACTGTATGGCCAGAAAGACAGCGTTTTTTGGACTCGGTCGGGGTGAAAGTGCTAAAAAAGGATATCGAATGCGCTGACAGCTTCGGCATGAATTGGAAAATGACTGCAAAGACGATCTTAGTACAACTCCATCACAAGGTTGAGACTTTTGAGCATCTGAATCGTAAACTCGTTTTGGTCGTTCAGGATCATCTGCTCGCTTACATGCAGCAAAACTTCGCGTTTCGTCACATGTCCGAGCCGCCACGACATGGCGATTCAATGCACTTTCACGCCTATCGACTTGATCCCACGATATCAGGAGAATGGCGGATGGAATTGGCAAAGCGACTTAGCACGGACATAGTGGGAGTCGGGCAAGCGTTGGGACTGCAGGTTAGTGCGAAGGTTGAGCTGGAAACGATCGTCGCTCAGCTCGAGTCAAAGATTTCCCAAAAGACGCTGTTCGATTTCGGTCCGATTGCGGACGTGACACCGAAGACGGAGCCATCGTAGTTGATCTTTCGCAACGCCTTGGCACTTGACGCCACCGCACTGAAGTATCGGAAGGTTACCTCGACCAGTAAGTGCCATGAAACTCACGGCAACGCAAAGAAATCAGCTGAGCTATAAAGCAATTGCGCCATGCAGGACTTGAACCTGCAACCCGCTGATTAAGAGTCAGCCTCTTGCCATGTTGACGGGGATTGACTACCATATCTGCATGTTGACATTTGCCGGTAAATCCGATGTTTTTCGCATCATGGCGATTGACGGCCATAGGCGACAGTTGACCCAAAGCGTAACACCAGCGTAACACCAGCGTAACACCGGGAAGGGCAAGGCGATGATGACGGCAACCCCAACACGAGCGGACACACGACGTTTGCCGTTCACCGCACCGGCTGTTTCCCGCCTCACCGTTCCGCCGGGGCAAAGCGATGCGTGGATATTCGATACAAAGTGCCTCGGACTGGCCTATCGCCTCACAGCGAACGGCGTAGGCGGATTTTACCTTTACCGGCGCGTGCTCGGACGGCCCGCTAAGATTCGCCTTGGCGGCAACGAAATCACCATCGAACAAGCGCGACGGCTGGCGGCAAGGGCAAACGGTCAGATTGCACAGGGGATTGATCCACGAGACCAGCGGCGACAGGACCGGGCCGACAGCCTCACCCTTGGCGAATTGCTCACCCATTTCATCGAACATCACGCCAAACCGCACAAGCGCTCGTGGGAAGATGATGAGGCGATGGTGGAACGGTATTTGAAAGACTGGCGATCGCGCCGGCTGTCCACCATCACCCAAGATGACATCCGCGGATTGCACGCCAAGGTAGGCACCGATCATGGACCGTATGCCGCGAACCGCCTGCTGTCCCTGCTGCATGCGGCCTACGCCAAGGCCGGCAATCTCTGGCAAGGCGGCAACCCGGCGCACGGCGTTGCAAAGTTTCGGGAGAAATCCCGCGACAGGTTTTTGCAGGCTGATGAGCTTCCCCGCTTTTTCAAGGCGCTGGCCGATGAGCCAAACGAGACGATCCGCGACTACCTGCTGATCCTGCTGCTGGTGGGCGCGCGACGTTCAAACACGGCCGCGATGCGGTGGTCCGATCTCGATATCGAGCGAGGATTGTGGCGAATCCCCGAAACGAAAAACGGATTGCCGTTGCTGCTGCCGTTGGCTGGCGAAGCCGTACAAATACTTCGGCGCCGGAAAAAGACATCCGATTCGCAATGGGTTTTTCCGACAGCATCCACAACGAAATTGAGCAAGAGTGGTCACATCGAACAATTCCGCCACACCTGGAAAGAGATTTTGAAGCGAGCCGGCGTAGAGGATTTTCGCCTGCATGATCTTCGCCGCACCATCGGTTCCTGGATGGCAATAAGCGGATCGTCACTGCCACAGATAGGCCGGGCGCTAGGGCATTTGAACCCGACGACTACAGCGGTTTACGCGCGGCTATCTGTCGATCCGGTTCGCATCGGCGTTGAAACGGCAACGGCCGCGATGATGAAAACCAAGGCGCTTCCCGCGCCGAAGAAAAAGTAGGTGAGCCATGAAAACGATCTCCGAATTGACCGCAAAGTTGCGGGCGCTGGATAAGGAATTGAACGACCAGCGGAACGATCCGCCGTCTTCGTTTTTGAATGATATGTGGATTGCCGCGAAAACCCCGGCCGGACCATACTACAACTCGCCGCTAGGGCATAAGATATTTATCCTGCTGCGCCAAGCTGCAAACTGCGGAGCTTTCGACGCGCCCCACTTTATATCATTCAAGAGGATCATTTCGAGAACCTACATATTATTTCAAGAGTGCATCGTTGCCGTTTTGGACGAACTGGAACTTGGGGGATTCAACTGCTGGAAGCCGGCGACAGAATCCGCAGCGGATGATCGACCGCTGCTAAAAATGGCCGATGCGTTTGATGACATCGACGCGAGCGGTGCCGTAAAAACAACCGCAACACTCCCACACCTTGCCGCATTCGCCATGCTTGGCATTGAGGGCAGGGATAATAAATCACAATCGAAAATCATGGAAAGAATCCGCACCAAGGCGAGCGGCGCACTGATTTGCGAGAAGCGCGGGACAGTATGGTTTTACGATCCGACAAGTTGGGCTGCGATTGTGAGATTGATCGGCGAAGCTGGTGGAGTCAACGAATACACTCCGACGCCAGGGGAAATCGCGGAAGAAAAGCGTAAAATTCACGCTTCCCGGCCGAAGTGAACGTCACCGCCATTCCCCCACCCGTTCCCCAATATCGCACACGTTGACCCGCAAAATACGGCGTTTTTTCGCGTCATCGTTCCCCAGTCCAATTTTCTGCGAGGGGATTTAGTCATATTGATTCTCAAAGGAGCGCGTATATGCCGATTGCAGAAATTACAACCCAATTGATGACCCCGGAGCAAACCGCCGCGATGTTGGCGGTGAAAACCCAAACCCTCGCCCTGTGGCGATGCAGTGGAAGGCATAATCTTCCGTTCCTAAAAGTTGGTTCCAAAATTCGCTACAGGAAGAGCGCCGTCGAAACCTGGCTGGAGCAACGCACCGCCACGAGCACGGCGACGCAAGCCTGAAAAAAAACGCCGGCATGTTCCCGATCAAAAGACATGCAGGCGTGGAAAATCACCAATGCCGAGTCTATCCACATCATCGAGATGCACAACCGAAGAAATTTCGCCAGCCGCGCGAACGGCGATAATGCTGGTGGAAAATTTTGGCGCCAAGGTTATTCCGACCTACGGCGTTAATTCATCCGGCATTTGTCTCTGCCGGGAAGGCACCAAATGCGCAAGCCCCGGAAAGCACCCTAAAGGGGGATATTACAATTGCACGGCCAACATTTCCGCGATCTCGTCCGCCGATTACAA
>JBEKUH010000154.1:0-3822 GCA_049515255.1 Tepidisphaeraceae bacterium | reverse complement strand
ACGGCGCCGAAGAGCACATCCAAAAGAGCCTGGACAGCGGATATTTTGGACATCTGGTCAAACCGATCACGATGCAAAGTCTCACGGCCGCCATCAATCGCGCTGCCAGGGCTGGAGATTGATCGAGAAATGAAGGGCGGCAGCATGGAGCTCGCGGATTTACGACAAAGTCGCCCCAATTGAGCTACAATTCGCCAATGCCAACCCTTTCATTTCGTTATGCCACGCAAGACGATGTGCCGTTGCTTGCGAAGATGAACCGCGCGCTGATTGTCGAGGAAAAGCATCGGAATAACATGACGATGGACGAACTTGTCGAGCGCATGCGCGGATTTCTTGCGGGGGAATACAAAGCGGTAGTCTTCGAACAGGATGGGCGGATCGTCGGCCATGCGCTGTATCGGCGTGATCCGGAATGGTTTTATCTTCGGCAGTTCTTCGTCGATCCCGCCCATCGCCGTCGCGGCGTGGGGAAATCCGCGATCCAATGGATGATGCAAAACTGCTGGCAAGGCGCCCCTCGCATCAGGGTCGACGTGCTTTCCTGGAATCCCACCGGCATCGCGTTCTGGCGAGCCGTCGGTTTCGCCGACTATTGCATCACTCTGGAAAAGGATGTGGCGAGTCATGGCTGATCGGCCCGAGCTATGTTTGACCCCTGCATTGGTTAATCACTGAATTGCCAAAGCATTCCCGTATTTTCTCAGAAAATCTCCTGCTTCCATTACTTCCACATCGGGCAATCTCTGCCTGAATCTCCGGCCGGCATCCGTTTGGCTCTGGGGCAACGAGAGAAGGTCCTTATCCGAACTCAGAATGTGCGTGGCCTTAAGGCCAATGGCCAATTCCAGAAATCGTTGATCGCTTTCATCTCTTTCGTATCTAAAGCGCGTGTTGGGCTGACGTGAGTAATCGCCGATGAACCGCAATCGGCGGATGGTCACCTCGACCAGTTCCGGCGTAATTTCCGGGAAGCGCTTGGCAATAGCCTCATCGAGCAGAACAGCACGATATTCGTCGAGAACCGGTTTACTCAGGAGCGGAATAAACACCCGTTGTTCGGCAGCGCGACGGATTCTTGCCGCGGCGGATGAAGCAGACACCAACCCCCGCAGCAGCGTGTTCGTATCAATAACAATGCGAAGCGAAGGTTGAAGCACTCAGGCTTTCTTTTTCGGGCGGTGATGGTGGTGGCGCCGCCGGCGGTTATGGCGCGCGCGGGCAGCATCGACGAGCGTGTTCAGCTCGTCTTCCTTCATTCCGCTTTTGCGAAAGCGCTCCTGCGCCGGAGCATATAGTTCATCGAATGTCCGCGAACGCGCTTGCTGCTCGAGTGAGACGCCTTCCTCAATGAGCTGTTTTGCGTAAATCTCTGCCGTCACGCCCGCTGCCTTTGCCTGCGATCGGAGGGCGTGCAGCTTCTTTCTTGCAATGCCCGTGACCTGAAGGGTTGAACTCGCGGAACTCATAGGACTCCCATGCCTCTTCACCGATTTTAGCACATCTTGCATTGATACATGCAATCATAGGCGATGGCAAAATGACGCCGGATGAATGGGACGCAATACCGGGGCGAGGCCCCCGCGGCTAAACTGCGGAGATGTGGGATCGATTTCCGCAACGGATGCGACGGGCGATGGCGGCGGCGCTGCGGAATGCGGGGACGCGCGGGGCGGATTCCGCTTCGCCGGCGGATTTGCTGCTGGCGATTGCGCGCGATCCGCAGAGCGGTGGCACGTGGTTGCTTATCCATTGCGGCACGCCCGTTGATCGAATCATTTCGGACTTGGAATCGGTTCCATCGGTCGGTTTGCGGCGGCAAAAAGCGGCTGTTTTGGATGATTCGCTTCTCTCGGTTCTGAATGCAGCCGAGAAATATTCACGGCGGTTGGGGCACGATCATATCGGAACGGAACATGCGATTCTGGCGATGTGCCGGGCGCGAACGCATGACGCTCTGCCGAATGCGGACGATGCCGAGGCGGCGTTACGTCAATGGATTTCCTCCGGCATGCCGCGCGGAACCGGATTGCCTGCTCATCTGCCGGGGCCGATCATGCGACTCTTGCAAATGACGCTGATGCCGTGGCGGATGTTTGTCCGAAAAAGCCTGGCGCATCCGAAATTCACCAGCGATCCGTATCCGCTTTACCGCTGGCTTCGCCAGCACGAGCCGGTGCGGAAGGACCCGATCGCGCCGGTCTGGATTCTGACGCGTTACGACGATGTATCCGCATTTTTGAAGGATGACCGATATTTGAAGGACCCGTTTCTCACCGAGCATTTACCGGCCGAGGCGCGGCGGCAACTGGCGGTGCAAATCGATCCGAATCGGCCGGAGATCGACACGATCTCGATGCTGTTTCTCGATCCGCCGGAGCACACGCGGGTGCGATCCGCATTCACCCGCGCGTTCACCCCGAGAAATCTGGCGGACCTGCGGCCGCGGATTGAGAAGATCACGAGCGAACGGTTGGATGCGGTGGGGAATTCGCAACGGTGCGATCTGATCGCAACATTGGCGTATCCGCTGCCGGTGATGGTCATCGCGGACATGCTCGGATTTCCCGTATCGGATTACGAGAACATCAAGCGTTGGTCGGATGAATTGACGGCGTCGCTGGCGCTCACCGCGTCATCGCTCGATCAGGCGCGGGCACGGATGGCGCGAGATGAGATGCAGGTCTATTTCGATGGAATCGTCTCGGATTTACAGAAGAATCCACGCGACACGTTGCTGGGCCGGCTGGTGGCGCAAATGGAACAGCCCGGCGGAATGAATCGGGATGAAATATTCGCCAACTCGATCCTATTGCTGGCGGCGGGACACGAAACAACGACGAATTTGATCGGCAACGGTTTGCTAGCGCTGCTGCGGAATCGCGATCAGTGGGAATTGCTGGTGCAAAAGCCGGCATTGGCGGAATCGGCTGTGGAAGAAATGCTGCGCTACGACTGCCCCGTGCAGTGGACGAGCCGAATGGCCGGGCAGGAGATCGAAGTGGGCGGGACGAAAATTCCCGAAGGCGCGATCGTGCTGGGATGCGTGGGCGCTGCCAATCGTGATCCAGCCCGATTCACCGAACCGGATCGATTTGATATTCAGCGCCCCGACAATCGGCATCTCTCATTCGGAACCGGAATCCATTTCTGTCTCGGCGCCGCCCTGGCGCGTATGGAAGCGCAAGTCGCGCTGACGGCGCTGGTGCAACGATTCCCCAAAATGCGGTTGGCTTCGCAAAGGATTCGATGGATGAGGGGACTGACCTTCCGCGGGGTGCTGGAATTGTGGGTGGAGAGATCGTAAAAGGTCGCGATCAAGCCGATATTACAGTTCGACGATTGATCGCATCATGGTAAAACATTTCAGCCCTATGAATTCTCAAGGAGCGAATCCTCATGCAAAAAATCATGCCATTTCTATGGTTCGATGACAAAGCCGAGGAGGCGGTGAAGTTTTACACTTCCGTGTTCAAGAACTCGAAAGTTGGAACCATTGCCCGTTACGGGGATGCCGGGCCGGGACCCAAGGGATCGGTCATGACCGCGACTTTCGAGCTGGAGGGGCTCAACTTCATCGCGCTCAACGCCGGTCCATCATACAAATTCACGCCGGCGATTTCGTTCGTCGTGAATTGTGAGTCGCAGGAGGAAGTTGACTACTATTGGGAAAAACTCGCCGAAGGCGGCAAGGAAGTCCAATGCGGCTGGCTGGAAGATAAATTTGGGTTGTCCTGGCAGATCACTCCCATCATTCTGGGCCAACTCCTGCGGGACAAAGACCCTGTCAAATCCCAACGGGTCATGAAGGCCATGATGAAA
>JBEKUH010000153.1:0-3962 GCA_049515255.1 Tepidisphaeraceae bacterium | reverse complement strand
TCCTCACCCTGTTTTTGCGCGGCCGAAGCTCGCGCGGTCTTAAGAAACAAACCGCGCCAAAATCGGTCGGCCAAAAGCTGGCATTCACACTTTGTTTCTACGCGGCTTTCGGCCTCTTCGCCCTCTTCTTCCTCCACCAATCGGTGATCGCGCTCGCCGTGTATCTCCACGCGATGACGTTCGTCTTTCTCGGCATGTTCGTCGCATCCTCTTCCGGCGAAATCCTCTTCAATAATCAGGAAGCGGAAATTCTTCTCCATCGGCCGATCAGCCCAAGAGCTTTGCTATGGGCCAAAGTCCGCGTGCTCGTCGAAGTCTCACTCTGGCTGGCCGGCGCTTTCAATCTGGTCGGCCTCTTCGTCGGCCTGACCGCGTCCGACGGCGGCTGGCGATTTCCAATCGTCCACGCGCTTTCCACCGTTTTGGAGGCCCTCTTCTGCACCGGCAGTGTCATCATGGTCTATCAGCTTTGTCTCCGCTGGTTCGGCCGCGAAAAGTTGGAAGGACTCATGACATTGGCTCAGGTCGTCGTCTCGATCGCGGCGGTGCTCAGCGGCCAGATTTTGCCGCAGCTTGTTCTGGGCGTGGATAAATTCATTCACTTCGGCACAAAAACCTGGTGGCTCGCCCTGCTGCCGCCAACATGGTTTGCCGGATTTGACGATGCCCTGGCAGGAAGCGGAATGAAAAGTTCCTGGCTGTTGGCGGGGCTGGCGATCATCGCAACGACGTTGGTTCTTTCCTTCGCATTCGGCAAACTCGCGCAGGATTACGAATCCGGTTTGCAAAAACTAAGCGAGACCGTTTCCAAGCGCGCCTTCAAACCCGGCCGTCGCCGCTGGATCGAAATTCTCATCGATCTACCGCCGCTGAGTTGGTGGCTGCGCGATTCGGTGGCGCGGGCATCATTTCTGTTGACGGCCGCCTATCTCATGCGCGACCGGGACGTGAAACTGCGTGTCTATCCCGCCATGTCGATCTATCTCATTTTGCCGATCATTTTCATCGCGCGTGGCAGCGCCCCAAAATCCGAGGCCATGGTTGGCTTCGGTATCGCCTACGCCGCCGCATTTCTCGGCATGATTCCCATGATGGCGCTCAACCTCCTGCAATACTCCCAGCAATGGCAAGCCTCGGATATCTTCCGCGCCGCCCCGATCGCCGGACCCGCATCCCTCTGCAACGGCGCCCGGCGAGCCGTGCTCTGTTTCCTCGCGTTTCCCGCCGCGATAATTTCCGCCCTGGTCGTTTGGTTTTCTCACCATCAGGATTGGGGCGTGGCCTTGCTCATCCCCGGCATCATCGCCCTGCCGGTGTTTGCAATTGTCCCCAATGTGCTCGGCAAAGCCGTCCCGCTCTCGCTTCCCACCGAAGAAGCCAAATCCGCCGGCCGCGGCATCGAAATGATCGGAGCCATGCTCGCATCCATGGCCCTCTCCGGCCTGGCCCTCCTGGCCTGGTCCTTCGGTTGGTTCTGGTGGTTCGTGCTGGTCGAGACTATCGTGGCCGTCGCGTCGTATGTGATGATGCGAAATTCGCTGAGCAAGGCTCGATGGGAATCGATGGAATAAGATCTGAATTCCAACCACCGAAGGAAACTCCAAGTGAGCCGGGCCGTCCTCGGCCCGGAATTCCGCGGTTGGCCAAGCGGTCATCGAATCTTTGGCAAATCCGCGAGGTCCGGCGGAACAAATTCATCCTTCGCTCTGGGATCCATTCGCCGGGCCGGCGAGTAAAACAGACGAAGAATATGTTTGCTCATCAGTTGCGGATGCATATCGCAGAACTCATCGGCTGTGTTCACCGGATGCGTCTTCTCATACGCCGACATCACCGCCGCGATGATGTGCAGCATCGCGTGGGTTGTGGTCTGGTTGTATCCACTGGTCGGCGAGCTGGGGATATTGTTGGCCGCATTGAACGCTCGAATATTCGTCCCGACCCGCGCAAGCGCCTCGTCAAACGAATACTTCCGAAGATACAGATACGCCACCTTCACATGCGCCCGATGCGTCCACTGGGCAAATGGCAAAGTGCGGGCTTCAAATTGCGCGATGAGTTCAGCGTCGGTCATGTCCGCATTTTCGAATATATGCCCGCTTGGATGCAACCTTGCGCAACACTTCTTACAAATTCAAAGCGATCGAAGAAGCAAATGGATCGCTAGTCACTCAGCGCTTGCGCCTTGGTTGGAAGGAGCGATTGAATCGCCGCTTTCATGTCGTAATAGCCGCTGGTGGTATAGCCGATGCAACGGCGGCGCATGATGCCGTTCTGGTCGATGATCACAACAGTTGGCGTCCCCTCAACGGGGTAACCCTTGGCCGCATCCGATGCCATGAGGGTCAAATAAGAGGAACGAAATGCGTTGACGATAAATTTGGCATCGGCGGAGTCAGTGTCGAGATCCATGCCGATGATGGCGACCGGCTGGTCCTTAAAGTCCTGGGAAAGACGAATCAGCTGGGGGATTTCCCGCATGCACCAGGAACACCCGCGGGAACCAAAATCCAGGAGAACAACTTTGCCGCGGAAATCTTTCAGGGAATGTGGCGTGCCTTGGAGGTCATTGGCGGTCCAATCGGGAGCAGGCTGGTTCAGAATGTCGTGTTGGGTGGGCAGATCGGACACCATGCCGTTGACCGCGTTTGCCAACGATTCCTTGCCGGGCTGGCCATCGTTGAAAGCGGCTGCGATGAAAGCGTCGGCAGTTTCCTGTACGCGGGCTTGGCACGCCTTGGCGGTTTGATCGGATGCAGCGGAAGCGATCATTTTTTTGTAATCCGCAAGAGCAACATCGTAGTTAGCGGAGGCGGTGGCGATCTTTTGCAGGTCTGACAAACTCATCTGCCTGATTGCGACACGGCGTATTTCACCTTGCTCATGGTAGGAGGGGTCTACCGGGGCTACGGAAAGTTGAATCTGATCGACCATGCCAAGACCGCGGTCGAATCGGTAGGTTTGCAGCGAGCCCGGCTCGAACACACCGGCAATACCCCCGATGGTAATGAGTAGATCTGGGTTGGATGAGCGGAAGCGGCGAGTTGAAAGTGGATCATGCGCGAATGGTCGGCGGATTGATCCTCCCATCCGGCAAGGGCTGCCTTGGCGTCTGCCGGCAGCAGCGGGAAGAGCCGCGAGATGTTAATGAGCGGATCATCGTCGCCGCGAATGGAACCATCCGGATAAAGATCGCAATCGCCGGCTTCGACCAGGCGCTCGTAGGGTACGGTCAAATTCATTTCGTGAACAGTGCCGCTGGCGTCGACAAGATCGACGATGTGCCATGAGCCGTCTGGGTTTTGTCCAACGACATCGACCTTCCAATCGGTGTGACGTACAGAGTTCGACGCATTCGCCCCGGTGCGCGTTTCGGTTCGGTCGCAATGAAACTGAAATTGCTGGCCAACCTGAAGGTGGTATCGCGGAATTTCGTCGGCGCCAGCAATGCCGGGAATCGCCAGGAGAAAAGCGATTGCAAACAGCGCGAACGAGAAATTGCGGTATGGCTGCATACGAAGCTCCCGGTTGAATTGCAGGCTTATCTTATAGACGGAGTCTGGCAAGAAATCTCCCATTCCATCTGCGTAATCCGCGACCATCTGTGGTCAAAATCCCCGATTTCGCCACACCGAACAAAAATATAATTTTTCACTTAACATCACCCAAATTGCGTGGTATAGTGTTTTGAACAATCGGTCCCCGCTCTCTCGCGAGGCGGGCGCTGCTGGACTTGATGATCCGCTCGGCGGATCAGCTTGTCGGCGGGGTCATGGCCGATCAGAAATCTCGGAGCCTATTTGTATTGGCTCTGAGCTGGAGAAACCCGCGCACCTCCTCGGGGCGGTGGAACCTCCAAGGCCCGCGTGTCGGCGATCGGGTGATAACCCCGATCTCACGCCACGGGGATGCTCCTGGAGCCATCTGACTCGTGTTGGACGGTCCACCGATTCACGGTGCAA
>JBEKUH010000152.1:0-4007 GCA_049515255.1 Tepidisphaeraceae bacterium | reverse complement strand
AATCAGCCCAATCCGCTGGCCAACATCGGACTCGCCGCGCGGAAGATCACGCATGTCTTCTACATCATTAAGGAGAACCGCACTTACGATCAGATTCTCGGAGATATGCCGCAGGGAAACGGCGATCCAACGCTGGTACTGTTTGGCAAGAGCGTGACGCCCAATGAGCATGCGATTGCCGATCGGTTCGCGCTGATGGACGATTTGTTTGCCTGCGCCGATGTGAGCGCGGATGGGTGGGTCTGGAGCACGCAATCCATGGCTGATGCGTATGTCGTGCGCAACGTGCCATATCAATATTCCCATCGGGGCCGCGAGTACGATTTTGAAGGATCGAACAACCGGCTGCCCACCGGCGGTTTGCCGGCCAATGATGATGACGACAAGCCGCTGTCGAGCAATCCGATTTTGAAAAATGGAGCTGCGACGATGCCGGATGTAGCGAGCATCGGAGCGCGCATCTGGGACCGCGCGCGAGATGCCGGGCTCTCGATGCGAAACTATGGGTTTCTACTCTCCGCACCCGACAGCGAATTGAACATTGGCGGGATGCCGGACAATTACCCCACCGTCGCCGGGCTTTTGCCGGCCGGGCATGATCTGGCCGGGATCACCGACATTGACTACCGGGGATTCGATCTCACCTACGCCGATAGCGATGCCCCCGCAAAGTTCGCCGCCCAAACCGGCAATCGGCGGTTCCTGTACAGCGTTCAGAAATTTGGCAAGAGCAACTCTGACAGCCGATTCACCGAATGGAACCGCGAGTTTCAGATGATGCTGGCGAAATCATCAGATGGATCGGCCGTTCCCGCGCTGACATTGATCCGTCTTCCCAACGATCACACCGGCGGCGGCGGCTCGAATCGCCATTCGCCCGCCGCTATGGTTGCCGACAACGATTATGCACTTGGCGAAATTGTGCAAGCCATCAGCAACAGCCCAGTCTGGACCAGCAGCGCCATCTTCGTCATCGAGGACGATGCCCAGAGCGGCATCGATCACGTCGATGCCCACCGCACCACCGGCTACGTCATCAGCCCCTGGATCAAACGCAACAGTATCGATCACCATTTCCTCAACACCGATGGAATGCTTAAGACCATCGAATTGATTTTGGGCCTCAAGCCACTCTCGCAATATGATGCGGTGGCCGATCCGATCATGGATTGGGATACATCCCCCAGCAATTCCGAACCATTCACCGCCATCGGCCCGGACCAAACGGTGATGGCCCAGATCAATCCAAATGCCGCCGATTTGCCCAAGGGCGATCCGCGGCGGGAGATGGCCGAGGAATCCGACAAAATGGATTTCACCCACGCCGACGCCGCCCCGGCGGATTTGCTGGATGAGATCACCTGGCAAACCGTCAAAGGCCCGACATCGCACATTCCAATACGGCGAGAATCTCCGGTGGGAGATGGGGATGATGGGAAGGATGATGATTAGGACAGGCCAATGAACGGCACCGACTCGGTCTTTCAACGCGCGCTGGCCAAGCTGCTGATCGAAATCATCGACGGTCCGCCCGGCGGCGAGGCATATCTGCTAAATCCGGGTGATCCTGGCTTGCTTCGCCAACTTGATTCAATTTCAGCCAGCGCCGCCTCTGCCAGACCGATGCCGGGAAAAACGACGATTGCCTCCCACGTTGATCATGTTCATTATGGCCTTTCTCTGCTAAATCGCTGGGTCGCCGGCGAAGAAAATCCCTGGGCCGACGCCGATTGGAACGCAAGTTGGAAGCGTTCCACAGTAACTGATGATGAATGGAAATCTTTACGCAGCCGTCTTTGCCACGAATGCGAAGCATGGCAAAAATCCGTCGCTGCCCGCACCGATTGGGACGACATCGCCGCCGCCGGCGCACTCGCCAGCGCCGCCCACACCGCATATCACCTCGGCGCCATCCGGCAAATCCTTGCTGCGCTGGAGAAACAGGCAAATCATTTCGGCCATGAAATTTAATTTCCGCCAGTAAACACCGTTCGCTCATCCACAAAACAAATCGGATTGCCGAACGGGTCTTTGGCGTAGAAGCTCCGCTCGCCCCAGGGTTGAAGTTGGATTTGCGAATCGAGTTCCACACATCCGAGCCGCTTTGCTTTCTCGAATGTTCCTTCCAGGTCCGCGACGGCAAAATAAATGTGATCAGGATTCGGCCGGGCATCAAATCCATCCCCATCTCGGCGCGGATCGAAACAGGCCAGGATGACGCCGCCGCAGTCGAAATAATGCCGACCCTTGCTGACTCGCTGGCCGAGCTGATCGAGCAATGCGCTGTAGAAAGCAGTGGCCGCGTCGATATCGGTGACTGGGAGAATGACTCGGAAGAGCCGGGCCATGGGGAAATCATAACGACAACATTCTGCTCAGCGACCGGTCATTTGTTCCAGTTTTTCGGGATAACGAGCCCCTTTGACCTCGATCTTTGATGCCGCGCTTTCGATGTCTCGGAGATCGTCGGGAGTCAGTTCGACCGCCAGTGCTCCAATGTTTTCATCCAAACGGTGCAACTTCGTGGTGCCCGGGATGGGAACAATCCACGGCTTCTGCGCCAGCAGCCAGGCGAGCGCAACCTGCGCCGGAGTCGCCTGTTTCTGCGCCGCGATCCTGCCGAGCAAATCAATCATGGCCTGATTCGCCTTCAGCGCCTCCGGTGTAAATCGCGGGAGTGTGCTGCGGAAATCGGTGCTGTCGAATTTCGCCTTTTCATCGATCGCGCCGGTGAGAAATCCTTTGCCCAGCGGGCTGTACGGCACCAGACTGATGCCAAGTTCTTGACACATTGGGATCACTTCCCCCTCGGGCCGACGCCACCACAGCGAATATTCATTTTGCAGGGCAGTGACCGGCTGGACCGCGTGCGCCCGGCGGATTGTCTGCACGCCCGCTTCGGACAATCCGAAGTGTTTGACCTTGCCGGCCTGGATCAATTCCTTCACCGCGCCCGCCACATCTTCAATGGGCACATTCGGATCGACGCGGTGCTGGTAATACAAGTCGATCACGTTGGTCCGAAGCCGCTTGAGCGATCCCTCGACCGCCTGCTTGATGTGCGCTGGCTTGCTATTCAAACCAGCCGCGCCCGGCCGATTGTCCGGCCCGCTGAGATCGAAGCCAAATTTCGTGGCGATGACAACTTTGTCGCGCATCGGCGACAGCGCCTCGCCGACGAGATCCTCGTTGGTAAATGGGCCGTACACCTCGGCCGTGTCGAAGAAAGTAATCCCGCGATCCACTGCCGCGCGGATCAGCGCGATCATCTCCTGTCTCTCCTTGGGCGGACCATAGGAAAAACTCATGCCCATGCATCCCAAGCCAAGGGCCGAAACCTCCAAATTGCTCTTACCAAGTTTGCGTTTTTGCATGTTTTGTTCCTCGTTAGTTAAACCGATTTATGTTCCTGTATTTTTGCGCGGATGCTGGAAATTGCCGTCGGTGGATCTGGAAAGCTCCTCGAAGTCTTTGATCTCTTGCAGGCGAGCCTTCAGGGTCTGTTCGATCAACGAAACAGCGTCGCTGCCCGCGTAAAACTGTTTCGGCGGGTGGGTCATGCCGGCAATCTTGACGAGGGCCTCGCCCAACTTGTCCGGGTCGCCCTGTTGCGTGCCGTCGTAGGCCGACCAGACGTCTTTGGGCTTAGCCTCGGAGGCGTAGTCTTCGATGACCTTGCCGGGCCATCTGACATTGCTGTCGTTTAGAAGGTCCGTGCGGAAGAAGCCCGGTTCGACGAGCGTGAGCTTGATGCCGAACCGCTCGACCTCGGCAGCGACCGACAGCGAAAGTCCCTCAACCGCGAATTTGGACGCGGCATAGGCAGCGCAGTGTTTGAACCCAATCACGCCCGCCATCGAGCTGATGTTGATGATGTGGCCCGACCTCTGTTTGCGCATCGCCGGCAGCACGGCGCGCATCACATACGCCACGCCGTAGAAGTTCGTCGCAAGCTGGCTTTGGAGTTCAGAGATGGTCATCTCTTCGAAATTGCCAAGCAAGCTGTA
>JBEKUH010000151.1:0-4040 GCA_049515255.1 Tepidisphaeraceae bacterium | reverse complement strand
CAATGGCCAGAAGAATGTTGCTCTTACCCGCTCCATTTCGCCCGATGAGGGCGATTAGTTGCCCCATATTTTCGACAGCAGTGTCTCGGCAGGATCGGAAATTTTTTATTCGTGCCGCGTGCAGCATCGTTCCTTCGCTTATCGACGGGAAGTCAGTCTAATGGCAACCATTCCAACTGTCACGATGTATCGGACCAAAGAATCCCCACTTCGTATGTGATAGGGGGAATAGTCGGTGCCGTGGCGAATAAATCACACTGAAAAAGCGACCATGCCGGCGGAATTCCGTTCCGGCTTGATTCCATACTCCGCCACGACAAAATATCTCATCCACGCCAGCGCGTGCTGCTCATCCAGTGACCCCGGCCAGATCGCGGTGCGGAGATCTTCGATCAGCCGTCCGCAGCGTGGATCAATGATCAAACTCGATTGCCCCGCGGCGTTTTTCAATTTCGATCGCAGGGCATTGATCGTATCTTTCACGGCCGGATTGGCGCGAGGCACTTTGAACACCGCATTCAAATCCTTCAGGCGATTGCGGATGATGATCCAATCGCTGGTGCCGCTGGTGCTGTCGCGACAGTTTCCGCTGGCGTCGCCGTAAACGTGCAGGTCTTTCAAATTCCAGCCGTTTCGCTCGGCCCGTCGCAAAAACTCGCTGCAGGCGTCGTTCGTGGATGTATCTGGCAGTGTTAACTCATCGATCACCCGCACCAGATTTCCATCATGCTGAATCACGCCGCTGCACATCGGGTTGATGTTGAAGTCCAGCGACCAGCAGAGATGTAGCGACGGATCGTAATCAGCTGATTTCACATGAATGTTCGGATCAAATTCCGCAAACGCCCGGCCGCGCGCGATGATGAATTTGCCTAGATATTCCTGCTCGAAGATTCGCGGATCGAGCCGGCGGCGGGCGGATTCGATTTCTTCCGGCGGCAAAATGTCGGCCGAGGGCCAGGAAAAGCACGCCCATTCCGGGTCGTCGCCACTGAGCGCCAGTTGCACCATCGCTTCGTATTCCACCTGCCCCGGCGCATCCATGTCCGGAACGCCGATCAGCCACGCCCACCCTTTGCGATCCGCCAGCGACGGGCGGATGTGATGGTCCCACGTTCCCGGCCGGCAGTTGGCCAACTCGTCGATGATCGCGCCATCCCACGGCGTGCCCTCGATGCGCTGCGGAACATCGAGCCCCTGCACCCAAATCTGCCCGCCGCTGATCGCCGATATTCGCAGCTCACTTTCGCTGATAGATCCGATGGCTTTCCGGGGCATGAGCGATTTTAAATCATCCCAGTAAATGCGTTTGGCCTGATCGCGCGTGGGACCGGCGGCGAAGAGACGCGGCGGCCTGCCGTGCCAGGTCGGACGCCCCAGCAAATGCTCTATCAATCGCCGCTTGGCCAGCTCGGTTTTTCCGCTGCGTCGGCCGGCGGGGACGACTTTGAACCGCGCCCGATTGTTCCAGAGCCGAAGTTGCTCTTCATGCGGGCGGAGGTCAACCCATCTTCTCGTCCATCCATGGTTTGGCCCATGGGTTTTCCTCGGATTCGCCGGCGGGTTCCATTTGTCCGAGTTCATGTTTGCCGAGGAAAATTAGAATGGTTGTGTTTCCTCCGATTGCATTTTTGAATTGCGCTCGCCGCAGCGCGATTCGCCGATCGGCCCGGGCCTTGCGTAGAAGATCGGCCATGGGCTGCAAATCTTCCACGGAAATACCGAGCGAATCAGCGATTTCCTGGTCCGGTGAACCAATGATTCCCAGCGAGCGCAGATATTCGGGATCGAGCGGATCCATCGGAGTATTTTCGCCGTGCTTTGGCGCATTCTTAGCCTGTAACTTACTAATAACATCCGTGCCCTGCTGCAATTTAGTCAGAAGGAAAGCTCTGTCGGTAATGGTCGGGATCGTCGCGATCAATATTGGTGATTGCAGATAAAACCGGACGTGCAATTCCCCGATCTGGAAAGGCACTAAATCGACTTTTGTTCGGCGCAATTGGCGGCGAATGCCGCCAAGATTAAGGTCGCCGATTTCACGTTTTGCCTATCGCCGACTGGGCGGTCGCGTTCTTACATTTGGCAACCGCCTCGCATCGAGTGCGAACCTAGAATTGGGGCCATTGGGAGTCACTGGCGAGGCACTCCACATCCGGCCTATCAGAATTTGCCGGTCGGTAAAGCATTGACTGTCCAAGCGACCGGGTTAGATGCTGGCTTTCCTTCGCATTCATCGTGTACATGATCGAACAATTAAAGCTTTCTAGAGCGATCAAAAGGTCGCCCACTGTCAGACAAGGATTCTCTTCCTCGATTCCCTGAGGCTGCGTTAAGAATCTGTCAATAAAGCGTTCGGCCCTCGACAATTCTTGCGATTTGCCCATCGGTCCTTCGGCCGGAAGCGATGCGAGATAATCCCGAATTCTCACCAAATTTTCTCGATTCTGCTCCAAAAACGCCTGTATGCCGCAGGTGCCGCCCATACGCTTACAACGATCGCTTCCGAGTTCATATTTGGCGAATGGCTTACCTTCCGTAATCGGCTGAAGTGCGCAGGCGCATCCTGTTGATCTATTCAATTTTACAAGCCCTGCTTCCGATGTAGCGATGCCATTCTTAATCAGATCCCGTAAGAAAAGTCGCGCCCGATCAAATCTGTCGGAGTCCTCGTCGGTTTCATCCACAGTCATCAGCATCTGCAGGCACATCTTCGATTTTCGCGCCCAAGGTTTTGGGAGATTATCGGAAACGTGTCTCATCGTCTTTTCAAATGATCCACGTTCTCCAAGTTGTTTCAACAAATAGATGGCGTCCTTCAAAAGCCTGCGCTTGAATTCTTGCCGCACAACAAGTCCGGATTCAATTTGGCTCTGGTTTTTGAGTCGAGATTGAATTGCATTTTTGATTTCTGGGCTGTGAACCCGTCGAGCAATTTGGATTGATGTGTCGAGAAAAATTGATGTGCTACTCTGGCGAGACATCAGGCTCCGCCTTGTCATCGGTTAGATAAACCGTAGAAAAGTGGTGACTTCGTTCCAAGAGGGTTGTTGCGGCGCGAATATCGTCATTATCCACGTCCGGCCGTAGGTGAGATTCAATAATCATTCGGACCGCTGATGCCATTTCAAGCGTGAACTTTTCGAAGTCTACGCGCGAATTTGCCATTTGAAGATTGTTGATGATGGTTGCCCAATCATCGTTTCGGAGATCGCGAAGCCGCCAAAGCTCACGCAATTGATCCTGCAAGTCTATTCCAGCAATTGCTGCCAACTGAGGATCGTCAGAACCGACAGCCTCTTCCAGGCGCTTCGCCTCAGTCAGCGCCAGCTGTAAATGTTCAGCAAGGGAATGCAATTTTGCAGCAGAGGGCTTTGAGCGGCGCGGCTTATCGTACCCGGCCGGTCGTCTTTCCTCGCCGCTTATCGGCCCGTCGGTAATGGTCGCCTTGACGTAACCGGGTGGCGCGGCACCAGAATCGCTTTTCCCGAAATCGTACCTTGGCGGGGCGCCCGAATATGAAATAATGCTGCTGGATTCCGTCTGCATTTTCCGCCTTTAATCCTTCGATTCCGCCATGGCGGCCCTTATTCCCTGTTCCGTCGATAATATGCTACTGAGAACAAATTCGGCTGGCGATTCCACCGATGCAGGTTCCTCCCGAAAGGCATCCACGTCAAGGAACGCCGCGAAGGGCGGGTGTTTTTTTCGCCGACTTTTCGCAATAATCGCCGTCCTCCGTTCCGATTCCTGGCCCCTCTTGGTGGATGGCAAAAGATGCGCGGGAACGTTTAGGACTGCGTCACCCAAGTCAATCTCCGCAGTTCGCTCAATCGAATCTAGTGCGATTCTGTACTTGCGGTCCACTCCGTTGATAATTGCAGCCAACGAAGCACTTTCGAGCCTCCCGTTGAACGCTGTGAATAGAACGTTCGATACGTCGAAGAATCTGAACGAGTTAAGAATCAGCCATGCTTCTTCCGCTGAATTTGCTTCGAACATATGCCAAGTGCGACAACCCATCCTTGAAAAATCGACCA
>JBEKUH010000150.1:0-4097 GCA_049515255.1 Tepidisphaeraceae bacterium | reverse complement strand
TAACCACGGATTACACGGATGCGCACGGATAAATTCAAGAGAAATTTTAGTTCTTATCCGTGGCCATCCGTGTAATCCGTGGTCAAATTGTCTTCTCTGCGTTTGTCTCGGCGCTCTCGGCGGTTGCATTGGCGTAGTTATGGTACAATTCGGCTATGTCCCGCCAGCAGTATTTTCCGCGCGCCAAGTATTTCGCCATGCAGGCGATCATGTGCGTGTTGCTTTGCGGAACGATTGGTCTGGCGGCGCTGTTGGATCAGCATCTTCACAAATCGCAGGTGGTGCAGCTTTCCGATCCGATTGGGGATAATTGGATTTCGTTCCGCGCGCCGGTCGGTTGGAAAATGGATCCGCCGGTCGCCAACGATGATGGCGGGCTCTATCATATTTCCGAGCCCGACCAGACCGACACCCAGCGAAACATCTTTGTCCGCCATCTTCGCATCGGCAATCAGTTCTTAGGCCCCATGCAATACATTCGTCAGGAACTCGGCCAGGAGCCGCAGACTTTTCCGCAGCCGTCGGCTGTGATTGACGGGCACAATGCCACGACCGTCCGCTGGCAGGTGGTGGAGGTGGAGGACAACCAGCCGCAGCAATTGGAAGGTCTTGCGTTCTGCGTGATCGTGCCGGGGTCGCAGGTGATTACCATTACCTTTCAGCGCGCCGGCGAGCTGAGCACCACCGATCGCATTCTGATGTCGCAGGTGCTGGACTCGATAAAAATCTTGCCGGGGAATTGACGTTTCCCCCCGTCGCGCGGACGATAATTCATTCAGGTGGATGCGGGGTTTCACGGGCCAATGAAGATTCGGCCCCCACCCCAGCCCTCCCCCGGAGTACCGGAGGAGGGGGGAAATATTTTGAGGTGAGACCCATGAAATGGATGGCTTGGATCGTCGCGGGCGCGGCCGTGTTGTCGCTGGCGGCGGCGCCAAAGATTTTCGCGGATGATGTGCCGGCAACCCAGCCCACCGACCTGCTCGGACAGACATTCAAAAGCACTTCGCACGGCATCGCCTTCCGCGTGCCCGCCGGCGCGGTCGAGCAGGAACAAAACGATCCCGAAATCATCTGCGAGTTCAATCATCCCGACTACGACTGGCAACTGCGCTCCTGGCGCTTGCATCTGGACCGCTCGCTGCCCATTTCGACACACAAGGATCAGTTCGGCCTGCCGCAAGATGGCATGCTGGAAAATTCCCTCGCCAGCCTGCGGAAATCGCTGCCCAATATGCGAATTCTCCGCAACGAACTGATCAACATCGGAAAAACCCAGGTCGGCATGCTGGCGGTGCGCTACGAGACCGTCAACGGGAATCGGCGGCTACTCCAGCAAGCGATCTTTCTCGCCCCCAACACCGACGAACAGCTTTACTATTGCGTCGAACTCAACAGCCCCGGCAAGCCGACCACCGAGCCGGATGACATCATCAATCCCGGGGAAAATCTGGCGTATCAGACATTTTCGCAAATCGCGGATTCGGTGCAGCTTTTGGATATGACCGGCGTGGCGGAGGATCAGGACAATCGCCTGTATCGCAGCCGGGTGCTGGAATCGGTCTGGAGCGGCGCTCATTACGCCCAAATCCGCGACGCGCTGCAGCCGGCGCAGTTTCAGCGGATCGTCAAGGACGGCAGGGATATCGGTTATTCCATCATCGTCGAGGAATACCTGGATAAACCGACCGATCCGGATTCGGCGCTGATTCACATCGGCGTGCGCACGCATTCGATCACGCCCGATGGGGTCACTTCCGACGACACCACATGGTGCCGAAGTACCGTCGATATGAAGCACGAAGTCTGGACGATTCAGGACATCGCCACCGGCGCGAATGGAAAAAATCTCGACAGCTTTTCGCAGATCGGAAGCTCCGATGAACAGGCCAAGGTGGTGACCGTGCGACCCGCGCCTGGCGATGCCGCCGTTGCGAATGGCGCGCCGCCCGCCAACAACAAGGACATCGCCGAGGTGCGCAGCCTGCAGGTGACGACATCGCATGGCATGGTGAAACTGAGCCCGGTGCAATTGGACACGCCGGCGTTTTATCTGCCGCAGGCGTTCAGCTATCTCCTGCCGCGCCTTCTACCGCTGGATCAGCCGGCGAAATACATGTGGGCGGTCTTCGTCCCCACCGCCCCCACCGTCGCCGAAGAGACCGGCCACGGAATGCCCGGCGGAAAGGTGATGTCCCGCTATGTCGATGTCAGTCCGCTGGAGGATATCCAATTTCTCGGGCAGACCACGCAGGGCGTGGAAGTCGATGATCGACTGACACTGGACGGCACGCCCACGCACAATTATTTCTCCCCCACCGGCCAATTCCTCGGCAGCGAATACACCGCAAGGGAAAACGACAAGATGTCCACCACGCAGGTTCTCCCGACCGATGCCAGCACCTTGTCCCGCCTCTGGAGCAATCCCGATCTGACCCCGCCGCAGGAGGAGATTTTGGATACAAAGGCCCCATGAGAACCCGTTTTTAGCCGCGTCGCTTGTCGACGCGCGATTCCTTTGACATTCCATTGAACATCCCTACCCCCAACGCCCGATAATATTTCTACGCCCATGCTCCGCGCACTCTACAAATCGACGTTTTACATTGCCGCGGTCATCGCCGGGTCGGTGGGCCTGTTCCTCTATTACAACCACAACACCACCGAGCAGCAGCTTGCCCAGGCATTGAAGGAAAAACAGGAACTGCAGGAAGTGATCCAGCGGCTGCAGACCGATCGCCGGGTCGCAAGGATTCTGGTGACCGATCAAACCACCGACGGCGGGCAACTGAAAACCACGCTCCTCTTTGAGGAATTCCGCCGGGACGGCTCGGCCATCGCGCCCAAGCAATTCATCATCAATGGCGATGAGGTCCACTTCGATGCTGAGATCGTGAAATTCAAGGACCAATACGTCCAGGAAGGCGACCCCCTGCGCGGCCAGAGCATCATGCTGTTCACCAAAGTCTACGGCGCCGACCAGGCCCCCGCCGACGGTTTCCCCATCGACACCCCCGGCCAAATCCCCGAAATCTATCGCGGGATCGATCCGAAAATTTCCGACTTCGAGCAAAATCTCTGGGCCAATTTCTGGAAACTCTACAACGATCAAGATGCCCGAGAATCCCGCGGCATCCGCGGATTGCATGGGGAAGGATTGTGGGGGATTTTTCTGATCAATCACGTGTACACGATCACACTCCGGCCGGACGGGGGGACGATCACCGAGGAGGCGGTGGATCCGATTTATCAGAAGGAATTGGGGAAGTAGGGGCGAACGCCTGAGCCCGCTGCCACATTTAACGGTCGATTATCGCACCGACGCAAAATCGTTTAGCCGCGACCCGCAGGGGAGCGCGACCTTCCGCCGACGCGCCCCGCTGCGGGTCGCGGCTAAACGGCCTAACCATGTGCTTCGAAATGACAAGATGCCGTAGTTGACCGATTTCTCCATTGCGCTGTTTCGTTCAAATTAAAACATTCAACCCAATTGGCCGCTCGTTTGTTATGGGAACGAAGTGAGGATGGGGTGGCCGTGGATTCCGTATTGCTCGAAAGGAGCGCAAGATGAGTTCAGTGAAATTTTCCGTGGCGATGCTACTCGCGCCGATCTCTTTGGGATTGCTGGCCCTGACCGGTTGCTCGACCGCCCCGCCGACGCAACAGGGGCAGGCGGACCTGAGCACGCAGACGCATGCCGCGTTTGCCGACATGCTGAACACCGACCCCAGCCTCAATGATCTGGTGCAGAAGTCCTATGCGTATGCGGTGTTCCCCAGCATCGGTTCCGGCGGCGCGGGGATCGCCGGGGCGTACGGACGCGGTGAAGTCTTCCAGGGCGGCAAATTCATCGGATATGCCGACATGTCCCAAGGCACCATCGGCCCACAACTTGGCGGCGAGACTTATTCCGAATTGATCGTGTTCGAGGACCAGCAGGCGTTGAATAATTTTGAATCCAACAAGCTGGCGTTCGCCGCCGGCGCATCGGCCGTGGCGCTTAAGGCCGGCGCGGCGACCAATGCCGACTTCGAGAACGGCGTGGCGGTGTTCACCAAAATGACCGGCGGCCTGATGGCCGCGGCGGCGATTGGCGG
>JBEKUH010000149.1:0-4236 GCA_049515255.1 Tepidisphaeraceae bacterium | reverse complement strand
TACCGCGTCGGGGGGGCGCTCTCGAGGACCTCTACATGCGCGCGATCACCGAAGAGGTGTCAGCCGATCATTACCGCGTCGGGGGGGCGCTCTGATCCGAGGAACTGTTCGATTTTAGATTTTTCTTGTGTCAGCCGATCATTACCGCGTCGGGGGGGCGCTCCTCTGCGACATCGTTGGGGTGTCCACGCAAAACGGGTGTCAGCCGATCATTACCGCGTCGGGGGGGCGCTCATCCTGGTCGACGATGCAGGTGATGGCCGGCGGCATGTGTCAGCCGATCATTACCGCGTCGGGGGGGCGCTCGACGCACAACGCGATCGACAGCATCAATCAGAACCTGGTGTCAGCCGATCATTACCGCGTCGGGGGGGCGCTCCGCCGCACTCGCAAAGACTGGCTTACGCGGCATTTATATGCCGTCAAACGAGCATGGACGAAATTGAGAGGTCCAATTGCATTCATCGCTTGGAAAAATCGCGGATAACTCGTTGCTGGCACGGGCCCGCGAGCGATCCCCGACTCCCCTGTCACCACCGGCGCACTCGCCCCGCCGACTCGGTTTTCAAAGATCGACTCGCTGTGCGTCACCGCCGCCTTGGTTGAATTGCTTCAACTTCGTACTGCTTTATTGGCACGAATGCCTTGGGCTCAGACAGTTTTTGACACTCACACACAGCACTTGTCGCGCCAACGGGCTTGCATATAGCCGTGCCTGTGGGTGCTTTCGCACACCGCAACGAGTGTATCTTACCGTGCCCCGGTCTAATCACCAAGGCGTTTCTATCGGTGCAGAAAGTTCGTGGAGATTTTCGAGCCGAGGTCTCAACTTTTCGTCGATTATTTTGATGCTTTCCGCTCGCTTCGCCTTGTCGGTGCCAAAATCCTTCAATGCATGTTCTCCGATGAAAAATCTCCGTTGGAGGTTCACGGCTGCATTGAAATCAGAATTGCAGGTGAATGGTAAATGTTCCTTGCCTTCTTTGTTTGCCGAACACTTCGGGCAGGCAAATAGCGATTCGGTTGGTCCGAAGTGAATGACTGGCTTGCTTGCCTCCCCTTTTTCCTTGGCTTCACGGCGAATGCTATATCGCCTGCCAAGTGATCCGCATTTGTGGCAAACCTGTGATGTGCCGACGGGGCTGATTTCGAAAACCTTCAGACCAACATCATCCGCCAGTTGGCGAACGCGATCGACCAGTTGCCCGCGGTTAAAGCTGATCAGTGCGCGATTGATACCACGTTCCTTTTCGGCGTCCGGAATTAGATTTTCCAGGTTTTCGAGAATGAGCACGTCGGCGCGCGGATAGGACTGGCCGGATTTCTTGTCGATCTCCGCTTGGCTATTCAGCGCGAGGTTGATAATCGCGCGAGCGGCCTTCTTGAAGCGATCCTCGGCCATATGGTCAATGTGCTGTTGCAATTCCACATGGGACGCTTCGCCCTTAATCGGATCACCGCGCATCCCGCGAAGCCGTCGCAAGCGTCGCTTATGCCTGGCGAGTTGATCAAGATCGGGCGAGCCGTTGTTTAGCGTATCAATCCGTATGTTACGCGCACGCAGCAGATCAATATTCTGGCCATCCCATTTTGCGAGGGATGCGAATCCGATGTGCCGAATACCGATATCAACCGCCAACGAAACGAGGCCTGGAGGGATCTTGCGTCCCTTGAACTTTTTCTTACCTCTCGCGGTCAATTCCTCTGAGAATTCGGATTTGGTTTCTTTGGCTAGAAGCGTTAGCGGAATGCTTGTGACATTGCATGTGAAGATGAGAAACGCCGACTTCGGCAAGCCGTCCGGTCGAATGTCGAACAGCAATTTGATGCCCCCAATGGTGGCGGGACGATCACTAATGTGGAGATGCCGATCATGCCAGACATAGGCCGCTTTATCCTTTTCATTTCCCTTGTTTTTTCCCTTGGTCATCTTCGATTGCACCGTTGTGGGCTTGAAGTCGGACAGGCGCGGATCAGCCTTGAATCGGATAGGGATGAACGCCGATGGATATTGACCATCCTTCTTATCAGCTGTGAGCAGGGAGAGCTCAACGGACCCCATTTCTAGCGGCGATTTTGGTAACTCCAGGTTTCTCCAGCCAGAAGGATTGGTTTGCGGGGCATTAAATACAAACCAGCGTGGATGGTTGATCGGGTGTGGCTCTGTAAAGGTAGGTCTGTGCTTGAAACCATCCCGGTTACGTTTGGTCTTTCCACGACGAACAAATTCTCGTTCATAAAAACCGTGCAGGCGATCCAATGCCAGTAATTCGGGATTGACCTTCCAAAATTCTTCGGCCTCTACACTTCGCTTCTTCGAGGGCCTGGCTTTTTGAATGCGTTTCAGTGCTGGATCATCTAAAGTATGTACTATGGATTCTCCACCGCGCCATGCGGCCAACGCCGGATTGGCCCGTAGAAAGTCAAGATAAGCGTGCCACCGTCCGCGCCGTTTGCGTAATGTACCGCCGATTTCCTGCTCAAATTTTTCGAAAACAGGGCGAATTGCCAGGTACTTCTGGTTTTCTGGCTCGGCTTCCCAAAGGGCCTTCTTCTTGAGCCAGTCCTTGTGTTCTTTCAACCAGATGGAAGTCAATTCGTCATGCCCACTGATAATCGCAACGGTTTCGCGGCCAATTACCTGTCGCATGCAAGCGGGCAGGTCACCGTGTAGATCATCTTTGTCAAACACCAATTGCTTGCTTTTGGAAAGCTGTATGGCGCGCTCGGCCCAATCCTTTAGGAAAATTTCGCGGGTGGTACCGTCGCGATTACCGATCTTGACGGACTTCTTAAAGCGATTCGGATCAGAACAAACCCACGTCTTACGATTCATACTGATCGCATTCAGAAGATAGTCGGCTTGTTGCGCATCGTAGCCGGTAATGAAATGGCCAATATCTGTATAGAGCTGCCGCAACTCAGCATTGTCGCCGACCTCACCGCGCCGCATTTTGAAGAGCGTGTGGATCAGCGGGGTAAGGCGATTGTTGAAGACCATGTGGGTTCGCCATAATTGTTCGAGAGCATGCTGATCGCAAACAATGCGAGCTTTAATTGCACGAACGGACATGACAGAGCCTTTCCAATTTCCCTTTGATGTATGTAACTGGCGATCGGAATCATATCACAAGCACCCCCGTTTCTCCTTTTGGCAAGCTCTCGCCCAACACCGTTGCCGCTTCGCGGGCTGTCGCTTCATCCGGACCAAGGTCCACAATCACGCACTGGTCCTCTTTGAGATTCATGTGTTCTTCGAGTTGGCTCTGCATTCGCACGCGGTCAATTTCCTTCAGCACGCAGAAGAAGACCGAGTATTGCCACCACTCGCCGTGGCCGTTCATGACCTTGAAGACCTTGCGCCAGCGCTTCTGGTTGGAAATGTCGTAGAAGACCAAGTAGCAGCGGCGCATGGCAATGTCTCCTTCAACGGGTCGTGAGGAAGGCGAGCGTTGGAACTTCGCCCAGCAGCCAGCCCGCGATCATGCGGGCATGGAGCATCAGCATTCGACGGTAGCTCAGCTTGTAGCCGAAAATTGGGTGCGTAACTTCTGTGTCCATGCGGCGTCCCCAGGCACCGAAGAAGGCGCGCCGACCGGAATCCGTCATCGCGCAGCCGGCGGCGGTGCGGAGGAAGTGACCTTCGGTCAACTCGCCGCGATTGAAAGCAGAGACGGCGACGGAATCGGCGATCAACGGTCTAAATGGCTCCATCAGGTCCAGCGCCAATGCCGGACGGCCAGGCCGACAGACGTGAAACGCGCCGAGCGTCGGTTCCAATCTCGCCAGCCGCAAGGCGCTAACGCATTCATGGGTGAGCATGGTGTAGCCGAACGATAAGGCGCCCAACGACGAATGGAAGTTGCTGATTGCGCTGGGGCGGTATGGCGGTCTTCGGATTCCCTCGGAAGTCGTCGGGCTGAAGATCGGCGACATCGACCTGGAGCGCGGCCGCATCACCATCGCATCGCCCAAAACCGAAAAGCAGGGGAAGTCCAAGCGGGTTATCCCGCTCTGGCCGGAGTTGCGGCCGCTTATCGAAGCCGTAATCAAGAAAGCTTCGCCCGATCAGGCCCGCCTTCTCCCGTTCATCCTGCCCGGATACAACCCGCACACCCAGTTCGTCCGGCTCATCGAGCGAGCCGGACTCAATCCTTGGCCGAAGGTGTGGCAGAACCTTCGCTCGACCCGCGAGACCGAACTGCTCAAGGACTTTCCGATCCACGTGGTCTGCGG
>JBEKUH010000148.1:0-4324 GCA_049515255.1 Tepidisphaeraceae bacterium | reverse complement strand
CCCTGAAAGAAACGACCTCCCTGGATGACTCCTTGACCTCAGCCGGAAATGTTTTCATTTAGGTCTCAAGCAAATTCCGAAATCTGATGACCTTTTTGGATTTCCCATTTGGATTTCTACGCCGCGAGATGTTGTCTCAAAATTCCTGATCTCGTGGGACGCCGATAAATTCGAAATTCATCTATTACGAAAATCTGAGACCACAATTACGCCACATTTTACTTGGGCGATACAAAACGGAAACCCGCCAGCACAAACGAGATCGAACCCAAAGGTAAAGATGCCAAAGTCTTGGTTGAGCTGCCGGAGGCAACCGGCGTTGGCGATCATCCACCAACTATAAGTGCAGCTTTCTTGAGTCGGCGCGGGATCGTTTTCCGATCTCCGATTTACATATATTCCAGATTGTAACTTATGGTTTCTCCATCACGCGGGCTGATGCGCTGACGGGTTTGGTCGCCGCGTAAATGGGATACGATTTGCCCGCAGCGAGATAAGCATCCAAAAAATTCCACGCCACGAGGCCATCGTCGCTTTCTGGATCGATAAGGTATTGTGCCAAGGGCCATAGCGGTTGCGCCGCGCGCACCAGGAATGTTCCCGCCGGGAATTTCATTGTCTGGCGATGGTAATGTCCGGTCAGCTTCGTGGCGGCATGTCCCGCGAACGGGCGGGCCGCGTGATGGACTGAATCAATCGAGAACACCTCCACTTCCATTTCCTCAGGCGCCGTCAATTCCTCCACCGCGATTCCATGCATCCGCGCTTTTTCCACCGCCGCCCGCAGCCCGGCTTCCGCAGGAAGCAAATACGCTGAAGCCGCAATCGTCTGGCGCGTTGGGGCGAATATTCCAAAGTCCGGCATGCGCATCGGCGTGACCTTGTCTTCCACCATCGCGACCATATCGATGCCCGATTTCGGATTTTTGATTTTCGTGACGTCGCCGACCAGCAAATTGACCGGTTCCGGCAGCGGGCGCATCTCGAACTCCGCGCTAAACGGCCGCCCCGTTCCGTCCATTCCCCGCCTGACCGTCGCGGCATCCAACTCCCGGGTTAGTGCGATCATCTCCGTTCCGTGCGCCGCCGTGTAGTTGAATATCTCCTCCACGAATGCCTCCGACGACTCCACGCGCCCGCGGAAGTCCAAATGGCTGTAAGCCTCGGACAAGATCGCGAGGCGGTTGCGCAACCCGACGTAGTTATTGCCAAAACGCGGGCGGTGATCAAAAGTCCGCCAAATCCTGGTCGGTTCCGGTTCGCCAGCCTTTGGCGCCGCGAACCGATCCAGCTCTTGATCCAGCGCCTCTTTCGTTGAATAATTGCCGTAGTAATAGGTCCGGTAATGATGCTTCGCTTGCATCGCCTCTGTGATCGACGGGAGCATTTTTGCGCGTTCATACTCGATTAGCTTCGGATCAGCCATTGGATTTAGCGGTGGCGAATAAGTCAAATGATAAGCGTGATATGAGCCGTCTGTGGTATGCAAATCAACGGTCAGAAGCGGGTCCCAGCGATTGAACAACGCCACCAATGCCTGGGTTTCCGGCGCTTCCATCTTCATGTAGTCGCGGTTCAAATCCAGCCCCGACGCATTTTCCCGCACACCCACGCCGCCAATCGGCCCATATTGGTCGGTGCGATTTTTCAGATCAATCCGCTCGTTGCCATCCGCGTTGTAGATGGGCGCGATCAAGATCACCAAATCTCTTAGGAGCGACCGCAGATCGCCGGTCGCGATTCGCCGGGACAGCGCCTGCATCGCCTCTTTGCCCTCGACCTCGCCGGCGTGAATGTTCGCCATGACAAACACCAGCGGCTTGCCGGAGGCCGCCGCCTCGCGAGGTTGGGAAATGGGAGGGTCCGCCAAAATGACCAACGGCAGCGCTCGACCTTCCTTCGAGTGACCGAACGTCTCGATTCGCACCAAGGGGCTGCGTCGCTGCAACTCGTCGAAGAATTTTATAACGTCCACGTAACGGCTGGTCTCCTCGTAATTCGACAATTCGGCACGCGACATTAGCGCATCATCTGGGTTTTGGGCGGGCGACGAAATAGGTAAGAAACCAGACAGCAAGGCGGCAATGGCGACGGCATGTTTCATTAACAGGCGCTTTTCAAATCGCGGACCAGTCTGAAACAACGCATGGAATCCGTCCAACTAAATTCCGCCCAGTTCATGGTGGCTCGGCCAATCCAATGGCTCCTTTTCGCACCGCGCCCGAAATTCGCAAGCGGCGGCGCGAGTGAAGCTGTGAACAAAATGGGTCTGTAGCACTTTCTGTGGGTGATTTTCGGGGCATTTCAAAATTTTGAGAGAATTCGTCTTGACAATTTGAATTCCTTTAGGACGTCGCGGGCGCGCTTATGGGCGGGGGCGGGCGAGTCCGTTACGCGCGGCGACCGCCGGCGGCGCGTCCATAGCCGAATCTAGGGGGATTGACCCCGAGATCGTGGCGAGGGAGAAAGCTCAGGCTGTCAAAAAGAACGCCTTGTTGGAGATCATCGAAACAAACAGAATCGTTGGACAGTATTTGTGGGTTGGACTTGTTGAAGGATTGGCTGGTTCAAAGGAAGGACGCGTTCTCTAAACGGGCTGTTGAATATGGTCTGCCGTCCGGTTTGCAGGGAGAGGTGAGGTCCAAGTCTTCGTTCCTACACCTATCCCGGAAAGACGCTAAAAATTCGGGCCATTCGTTCAACGGTCGGTGATGGAGCGTAACAAGTCCAGAACCCCGCCCGCCGCATCGCCTCCTCCACCCTCGACCCGACCGGTGGACTCTGTCAGGTTGAACATATCCTCGGTGCTGATCCACGTGTCGCGGTCAGAGATGATCGCCTGCGGGGGGAGTTGCGGGCTGACGGTAGTGACGCCAGCTACCCATTTTACCGCAGTGCCGATGGCCATGAATTCAATCATGCCGCCGACCTCGTGAATCTGCGTTTTGATTCCGACGACTTCATCCGCACCCAAGGCCGCCGCTTCATCTCTGATCAATCCGATGGCGTGCTCGCGCGCGTCGTAGATCATGGAGGTCAAATCGCTGATCTCGCCGCGGGTAAAGGATTTCAGCATTGATTTCAGTCCACCGATCACACCGAGCGAATAAACCGCCGTACCCAAGACCAGTTTCAACGGGACGTATCCAAGGTTTGCCATGTTCCACATTTCCTGGCAGGTCGGATCGCTAGTCACGACGTCATTGGACACTTTGGCGACCTCGGCGTTGTAGGAGGCCGTGCCCATCATGAACATCTCGTGGACGCCCTTGAACGGAAGAATATGCGTCTCAATCCCCACCACCGCATTCGCGCTGGCGGCCCGCGCATCCTGCACGAGCCGTTCGAGCGCGAGGTGCCGCGTATGATTGAAGACATCGCTGTACTCCTTGATCTCGCCGCGAGCGAGCGTCTTCAGCCCGCCGAGGACGCCGCCGCCCAAACCCATCGAGTAAGCAACGTTGCCGAAGGCAAATTTCAACGGCGTGTAACCCGCGTCCATTTGACAATATAACTCTTGACCATCCGCACTCGACGAAAAAATCCGGTCGGTCGGTGGCTGATTGGTGGCCCGCACCCCCGAAGCCACCGAAAGAAATTCGATGTTGCCCTTGAACATCCGCAATTCGCTGGAAACGCCAGTGACGCCGTGCGCCCGATGTTTCAGCGATTCTTCCATGAGGCGTTGAAACGATTGCTGGCGCCCCTCGGCCACGATCTGGGTGACCTGAGTCACCTCGCCTCCAACCAGGCCGCTCCAATTCGCGCCGAGGCCACCCAGGAAACCCATCGAATAAACGCTGTTGCCGATCAAAAGTTCGCCCGCCTCGAAACCTTTCAAGCGCAAGCAGTAGATCTCATTTCCAGAAAGTCCGGTCATTAACATAGTAGAACGAGGTTATGGGTTTTGCTTCAGCGTGTCCACTCTGCGGGGGAGTTTTCAAATGCCAAACTCCGCCGGTTTTTGCAGCTCGAATCATTTACGAAACGCACGACTTGCCACACATTGGGTGAGGTAATCGTGGGCGCAACGGTCCGTCGGCGAGTCGCCGACGGGGACGACAGATGGCATGGTTGGTTGCTGGCCCGCGGGGCAGGCTGCGACGGTCGAGCTACCCGGAAGTCGGACAACACTTGCCGGTGAAGTGCGCACGCGGGACGGCGGGATGATCGTCCCGGCGGGCGCACAATTTCCCCGATGGTGATGGAAAAACTCCGCAATTTCGCGCAACTGGAGAACTTGGAAGAGCCGATGAGGGTGACAGAATGAGCAATCCCTGATTCGTCAAGAAAGACCCCGCTAAAACCTTCTGCACAGGTTTTT
>JBEKUH010000147.1:0-4448 GCA_049515255.1 Tepidisphaeraceae bacterium | reverse complement strand
CCACGTTACCCAGTTGGGTTCGGCGCATCTGGCGAGTGCGAAACTGGGTGTGGGCCAAGCTGCTGATCAACGCCGCCCGCGTCCGAATTCAAAGGACTTGCGCGGTGTGATGCATAGTCCTCTACCGGAGGAGGGGGAAATTCTTTGCGGATAGTGTCACGTACCCTCCGGCTCGTCATCCAGCCAGCGCGTTGTTCACGATATTCTGCGCTTCGTTCACAATCGCTTGCAGATGCCGCTCATCCCGGAAGCTCTCGGCGTAAATCTTGTAGATGTTTTCCGTGCCAGATGGCCGGGCGGCGAACCACCCGGTGGCGGTTTCGACTTTCAGCCCGCCGATGGGCGCGTTGTTGCCGGGGGCGCGGGTTAGCTTGGCGATGATCGAATCGCCGGCGAGTTTGGATTCTTTCACCGATTCGGGTGATAGTTTGGCAAGCTTCGCTTTTTGCTCCAACGTCGCGGGCGCGTCGATGCGGGTGTAGAACGGCGTGCCAAATTCGGCAGCTAATTCACGAAAATGTTCGCCGGGGTCCTTACCGGTGCGCGCCGTGATCTCGGCCGCCAGCAAATCCATGATCGGGCCGTCTTTGTCGGTGGTCCAAACCGTCCCATCCATCCGAAGGAAGCTTGCTCCCGCGCTCTCCTCTCCGCCGAAACAAACCGAGCCATCGAACAATCCCGGCGAAAACCATTTGAAACCCACCGGCACTTCGCACAATTGCCGGCCCAATTTCTTCACCACGCGGTCGATCATTCCGCTGCTGACCAATGTCTTTCCCACCGCCGGTTTCGCCGACCAGCGCGGACGATGGGTGAGCAGATATCCGATCGCCACGGCGAGATAATGATTCGGATTCATCAGCCCAGCGGATGGCGTGACGATTCCGTGTCGATCGGCGTCGGGATCGTTGGCGAAGGCGACGCGGAATTTATCCTTCAGGCTGACCAGTCCGGCCATCGCATAGGGACTGGAGCAATCCATGCGAATTTTGCCATCGTGATCCACCGACATGAACGAGAACCTCGGATCCAGTTTCGGATTGACGATGCGAATATTCAGTTTGTAAACGGAATTGATCGGCTCCCAATATGGCAGCGATGCGCCCCCGAGCGGATCGACGCCGAGATACAGACCGGCGGCGCGAATGGCATCCATGTCCACGACATTCCGCAGATCGTTAACGTAGGCAAGAATGAAATCCTCCTGATGGGTCGTCGGCGATTTGATTGCGGATTCAAACGGCACGCGCGACACGCCGGAATTGTTTCCCCGAAGCAATTCGTTGGCGCGATCCTGCACCCAGCGGGTGATATCAGTGTCGGCGGGGCCGCCGTTTGTTGCGTTGTATTTGAACCCGCCATCCTCCGGCGGATTGTGCGACGGCGTGATGACGATCCCATCGGCCAGAGCAGTTTTTCGTCCGCGGTTAAAAACGATGATGGCGCGCGAAATGACCGGCGTTGGTGTCACGCCGTCGTCGGGCTGGATAAAGGTTTCTACCCCATTGGCCGCGAGAACCTCCAGCGCCGACCGTTGCGCCGGAGCAGAAAGAGCATGCGTGTCCTTCCCCATGAATAGCGGGCCGGTGATGTTCTGTCCCCGGCGGTAATCACAAATCGCCTGGGTGATGGCGAGAATGTGCGTTTCGGTGAAAGTTCCGCGAAGAGAAGTGCCGCGATGCCCGCTCGTGCCGAAACTGACCCACTGATTGGGATCGGCCAGATCGGGTCGCCGCTGGTAATAATCCCGTTCCAGCCGAGTCAGATCGACCAACAATTCTTTCGGAGCCGGCTTGCCTGCAAGGGGGGAAATCATGTGTTCATCTCATGAAATGCGGTATCTTCAAACTCATCCTAGCCGAGTCGTCCACGCGCGTCAGCAGGATCTTCAGTTGGTGTTCGTTGATGTATAGGTCCACAGCTTTTCTCGGTCCCTGCCAATAGCCATAATCATCCACAATCGGAACCCCGCCATCGCTCAAGCGAGGATAGAGGTGGGTCAGCTCGTGGTAGGTGGATTCAAACCAATCGGTGTCGAGCCGCAACAGTGCGATCTGACGGGGAGCCGATTCGGGGATGGTGTCTTCGACTTTTCCTTTGACGAACGCCATCTTCGCCGCGGGGTAGCCGGTGGAAAGAAGGTTGGCCCTCGCGTCCTCCATGGTGCAGCACTGCCAGGGCTTGCCGGGCTCGGGCGCGAGTCCGTCTAATATTTCGGCGGCGGATTTGCCAGTGACGGTACGATCCACTTCCGTCGGCTCGGACATCTGGTCGAAGGTATCAAATAGATGCAAGGTACGATCCGCGCTATTGAATTCCAAAAGCGTCCGCGCGACCGCCATCATGCTGCCGCCTTTCCACACCCCGCATTCCACGATGTCGCCGGGTACATCACGATCGACAATGTATTCCACTGCGAGCCGCAATGCGCAGAGCGCGTATTTCGATGTCATCGTGTACGGCATCACCGCCCGGCACATCTCAATCGTCTCGGGATCAAAATCAGGTGGGAATGGCGTCATTCGCTGACCCCAGCGGAAATGGGCGATACAGGACTAATTCTCTATCGGTTTTTCCGAGCGAAATCAATGGAGTGGCCCCGAATCTGGCCCCGACAGTCAACGACTCGGTGAGCCAGCGGGGGCAATCGAGCGGCCTGCAACGAGCGTCGGATGAGGAATTGGCCAACGAATTGGCGAGGCGCGCACGCGAGCGGGGGGGGCAACGATGAAAATTATGGGAATTGCCGTGCAATTGCTCCATGCCGAGATGATCGCCCACGGCTTGCGCGACAGGCTATGTTTCAAATGGAGCACGAGATACCGTGGTCCATTACTAATCTGCGCCTTCCAAAATTCCGCATTCAAGCGATCCGGCAATGCCATTTGCATCGCGGACTTGGTGGACTGCCGACCAGCCGTACTGGCGGATTCAAAGATGGCTCCGCAGATGCTTCACTTTCCGGGGCACACACTGATTCTCGCCAACGTCCGGCGGGTCAATGCATTTCCCGTGCAGGGCAGCGCCACATTATTTGGTTTCGATCTGACGGATGACATTGCGCTGGCCGCTGGAATTGTGATGCCGCCGGCGGCAGAATGATTTAATCGGGAGTTGCCGGCGACGGTCGGCAATGTATCGGTCGGGCTGGCATCGTTCTTACCTTCGATGCCAGCCCGGCCGTGACCCGGTGGAAAGGTAAGCGACATGATAACGAACAATCGCCCGCTCTCCTCGGCGACAATCCAAATTGACCATTCCAAATTTGAATGCGGGGGCATTCTTGAAGCTGCTGCGCTGGCAGGGCAACCAGAAATCCCAGATAAGGGGCGATTCCCCACCATCAATCCCGATCACTCCTCACAACTTTTCTATGGCATCCTTCAATTCAATGCCTTGCTCCACAGCATCTACTTATGGCAACCAGCGCTGCTATTCAACCTACTGCCATCCGATGAACCCAGGCGGAGAATCAAAGGCGCGATTGAACTTGGATCAAAGTTGAGGGCGGCGGTTTTAAAAGTGCTATCGCAAACCGGCATTGACGAGTTCAACCGCCTTATGCAGGTTCTGGAAACCCAAGGCGAAAAGGCGGGAATATTCCTGAAAGTCGCGGGCGACCGATTGTACTACGCTATCTCGAGAGTCACAGATGCAATGGCGGCTGGCGGAGCGGGAGACACCCCCTGGGAGAATGAGCTCCACACCATTTTATTTCCGGTTGCGGACTGTGAATTCAGTAAGATCACTCGACTGATCGACGACCTAGCGAACTATCTGGGAAGGCATGCCGTTGGGAAATTTGGGTGGGATCGCTTCGCAAGCGAAAACCGGCCAAGGTTGCTGCAATTACAAGGAAGATTCAAGTCAACAGACTTTTTGCTATATGCGCCATTACTCCACGGGGAAGTGTCGAAGTATGGCAACGCTGAAGCGCCCCACGGCAATCCATTTGATTATGTCCCCCGGTGGCTCGATGTGATGCGAGAACAGCGAGCTAAGGAATTGGCCCTCCTGAACCTTGGTGAAAATGAAACCATTATCCCAGCCGGGCAATGGCCGATTTACGGGGACTTCGGGGCGAATGCGATTGCGGGGCGCGACACACATTCCTACACCCAACTGAATTTCGGCCAGACGCGGGACATATCCCGTGGCGCGAACAGGGCCGATCTTTCGTCTCATCAGTACAAAATCGTTCGGAGATTGGAAGATGCGGGAAGCAAAGTCCCCCTCACACATTTTTTCGGCGGCGGCGATGCAACGATCTACAAAAAAACTCTCCAAGACGGTCGCACTAAATCGGGCGCGCGCCAACGCGATGCATTCAGGGCCATTCTGAAACGGATAAACGAAAAGACGTTTTCGCTCTGCGTCCAATTCAGCGTCGTGGACGATTGTGTGGTGGCGGAGCCACAGAACTTACCGTCCGCTATAACGGACGCAAA
>JBEKUH010000146.1:0-4537 GCA_049515255.1 Tepidisphaeraceae bacterium | reverse complement strand
CATATGCAGTGTTCCGGATTTTCCATGAGATTCGCAACGCCGCTGATCTGCGCGACCGGGATGTGTCGGATATCGCCTACATGATCGACCAGAGCCACAATCTCAAGCCCAAAGTCGAGGCCATGATCCAGACGGCGACGACGGCACAGGAACTTTTCGCCAAGGCATGCCTGGTGGATCGCCAGAAGCTGCGGGATGCCCAGTCGCGCATGAACATTATCGATGCGGAGGAATGTTTACGGTCGGCGTTTTACACGGATGTCCGGCCGATGCTGGCGGATTGGCGGAAGAAAAAGAACCTCGACCCCGACCCCATGCGCGCCTACCGCGCCAGTGGATACGAAGCCAAAATGGCCACCGAACGCGAAGCCGCCCGCGCCGCCCGTGGGATCAAAGCCGGCGGATCGTACGCTTAATTAAAAAATCAGTTTCCACCACGGAGACACGGAGAGCACGGAGAGAAAACAAATTAGAGTTAGCCACCGATGGGGCACCGATTTGCACCGATAAATACGGATGAATTTGATCCTCTTTAATCGGTGCTCATCGGTGTTCATCGGTGGCTAAATTTTTTTTGCATTACCTACGTGCTCTCCGTGTCTCCGTGGTGGAAACTGAATTTTTCTTATTAGCAAAAAAATCGCCCCGCCGGCGGGGGCGGGGCGATGAGGAGCGGGACTCAGAAGACTTTGGAAATTTACTTGCTCAGGTCGCGGGTGTCGGACGAGGAGGTGTCCTTGTCCATCGGTTCTCGTGGAGCGGTGCGATGGGCTGCGCTGATCGCGCCGCCGCCGGAGGAGAATGATGATCGGCCGGTGGCGGGGACGATCAGGATTTCGACCCGGCGGTTCTGGGCCTTGCCCGCTTCGGTGGAGTTGGAAGCGATCGGCCGTTGATCGGCAAACCCCGCCACGCCCAGCCGGCTCTTGCTGACGCCGTTCTTCACCAGCTCGGCGCCGACGGAGATGGCGCGGTGCGTCGAGAGATACCAGTTGTCAAAGTTGCCGGCCTCGATCGTGGTTTTCCGGACAATCGGAGTATTGTCGGTGTGTCCCTCGACCATGAGATTGTATCCCGCAGCCGCCCCCGAGTTGAGAATCTCGGAGAATCTGCGAAGGGTATCGACGGCCTTATCGCTGAGGTCCGTGCTGCCGGGCGCGAAGGTCACATCACTCTTGAACTTCACCACGCCACGGGCCGCATCGAAATCGACGATATCGGGATTGGCCTCGGCGAAGGCGCTCAGTTCATTGGTCAGCGGAGCCGGCAGAGCCGAGCCGCCGGTCAGGACCACCTGTGGCGGAGCGCTGAGGGCTGTCTCATATTTCGCCTGCAGCGCGGCGTACTCGGCTTGCAAGTCGCTCAACTGCTTTTGCGTGTTGGCGAACATCGCATCCTTGGTGTTGCCGCTGCTGCCGATGGCGTCAAGCTGATTCTTGTACGCATCCGCCTGGGCCCGGGCGGCCTGGGCGTCGGCTTCGGATTGGCCGGCTTGCTGCGCAAGCTCATCCGCCCGAAGCTTCATTGCGGTGTATTTTTCCTGGGAAACGCAGCCGGTGAGAGATAGGCCGAGAAGAGTCAAACCCAGCCACTTGTGCATCCTTGCCATTTGTGGGCCTCCATGCGAGTAAATTTTTTTGCGGGCTGATTTTCAAACCCCCGTGCGGCCCCGATTAAATGCCCGCAAACCGCACGAGTCCGCGGGATTCTGCCACAAAATTAATGAAATGCAAGCCCGCGGAATCCGTTCCGAGATTTTTTTTCAAGTTTTTCGGCGAACCCGGTTGAACCAATTGGGCGGATCATTTCGTGGTCATCTTCGCAACGACAAGTCCGCCGACAAAGAAAATCAGCGCGACAGCCAGTCCGCCGCCGGCGATGTAGGGCAGGCCGAACTTGGAAATCTGTTGCATGAGATCGGGCGAGGTTGACATCACGCCGGTGATCAGCGCGAACATTCCGAAGACAACCACAGCCGTCGCGCCCAGCGCGGCGGCGCCAAATGCGGTGGCGAGCGGATCGGCTTTTTCGATTTCCGTCACATGCGATCCGCCGGTCTGTCGGCCGATGCCGGGGCCGATGTTGCGGGAATCGACGACGCCACCGGCGACCGATCCAGCGGCAACGGTGCCGCCGACAGCGCTGCCAGCAGGAGATTTCCGCAGGTTGGTGCCGCTGCCCGATCCCGGCGCGATTTCATCGAGGAGTTCGGCGCCGAGACTGGTGTCGTCGCTCTCGCGGGTCAGATCGAGCAACCCGGAACCGGAGCCGATGCTTTCGGTGTTAAGTTGTTCGGCGAGATTAGTCGAGACGGCCGTTTGCGCGGCGGGATCGACGCGTTCGATTTCATCACTCTGGAAGACATCAACACCTTTCTTGCCCGCCTGCGATCCACCGAGTCCCGATCCGCCTGCCGCCGTTCCAGCGAGGGGCACGCCGGTGCCGCTCATGCCCATCGCGCTACCGCCGAGCTTGGGCGAAGGCACGCCGCCGACGGAGCCGGAGAGTCCGAGATCCGCCGAGAGCGCGGTGTCTTCCTTGAGGGTCATTCCAGTTCCCGACCGGGTTCCTGGCTCGGTGTCTTCGAGGGTGAGCCCAGCGGCTGATCCGGCAAGTCCGCTGCCCAATCCGCTGCCAAGTCCGCTGCCGACGCCATCCATTCCGCTGCCCGCGCCGACTCGACTGCCGCCCTTGGTGTCCGCCAGGCCAATCGCCATTCCGCTGTCGGCGGTGCCGAGGTCGACGTGATCCATCGGGCCGCCGGCTTGGATTTCTTTTTTGAGGGTTTCGACCTGATCCGCCTTGAACATGGTGCGCGGGCCATCGCGGAATTCGCGCAGCCGGCCTTCGCGGGTCAGTTGCTTGAGCTCTTCCTCGTTCTTGCCGAGGGCGGCTTTGGCTTCATCCACGGTGTAAAACATCTTGGCCATGGGATTACTCCTGCATCGGGATCACTTCGGAACCGCCGGGGTGTCCGCCGGATTGGCGTCGGCTGGATTAGCGTTAGCCGGACGAGCGTCATCGGGGGGATTATTCATGCCCTGGGGGTTGTTGTTTTCCTGTTGTTCCACTTTTTGCTTAATATCTTCCGGCGCCGGGTCTGTGTTGAAATTCTTTAATTGCAGATCATACCCGAAATCGCGTCCAGCCGTTAGGACCAGCGATTGCTCTCCTGCCCGGTACTCGTAAACCGCCAGCGTTTGGCGGTTGGTATCCATCACCATACAGCCCCAGACGCTGGGGTGGAGTTGGCATGGCATGACATAAATGCCGTTGCCACCGGCAATTGGAAGCTGCGGAGCGCTGGCATCGCCTAGAGCGACGGATGCCAACGCCGGCCGGCCATGGGTTGCCAATAGGACCACAATCGCCAGCAGCAACGCCGCATTGACGTAGAGAGCGAAGGCAATCGGATTCGATCGGGGAATTAACTTCATCAGTTTGGCCTTTTGGCACAGGCCGTCCGCTGGCTTATCTTAGCCGACCGCCCAAGTGGGCTGCAAGGAATTTATGTTGATATCCGGTTCGGCCGCCGTTCCCCAGGTTCCGTCCCAAGTTGGCGGGGCGGGGGTGAGTTCTCGGACGCGCGGCCCATGGTTGCAATTGGGGAGTTCGCGCGGTTTTGAATGGACGCAAGCGCATCTTCCCATCGCCGGGCTTCCGCCAGCCCTGGAGGGTTTTCGCATTTTGCACCTGAGCGATTTCCATGCGCGGCGGCAGTGGGACCGGGCGTATGACGATCTGCTGGCCGGGGTCGAACGAAATCCGCCGGATTTGATTCTATTCACCGGCGATTTTGTGGATTACCGATACGACTTCCGCGTTTGCTGGCCAAATGTTGAAAGACTTTTGCGCGGACTGCGTTCCCGCCTGGGATTGGCTGGGATTCTCGGAAATCACGATGGCGATCTATTGGCCATTAAAATGGACGAACTGAAGATTCCGCTGCTGGATCAGCGGCGGCTTTTGATTCAGTCGTCCGATGCAACGCTGGAATTGATCGGCCTGGCCGGAGTGGATCGCGATGATGTGGACATCCCGTTTCTGGAATCCCTCGGCGAGAAGCCGGCGAATTCGGTGCGGATCGCACTGAGCCATTATCCAGACACGATTCTTTGCACGGAGTTTCTGAAACCCGATCTCTATCTATGTGGCCACACGCACGGCGGACAGATTTGTCTGCCGGGCCGAATTCCAATTCTCCGGCACGACAAACTGCCCCGCCGATTGTGCAGCGGCGTGCATCGGTTCCATGACACATGGATGATTACGAGCCGGGGATTTGGATTTTCGTCGATGGTGCCGCTGCGGGTGTTCTGCCCGGCGGAGGTGGGGGAGATTACGTTGGGGAGGGGGGGAGTGCCCTAGAGGGGGCAAGTTCAAATACTGTTACTTCGATTTTTATTCTTCCCATATTTCCTAATCACATGAAAGGCCATCTCCCTGTCGGAAGTTAAGATTCCGATGGGTCTATTCAATACAAGGAGATAGCCATGAAGATGTACGAGAAGTTAACTCAGGTTGGTTTGGACGTCCA
>JBEKUH010000145.1:0-4633 GCA_049515255.1 Tepidisphaeraceae bacterium | reverse complement strand
ATCTTCTGGGCACTATGATAAAGCATGCAGAGCGTGGATATCTCCTTAAGACGCTCGCGCCGAGTTCCTTCGAACGCCACTGCGAGAAGGCCAAGCTCAACATCTTTAGCGGATTGCTCGCGTACTGCACACTCGGCCATATTCCATGCAAAATAGAGCAATCTATTTCCGTGTTGCGGTCCAAATCGAGAACGAATTTCTTCTTGCTCAACCTGCGGCAACCTTTTATAATTCTCTAAAAAAGTGGTAATACGATCTCGCACTTTATCAAAAACAAAAGGGATATACTTCTTATCTAATTGCTCTTCCATTTCTTTAAGTTCCGATTGAGTTATCATTTTTTTACTCCTATGGAGGGAACAGGAACTTTCCACTATATCCTTGAACGACTTGGTAACCAGCTTCCATAAGTTGGTCGATTTCTCTTGCGAAAACAGTGCCAAATTGATCGGGAGGCGCCGTATAATCCAATAATGCATCTCCCATTAAATTTGGCTCGGTCGCCAAGAATACCGGTTGTTTTTGGCTAATTACGGATTGAACCCAAGCATCATTCTCCCGCATCGGATTGAGAGGATCCGATCCCCAATTGGGGTCGTTTAGAACATTGTAGCCAGGTTCCCCAATAAACCTCTCGCAATCCTCTTGACTGCCTATAACAGCCAGGTCGGTAACTTCTATTGCTTCCTCAGCAGCCTCGCCTTCACCGAAAGTTATCATTTCAAAGGCGGCCTGGCCCGTATAAGCCAACGCCAGAGCGCATCGGCGCCATGATTCCAGGACGAGCGCATATCCAACGCCAATTCGGCTAACGAATCGAATCCTTCAATATCGGCAGCTTGAGACGTATAAATGGAAGAGGTAATTGGATTCGGATCGCTCATAGCATGCTCGAAGTCCGGCAAGCCTCGCAGTAATGAGCGTCGCGTCAAGCCCCGACCTAGTCATGGATTTCGCTCACATAGTATCCGAGGCGATTTTCGACATCTCCCGGCTTGTGGAAGCCGCGCGCCATCAGCGCTTTGATTCCGTTCTGGGCGGCGGGTCGCCCGAGCGAGGCGATGCACGCATCCCACCCGGCGCCGAGTTCCACGTCCGGTGGCAAGCTGGTGTTGACGAGGCGCTTGGTGGTGGCGATCGCCCATTTATCGAACGCGGAAATCCGGATTGCCAGCGCGTCTACGAACGCATCTAGCTCGGCGTCTGGCAGGGCGCGATTCACGTATCCGTAGGCCTCGGCCTGCTCTCCCCGGATGTCTTCGGAGCTCATCAGCACTTCGAGGGCGCGGTTTCGACCGATGAGTTGCGGCAGCCGGGCCATGGGGCCACCACCGGGGACCATCCCCACCCCGACTTCCCATTGCGAGAGAATAGCCTTTTCGCGGCTGGCGAAACTCATGTCGCAGGCGAGGGTGATCTCACTGCCGTTGCCGGTCGCCCGGCCGCGGATCATGGCGATGGAAACGACTGGCAGACGGGTCAGACGCGCCAGAAAGTCCGGCCAAGGCGGCAAGCCGGTCGGACCATCGGGCATTCCGGTCAGGTCCTCCATCTTCGCCGTGAAATCGGAATGATTCAGGAAGTAGCCGTCGACCGCGCTGTCGAAGACCACGACCTTGACATGTTCGTCGGCTTCCAGGGCGTCGATGATTTCCTGAAACTCCCGGACCATTTCCGGGCCCATCACGTTGATCGGCGGATTGTTGAAAGTAACACGCCAATAGGCGGGCGATCGCCGGGTAAGGCGAATCTGTTCAGGTTTCACCGATACGTGCACCGTTGCCATGGGATTCTCTTGTGTAACTGTTGTCATTGGATATTCCTTTGTATTTGTTAGATTTGGTTTATCACTGCCGCGCCGGCCTCGCTGATGATCTCGTCCTGAGAATCTGCCCCTCCCGAACAGCCGATGGCGCCGGTGATCGCTCCACGTTCGATCAGTGGAATCCCACCGCGAGAGGCGATCACCCCATCGAACGCGAGCAGGTAGTTGAGATGCATCAGATTGATACCATCCTCGAAGACCTTGGTTGGTCGCCGGAAGGTCGTGGCTGCGCGGGCCTTGTGTTCCGCGATCGCAATTGAGGCGAGCATCGCGCCATCCATTCGTTGGAAGGCAACCAAGTTCCCCCCGGAATCCACGACGGAGACATTCATCTTCCAATTCCGCCGCTTCGCCTCTGCCACGGCGGCATTGATCACCGCTTGCGCTCGGGCCAGTGATATCGGCGGCCCGTAGGGCACATCGAATGGCATTTCGTCTGGGACGACATCAAGAGGATTCGACGCCGCGAGACTTGATTCATTGGCGAGTTCTGTTGTGACAGTTGACATGTTTTTTCTCCGAGAGTTTGGGAAGTTTTTTTGAAAATTAAGAAGCCGCAGACAAAGCGCCTTGCAATGCGAACGATTTCATCAGCGCTTGAGCCGCCGAGGTTGATGATGCGGGATTCTGGCCTGTGATGAGCCGGCCATCGACAATCGAGAAGGGCTCCCAATTGCGCATCTTTTCAAAAACGGCTCCCAGACGCAGCAGTTCGTCCTCCACGAGGAACGGGACAACCTTGGTAAGTTGCATTTCTTGCTCCTCACCGTTGGTAAAGCCGGTGACGCGCTTTCCCTTTACGAGTGGCTCGCCCTGGTACATCACGTGGCGCAGCACTCCGGGCGAATGGCAGACCAGAGCGATCGGCTTGCCGGAATTATAAAACGACTCAAGCAAGGCGATCGAATCCGGGCTCTCGGCCAAATCCGACATCGGCCCATGCCCGCCGGGGTAAAATACCGTGTCGAAGTCTTCCGACTTCATGCCGGCGAGCTTGACTGTGTTGGCCAGCGCCTTTTGCGCCGCCGCATCTTTCTTGAAGCGAGTCATTGCCGGGGTTTGGTTTGCAGCCAAATCGCTTTTGGGATCGAGCGGAGGCTGCCCGCCCTTTGGAGATGCGAGCGTCAATTCGACGCCGGCATCTCTGAAGACGAAGTACGGGGCCGCGAATTCTTCGAGCCAGAAACCGGTCTTGCGACCCGTGTTTCCCAGTTGATCGTGAGATGTGAGGACCATCAGGATTTTCATTTGCGTTCTCCTTTCGAGTGGAGTCGGGGTTAAACCATTTAATGATTAGCGGAACGATTTAAACGATGCTCGCATTTCATCCGCGAACAGCGCCGGCTGTTCCCACGCGGCGAAGTGGCCGCCTTTGGGGAGTTTGTTGTAGTAAATCAGTTTGGGATAGGCTTTTTCTGCCCAGCTCTTGGGGGCGGCATAGATCTCGTCGGGGAAAACACTGACGGCGACCGGGATCTCGACGCCCCTCACGTCGAAGAATCCGCCTCCTGTCGAAATCTGCTGGGTGTCCCAGTAGAGGCGCGCCGAGGAAACGCCGGTGTTGGTGAGCCAATAGAGTGTGATGTTGTCGAGAACGTCGTCGCGGCTCAGGCCCTCTGTCTGTCCGTCGAAGACGCGGGTGATCATCTTGTAGCTGCGGATGTCATGATCGAGCATCCATGCGGCAAGCCCAACCGGTGAATCGGAGATTCCGTACAGCGTCTCCGGGCGGAGGGACATCTCCTGGGCGTACGCCAGCCCATTTTTATAAAAGTCGTCCAACTGGTTCCACGCGTTTTGCTCCTCGGGCGTGAGATCGGCAGGCGGCGCCTCGTGATAGCTGAGCGCCTTGGAGATGTTGGGGGGAACCGTGGCCGCCATATTGGTGTTTATGGCAAGCAATCCCGGCGGCTGCTGGAGGGCCATCACTTCCGAGACCGCATTGCCCCAATCACCGCCCTGGGCCACGTAGCGCGTGTAGCCGAGGCGATTCATCAGCGTCGCCCACGCCTTGGCGATGGTGACAGGGGTCCAACCGGGCGCGGTCGGCTTGCCGGAGAAACCGTAGCCCGGAAGCGACGGGATCACCACATCAAATGAGTCTTCCGCCTTTCCCCCGTAGGCAACGGGATCGGTGAGCGGGCCGATGATTTTCAGTTGTTCGATGATCGATCCGGGCCAGCCGTGCGTGATGATGATCGGCAAGGCGTTGGGATTTTTCGAGCGGACATGGATGAATTGAATGTCCAGCCCATCGATATTGGTCACGAACATAGGCAGCGAGTTCAGCTTCGCCTCACACTTTCGCCAGTCGTAATCTGTCGCCCAATATTGCGCGAGTTTCTGCATGGTCGCCAGTTGCACGCCTTGCGATGCATCCGAAACCGTTTCCTTATCCGGCCATCGCGTCGCCAAAATGCGCTGGCGGAGATCGACGAGAGCCGATTCCGGAAAGCTGACATGGAACGGCCGGATGGAAGTGTCATCAGCGTTCGCAGAAACCGGCGCCTGCACATCCGACGCCGGCACCGCCTGCCCATAACTAGGCGCGGCAATCGAAAAAACCCCCAGGATGCATGAGGCTGTCACGATGGCAAACAGACTGAAATGAGCGGGCGATATTGCGAGGTACATGTGGGACTCCTTCCATGTGATCTGTCCGCCGCAGAATCGACTCCATCGAATCCATTGCAGCGATGCGAACACACTAGAAAGAGCGTCGAGGTGAATCTATTGGACGTTGGTATTGGGGATACTTTGGTATTGGGCGACAGGGACGATGATAGAGGAAATCAAGGCGAGCAACCG
>JBEKUH010000144.1:0-5670 GCA_049515255.1 Tepidisphaeraceae bacterium | reverse complement strand
ACGAGTCAGATGGCTCCAGGAGCATCCCCGTGGCGTGAGATCGGGGTTATCACCCGATCGCCGACACGCGGGCCTTGGAGGTTCCACCGCCCCAAAGAGGTGCGCGGGTTTCTCCAGCTCGGGGCCAATACAAACAGGCTCCGAGATTTCTGATCGGCCATGACCCCGCCGACAAGCGGGTTCGGCCCGGCGGAATGCCCAGGCATAGCTATGCCTGGGCTTTCCCACGGGAGCGAACCATCAAGTCCAGCAGCGCCCGCCTCGCGAGAGAGCGGGGACCGATTGTTCAAAACACTATACCATGAATTCGGTCGATGTTAATGGAAAAATTATATTTTTGTTCGGTATGGCAAAATCAGGGATTTTGACCACGGATTGGCGCGGATTACACGGATGGAGGAGGCGAAAATCCAAATGATGGCTCGGGTCAATTTTCATTTTGTCCCATTACTTTTAGTTCGTCCAGTTAGGTGGTCTTCCCGTCAGACCCTGCGTCTGGTCTTAGCATTTTCCGTTCTTTCTCGATTGCCAGTTTTTGGTCGATCAATTGGCCAAGTTCATATCTGCTTATGCCTTCATCGAACTCGATCTTGAGGCGTCTGGCAAACCCTATTTGCTTTTCCGTCGGCAGCAACCTTGGCATCGCTACGGCCCACATCGTTTTCCTAAGATTTTCATCTCGCGCTATCAACGCCGGGATCATTGGAGGCAGGACATGATGCTCAAGGAGATTCTGAAGCTCGGAGTCCGCAATCCAGGCTTCACCTTGGCGCGTCCCAAAAACGTTGGAGCCTTTCCTCACGCCGGTTACAAAGAAATCCTTTCCGCGAAGTAGGTATTGTATTTGGATGCAACACCCCAAGCACTTAACCCTGCCGCCGCCGCGCGTTTTGGCGGGCCTAGGCAGTGTTATCCCCATTATCTCCCAGTCCACTTGGTGAACGGTCTCGCTTGGGGCCCGCAGATTCTGAGGCGCTGTCAGGCCGATTGTGTCGTCACCGGATGGCCCTCTGGATTTCGAGCCGAATTAAAGGTGACGCGAACCAAATGTCTCATAATGGCTACGAATATGGCGAATTCGCTGGATTGCGGGGGAATCGCAACGGGACACGAGTGGTCCCGCATCGACGATGTATTACACCACCAAAAACGTCCTTGTGAGATTTCCCAGCTTTTCGATACACGACCCCCTCCCAAACCCTCCCCCGGAGCACCGGAGGAGGGGAAATTATTTGCGGAACATGTCACGCACCCGCTGGCGCTTAGCGTTCGGTTGCCCAAGCATCGGCCCCTCGATATTCTTTCGATTAAGTTCCCGTAGCTCAATTGGACAGAGCGTCGGCCTCCGGAGCCGAAGGTTGCAGGTTCGAGCCCCGCCGGGAACGTTGTAATATGCTGTCAACTGATTGATTGATGAGTGCTGAACAAAATGATGCCCTCAGGCACGTCCTGTGGGGCCGGATTTTTCTCATTATCGGTGGACCCATTTGCGCACGGCAGTTCGGGGCTTCTGGATACTGAATTCCAAAAGAAAAAAGGCCGAAAATCCGCTTGTCTGGCCCTTTGCGCCGACTATGATGGGGGCGTCGTGGAGTTTTGAGCCAATGGCTCCCGGCAGAATATCGAAACTGTTCGGATGACTAAATAGAGGGTATTTCGGCCACCGGCCGGAGGACCCGTTAAAGAGTAAGCCGACGCAATTAGATCCCTAAGTATCGGGGTTCGATTGCGCCGGCTTTTTTTTGAAACAGGGGTTTCGTTTCATGGTCTGGCGACAGGATCGGGAAACGGAGCATCAGTATGTGGAGCGAATATTCGGCGTCCTGTGTAAGGAGACTTTTGTTTGTCGTGGCGCGCCGTAGCGACTTCTCAAATACGACGACATTCAAGCAACGATCCAACTTCCCGGGGACCGCAAACACAAAGGACGCGATATGAGGCAACCAGAGATGCACAACTCCGACGAAAGCGCGAGCTGCCCAATCGGCGACGTGAGCGAGTGGAGTGAGCGCTTCGGCGGAGCCGCGCTGGTCACTGGCGCCTGCTCGGGCATTGGCAAGGCCTTCGCGCAAGCCCTGGCCGCCCGCGGCATGGATCTGGTGCTTGTCTCCCGCGAGGATGAGAGGCTCGCCGCCTTTGCGCGCGCGCTGCGGGTCGAACACGGGATCCGCACCGTGGCGGTGACGGTCGACCTCGGCCGCCCCGACGCAGCGCAGGCCGTGCGCGCCGGCGCCCAGGCTGCGGGACTTTCCATCGGATTACTCATCAACAACGCGGGCTACGCGGTCTATGGCCCGTTCACTGAGCAGGATCCGCAAGAGCAGGCCGGCATGGTCGACGTTAACTGCCGCGCTCCGTTGTTACTGGCAAGAGCGTTCGCTCCGGACATGGTGGCCCGGCGCCGGGGCGGAATAGTCTTTGTCGCCTCGACGGCCGCCTATCAGCCCACGCCCCACCTGGCCGTCTACGCCGCGACCAAGGTCTTCGATTTGTTTCTCGCCGAGGCCTTGTGGGGAGAATTGGGGCGGCACGGGATCGACGTGCTGGGCATTTCGCCGGGTCATGCGCGCACCGAGTTCCAGGCGCGCTCGGGAGATCCAGTCACAAATCCGCCCGGAGGAGTGGCGCTGCCGGAGGAGATCGTGGCGACCGCCTTGTCGGCGCTGGGCCGAAAACCGTCGGCGATTCACGGCGTGCGAAATGCGGCCATTTCTGTACTGGTCCGGTTGTTGCCTCGGACTACAGTGATTCAATTGGCGCTGCAATATTTTGAGCGGCTGGATGCCGAGCGGCTTGGTATGAAGCAATCGCCCGCCCGACGCGACACGAACCGCCCATCGAGAGTCGTGGCCAGGAGCGACGGGCGATTTGCACGCGACGTGGCGCGGATGCTCGTTGCTTTTTTTGCAGTGGGGTTTATCGACGTGGTGGTCTGTTCCCTGCTCACGCACAAGCTTAGGTTCTGGTTTCCGGCATGGATCGACGCGCACTGGGATACCCGCCCCGATTCGTGGGTGACCTACTCTCAGTCGTACGCCGCCGGAATTTTCTTTATTCCGCTGATGGCGACGACGTTGGTGCGCGAATTTGTGCCCAAGGCGGCTGTGGCGATGCGGAACACTTTTGCCGGCGGGACGCTGTTGGTATTCGCCTTCATCCTCTGGTGGAAGGGAGGCCTGATGGTGCGATACCACAAGGAGTGGGAGGCGGTAGCCTGGGCGGTGCTGACAGCCGTGACCTGGGGGCTCTTGCGCGCTGGCGAGGAATTGCCGGCGCTCATGGCAGGTGTAAAGCCGCGGCAGCTGGCGTCCGGAGTTGCGCGCGGCATCGCGGTTTTTTTTCTGCTCTTGGCCGTGGTTGATCCGCTTCTGTGCGTCGGTGTACAGGGGTTGCCGTGGTCAAAGGGTCTGTTCATCGAGGTGGTTTTTTTTGTACCAGCGGGACTGGCTTTGTGGGCCATCGCTTCCAGGCTCAAATCCTCTGTGCCTCGCGCCAGCCACTCGACCGCGACTGCCCGCTTGACAGCCGCGACGAAATCTTCTCAAACGCAAATGGAGCTGGGGCATTAGAGCCGCACGCAAACCTTGAAGGTCCGCCGTGAGACGTGCCGTGTCTCCGCGAGGATTTGGGCATTGGTACGGCGCCTCCGGAGCCGAAGGTTGCAGGTTCGAGCCCAGCCGGGAACGTTAGTCTCAAGCCTTCAAAGTCGCCGAATAGGCGCGCGTCAGGGGCGTTAATTCGGCGACCACGTCTTTGCAATCCGGATCGTCGGCCAGGTTGGTCATTTCCAGGGGATCTTTTTCGCGGTCGAAGAGCATGTGGCCGTTGGAGCCGTTGGGGCCGTATTCGGCGTAGCGCCATTTTGCGGTGCGGACGGCGGTGCCCCAGAGGGTGCTGCCGTCTTCGCTCCAGACGCTGTAGGCGGGTTTGTCCCATGCACTGGACGGGTCGGCCAGGAGCGATGTCATGCTTTCTCCCTCCAGGCCGCCGGGGTTGGGGAGGCCGCAGAGTTCTACCAGCGTGGGATAAACATTCAATTGCTGGACGATGCGATAGCAGGGTTTGCCGTTTCCCTTGGCGCCGGGGACGCACATGATCAGAGGCGTGCGGCAGCCCATCTCAAAAAGAGAACCCGCCTTGGACCATTTGCCCTTTTCGCCGAGCTGGTAGCCGTGATCGACGGAGAACATGATGATGGTGTTGTCGCGGAGACCAAGGTTATCCAGTTCGGCGACGACACGGCCGAGGTTCCAATCGACCCAACTGATGGATGCGATGTAGGCGCGGATGGTTTCCTTGGCTTCGCTCTCGCTGGCGCCGCGGCCGATGAAAAGGTCGGCGTTTTTCTTGCGAATGGCGGCGCTGGGGAAGCCATTGGGCACGGTCGGCCAGGCGGCAAAGTCGGGGGTGAGCTTGATATCATCGACATTGTACATGTCCCAGAATTTCTGCGGAGCGCTGGGCGGGCTGTGGGGTTTGACAAATCCGCAGCCGATGAAAAACGGATCGTTCTTGTGTTTTTGCAGGTAGGCGATGGCGGTGTCGGCGGTGTGGTAATCGCCGTTATTTTCGCCATTTCCGTCGAGGACGATCAATTCATCGGAATACGCGGCCTGGGTGTTGGTGCCGTTGGGTAGCGGCGGCATGGTGCCATCTGGCCTTGCTACCTGAACGCGGGGGATATCGAGTTTGTGGCCGCCGGTGTGGGTGGCGCCGGCGGGCTGTTCGACGACGACATCACTCGCATCCCATGCCTTGGGATCATCAATGCCGCCGTGGAAAATTTTGCCGGTGCGCAAGGAGACATAGCCATTTTCACGGAAAAGTTGGGGAAGAGTCGTCCAATCGGGATGGGCGTCGCGGAAAGCGGTGCGGTTGCCAAGCACTCCGGTGACCGTGGGCTTGCGGCCGGTGAGCATGGAGGAGCGTGATGGATTGCAAAGAGGGAACTGGCAGAAATTGCGGTCGAATCGAACGCCCGCGTTGGCCAGGGCGTCAATGTTGGGAGTCTTGGCGCCGAACATGCTGTTGTAGCTGCCCACTTCAACGCGCATGTCATCGGACATGAGAAAGAGGACATTGTATTTCTTGGCGGGAGCGGTCTGCGCCATTAAACGGCGCGGAAGAGTTGCCGCCAGAGCCGCGGCTGTCATTGTTGCGGCAGTCCCTTTCAAGAATTGTCTTCGGGTTGGTCGCTTGGCGGCGTGGGTTTTCATATTTTGGGATTATATCCAACCGGGCGGACGAATGAATCACGCCTGCACGACGACCATCCAGGGCACGCCGAAGCGGTCGGTTAGCATGCCGAAGCGCGAGGAGAAAAATGTCTTGGCCATGGGCATGGTCACTTTTCCGCCTTCGCCCAAGGCCGCAAAATATCGTTCGGCATCGTCAGCGCTGGTTACCGATAGGGTCAGCGAAATTCCTGAAAAATTCGGCTTGCCCTTGCAATGACCGTCGGTGGCCATCACCGTGGACTTGCCGATCTTCAGGCTGGAGTGCATCACCTTCTCCAGCATTTCCGGCGGAAATTTTCCCGATGGCGGACAATCCGGACTCTCCTTGAAACGCATCAGCGATTCCACCTTCGCGCCCACCGCGCTCTTGTAAAACTCGATCGCTTCCTCGCATCGGCCATCGAAACCCAAATAGGGTAGCACTTGCATGATT
>JBEKUH010000143.1:0-5002 GCA_049515255.1 Tepidisphaeraceae bacterium | reverse complement strand
ATGCAATAAAATCGATTTGTGGAGCGGTATTTCTCTTATCCGTGTGATCCGTGCCCATCCGTGGTCACAATTCTTTAAAACCACGGATGGGCGCGGATAACACGGATAAAACAGAAGAATTTCCAGCCTCGTTTTTTTTGAATTTAATCGGTGCCCATCGGTGTTAATCGGTGGCTAATTCTTTTTTCATTGCACACCCGATTCCCCCGTGTAATCTATTGGTTATGTCGATCTTGTCCGACATCCTCGATCACAACCGCGCGTTTGTAGAGCGGCGGGAATATGAGCCGCTGCGCACCGATGTGTTTCCCGATAAAAAGCTGGTGGTCCTCACCTGCATGGACACCCGGCTCGTCGAGCTGCTCCCCAAAGCGATGAACCTCCGCAACGGCGACGCCAAGGTGATCAAAAACGCCGGGGCAATCGTGTCGCATCCGTTCGGCAGCGTCATGCGCAGCATGATCGTGGCGGTGTACGAACTCCTGGCCGCCGAGGTCGCGGTGGTCGGCCATTACGGCTGCGGGATGACCAAACTCAGTAGCGAGCGCGTCCTGAAGCATGCTGTCGAGCGCGGCGTCTCGCCGGAACTGCTCCAAACCCTCCAGCACGCCGGCATCGACCTGAAAAGCTGGCTGACCGGCTTCGATTCCCCCGAAGAAGGCGTGCGCCAAAGCGTCGCCATCATCCGCCAGCATCCGCTGTTGCCCAAGGATGTGAAGGTGCATGGGCTGATGATTTGCCCGGAGACGGGGAGGTTGGATTTGTTGAGTGATGGATATGAGGTGGGGGCGGGGAAGGCGGGGTAAGGTTGCAGTGCACATTTTCATGATTCGCCTAACAGTGTCGTGGATTTAATGGTGCGTTATGCGATCAGGGGTAAAGGCTAAGGAAATCGTCGAGGGCAAAGGCGACATTGCCGCGCGCGACAAAACTGTCGTCGTCAACGTGCGCATGTTTTTAAATCGGGGAAACGAAATTCCGAACATTGGCGTTGGCGGACCAAAGTTCGTAATCGATCTCAGTCAGCGCGAGTGTATTGCTGGGCTGAGGTATGGAATTGAAGGAATGCGCGTCGGCGGCCGAAGGAATATTACGGTTAGTCCTCATCTGGCGTTCGGTGCGGCTGGGGTTGCGGACCTTATTCCGCCCAACGCCGTGATCCGTTGCGAAATTGAACTGCTCGAAGTTCGAGATCATGGAGTCCGCAAAGCGGAAGATTATCCTCCGGGAAAACACCTTGGCGTTTTCCACTCCGGCGACCCTACCCAAGAAGATCCTCGGTGGCAATTCGGCATCAAAGAAAACGGGCATTGCGGAATCTATGTAACGCATCCGATTCCTAGCTTGGGCTGGCGGCACGCGCGGCATTCCCAGTCCGAAGCGCATCTGGGCAATGCAACAACGCTGGCGCTTTTCGAACATGCCTTCAAGATGCAAGAGCTATTCCCGCAAGATTGCTTCGTCTATGAAGAACTCTGGCCTGACGCAGCGCAACTAGCCGATCCCAACCGAAGACAGGGGAACAGAAATGTTAGTTATCTTTGGGTAAGCGTGTCGGAGCAGGGGAATTATGTCATTAAATTCTATTTGGCAGAAACAAGCCGAGCGATGGTCGAATCCCCTCTTTTAAAGCAAATCAATGCTATGCTCGACGAAATAAAGCATCGGGCGACTGGCGCTGGGAAAACTTAGGAGGACTTCCAAGATTATTCCTGCGCCGCCGCATTTTTTGAGATAGACCCAATGCCCACCATCCAACTCGAACCCATCGGCATCGTCCGCTCTTCCCGATCCATCATCCAGGACGACCACTGGGATCGTGAGCATTCCCACATCGAACTGGACGCAACCCGCTTCGGCCCCGAGGCATTCGCGGGCATCGAACTCTTTTCGCATGTCGAGGTGATCTTTTTCATGGATCGCGTGGAGACCGCCAAGATCGAAACCGGATCACGATATCCTCGTGGCAACACGGCCTATCCGAAGATGGGAATCTTTGCCCAACGCGCCAAGTTTCGCCCCAATCGCCTCGGCGCGACCATTTGCCGGGTGCTGCGGCTCGACGGCCGGCAACTGCATGTGCAGGGCCTGGACGCCATCGACGGCACGCCGGTGTTGGATGTGAAACCCTGGGTCCAGGAATTCGCCCCGCGCGGCCCGGTCACTCAGCCGGCTTGGATGAGCGAGCTGATGAGCGATTATTGGGGGGGCAAAGCCTAAGAGAGATTTAGCCACCGATGAACACCGATGATCACCGATTGAAATAGATACAAAATCATTGCATTTATCGGTGCCCATCGGTGTTTATCGGTGGCTAATTCTTTACCCAACACGCCCTTACAAATTGCCCAAAACTCCAAAGATGGATCACGTCCGCCATATCAATTGCTTGTTAAAAGATTTTGATTGCGGGAACCAACCCAAAAATTTATAATTGCATTCATCATTCGTGGGTGATCTCGAATGAATCCCAGGAGTTTCCGCCGGAGATCTCTGGGCACTTGTTTTTTCAGCGAGGAAAAAATGTTGAACCGACGGCTCGCCGTATTGGGATTTTTCGCCTGCACCTTGGCGCTCGGACATTGGAGCAGCGTGAAGGCGCTGACAGCGAGTTACGACTCGGCGGATGGGAAATGGTACACGCCGGTTCTCGTGCCGGCCGGAATCACCTGGGGCGCCGCGGAGTCGGCGGCGGTTTCGGACGGTGGATATCTCGCATGCCCCACGGATTCCGCTGAAAACACGTTTGTCTTTGACCTCGTTGATTCGCCGTCGTATTGGACGGCATTGAGCGTCAATTCAGATTTCCTCGGCCCGTGGCTTGGGGCGTCGGCTTCCAACGACACGGACGGATCCGATGCGACCTGGAAATGGGTTAACGGCGCGACATTCTCCTATGCCCCCTGGGGCGCCAATCAACCGGATGGTTATCCGGGCGATCTTCCTTTGCAGGCGATCGACTATTACGACTTCGCCAGCATCGGCCCAACATGGGGCGATACGCCGCAGAACGGCGTTGCCGGATTCACGCTTCCGCAGGGTTACGTCGTCGAATTTGATAAGAATCCCAATTCCGTCGTCTCGGGCGTGCCGTTGCCTTCTGCCGCCTGGTCCAGCCTGACCTTGCTGGCGGGACTCGCAGGGATTTACACCATCAAATCCCGCCGCGCTGTCGCACGATAATTGCGGATGTTCATCGCGCAGGCTGCGTTGCCGGCCCGGTGTAATCCTGGCCGTTTACTGTCACGTTCTTCACTTCCAGGTTGGTCACACCCGTGAAGGACGGCGTGGGGTTGTTCAATTTCACATCGATATTTTCCAGCGTCAGATGATCGATGCCATCGCCGGGATTGGGGCGGATGGTGCCGAAACTTCCGTAGGTGCCGGTGACGTTGGATATGGAAATATTCCGCACCGTGTGCGTCGGAGGGGCGTGGCCCTGAAGGTCGGCATACTGCGTCCAGGGGGCCATGGCGATGAGCGGCCCGCGGCCCTGGAGGGTGATGTCGTGAACGTGAATATCCTCGTACAACTGCGGCGTGTCGGTGCGGAGCTTGAGCCGCAGCACCGCCATCCCGCCATTGCCGACGGCCCGGCAATGATCGATCTCGACATCCCGGACGATCGTCGCCTCGCTGCCGCAGGTGACGAAGCTGCCGGCTCGGACAAACTCGCAGTCGTAAACATGGATGTGCTCAACCGGCGGGCTGTCGGCATCGTCCATCGCTGTCGGTCCTTTCGATCCCTTCAGCGCGATCCCATCGTCATTGTTGGCGATTCGGCACGCATGAATGGTGATCCATTGCGAACTGTCGATGTCCATGCCATCCGTGCTGGGGCTGGTGGAGGGGGCCAGGATATCCAGCCCATCGATCACCACATCATGTGAGTGATAGACATGCAGATTCCAGAACCCGGAATTGAAAAAATGTAACCCTTCGACCCGCGCATCCGAACAATTGGAAATGAACACCATCCGAGGGCGGGGGACATCGAGATTGGTTGTGCCGCGCCTGGCGCGGGTTGCGGTTCGGAACGCCGCATAGAACGGCGTGCCGCTGCCATCGAGCGTGCCCTCGCCGCCGATGCGAAGATGTTCGATGCCATCGGCATTCACCAGAGCCGGCAGCCATGGTTGGAAATGTCCCTCGATGCGCGTGCGGGTCATCGGATAATCCGCCACATCGGTCGAACCTTTGAGTACGCCGTCTTTATCCACGTACAGTCCGACGCCCTGTTTCAGGAAGATCGCTCCCGTGAGAAATGTGCCGGGGGGAACGACGACAATTCCACCGCCGGCCGCCGCGGTGTTGTCAATCAGGGTTTGGATCGCCTTGGTGTTGATCGTCTTTCCATCGGAAACCGCGCCATAATCGGAGATGTCATATCGAGTCGTGGGTAGAGGAGGCAGCCATTGAGTGATGGCCGGCGCTGTAGTTGGGGATGCCGTCGCCATCGGCGCGGTTGTGGGGATCGGCTTGGCGGCCAGCGACGGCTTGGAACCCTGTGACATACTGCATCCCACCGCCAGGCCGAAAGCCATCACCCAAAAAACCGTCCTTGCCGCCGATATTGACCGGATGGAAAGCGCACTTGGCCGATTGTTCATAGGTATCTCCGCCAATAATTTCACTGGTTCATTGATGTCAGTTCGTCGTTGCCGAAATCGGATAACCCTGCCACAAATATTCCAGCGCCTCGGGCAAGGTTTGTGATCTCACCGCACGATCCGTATGCCCTGCATTGCGCGCGAACACAAACTGATAGTGATATCCCTTGGCCGCCAGCACTTTGGCCATATTCTCATTGGCGACGACCCAATCGTGCATGTTGTCGCGCATGGCGTTGGGGTTGTAATTGTCGCGGTCGCCGACTTCCATCCAGATTCGCAGCGGCTTGGCGGGGGTGTTTGGGATCAGATGCTCGTGGAATTCCCACGCGCCATGGGGCGTTTGGGGATTGGATGGCCACTGCTGGTTCACATAGGTTCCGGAAAAAGTCA
>JBEKUH010000142.1:0-8042 GCA_049515255.1 Tepidisphaeraceae bacterium | reverse complement strand
CCCATCGGGACTTTGTTGGTGGCTATATCGGTAGGGTCACACCCGTTCCCATTCCGAACACGGTCGTTAAGCCTGCCGAGCCGATGATACTGCTTCAGCGGGAAAGTAGGTCACTGCCAGCATTAAACAAGAACCCCGGTTCGCAAGAACCGGGGTTCTTCGTTGCGCCTCGGCTGTTTTCTCCCGGCTTGACAAAATCCCTTGGCCAAGCGAATCCTTTACCTTGAGCGGTGCTCCTTTTCCTGAGGCGTCTGCGTTGCGTCCAGAGGGGCCGGGCGCTAGGCATCGCGACGAGGCGGGTCCGGCCAAAAAAAGGAATCGTCACACGATCCGGTACAATTTCGATTCTGATGAAGACTCAGGGTGAAATCGAAGCTGCTATTTCGGAGGGCATCGGGCGCTTCCAACAGGAATACATGGGCCAGAGGCCCAGGAAGATTTGTACTTATCTGCTGAAGGATCTTCTTGTGGTCCGGCTGCACGGCACGCTGAATGCTGCCGAACAGCACCTGCTCCAGACATCTGAGAAAGCCAGAGGCCGAGACCTGCTCAAACAATTGCGAATACAGTTGGTCGAGACGGCACGCCCAATCCTGGTGGCGCTGGTCAAGAAAATCACCGACCTCACGGTGATCAGCCTGCACTATGACATCAGCACAGTCACCGGCGAAGAGGTTATCATTTTCACTCTTGTCAAAGAACCACCCTTGCACACGTCGAGGAAATGACCATGGCAAAGTCTTCTGAACATAAGCACGCGATCAACACAACCGCCATCGAACGCGACTTGAAGGGTTCGCCTCAACCCGGCACAGAATCCGTCCGCGCCGGCGCCCCTTTCCCCATTGTCGGCATTGGCGCCTCCGCGGGAGGCCTGGAAGCCTTGGAGCAGTTCCTGCGACACGTGCCGGAACGCATCGGCATGGCTTTCGTTGTCGTTCAGCACCTGGACCCGACGCGCAAAGGTGTATTGGCGTCGCTGCTCCAGCGAAGCACCACCATGCCGGTCGTACAGGTCAAAAACCGCACCAAGTTGCGGCCCGACTGCGTCTATGTGATCCCTCCCGACAAGGACATGTCCATTCAGGATGGAGTGCTGCACCTGCGCGCCCCTGCGGAGCCGCGCGGGCTGCGCCTGCCGGTGGACTTCTTCTTGCGTTCTCTGGCCGCCGACAGCCATGATTTGGCCATCGGCGTGATTCTGTCGGGGATGGGAAGCGATGGGACGCTCGGCCTGGCAGCCATCAAGGAGAGCGCGGGAGTTGTCTTCGTGCAGGAGCCGGCCTCCGCGAAGTTCGACGGCATGCCCCGCAGCGCCATCGAGGCGGGCCTGGCCGACTTCGTGGCCCCTCCGGCGGAACTGCCGGGAAAGATCGCCGCCTATCTCCACCACAAACCCCTCATCGCGGACGCCGGGCCGGGCACCGACAAAAAAGGCCAGACCGGCGTGCAGAAGATTCTGCACCTGCTGCGGGCGCAGACCGGACATGACTTCTGTCTCTATAAGAAAACTTCCGTGGTCCGTCGCATCGAGCGGCGCATGGGCATTCACCGGATCGGCAAGATGGCGGATTATGTCTCGTACCTGCGCGAGAATCCCCACGAGATGGAACTCCTCTTCAAGGAGTTGCTGATCGGGGTGACCAACTTCTTCCGCGATCCGGCTGCATGGGAGCAGTTGAAGAACGAGGTGCTTCCCGCACTCCTGGCTGGGCGTTCGCCCACGCAGACGCTGCGCGCCTGGGTGCCCGCGTGCGCCACCGGCGAGGAAGCTTATTCCCTTGGCATCATCTACAAGGAATTACACGAGCAACTCAAACTCCCCAAAACTTCCGCACTGCAAATCTTTGCCACGGACCTGGACCGTGCCGCCATCGCCAAGGCGCGCCAAGCGCTTTACCCGCCCAACATCGCCGCGGACGTATCGCCAGAACGACTGAGTCGATTCTTCATCAAGACGGAGCATGGCTATCAGGTCACAAAGGCCATCCGTGAGATGGTGATCTTTGCCCCGCAGAACCTGGTGATGGACCCGCCCTTCAGCAAGCTCGACATCTTGAGTTGCCGGAATCTCCTGATCTATCTGACCCCGGATTTGCAGAAGAAACTTATGCCGGTCTTTCATTTCGCGTTGAATCCACGTGGCATCTTGTTCCTGGGCAGCGCGGAAACCGCAGGCACGTTCGCCAACCTTTTCAAGCCGTTCAAAGGGAAATCGCAGCTCTACCAGCGGCTTTCGGCGCCCCTTGCCGCCCAACCCGTGGTTTTCCCGGTGTCGTTCTCGTCAGATGACCCTCGCCCGCCCGAGCGTCGCACGCCGGTTGAATCCACCCCCAGTGTTGAGAATTTGGCGGGGCACTTACTCCTGGCTCGATATAGCCCGGCGGCCGCCCTGGTGAATGACAAGGGCGACATCTTTTACATCAGCGGACGCACGGGCAAATACCTTGAGCCGGCGGCGGGCAAAGCCAATCTGAATATCTTCGCCATGGCCCGCGAGGGACTGCGCTTCGAGCTGAGTGCCGCCTTCCGCAGGGCTCTGCGGGAAAAACGTGTGGTCACCCTGAAAAACCTGAAAATTGGAACCAATGGCGGGACGCAGGTCGTGAATGTCGCTGTCGAGGCGATCAACGAACCCGAAGCCCTGCGGGGCATGGTGATGATCGTCTTTACGGATGTGGCGGCAACGCCGAAAGAGGACAAACCCACCAAGGCCGGGCGCTCTACAACCGAAAACTCCCAATCGGCGCGGATGCGACAGGAACTCCAACAAACCCGCCAGGAACTGCAGACCTTCCGGGAGGAGATGCAGACGTCGCAGGAAGAACTCCAGTCCTCCAATGAGGAATACCAGTCCACCAACGAGGAACTGACCACTTCCAAGGAAGAGATGCAGTCCTTGAACGAGGAGCTTCAGACCGTCAACCAGGAATTGCAGGCCAAAGTGGACGACCTAACGCGGGCCAACAACGACATGAAGAATCTCCTGGACAGCACGAACTTGAACTACCCCCAACTGGCGGCCGACGCCCGCGAGGTGATGCGGACGCTGGTATTTTCTGAAAAGGCGGTCGCCACCTCCGACGGACGCTGGTTTTTAGTGCGCATCATGCCTTACCGCACGCTGGACAACCGAATTGACGGCGTGGTGATTACCTTTGCGGACATCACAGAATCCAAAGCGATTGAGGCCGAGTTGCGCAAGCGGCAGAATACTTTGGAGATACGGGTCAAGAAACACAAAGATGCACTGGGCAAAGCCGAACCGAAGCACGAGGTGTGAACAAGTCTAGACTAGCAGAAGGCGGCGCCGGAGCAGCGGAAAGAATTGATCGCCAATTGATGCACGAAACCACGCTTGACAAAATCATCCCGCCAAGCGACTCCATTACTTCAATCGAGGTCGCTCTCCCCATGGATGAAGGCGATTCCATTCTGCAGGACCCTGCCGCCGGCCGCGACGATCCGCTCAGCCCCAAGGGCGATCCCTTCGGCCCGCCTGAGATCCCCATTCCCGTTCACTGCATCCACTGCGACGAGGAATACGAAAGCTATCGCATCGAATGGCGAATCGAAACCGATCATGAAGGAAATAAACACGGCTTCTGGTGCTGCCCAATCCCCGGCTGCGACGGCAAAGGCTTCTGCTTCGACATCTGGCCGGTCGACCCCGAATGGACCGACGAAAACGGCAATCGCGTTGTGTTCTTCGATGACGATGACGATGAAGAAGATTTTGACGATGATAATGAACCGCCGGGCAACGGCCACGATAAACACGAGCAGGGTCCACCGCTCGGACCGTTGCCGGATGAAGATGTTCCGTTTTAAGGCGACCGCATGAGCAGCGAACAGCCGCTAGAATCGTCACTGTCCGAACGCGTTTGGGAGCAAGGTTGGGAAGACCACGAAATCTGCCAGCTCCGTCGAATGGCAAAACTCACGTTCGAGCAAAAGCTCCAATGGTTGGAGGAAGCGCACAAGCTCGTGATGCAAATTCAGGCGCTCAGGCAGGGCGCGAGTGAGCACGACTCAGACAACAAATGACATGACTGAAGTTCCGGCCGCTCTATCCCAACCATCCAATGATTTTGATAGGATGAAAAGCGCGGATCGAGGTACAGTTTTTGCGAAGGCTAAACGAGGAGCAGCACGATGAACCGTTCATTCGACTGTCGGAATATTTCAGCGGCGCGGTGGATCACGTTGGGCATCTTCGCGATCGGCATTTGCGCATCGAATGCCGGCGCCGATCTCACCCATCGATATAGCTTCAACGATGCCGGCGCCGCCAAGGATTCCGTTGGCAAGATCGATGGCAAACTCGTCGGTGGGGCGACCATCGCAGACGGCAAGCTCACGCTCAAAAACGACGGCAAGAGCAGCGGCGATGACGGCGTCGCATATCTCGAATTCGCCGGGCCGATCCTGCCTAAAACCGGCAGCGTCAGCATCGAGGTTTGGTTCACGGCCAAAGACCTGACCGGATTCGAACGAGTTTTAAACATCGGCGATCACGACAGCGGCGAAGGTCAGGCATTTATTTATTTCACCCCGAAAACCGCCGACGGCCAATCACGCGTCGCCATCACTGCCACCGACACCGCATCCAAAGTGGCGATCGACAATCAGGCGCTCGACGACGGCAAGGAACACATGGTCGCCATCGTGATTGATGGCACCGCAAAGAAGATCCACTTCTTCGTTGACGGAAAGGAGCCCACCGCCGCTTCCGATCTTGGCGACAATACGCTGGACAAAGTTCGTCAGGTGGATAATTGGCTGGGCCGATCTTCTTTCGATCACGATCCCGGCTATATCGGCACGATCGACGAATTGCGGATTTACGACCAGCCACTATCCGCCGACGAAGTCGCAGCCGCGCAAACCGCTGGGCCCGACACTTTGCCGACGGCCGCGCCAACGAAGTGAATGCAAAAGCCGATCATCACGGCAATAATTTCAAAAGCAACTGAACGAATCCTTTCGGATTTGACCGCATGACATTGTGATCTCCCTCCATGGTCACCGCCGGCCAGCTCCGCGCCTTGGCTCGTTGGAAAAATCTGAAAAATCTCGCTTCTTCCGCTGTCGGTTTGTCGCGCAGCATCAGAACATATGCCGAGGGAATTTTCGCCGCGGCCGGATTCGTGATTGAAATTATGTCCGTAAATGTTTTATTCGACTGTGGCACATCCATCGGTGGAGTCGGGTTCGTCTCCCAATTCGCATACGCAAAACCATCCCGAACCGTGAACGCGATTCCCGGCGGCCGCAGCTCTTGGGCGCATTCCCCATTCTCCGGCACGAACGCGTCCCAGTAAATCATCTTCCGGATTCGATCCGGAATGCGTTCCGCCACTCCGCTTATGATTATTCCGCCATAACTGTGCCCAACAAGGATGACATCATGCAAATCCTCGAACCGAAAAACATTTACGATGTCCTGGATGTGCGTGTCCAGCCCGATGTCTGGCGACGCAAGATGCACTCTTTCTCCCAGCCCGGTGAGAGTCGGGCGATAGACAAGAAATCCATCGGCCGACAAAAGTCGATCGGCTTCTTTGAACGACCATGCTCCACCCCATGCGCCGTGGACGAAAAGAATTGTTGAACGTTCCATGCGAACTTCAAATGATAATTCAAAAAACAGGGACATGATCGCATCGACCATGTCCCCGGGGAGAATTAAAAGCTCTCATCTTCCAAGCGATTTTTATTCGACGCTCATGTGGATTGCCGGTGTCGTCGCCGCCTTGCGCGCGGCCGCTTTGCGAATCCGCCGCGTACGACCGACAGTTTGCTGATCCACCGTCGCCTTGCGACTTCGGTTGTCGTTGGCGATCGCGACCGCCTCGGCCGCATCGGGAGCGTAAAGATCGGCGCCAATTTCTTCGGCCAATCCTTCGGCTCGTTTGTAAATTCCGCCGCAGCACATCACCTGCATCTCCGGGCAACTGTTCACTTCCCGGAGATAATCGATGAGCTTGCGTACCGCCGGCACGCCGCTGGGAAGCGTGGCGAACATGACCAATAAATCCGGCCGGAAATCGCCGATGAGTTTCAGGACCTCATCTTCCGGCACACCTCCGCCGGCGAATCGGGTGTTCCATCCATCCGCCTGGAACAGCTCGGCCGTGATCTGGCCACCCAATTCTTCCGGCTCATCATTGCCGCAGAAGATCATCACCTTTCGATTATTGGACGGCTTGGCTTCAAGCTGACCGGCAATCTGGTCTGTGAGGCTTCGATTGAGGAGGGTGGCGAGATTCAGGGTGCTCTGGCTGATGCGGTCCTCACGATAGAGAACTTGGATTCGCTCCATGATCGGCCAGATCAACTGGTTCAGCATGTCATAAGCGCTTGCGCCATCGGCAATTGCTTCTTGAACAACCTGCCTGGCGGCGACACGGTTACCCGCGAGCAAAGGTTCCAGGTATCGCTGCGACAGGGCATCAAATTGGCTCATTGTATCTCCAATAATGGCCGGGACTTATCCGTTCTTCGCCGGTCCGATTCAGAATTCTGGAAGCATCCCTGCCGCCAACCTTTGTCGCATGTTAAACTGGGTAACTTGCGGCATTAAGTGTATCGGAAAGCATAGTCGGAAATCTTTACCATTTTAACATTGCAGGTTGCTTTTCCAGCCGGGGAATTCGATATGTCTCTTGTACCCTTCGCCGGGGGCAGCGCCGGGAGGTCCGTTATGCGAAGGGGAAATCAAACGAGAATCGGTGTGCGGTTTGAAGGGCTGGAGTCGAGGCAATTGATGTCTGCGGCATCGAGCTTGGGGCTTGCCGCATTGATCGAATCACCAAACTTCGATCTGGTGTCCGAGTCGGCCGTTACCAATTCCACGCCGTTTGGTTACACCCCCGCGCAGATCGATACGGCCTACGGATTCAACTCCATCGCCTTCAGCAACAATATCATCGACGGCAAAGGAGTCGGCCAGACCATCGCCATCGTCGATGCCTACAACGACCCCAACATCACCAGCGATCTGGCGACATTCGATTCGGACTTCGGCGTGGCCCCGCTCGACGGATCAGCGAAGCACGGAACTTTCTCAGTCGTCCAAATGTCATCCAAGGAGACCAACGACAGCGGATGGGCAATGGAAGAATCCCTGGACGTGGAATGGGCTCACGCGATCGCGCCCAAGGCGAACATCGTCCTGGTCGAGGCGAAATCGTCTTCACTTAGCGATTTGCTCTCAGCCGTTGATTACGCCAAATCCCTGGCCAACGTCAGCGTCATCTCCATGAGCTGGGGAGGCTCAGAGTTCAGCGCCGAGACGCAGTTCGATTCACTATTCACGACACCCGCCGGCCACACGCCGATCACCTTCGTTGCCTCGGCTGGCGACACCGGCGCTGGCGTCGAATGGCCCGCGGCTTCGCCCAACGTGCTGTCCGTCGGCGGCTCCTCCCTGCAGCTCGCCGCCAACGGAACCGTCATCTCCGACACCGCCTGGAATTACGGCTCGGGCGGAATCAGCGAGTATGAACTGAAACCCAGCTATCAATCCGCCGACACCCTCAGCAGCAAATACCGTACGGTGCCGGATGTCTCCTACAACGCCGATCCGAATTACGGCTATGCGATCTACGACAGCGAAGGCTACGGCAACCAGAGCGGCTGGTTCCAAGTCGGCGGCACCAGCGCCGGCGCCCCGCAGTGGGCCGCGCTGATATCCATCGCCGATCAGAATCGCGCCTATGCAAAACTATCCACGTTGAACGGAGCGACGCAAACCCTGCCGATGCTGTACGCCGCCACCGGCAACGCATTCACGGATATCACCAAGACCAACACCGGCGGCACGGCCTACGCGGCCACGAAGGGTTACGATCTGGTTTCCGGCATCGGCGATCCACACGCGGCGACGGTGATCCAGAGCGTGCTGGCGTAAACTAGGGGAACCTCTGAATAACCCAAACATTCTTGATCCCGGATTTTTCCATGTCAATCGCCGCGACATTTTCGATTCGGTTTTCGTCTCATCGGAGCGGCCCAGGCCGTTTTTGCCGGCCGCGGCG
>JBEKUH010000141.1:0-5567 GCA_049515255.1 Tepidisphaeraceae bacterium | reverse complement strand
CCATCACGGCCTGTATGCGCAAGCTCCTGACCTTGCTCAACGCCATGATTCGTGACCATCTGACTTGGGAACAACTGGACGTCGTTAAGAACATTGACATTTAACACAGTCGCTTAGTGGTTAATATCTTCCTTCTCCGCAATGAAAGTCATTTACGGTATCCTATCAATCGTCGGATGGGCCTGGTGCTTGGTGGCCGGGATCTATCTGTGGATTCGATTGCGAAAGCATGAGCAGCGCTGATCCCAATTTTCATCGCCAGGCCGAGCGGCAGTTCATGGAGCATGTGCGGCGATTGCTCAATGACGATCGGCTTCGTCTCGACACCACGCGCGGACGGCGGCCGGTGACGGGGTTGATTGTCGATTCCAAAGCCGCTGATCGCGCGGTGGATTTACGGCGGACGCTTGCCGAAATGAATCGGCCGGACCGAGAACTCGAATCGCATCTGCCCATCGGCATGTCGATGGAAGTGGTGCTCTCGCGGCGAAGTTTTTGGCTGTTTAAGAATACCGTTGGTCGGCTGCGGGTGGTTAGCCAGTCGCCAACGCGCGCTTTGATCGGTGGGGATGCGGGCAAGCCCATGTCGGCATCGGATGTGACCCGGCTGATGGCCGAAACCCCGCCGCCGCTGGGTGGGGTGCCGATGACGGTGGTGATTTGCTCGACTTCCGGATTCACACAAGATGCCCGCGAACTGGCCGAGCGGGGGAAGGATCGCACGGTGATTTTGGCCGCCCCCAACGATGCCGGCGGGTGGACCATCACCGGTCCCACAACCACCAAGGCCCTGAGCGATTTGTTCGATCCCGAGGCCGATGCCGCCAAACGGGAGCGGATTCGCCGGGAGATCGAATCGGCCCGGGTGGAATTGTTGTCCGGGGGCATTGCATCCGACCGCCTGGCGGTCCGAGCGAATGTGCCAGCGCAATTCGTGGAAGACGAGTTAAAATCATACGCTAAGGAAAACGCCGGCCTGGCGGCCAAGCGGATCGACGGCCGGGTGGTGCTTTTCCAGCAAGGCGCGGCCTCGGCCGGCGCCGGAGGTTTGGATATGCCGTTTATCGATCGGATGAAATCCCTGTTCGCCGGCAAGGGCGAAGTGGAAAAAAAGATCGCTCTCCTCTCCGAACGCCGGGCCGCTCTCACCCAGCAGCGCGACCGTTCGTATGACGACCTGGGCGCGATGGAAAATAAAGAGTTGCAACTGCGACAAGAATTCAAAGACGCCGCCGGCGATCTCTCGCGTCGGCGGATCACCAGCCAGCTCGTTCAGCTTCGCAAAGATTTGGAGCGTCGCCAGCAGTTGCTCTCAATGCTCAATCAACAGATCAATGTGCTGGGCACGCAACTGCTGAACCTGGAACTATTACAACAGGGCAAGAGCGCGAAATTGCCGACCAGCGATGAGATGGCCGACACCGCCGCCCAGGCGGAAGAAGTGCTGGCGGAGTTGCAGGCAAACACGGAATTGGCCGACAGCGTTTCCGAATCCGCCCCGACAGGAATGAGTAGCGAAGAACAGGCGATGTACGATGAGCTGATGGGCGCCAAGAAAGAAGAGCCGGCGAAGACATCGCCAGCGGTCGAAAAATCCGCGCCGGCGGCGCAGAAGCTACCACCGATCCCCCAGCGCAAACCCGCCGAGCCGGAGGCGGGATGAGCAATCAAAATGAGCGCATTTTGGAAGGGGATTTTTATCGGTTGCCGTTTCCGCGCCGATCGGCGGCGCCGACTCGAATAGGTGAAGGCGCTAGCGCTGCGAAACCATTTGGCCGGCCCGGCGAAGTTCGAGGCGGCATTTTGCAGCCGAAGAAAAAGTTTCCCGCCTGCGGCGGCGGGATGCGAAGGACTTTCGCGCTCAAGCGCGACCCTCAACCGTCCGTCACGCCCGCTTGTCCGACCTCCAATTCGAATTTCACGATCGCGGGGAGGTCGGACAAGCGGGGCTGTGCAGGACGGTTGAGGTCGAGCACGAGCTCGAAACTCCATAACATGGGCCGCCGCAGGCGGCGAAATCTATATTCCGTCGCAAACGGCCGCCCTGAACGTCAACAGGTCAGCCAACACTTTTCGCAGCGCCCAGGCGGTTCCCCATTCGAGTCAACCAACTCAAGCAGCACGAGAAGCGCAACGAAAGAAATATCTTTCCGGACAGGGAAAATCAGAAAGTAAACCCCAGTGGCACTCATCGACAAAATCTTCCATCACGAAAAAACCCTCAGCGAGCTCAATCGCCAGGAACTTCGCAAGGAGGAAATCCTCCTCACCAAAGCCCGCGATCGGCTCTTCAAGCGCGTCGAGCAAATCTCCATCGAGAAACAGAAGATTTTTCAGCAGGGCGCCAGCCAGAAATCGCCGGAGTTGCGCAAGGCGTTGGCCCAGGATTTTGAGATGAAGACGCAGGAGCAGTTGATGGCCGCGCGCGAGCTGACGCTGCGGAGCAAGGAGCTGCTGACCGTCAGCCGACTGCGGATCGTCAAGGAGAACAACGAGCGCGGCAAGGCGACGGGGCGATTGAATCTCACGGATAAAGATGTCGCGCGGATCGGGCAATGGCTCGAAGATGATGCCGTTTCGCAGGACATGTACCAGCAGCGGCTGGACACGATCCTGCAGATCGGAACCGAAAATGATCAGGATGCGGTGCAATCGGCAGGCCTGAGCCAGGCGGGGCAGGAATTGATGAACATCTGGGACCAGATGGACAAGGGAAAAGTGAAATCAACTGAAGCGTTCAACGCCGCCGACCAGGCCGTCCGTCAAAAGAGCGCGGCGGCGGATAAGGAAATGTGAATCTCATGACCACGCTGGGCGACACCAACGCATCCGCTGATTCCGGGACCAACACCGCGACGCCGCAATCCTCGGTCCCGCCGCTGGATTTCGGCCCACCGCCGCAAACCTCCTGGGATAAATTCGTCATCTTCTGGCGAGACACCATTGACGGCTGCTGGGAATTTTTTGGAATGATCTTCAGTGGGCTGGCGGTGTATGCCGGCGGATCTCGGCAAGTGGTGTTCGCATTTGGCTTAGCGTTTCTGGCCGGTGGACTCGGCGAAGCACTGGAAACCCAATTCGGCGCCGGCGGGCCGTTTTGGATGTTTATTGGCGGATTTCTGATCGGATTGGTCCTGCCGGTGGGGATAAAGAAAATTTAGCCACCGATGGGGCACCGATGAGCACCGATAAATGCGAAGAAGAAATGTATTTCTTTTATCCGTGTAATCCGTGCCCATCCGTGGTTCAAAAAGGAATTTTATTACCACGGATGGGCACGGATTACACGGATAAAACTGGAGTGAAGAATGCGGCTGATGGAGAAGCAAATTCGCCTTTTATCTGTTTTAATCGGTGCCCATCGGTGCCCCATCGGTGGCTAAATTGAATTGAGCGCTTTGGGAGTTTTATGGGTCTTTTCAAATCCAAAGATGAACGGCGAGTCGAGCGCGAGATGAAAATCCGCGGCGGAATGCGGGCGATCGAAAAGAGCATTCGACAGCAGGAGCGGTTCGCGGATGATTTCATCAAGAACGCGCAGAATGCGAGAAAGATCGGCGATGAGGGGCAATATCAGTTCATCCGCGGGGCGCTGAAGAAAACCGCGGCGGTGAAAAAAATGCTCGAGCGGCAATTGCTGTCGATCAAAAATGCGATGCTGATCCAGCAACAGGCGGCCGCCAGCCAGCAGTTTGCCGAGTCGATGGCGCTGATGTCGCAGGAGATCGGGCGGGTGTTTGGCGAAATGGATTTGACCAAAACCCAGGCCCAGTGGGAAAAAGCCGTCGCCCAGGCCGGCAGCATGGAGGAGCGGATGGGATTATTCCTGGATTCGATGGAACAATCCGCCATCGCCGGCGCGACGCCGACGGCCAGGGAAGAATTGGTAACGGATGACGAGATCGACCGAATGATCAACGCAGATGTGCTGGCGTCGGAGAAGACGGAGCTCGGGAAGCTGGATGAGTTGGAGTCGGAGATCAGTAAGGAATTGGGGACCAGACAGAAGGATTGACGGTCGAAAGACAAATGCAACCGCCGAGACGCCGAGAGCGCCGAGACAGACGCCGAGAAAAAAAGCAGATTTAATGGGTTTGGATTCGGGAGCTTTTTCCGTACATTTGCATTCCTCGGCGTTTGCCTCGGCGCTCTCGGCGCCTCGGCGGTTGCGTTTTTCTGAGCGAGCGAGATTTTCGGAGGTTTCATGAATTGGCGACAAGCGATTGTGTCCGGCGTATTGCTCGGGGGAATTCTCACGCTCGGGGCGGGATGTTGGCACAGCCAGATGCAAACCGACATTACCCCGCCGGATGAGACTAGCCAGCCCACCAGTTTTGTTCCGACGCCGGCCGAGCAAGTGAAGGATATGGATCAGCGTCTGGCGAAATTCGACGCGCGGGCCTTTGAGTTGCCCGGCAACGGCGAGGTGGCGTATCGGGCTTTAATGGAGGATACGTTTGAGGATTTGATCGCGCTGCTGCCGCAACTGGAAGGCGCCGATCCGGATGGGACTTTCCGCCAGCAGTTGCATCTGGTTGATGTGTATCGCCAGCAGTTGATTGGACTGTCCTGGGACATTTCCTCGGAAACCGTTGTGGAATCCGGCGTACGGGCCGGCTACAGCGCGCTGGAAGCGATTTACACCCGCAATTTCACCGACAACACGGACATCGGAAATTCCATCAACGATCTCGGATCGAAAGTGGATGCCCTGGACACCGCCCATGGGGATGATGCCAAAGCGGATGTCGCCAAGGCCGAGCAATCCAGCAGTGCGATCATGCGGCAGATGAACACAGTCCTGGAAACCCGCGCCGCCACCGCCGCGACGACGCCATCGACTGAGCCGACAACGGAAATGTCGCCGACGACCGCTCCGGATGCGACTCCGCCCATGCAATAACAAAAGCAAATGCAACCGCCGGGGCGCCGAGAGCGCCGAGACAAAGACAGATTTGATGGATTTGGATTCCAGAGTTTTTCCGTACATTTGCATTCCTCGGTGTTTGCCTCGGCGCTCTCGGCGTCTCGGTGGTTGCTTTGTATTTCGACCGTTGAAAGGCCTCTCGAATGTCCTGGGTTTCATTATGTGAATTGGGCGAGCTGCTCGAAGGCCGCGGGAAATTCGTTGAAATCGACGGATTCCAGTTGGCCGTATTTAAGAACGGCGAGCAGGTGTACGCGCTGGATAACATGTGCCCACACGCCGGCGGAAGTCTGGCCGAGGGAGAAATCGAAGATGGCTGCGCCGTTTGCCCATGGCATGGTTGGAGCTTCGGCCTGGAAAATGGCCAACTGCGCGATACGCCGGGGGTGGCGATTTCGACGTACAAAACTCGCTTGCTGCCACGGGACAACGGTGTGATATTGGTGCAGGCGGATTTGCCGAAATACTAAAGAAAAGAATTTCCACCACGGAGACACGGAGAGCACGGAGAAGAAAACTTAGCCACCGATGGGGCACCAGTACTGTCCGGTTAACTTTTTGCGGCGACGTGAATGTACTCGCTGTTTTCGAGCGGTTTTGCTTGTCGGGAGTTTAAACGATTTGAATTTCATGGGCTCAA
>JBEKUH010000140.1:0-5813 GCA_049515255.1 Tepidisphaeraceae bacterium | reverse complement strand
TGCGATGGAGCAGACATATTCTCGTTTTCCGGCCGCATGGCTTGGATCGACAATCACCGGCAAATGCGACCATGCCTTCAGCACCGGGATACTCGTAATGTCCAGCGTGTAGCGAACGCTGTCCTCGAATGTTTTGATACCGCGCTCGCAGAGGATCAGCGAGCGATTGCCCTGGCTCAGAACGTATTCGGCGGAGAGGAGCCAATCCTTGACGGTCGCCGCCAGGCCGCGCTTGAGCAGGACGGCTTTGCGAGTTTTGCCTACTTCCCGAAGAAGGTCGAAATTTTGCATGTTCCGCGCGCCGATCTGGAAGCAATCGACGTATTTTTCCATCTGCTCGACTTGGCGCGTGTCCATGACTTCGACGCAAATGGGCATTCCAAGCTCATCGCCGATATCGCGCATCAATTTCAGCGCGGGTTCGCCAAGTCCCTGAAAGGAATAGGGGCTGGTGCGCGGCTTGTAGACTCCGCCACGAAGGATGGTCGCGCCGCCGTCGCGGACGTGGCGGGCAATGATGCGGAGCATCTTTTCATTTTCCACGGCGCATGGGCCGGAGATGCATGCGGCATTACTCCCGCCGATTTTGACGGCTGGTGTCGATGAGCCGCCCACCTCCACCACCGTGTCATCCTCATGAAACTCGCGGCTGGCGAGTTTATATGGCTTCATGATCGGAACGACTTTTTCCACGCCATCCAGGGCAGCCAGATGATTCTGATCGATCAGCCCCTCTTCCCCAACCGCCCCAATGACGGTGCGGAATCGCCCCTGACTCAGATGCGGCTGGCAGCCCATGCGGACGATCTCCGCGACCACTCGGTCGATGGCGGCCTGCCCGGCGTTGGAATTCATCACGATGATCAAACGAATCTCCAAAATCCAAGTTTCAGAGGAAAGTCGGGCAGTTTAGCCCATTTGGCGGTAATGGCAACAGTTCGCGGGCACGGATTTAGTGATTTCAGCGCACGTTTAGAAGCTGTTTCAGAGCCCTCTTTCTTGCGGCGGACTCGACATTGAGAACCGCGGGATTCCTTGAGAGTCCTGACAAGCGATCTCGACTGATGAAGCGGGTTCTGAAACAGCTTCTTAGCGGCGGGGCTTGCCCCGAGTTGGATCGTCGAGTGACGTTCCCAGCGCGGGGCAAGCCCCGCCGCTAAACTCGTCCTCAGGGGTCCCAGCCATACCGAACAAAAATATAATTTTTTCACTTAACAAAACACGAATTCGTGGTATACTCAATTGAACAATCGGTCCCCGCTCTCTCGCGAGGCGGGCGCTGCAGGACTTGGCGATGATGCCAGGCTTGTTGGTGGGGTCATGGCCGATCAGAACCTATATCTGGAGAAACCCGCGCACATCCACTGGCGCGGTGGAACCTCCAAGGCCCGCGTGTCGGCGATCGGGTGATAACCCCGTTCGCACGCCACGGGGATGCTCCTGGAGCCATCTGACTCGTGTTGGACGGTCCACCGGTTCGCGGTGCAATTCATCACTGGCGATGCCAAATGGGTAGCCGCGAATCGACCCGTGGCGCATCCACGCAGTCTAAAGCTTCAAGGCCCGGCGGTACCTGTGAGAGGCCGCCGATGCCGAGCGTCTCAACTGGTCGGCCATGACTCCACCGATAAGTGCTTGAAAGCCAAAGAGTTTCGCAGCGGCCCGCAAAACTTGGGTTGGATGAAAAAAGTCGGTGGGGGGATGTTGCGCCTCATTGGAGCGGAGCCTGCGCTTTTGGGCGCGGCTGCGCACCGGGCAGCCGATGGCGATTGCGGAGGCAGAAGCGCCCACTGGGTTCAGTGCAATAGGCCGTTCTCTTCGGGATGTGTAATATCTTCCTTCATCACCACATTGTTGTATCGCAACAGAGTGCCCTTGGCTTTTTCCAGTTGGGCCAATGCGATGTTGTAGTTCGCCAGCGCCTGGGCTTCGGCCTGGAGGGATTGGGCAAGCAGTTCCTGGCGGTCGAGTTTTAGTTCGACGAATTCGGGAGTGAGCGGCTCATTTGCCTGCTCGCGCTGATTGATATCGTCCATTGCCTGCTGCGCATCGAGCCGGGCGCGGCGGGAACTGTCGATTAAGCGATAGGATGTGTCCACCGCATCGGCGGCCGTGGTGACATCGGAACAGACCGTTTCAACGTATGCGCTATATTGCTCGATCGCCTGCATTCGCTGGAGTACCGAGCGTGTCCAGATGCCGCGGGCGGAGCGGTTGCCCAGTGGGATTTGCAGTTTGAAGCCGATGGAATCGTCGATGTGCTGGAATTCTGCCCCGGTGCGGATGGCTGATCCCTCATCCGGTCCGGCGCCTTGCGGGCCGACGGAGCCGGTCAGATCCAATTCGGGCAAAAGATTGTTTCGCGCCACCGCCATCGTCTCGGTCGCCTCGGCAATCTTGAGTTGCTGCTCGCCCAACTCGAAGCGGTTAGACATAGCTGTGTTGATCTGGTCCTGAAGGTCAAACACCATGGGCGTCTCGACAGGATCGTCAGCGGGGAGGATGAGAATCGATGATGCCACAGGGAAATCCGGATCGCTCATTAGCGCTTTGAGCTTGTAGGAAAGATCGCGCACCTGCGCTTTGTATTGCACTAGTTGTCCCCGGCGGGTTTCCAGCGCGCTGGCGGCCTGCTGCACCTGGAGGTCGCTCACGTCCAATCCTCCATTTTGCATGCGGTCGTTCAGGACTTTCCATTCGCCCAGCGTGTTGTTGACGAGATCATTTTCGATCTCCACATAGCGCTCGGCCTGCATTAATTGCCAGTAGGCCTGTTCGATATCGGATGCGTTTTGCTCGACGGCCTTGCGGAATTCCTGAAGATCGACTTTTTCATCGAGGCGATCGATGACGATCCGCGCGTGGTTCACGTCGTAGCCGAAATTCTTAAGCAGAGGCTGAGTGACCTGGAGGGTCAGGTCATTTTCGTAGAACGGGTTGTCGACGGATTGCTGGGGGCTGAGCCAGTTGTAGCTGTTTTCATATTGCAGTTGAATTTGCCCGCCGCTGTCGAGATTTTCCTGAACGCCCGTCTGAATCTGCGCGGTGTCGGAATGGAGGATGTTGGTGGTAACCAGGCCCAGGCCGTTGAAGGTGTTGTAGATGTTTCCGCCGTTCAATTCGTCCTTGTGCTGGTAGGTTACATTGGTGAAAAATGTTGGGTCGAAATTTCCCCAGTCCTCAATGACGCGAGCGCCTTCGATGCCCGGCTGAAACCCGGCGACGCGAACATCATGATTGTTGGCGACGGCGCGGGCGATGATCTCGCGCAGGCTCAGGCGGACGATTGGCTCGTTATCCAAATCCGGACCGGTCGAAGGACGTGATATGACATCCCCCTGACCCGATGGCTCGGACGTCGACGCAGATCCGTACGGATCGACGCGCGTGGTCGGCAGAGCTTCCAGATCGGAAGGCTCCAACTCCGCGGATCGAATCCGCTCGTTCTCCTGCATCGCGCGCGGATCAAAGACGGGCGGCGATTCCAGATTGCAGCCGATGAGAATCGAAAAGCTGGTGAACACTGCCGCGGCGATCAGAGGTTTGTAGGACATTCTTCCTTCCATGGTTTTGGGCTTGCCGGATTTCGCCAATGCAGGTTTTTACCTAGACATGCGGCGGGGAACAACTGCGAAGCCCCGATAATCGACAACTTTTGTGGAGCCAGATGCCGGTTGATTGAATCTAAGCAAATTGAATAAAACGATTCACCAAACCGTTCGAGTTGCGCTTGTAAATTTATGACCGAGCGTGGTACACTCTTGAGATGCCGCCGATTCCTGAAACGGAGAAACTCGCACGCCTCCAGCGCGTGGCGGAGGTCGTGGGCGTTTATCCGCTGGAGGCTTACGATTTCGTGCAGCGGGGCTTGGCATACACGGTGACCAAAGTGTATGGAACTTCCAATGAAACCGGCCTTGGCCGACACGTCTCAGGCCAGCAGCTTTGTGAAGGACTTCGGGTTTACGCGCAGCGGCAGTGGGGATTCATGGCTCGATTGGTTCTGGAGCGCTGGAACATCACCTCGACACTGGATTTCGGCCGGATCGTGTTCACCATGGTCGAACATCAGATGCTGGCGACAACGGAGCAGGACACAATCGAGGATTTCCGCAACGTGTATGATTTCCGCAAGTCGATGGAGACCGAATACCGCATCGCCAGCAAATTGGCGTGAAGGGCAAAGCGGATATGAACCGCCGGCCGCGCCTTTTTGCGGTTTTGTGCGTCGTCTATGTTATCTGGATGGGGGTTCTTATTCTGCTCTACGTCACCACCGTTTATCCACGACGCCATCCTTCGGCCCAGCCGACGACGATAATGCAGCCGTAATCCTGCCGATCAACCGCACGATAAATGGCGAAGCCACATTCGAAAAGCATGCCATGCCCCGCGCGCCCGATCCATCTGGTGTGGATCGATTTGGAGAATTTCCTCGTTGTGCGGCGGCGTGGGAGAATAGCGCGACCGTCTCATCCGTCGCGGCGGAAGAAGATTGATCCCATGTTTTTTCAGCCATGGCCGAACTTTTCGGCGAATGCGGGGGAGAAACCCGATGACCAGATTGGCCCCTCTGGGGAGCCAGAATACCGCCAGCCAGCTTCCGCCAATCGCAAGCAGGCACGCCAATGCCAGCGGTCCAGCGTGCCAACCGGAATTGCGGTGCAACAACACAAAGATGATCAGCGCGGGCAATAGCAGGGCGGCCGCGACGCTCATCACACGAATGGGCCGGGATGTCAGATCGATTGGATTTCCCCGCAAGAGCCGGCTGGTCACCCGTCGTTTGCCTGGAAGGGTGACGAGGGCTAAACCGATCAAAAAAATCGGCGTCCCAAGTGGTCCGGGGAATATTCCACCCAGGACCAGAGCCGAAATAATCAGAATCCAGCCGATGAGATTTCGAACCAGCACCCAGAAATATCGCGCAAAGAACCACCCGATCCGTCCCCGGGCAGAATGCGGCTTAGGTGGCAAAATCGTTTGGCTGGGCATCCGTTCAACAACTCCAAGCCAATTCTACGCACGAGATCGGTTCCTTTCCCCACCGACAAAATTTTTACGATCCCTCACTCACCGCCAAAACCGGCTGGCGGGCCTCGTTGCGAATCCAGAGGATATTTTTCAGATAAATGAACGAGCCAAATGCCTGACCAAGTAATCCAATCGGATCGCGCCGCCAGAGAAAATACGAGAGCAGCAGCAGCGAGCCGATGAGGCTCATCCACCAGAAGAGCGGGGGGACGATGGATTTCCCGCGGCGCTCGCTGGCGATCCATTGCACGACCATCCGGCCGGTGAAAAGCACTTGACCGAAGAAGCCAATCCCCAGCCAAAGCGCCACAATGGGCGAAGAGAGTCCTAGCATGGAACTGCTGGATTTGCCGTTCTCGTAGAGTTGATCAGTCATTTCCGACAGCGAAAGGCGATCCAAGTCTCCGTTGCCATGACGTACCAGATAATCCATCTGACCATCAGATTGCCGCTGAAGAAAAACCTGCGAGCTGGCATCCGGCAGACGGATATCCACCTGCACGGCATCGGGGAATGGGGCGTGCCGTCGAAAGAGCAGAAACGCCACCACGCAAAGGATCAGGATAAAACTCGCTTCGGCGCAAATCAAATACCATCGGGCCATTCAGTCCTCCCGTTAGGAAATGACATTGTGATGAAAGCGGGGCGGTTGACAACTAATACCGCTTCCATTTTTCACATGCGCTCCTGAAGCCAAGGAACGGCGCAGACGGATTTGATCAACTCCGCATTCAGGCAGGAGTGTTGCCAGGCGTCGCATGCGGCGTTCCGCAGTGCGT
>JBEKUH010000139.1:0-6104 GCA_049515255.1 Tepidisphaeraceae bacterium | reverse complement strand
CAGCCCTCAAGGATTTTGGGAATGCAGTGGAATGCTTTAACAAAGCGATCCAACTGGAACCCAAAAATCCAGGCGCGCTCTTCGGCCTTGGCCAGATAATCTACCGGACGAATCCTACCAAGGCCGTCGAATACTTTAAGATGTGCCTACAGGTCACCCCAACCTCCGCTGGCCCGCTAGTCTACCTGTCCCATTACTATTTAATTCATGGCAACCCGAGTATGGGTATCGAATTTGCGACAGCAGGTTTGAACGTCGCGGCCGACAATCGTCAAAGGGCGATGTTATTAACTTGGCGCGCTATCGCCCGTGTAACTTCGGGAGGCAGCATTGAAGGGGCAACGTCCGACTTTGAAGAGGCCCTGCAAATTGGCCCAGATCTGCCGGGTGTCCTGGAGAATTTTTCTTTGTTCCGAAAGATTGTCGAGACGGTTCAAAAACCTGATCGCCTTTCCGAGATTACTAAGCTCGCAAACAGGGCCGCAGCATTTGATCCAGCCGAATTCGCCTCAGGGCCGTCCGCTTCAGGGCGACTCGCCACCTATTTTGAGTCCGCGGTCGCCGCTTGCTAGCTCAAGTCGGGGTAAGCAAGCTGAGATTATAAGTATGTCGTTCAATGCCCAATTTCGAGTGTTTCCGCCTCACAACGTCACCCCCGACTTCTGCATCGCCACGATCCAATCCGGCGTTTCCTTGAGATATGCGTCCACATATTTCTGCCGCGTGAAATAGTAATACGCCAGGCCGCCCATGCAGGGCACGGCGATGAAGATGAGAGCGACGTAGAAGAGCATCACGAGTGCGTGCAGTTCGCCCGTGTCCACAACTCCGAATTCCGAAAGGTCACCATTGAGATCGGCCGTCAGCCCGCGGCCCATCATCTCGCTGACCAATTGCACAAGAGAATAGAGAATCAGCAGGCCACCAAGGACCAGTTGATTTAGCATCAAGGTGCTCAACGCCCGCGGATCAAATTTTCGGAGCCGATCCGAACCGCGCCATTCAATCCAGCCGATCACTGCCAAGACAGCGCCGGCGGCCATCGCCGAAATGGACCCTATTCCGCCGATGATCGTCAACGCGCCGAATGCGATGAGAATCATCCCATCGGTTCGCGCCACCCACACCGCCCGGCTGATCCTGCGATACGCCACCCGAGCGATGGCCATTTCACGAAGATTCTCGTCGGAAAACTGCGGAGAATTGGGGAGCACCGGCTGCGTCAATCGTGGGCCTTTCTAATACTCAATACAGATTAACCACGAAGTCACAAAGACACGAAGCGGCATTCTTGATTCCAGAGCCATCCTGCGAAATCGGCTTCTCTAAAAAAATAGTTTGAATCCAACTGCCAACTTCGCTCAGTTGAAATCGAACGACAAAAGCCGCTTCGTGTCTTTGTGACTTCGTGGTTCAAATTCTTATTCTTATAGTTCCCATTCCCCGCTGAAAACTTCCGTGGCCGGGCCGGTCATGGAAACATTGTTGTCGGCGGCGGACCACTCCAATTCCAAATCCCCGCCGGGAAGATGGGCGAGGATTTTGCGATCGGTCCGGCCCGTCAAAACACCCGCGACGCATACGGCACACGCCCCGGTGCCGCAGGCGAGCGTGATTCCGCTGCCGCGTTCCCAGGTTCGCATGATGATTTCGCTGCGCGATTGAACCTGGACCCAATGGGCGTTCGTTCGACGAGGGAAAGCATGATGATTCTCCACCAGTGGGCCGAGTCGGGCGATATCCACTTGCGCGGCATCCGGCACAAAACTCACCGCATGGGGATTGCCCATCGAGACAAATACGGCATCGAACACCATGCCGTTTTTCAGAGTGATTCGATGATCGTGGGAATTCAGGGCCTTGCCAATCTCGCCGGGAAGCACGGGGATTTTTTCCAACTCCAAAATCGGCTCGCCCATGTTGACCTTCGCCCGCCGGACCTTTCCCTCCACGACTTCCAACTCCAATGTCAGCACCCCCCGGCCGGTCTCGACCTTCATGGGATTGCTGCGAGAAAGCCCATGATCGAACGCATATTTTGCCAGACAGCGAATCCCGTTCCCGCACATTTCCGCTTCGCTGCCATCGGCATTGAACATGCGCATCCGCACATCCGCCTTTTGCGAGGGGAGGATGAGAATCAGCCCATCGCCACCGACTCCAAAATGACGGTCGGAGATTTTTACTGCCAATTGCGCGGGATCAGCGACGGTTTCGGCGAAACCGTTGACGTAGATGTAGTCGTTGCCGATGCCGTGCATCTTGGTGAACCGCATGGCATGAGTATAGGGCTCAACGCAAAAGGGGGAAATGTCCGATAAATACGAACAGCGGGCCGAGGACGGCCCGGCTCAATCTGCGAACGACCATGGACTCCAAAACGATCGATTTCGCTGAATGTCTGAAAGAGAGTGCCGATGTTCCCGCGCCGCCCACCAAAGCCGATATTCTGGCCCAATCGAATTGGAACGCCAATCTCTCGGCGCTAAAATCCTCCCAGCCGGACGTCGTCAGCCGAATCAAACTGGATGTCCCCGATGAATGGACGTTCGGCCGGGATGGATTCCTGACAGCGCGATCCGACGATGGATTCTGGTGGCGTGGATGCTCGGTTCCGCTGCTGGCGGGTCGGCAGGCGTTGAAATCCTTAAAACTCACCGGTCCAGTGGGCTGTTTCATCTGGCCGCATCACGCGGGGCATCTGCGGGCATGTTTTGAGGGCATCGAGCCAAATCAGGCGATCATTGCCGTCATCCCCGACGCACTGACGCTGACGGTCATTCTCCATTGCGACCAGTTCGCTACCGAGATCGCCGCCGGCCGATTGCATTTCGCCGTGGGATGGGATTGGGAGAAGCAACTGTCAGAAATCTTCCAAAAGAATCCCGGCTTGCCGCTGCCGCAGCAATTCATTCGCACGCCGCTCTTGCCGGATGATGAGATGCAGCCATTCGTCAATCTGGGCCAAACGGTCATCGGAAACGAGATGGGCCGGCGTTCCGAATTGATCGCACAGGTCATCGCCCGGTCCGATGCAAAAAAAAGAACCGAAACGTTGGTGGTTGCCGGCACGAATTTCGATCTTTCAAACCTCGCGCCAACTGCGCTGGCCGAGACATTCTCGAAATGCAAACGCCTGAATATCGATCAACCCTTGCATGCGTCGCCCTTGGCTCTTGCCATGGCCGCGGAGAGCGCTGGTTCTCTCATCGCCGCCGACATGTTTCGCCATGATTTGCCGGGGATCGTTTCCAATCGGACGAAATGGATCACCTGGATCACGCGCGGCCGGATCGCCCCGCCGTTGCTGTATGCACCCCGAGACCGGATTTTGCTTGCCGATCCAAACTGGAAATCAATTGCCGAGCAAGCCGGTTGGCCGAGCGATCGCATTGATATCGCCGCCTGGCCCGAAGGATTTCTTCCCTTCACTCCGCGACAGCCGCGAGCCGATCTGATCGCCCTGCCCGTCGATACCGTCCCGCTCGATCCCCCGACGCGTGTGAAGGAATTTTCCAGCCATGTCCTGTTGTGGGAACGGATCGCCCAGGAATTATCGAACAATCCGCTGTCCATCGGTGTCGATCCGATGCGATATCTGGAAGATCATCGCCGGCAAATGGGAATTACCGAACAGGGATTCGACGCAATCACATTTTTGGAACGCTTAATTCTGCCGGCCTATCACCAGGGATTGGCGCGGCAAATGCTGCGGGAAAAAATCCCACTCGTACTGTTCGGCCGGGGGTGGATGGATATCGAAGAATTTCGGCCCCACGCCGCCGGTCCGATGCGCTCTCCCCGCGATTTGTCCACCGCTCTGGCCACCTGCGCCGCGGTGATTCATCCCATCCCCAACGATGCCGCTCATCCCGCCGAATCCTTCGGCCTGCCGATCATCCGGCCCACGCTTTCGGGGCTGAGGCAAACGAAAACGCCGCAACGTTCGATCCATCAATTGGACGACGGCGCTGTTGCCGGCTGAATCGAAGTTTTAACAACGCTATTGGCCGCGCATTCCGCTTTTGCCTTTGCCAGCGCCGCTTGAAATTCAGGATTGGCCAGCATCTTGTCGGCGATGGCGTTTCCCAAAATTCGGCCGGCCGCCACATCGCTGGGGTAATGCACACCGCCGAGCACCCGGTCGTCGCCGATTTGCCTGGATCGATCGATCAGCTTGTCTCTTTTGTCGGGTTCAATTTCTGAAAGCATCCGACCGAGCACCGTGGCCACTGTCGAATGCCCGCTGGGATACGACGTATCCCGTTCCTTCATCAAGCATGGCATCACGCGCGGGTCCAGCACATAAGGGCGAGGACGTCCGTAATATTCTTTCGCCTGCGACACAATCGTATCGGTATCTCTTGAGACCTGTCTCATCAGCATGGCAGTCACCGGGAGATTCTCCGAATTGAACCAAGGACCCATCACGCCATTAAACGCGAACACATTGAAACGCACTTCTGACCGAGCGCGGGCAATTTCGGCCGGCGTGCGTGAGTTCTGTAATTGCAGAACCATTGCAATATCATCCTTGGTCTGCTCAGAATCATTCGACGGCGCCGTTGCCAGCAGGGTTTTGAAGTCGATGTCTGTTGGCTTAACAAAATTAGAATCCGCCACCGCCGCCGCCGTCAGCAGCGTCAATGCGAAGAGTCCCGTGAAAATATGACGAATGACAAACCGATTTTTCATGAATGACCCATTTCTACAAATTGACAGCCTGATGGCCAATGTCTTTTCGATAATGCATCCCATCAAAATGGATCTTTTCGAGGGCTGCATAAGCGCGGCGTTTAGCTTCTGTGAAGGTATTGCCAATTGCGGTCACGCCAAGCACGCGACCGCCGGACGTACACAGTTGGCCATCCCGTATTTCTGTCGCCCCGTGAAACACACGCACATCCGGCATGGCATCGGCCTCTGTGATTCCTGAAATCGGCATCCCCACCGTCGGCGTCCCCGGATATCCCTTGCTCGTAGCCACCACGCACATTGCCGGGCGCGGGTCCCAACGCAATTCCAAATCCGCCAGTTTCCCCCGCGCCACCGCTAGCATCATCTCCAGCGGATCGCTCTTCAATCGCATCATCAGAGGCTGCGTCTCCGGATCGCCGAATCGGCAATTAAATTCCAATACCTTCGGCCCATTGGGCGTGAGCATAATTCCCGCGAACAAAACCCCCTGATACTCGATCCCATCCCGAAGCATCCCATCCACGATCGGCACCAAAATATCCCGCTCCACCTGCCCCAGAACCTCCGGCGTGACGGCCGGCGTCGGCGAATATGCTCCCATCCCGCCCGTCATCGGACCCGTGTCCCCCTCTTCCAGCGGCTTGTGATCCTGCGCCGGCTCGAGCATGTAGATCGTCCGTCGATCCACCAGCGCGAAGATCGAACACTCCGGCCCACTCAGTAATTCTTCGATGACGATCCGTTTTCCCGCATCCCCAAAAACTTTTTTTCGCATCAGCCGGTCGATCGTCTCCAGCGCATCGGATGTGCGATAGCAAAGCGTCACGCCCTTCCCCGCCGCCAGACCCGATGCCTTAACGACCACCGGATCATCCTTGGCCTTCACATATTCCTCTGCCGACAACGGATCGGTGAAACTCTTCGCCTCCGCCGTCGGGATCGCCTGTTGGCGCATGATTTCCTTGGCGAACCACTTGTCCGATTCCAGCTGCGCCGCCGCCCGGCTCGGCCCCATCACCAGCACCCCCGCCTCACGCAACGCATCGGACAACCCCAACGCCAGCGGATCCTCCGGCCCGATCACCACCAATTCGATTTTCCCGCGACGGACAAATTTCGTGATCTCAGGAACATCGTTCGACTTCATCGGCGCCAGATCGGCCACCTGCGCAATGCCCGGATTCCCCGGCGCGCAAAAAAGCTGCGTCACGCCCGGCGATCCCGCCAGTCGCCAGGCCAAGGCATGTTCTCGCCCACCACCACCAATAATCAAAACCTTCATGCGCCTGTTACCTTAGCAAAATCTGCTGACAAAATCCCCGGCGCGGATGATCTCGGCCATCCAATTGCGTCTATCGCCGAATCCCGCGATGATGCGAATCACATGACCCTGACCTTCAGCGATC
>JBEKUH010000138.1:0-6193 GCA_049515255.1 Tepidisphaeraceae bacterium | reverse complement strand
CATCGATGGCGTGATGTTCGACAACATGCATGAATCGGCCTCCTTGCCAGAGTTGCCGGTAATCATGCCACAAAAAAGGACCCCGCGCGCGGGCGCGCATTTAAAAAATGGAAGCGGTATAATTATTCCTGAGCCAAGCCCGTTCAACGAATCTCGCTTTGGGCGAGTCAGGCGACTACACGCGGCAGAAGATTTTGACGCATGCTTCGCTTCTCCGGAGGACGCGATCATCAAAAAGATGGAGTACTATCGAGAGGGGGGTTCAGAGAAGCACCTTCGAGATATTGCTGGCGTCCTCAAGACAAGCAGGGATCAGATTGATTTAGCGTACATTGATCGTTGGGCTCGGCAACTCGGCCTCGTCGAGATTTGGGATGTGATACAAAAATTACATGAATCTGGCACTTGATATTTTACTGCTCCCCCGAAGATGGCTTCCTCCGTTCAGATCAAACTTCTGCGATCCGGCAACGAAGCCATCCTATTGAACGTCGCCCAGGGGGTTTTCGACAATACCGTCGATCTGGACATCACCAAGGAATTCCTCTCCGACCCGCGGCATCATCTGGCCGTCGCAATTGACAATGACTTGGTCGTCGGAATGGCTTCCGCGGTGCATTATTTGCATCCGGATAAACAGCCGGAGTTGTGGATTAATGAGGTTGGAGTCGCGCCGACACATCAGCGGCGTGGGGTGGCCAGAGAGTTGCTTGCGGCGTTATTCGGGGTGGGGCGAAAACTCGGTTGTGCCGAGGCGTGGGTGCTCACGGATCGGCCGAATACCGCGGCGATGCGGCTCTATTCGTCAGTTGGAGGCAAGGAATATAAGGATGATCTCGTGATGTTTTCTTTTCATTTGAATCCGAAGGGCGATTAGTCTCGCAATCTTTCCCAAATCGCATTCCAAGCCGCGGGGGCATGGCCATCGACGCCTTGATACAACTCGACGTGATCCGCGTGCAGGACGACAAAATCATTCACGCCAGGTAGTTCGGCGCTGGCCAGATCGACGGGACCGTCGCCGATGCTGGAGGTGCCGAGCAGCGATTGTGAATCCTGCTCGAGTTCATCGCGAACCATTCGGAATGCCCACCAATCATTGGGGACGAGGCGGGAAACTCCGTTCAGGGCATCGGATTCCCAGCGGAAGAAAACCGGGCGGTCGCCGGCGATGATGGTGTATTGGACGCCGAGCCGGCGCGAATGCGAATTCAATTCTTCGAGGAAGCGAGAATTCGGTTCGAGATCGTTCGCAGCCTGGCAAAGGCCTTCGGTGATCATCCAAGTCGGACTCCACTCCGAATCGGAGACGGCGTTGTTCGCATTCACCAGCAACTTGGAAATAATCGCCAGCCGCGCCCACGTCGATCCGCTGTTGGGTGGGGCGATCATGATCAACTTTTGCACGCTGCCAACATAGCTGGGGCCTTCGACGTAATCGCGCACCACCAGTCCACCCATGCTCTGAGTGACGAAATCAATTTGCAGTCCGGGGAATCGGCTGTGCAAACGCACCATGTTGTCGGTGAGGAATTGCGAGATTTCATCCAGCGGCCGCTCGCAGGGATAGGCGAAGATGGCGGTTTGCTTGCCCTCAGCTTCGAGCAAATCGCGCAAGGCCGTGCAACTGCCGGCATCCCCATCCATGCCGTGAACGAGAATGATCAGCCGTTTGGCCGGATCGATAACGGCCGGCAGAAGCAATCCTTGCCGCGCATATTGCCGGGCGGTCGCCTCCGGGGCGGCGATCTCAGTGAACCGAATCAACACCGCGCAGAATTGGTTCCGATCGGCTGGGATTTTTTCCGGATCGAATGAAACTGTGATCGCATCGGCTCCAACAGAGATATGAAAACTCTCCCCGCCCGCCGCATTGACAGCCCTGACAAGTACCCATCCGCGCAATCCACTGAAGTCGATAGATAAGTCGGATTTGGGCGGAAGAATCGCCTTGGCAATGGGCAGGTCCTGATTAAGACAATCGGCCATCACCCCTAAAGAGAGCCTGCCGTCATCCAGCGGGATGGAAACGGAGTGCATCCTTCCCCAGGCCGCCACAGGACAAAGAATCGCTGCCAGAACCGCCGCAACAACCCGGTATCGCATGGATCACCTCAAGACTGACTCTCGGTCATTTTGCCGGCATGCGCCCATTTCACCCCAAAACGAGACAAAAGGCGAATAAATCGCTGGTATTTTGAGGAAAAATTGTCTAATAAAGGGTGCCTGAGGACCGAAAAAGAGTGTGAGGAGCACAACAGAATCGGAGTGTTCCGTTTTTTTGGGGGCCAAAAGGTTAGCAGGACAACACGATGGACGAAGTAAGAGATGATGCTCGACGCCGCCGGGCCGCGGGAATGAGTTACAAATTCCAGCGCTTGCGTGAACGCATTCGTCAGTCCGTCGCCTCCGGCGAACTGAGCGGCAAACTGCCCGGTGAGCGCGAACTGGCGCGACGATTTCACGTGAATGCGAAAACGCTCAGCAAAGCCCTGACCGACCTTGCAGCCGAGGGATTGCTGCACCGCAGTATTGGCCGTGGGACATTTGTCAAAGGACAAGAGCCGGCCGAGACCGGCGCTGCCGGCCCCTGGCTGATCCTTGCTGATCCAGCCACCGACAGCGGGCTCGTCGAGGATCTCAAGGCTTACAACTCGCAGGTTGACGTGGTGGACAACACCTCGTCGTTGCGACCGAGCTTCCTCAATCAATTTGCGGCCGTCATTGATCTCGCCCAGGACACTCCGGAAGCTTTCATCCGCAATCTTCTGGTTCGAAATGTGGCGTTTGTTTCGGTTGGCCGATTGCCACGGACTTATTCCACTAACGCGGTGCTGCTGGATTCAGCGTTGGGCGCGACGATGCTGGCGAGGAATCTGATTCTCGCGGGCCATCGGCGATTTATCGCTGTCGAGCCGCGCAATCAGACATCCGTCGCCGAGTCGATTCGCAATGCGGCCTCACGATTCGGCAACAGCGTTTCGATCGACAGCGGCTTCCCGCAGGATGTCGTCTGCTCCATCGACTATGGCGTGACGGCCTGTATTTGCGATTCAGTCGAGAACACACAACAGACACTTTCATCCCTCACGGCGGCCAATATCAGCGTGCCCGCCCAGATTTCCGTCACCGGCATCGGATGGACCGGCAATCAGCCGCCTTGCACGGGGTATTACCTCTCCTTGAAGCAGAAGGCCGCCGCCATTGTGGATATCCTCCAAACTGATCAAAGCGGCAAACCTTCGGTTCTTTGGCTAAATGGAGCATTGGTTGACATGCAGACCACCGCGCCGGTCGCCCAGGCGGCCGAGCTGCAGCCGGCCGAGGCCGTTCACAGCTTTCCCATGCTGTCGCTTGCAACCCACGCCGCCGTCGGCTAAATTGCCTGGCTCGCCGATTTCGGCGGTCAAAAGCGAGGATTGCGATGCCACGGGTCTGTTATTTCACTGGCAAGAAAACCACTTTCGGAAACCAGGTCTGCCATCGCGGCAAGGCCAAATACCTGGGCGGTGTCGGCACGAAAATCACCGGCGTCTCTTCGCGCAAATTCAAGCCGAATATTCAGAAGGTCCGCGCGTTGGTGAATGGCCGGATCGTCCGCATCAAGGTCAGCGCCAAGGCCATTCGCATGGGTTTGGTCGTGAAGCCGATGCGGCGCAACTACATCAAGCCCGCGGCCGCCTGATATCAGAGTTTCTGATGTCCGAGCAAAAGATCACCCCCGACAAAGTGAAACACGTTGCCGTGCTCTCGCGGCTGGCGCTGGATGAACCCCATCAGAAGAAATTCGCCGGACAATTGGAATCCATTCTCGATTACGTCGCCAAGATCAGCGAAGTGGATGTGACGGGCATTGAACCATTGGCACATGCGCTGCCGATCCACAATGTTTTCCGCGAGGATGTCGTCGAGCCGAGTTTGCCGCTGGAAAAAGTATTGATGAACGCCCCGGAGACAGATGGGCCGTTCTTCAAGGTGCCCAAGGTACTCGGCGGCGAAGAGGATTCGGCGGGGTAGACAAACCGACACGATCTTGCCAACACGTTTAGCCGCGAGCCGCAGGCGAGCGCGTTTCGACGTTTGAACGCGCTCCCCTTCGGGTCGCGGCTAAACGGTTGCCGCGCAAGACGGCCAATTTACTTTCCCACACACTTTCCGTAACTTGCCCGGTCCATGCTTTCCTTCGACACATTGCTTGCGGCCAGAAACGCCATCGCGGAGAAAAAAATCTCCTCCGTGGAACTGACGCGACAAGCGCTGGATCGCATCGCTTCTCTCGATCCCAAAATCCAGGCATTCAACGAAACCTATCCCGAGCGCGCGATGCAGCAAGCCAAAGCCGCCGATGCCGGCGAGCGATCCGGTCCTCTGCGTGGCGTGCCGATTGCGCTCAAGGACAATCTTTGCACCAGCTACGGTCACACGACATGCAGCTCGAAAATGCTGGCGAATTTCCGCGCTCCGTACGATGCGACGATCTGCAAAAAACTCGAAGCCGCCGGGGCTGTGATCCTGGGCAAAACGAACCTCGACGAATTTGCCATGGGATCGTCCACGGAAAACAGCGCGTTCAAGACCACACGTAATCCGTGGGATCAGACCCGAGTGCCCGGCGGCAGCAGCGGAGGATCGGCGGCGGCGCTGGCGGCGGGAATGTGCTGCGCCTCCATCGGCTCCGACACCGGCGGCTCCATCCGCCAACCCGCGGCGCTCTGTGGCGTCGTCGGCCTTAAACCCACCTATGGCCGGGTCAGCCGATATGGCTTGGTCGCATTCGCATCGAGTCTCGATCAGATCGGCCCGTTCGCCTGGACTGTCTCAGATGTTGCGCTCTTGTTGGGGATCATGAGCGGCAAGGATCCGAAGGATTCGACGAGCGTCGATCTGCCCGTTCCGGATTATCTGGCCGATCTCGATCAGCCGCTCAAGGGCGTGCGCATCGGAATCGCCAAGGAATATCAGTTGGCCGCCGGCATGGACCCGCAGGTGAAATCCGCCGTCGATGCGGCCATTGCCAAATACAAAGATTTGGGCGCCACCACCGTCGAGGTCTCGCTGCCCCATACCGAGTACGGCATCGCCGCGTATTACGTCATCGCCCCCTGCGAAGCCAGCAGCAATCTCGCCCGCTACGACGGCGTGCATTTCGGCCATCGCACCAAGGAACCGGTCAAAGACATCATCGAACTCTTCAGCAAATCCCGCGCGGAAGGATTCGGCGAGGAAGTCCAACGCCGAATCATGATCGGCACCTACGCACTCTCCAGCGGATATTACGATGCCTATTATCTCCGCGCCCTGAAAATTCGCGCCCTGATCAAACGCGATTTCGATCGCGCCTTCGAGCAATGCGATGTGATCCTCTGCCCCACCAGCCCAACCCCCGCTTTCAAGGCCGGCGAAAAAACCGGCGACCCACTGCAGATGTACCTCTGCGATGTCTTCACGGTGACATGCAACATCGCCGGCATCGCCGGTATCAGCCTCCCCTGCGGATTCACCACCGCCGAAAAACCCCTCCCCATCGGCCTGCAACTCCTCGGCCCCGCCTTCGGCGAACCGAAACTTCTGCGCATCGCGCGGATGTACGAGCAGGCGACGGATTGGCATACGAAGCGGCCAAAGATGTAGTGTGATTTCCCGAGTCATCCCACTAGATTGCCTTGCGGCCCGATGGTCAAATTCCCGGCATGGACGAGCAACGCGATAATCCCCCGGATCGTCATACATCCGACCATCTGGCCAACGAGCGAACATTCCTCGCCTGGATTCGCACCAGTATTTCGGTCATCGGGCTTGGATTTGTAGTGGCCAAGTTCTCGGTCTGGCTTCGCGAACTTTCGGCAAGCATGGACCGCCCGGCGCCAAGCCACACCAGCGTATCGCTGCCGCTCGGCATCGCGCTGATGATCTTCGGCGGCCTGCTGGCCCTGACGGCTGCATGGCGCTATCGCACCGTGAGAATTGCCATCCTCAAGAGCCAACCAGCCGCCGCGGAAGGCACAACCACCGCAGTGTCAATCATCGTTGCCTGCATCGCCGCCGCGCTGATCGCATACATGGTGGGAACTTCTTAGCGTCTGTTCCAGAAATTCAAAATTAGCCACCGATGGGGCACGGCTCGACTGAGCTCGCCGAAGTCCGATGTGCACCGATAAATGCAATAAAATCGATTTGTGGAGCGGTATTTCTC
>JBEKUH010000137.1:0-9586 GCA_049515255.1 Tepidisphaeraceae bacterium | reverse complement strand
TCCATGAACATCCGCACGCGCCCGCAGCATCGGCAGATATTGGATGCGTTTGAGCGTGTCTTTTTCCCGACGTTCGACCGCCGCGAAATTCTGCTGCTGACGGCATTGATCTTCGCATCCATTCCCGCATTGCATTACGATAAACCCCAGCGGCAAATTGCCATGTATGCCAAGTCGCTGGAGATGTTCGCGGATCTGTATCCGCTGGACGAAGGCGCGGCGAGCAGCCAAACGCCGCAGGCGAGCCGGGCGTAGCGGAGTGTGTGAAGGGTGGGAAGAGCGTGAAAGGTGAGAAGGGATAATGCGTTTGCCCTTCATGCTTTTCAAACCCTTCACACTTTTCACACCCGAGCCGCAAGGGCGAGTCTTATGAGAATCTGCATCGATCTTGATGGAGTCGTGTGCGAGCTGCGTCGGCCGGGGCAGCAATACGCCGATCTCAATCCCATTGCCGGCGCGGTGGAAAAACTGCGCGCCCTGCGTTCCGCCGGGCATTATATCATTCTCTACACCGCTCGCCACATGAAAACCTGCGACGGCAATGTCGGCAAAGTGATCGCCCGCCAGGGAAAGGTCACGATGGATTGGCTGCAGCGGCTGGATGTTCCGTACGATGAACTTCATTTCGGAAAACCTCACGCGGATATTTATCTGGATGACAATGCCGTCCGTTTTGAATCGTGGGACCATATTTTGGGTGATGGCAGCAATCTGCCCAGCAGCAAGGAAAGCTCGATAAATGCGGAGGGGGAAAGGGGTCCGCATTGAACTCATTGACCATCGTCATTCCGATGGCGGGCCGCGGGAGCCGGTTTGCCAAGGTCGGAATCCCGACTCCCAAGCCGCTGATCGACGTGCTGGGCAAGCCAATGTACGCCTGGGCGACGGACAGCCTTCCGTTAGATTTGTGTGAAAAACTGATTTTCATTTCCTTGCGGGAGCATCTGGACGAAACGGACCTTTTGAGCGATATTAAGAGCCGATACGGGCAGTATTCGCCCATCATTTTGCCGTTGGACCATGTCACGGACGGGCAAGCGTGCACGGTCCTGGTAGCCAAGGAGTTGATTGACAACGAGAAGCCGCTCATAATTTTTAACGCGGATACTTTTTGTCGCACATCTTTGGATGTTAACCTCAAACAAATGCCCTCATCCGTAGCGGGAATGTTGGGCGTGTTTCATGCTCCGGGCGACCGATGGAGTTTCGCCCGCACCAATTCCAACGGGCGCGTCGTCGAGACGGCTGAAAAGCGACGCATTTCGGATCTGGCCTGCACGGGCCTGTATCATTTTTCGCGCGGCAAAGATTTTGTGCGATATGCCGAGGCGGCCATTGCGGCAAACGACCGGGTGAACGGCGAGTTTTACGTCGCGCCCATTTACAACCGCATGATCGCCGATGGAATGGACATTCGGGTCGATATCGCCCAGGAAGCCTGGGCATTGGGAACGCCGGAGGATTTAGAAATCTTTCTGCGGGACCGGAACGTACAGTAGGAATATGGACGGATCGAACCACATCGGACTGTCGATCGCGCTCAATGTCATGGGCCGCGTCGAATTGGCGGAATACGGCTTTCGGTCCTGGATGCTCCAGGACGCCGAGGAGCCGTATGAAGTCGTCCTCAATCTTTTCAACGAAGACCTGCCGAAATTTCAAAAATTGTCCGAGGGCCGCAACCCCAATTGCAAGCTCATCATCAAAACGTATCCCAAGCCGGAATATTTCAATATTTCCGCCGCAAACAATCTGGGAATTTTCCATTCCACCGGCCGGCATGTTCTGTTCGCCAATTCGGATGTGATCTACCCCAGCCGAATCGCACGACGACTGGTGGACGATTTGGAACGGCATAGCATCGCGTATTTTATTCTTACCCGCGCCAATCTGACGGAAGAACAATCCCAAGCCCTGAAGGCACCGAACAATTATCGCCGCGCGGGGGATTTCGACGGCCTGGATGAACTGGCGATCGCGTCGATCTGGCGCGCCGACAACGGTTGGGTGGTTCGGCGCGATGTCGCCATCGCCATCGGCGGATTCGATCCGAAAATCCTCGTCATGGAAGATGTCGACATCACCGATCGCCTCGGCCATTATCTCGCTCGAAAAAATATCCAGCACGGAATCCTCGGCAGCGTCGACTTGCGCGGCTATCACCTGTACCACCCAACCAGCGAATTGTTTGACACCAACCACGAAGCCCGGCAAATCCTCACCGCCCGCCGCGCCCGGCTTCAGAAAGATCCCAACAGCACCGAAGACGTCATGCCCACCAATTTCAATTCCCACGAAGTCCTGGCCGAGGAGATTCGCAATACGGTTCGCCCGGCCAAACTGAATCGCTACCGCCAGGACACCGGTAAGAAGGTCGTCAAGCGCGTCAAGCGCGCCTTCGACGTCCTGCGCGGAAAACGGCTGGAATAAATCCACCAGCTTGGCGACTTCAGTCGACATGTGCACCGCTCCGAGACGCCCCGACCCGGAAATGTCAGTGCCACCATTTCCGAAACTCTCAGCGCTCGGTTGTTCATTCCCGTTCCACCGCGAATACAGTCATTGCTCGCGGAATCCAAAGACATATAAAACGCCACCGCCAAAGCCCCAATGCCCAAAAGATTAGCGCTCCGCGCCCATGTGATTTGTTTGCTCAGCCAGCGGAGAATTACGACGAAATAATCCAGGTTGGAAAGATAGACGGCATTAGGATCAACAATACTCCCACATTCCGGGCATCGGTCCGGCGTGGCACGCAGGTCGTAGCCGCATTTCATGCACAACCCGCGCCGTTGCTGGCCGCTACGATAGGTACGCAAGAGCCGACGAATGCGATACAAGGGAAATGCTGCGAAGACTACTGCGAATATCCACAGCGGAATGTAGATGTGAGACAGTTGATTATTTGGCGGCGAATGCAGGCTGACGCGAGGCAGAAAGTACAGTTCCCTCCAATGAGGCGTGAAAAAGCGGCTTTGCCAACCAGTGGGAATTCGGGGCATCGGAATGCCTTGAGGAATCGGCTCCGAATATCCCCACACGCCGCCGCCCCCGCATCCAAACCCCGTCCAGACCCCAACAGTCGTAGTAGAGTGGCCAATGACAAAGAAAAATGACGCCACCCACGCGCCTGCGCACAGCAGGGACAAAACCAGCAACGCGATCGTCAGCGCCCTAAACCCACGCCCCGATTCCATGAAATCATCATACCTCTCAGGCCCTGCCCAACCTAAACGAAGTCTCGCAAAATCCGGGCGGCGGGATTCGAACCCGCACGTCCCTTTCGGAACAACGGATTTTAAGTCCGTAGCGTCTGCCATTCCGCCACGCCCGGTGCGATTAGAATAGAAGCCGCCATCGCGCGGGGTCAAGGATGAAGACTTTGAACCATCAAGACACGAAGACACGAAGCGGTCTTTTTGGTTCGGACGAGTTTTTACAGAATCTGCCACGTGAATTTATAGATCAATTAATTTGAAACGCAGACTTCGCAAGGGCGATCTGGAACGTCGATAGCCGCTTCGTGTCTTCGTGCCTTCGTGGTTCAATTTCTTCTTAATCCTCCGCAATCTCCACGGCAACAGTTTGATCCACCGGCTCCTCGGCCACCTGAAACATCTGCTGCTGCACGCGGCGGCGGCGGGTGCCGTCGCCGGCGAGTTCCACGCGGCCCTGGCCGGCCAGCGCGGTTTCCAGTTCGTCTTTCAACGCCGGCGTCGGGCGGACAAACCAATCCCGGCCGACGCGGATCATCACTTTGCTCATGCCGGCCAGCGGTAGCTGCATGAATGTTTCGCAATTTCCCTTGTGACGCTCGAAGACCGGCTTGAGCTGCGCGACAATCTGCTCGCCGGCGCCGTTGTCGATTTCCACTTTGATCGCGCGGGTCAACCGCTCGATGGCGTTCTTGATGGGGATCAAATCATTGATCACCAATCCCGGCGTTTCCCGGCGTTTGTCGATCTTGCCGCGGAGAAACACGATGCTTTCCGCTGCCACCGCGTCGGGATATCGCTTCTGCACTTCTGCCAGATTCTCGGCGAAAAGCGTCGCGTCGATCTGGCCTTCCAGATCTTCCAGCGTGAGAATCGCCATCGGTTGGCCGGCGGAGCGGCCGTTTTTGGTCATCGCTTTTTTCACACGGTTGATCATCCCGCCAACGGTCACCTCCGTGCCTTCGGGCATGGAAAGAATCTCGCGCGTTGTGGCCGTGCTGTAATTGACGAGCGCGGCTTCGTGTTCGGTGAGCGGATGGCTGGTGACGTAAAATCCGAGCAGGTCCTTCTCGAATTTCAGTAACTCGGCGCTGGCGAATTCAGGAATATTCGGCAGCGAATGCGGCACGGATTTAGTGCTCGTGCCGGCGGCCGCGGCGAACATGTTGAGCTGGCCCATGCGTTTGTCTTGTTGGGATTGCTGGCCAGTTTCGACAGCGCCGTCCAGCACCGCCAGCAATTGCGATCGCCGCGCTTTGGTGGTGGAAAACGCGCCACATTTCGCGAGGGCTTCGATGGTCGAGCGGGTGACTTGCCGCATGTCGATCCGCTCGCAGAAATCGAAGATGCTGGAAAATTCGCCGCGGGATTTGCGCTCTTCGATGATCGCCTCGACCGCTTTTTCCCCAACGCCACGAACGGCTGTCAGCCCGAAGCGGATCACGCCTTCTTCTTTGCCGACGTACAACGGCGTGAAATCTTTGCCCGACGAATTGATGTCCGGGGCCAGGACGCGCAATCCCATTCGCCGGCATTCTTCGATGTATTCGACGACTTTGTCGGTGTTGCCCATTTCGAATGTGAGCAACGCCGCCATGTATTCCAGCGGGTGATACACTTTCATGTAAGCCGTCTGGAACGCGATGATGGCGTAACGCGTCGAGTGGCTCTTGTTGAACCCGTAGCCACCGAATTTCAGGATCAAATCGAAAAGTTCGCCGGCTTTTACTTTATCAACTCCGTTGGCCTGGCATCCGCCGAGAAAATCCGGTTTGTATTTGGCGATGACTTCCGTTTGTTTTTTGCTGATGGCTTTGATGAGCTTGTACGCCGCGCTCAGGTCGATGCCGCCGAGCTGGTTGAAGATCTGCATCACCTGTTCCTGGTAGACCATAATGCCGTAAGTCTCGGCCAGGATTTGATCCATGATCGGATGGACCGGCTGAACTTTTTCGCGTTGATGCTTGCGATTGCAGTACATCGGGATCAATTCCATCGGCCCGGGGCGATAGAGCGCGTTGGCGGCGATCAAATCTTCCAGTCGGTCCGGCTGCATCTTCATCAGCAAATCCTGCATTCCGCCGGATTCAAATTGGAAAATGCCTCTCGTTTCGCCACGGCAGAAAATTTCCAGGACTTTTTTGTCGGTGAGATCGATCTTCTCAATGTCGATGTCGATTCCCTTGGTCTGCTTCACGAGTTCGATGGATCGTTGCAAAGTCGTCAACGTGCGCAGGCCCAGGAAATCCATTTTCAGCAGCCCGACTTTGTCGATGATCGGGCCTTCGTATTGCGTGAGAATGTCGTCGCCGGATTTATAGAGCGGAACGAAATCATCCAGCGGCTGATCGGCGATGACGACGCCCGCCGCGTGCATCCCCGCATTTCGGCACATTCCCTCCAGCCGTTTGCCGATGTCGATGATCTGCCGAACCTGGGCATCCTCGTTGTAAAGTTTCGCAAGGTCCGGCGATTGCGAGAGTGCTTTGTCCAAATTCATCCCCACCGAACTCGGAATTAGCTTGGTGATTTTGTCGGTGAGCGCCAGCGGAAATCCCATCACGCGTCCGACATCCTTGCACACCGCGCGGGCGGCCAGAGTTCCAAAGGTGATGATCTGTGCGACATGCCCGTATTTTTTGCGGACATATTCGATGACGGTCGCCCGGCCGTTCTGGCACATGTCGATGTCGATATCAGGCATCTCATCGCGGCTAGGGTCCATGAACCGCTCGAAGAGCAGGCCGTATTTGATCGGATCGACATTGCACAGCCCCAGCAAATATCCCACCATCGTCCCCACGCCTGAGCCTCTGGCGCCGACGGGAATTCCCTGTTGCCGGGCGAAGTTGCAGAAATCCCAGACGATCAGAAAGTACGAGCAGAAATTCTTGGAGGCGATGACTTTCAGTTCGTAATCCAGCCGCGCGCGAATTTCCGGGGACACGTCGCGCCGGCCGTAACGCCATTCCAATCCGTCCTCGCATAGTTGGCGAAGATATCGCTCATCATCCGCCTGTTTCGCGTCGCCGTCTTTCAGCGATTCCTTGGGCACCCGATACACCGGAGCGTGTTTCTTGCTGAAATCCAGCGGCACATCGCACATCTGGGCAATTCGCACCGTGTTTTCGATCGCCTGATCGAACGACCCCAACGCCTCGCTCATTTCCTGCGGGCTTTTCAGATAGAGATGCTCCGGATATTTCAGCCGCGAATCATCGGTGATCTGCTTTCCCATGCTGATGCAGCAGAGGACATCGTGGGCGTAGTGATCGTCCTTGGTCAGAAAATGCACATCGTTGGTGGCGACCAATCCAACGCCGAGTTTTTTGGACAGCTCGGCCAATTCTGGATTGATCATCGTCTGTTCGCCGATGCCCTGATTTTGCACTTCGATGAAAAATCGGTCGGGACCGAAAATTTCCATGTAGGTTTCAGCGATCTTGCGCGCCGTCTTGGCATCGCGCTTCATGAAGGCCGAGGGAATTTCCCCGCCGAGGCAGGCGCTGGTGGCGATCAGACCCTTGTTGAATTCCTTGAGCACTTCCTTGTCGATGCGCGGCTTGTAATAAAACCCTTCACGGTACGCGGTGCTGGAGAGTTTCAGGAGATTTTTATAGCCGTCGAGGTCCTTGCAGAGCAGCAGAAGATGATAAGCCGCATCCGACCCGGACCCGCTGGCGGTCGACCGCTCGCGCCGATCGCCCGGGGCCATGTACGCCTCCATTCCCAGGATCGGTTTGATGCCGTGCTTCTTGCACTCGTTGAAAAACTCGATGACGCCGAACATGCAGCCATGATCCGTGATAGCCAGGCTGTCCATGCCTAGATGCTTGGCTCGCGCGACCAGATCAGGGATTTTGCAGGCTCCATCGAGCAGGGAATAGTGCGTGTGACAATGAAGATGAACGAAAGCCGGAGGTGTCATGGAGCGATTGTCGTTGGTCGTCATTCCTCAAACAAGCGAGGGCCAAGTCCCCATCAATTTACCCACGTCGCCACGGGCAAAGCCGTTTAAGCCGCGACCCGCAGGGGAGCGCGTTTTCCGCATTCCGCAACAGGGGGTGGGGGGGATAAATGTTCCATTATGTTTCATTCTGTTCCATCCGTTGCTGAAAATTGCTTTGGGACATCGCGGCCCCGCAGAATCCTGTCGCCGAGGCCGGCAACCCTAAACGGGATTATCGCCGATGTTTGGTATTTGTCAAGTATCATTACTGGGGTGATCCGTTGTTAAGCACCCCTCGGCAAAGGCGGATAAATCCTATATGGGAAAGCTCCAGTTAGCCGGGCGAATGCGGGATGCGTTGCGCACCCTCATGCCCGTGGGGTTGAACATCACTCATTCTTACGGCGAGGAATTTCCCCCGCTGGAGCGAAATGGTTTGACTGCGCGCTGCCATCGTGATTGGCCGCAGGATGCGGAATTTCTGGACCAATGGACCGAGTTGCTGAAGCGAAATCCCTGGGCCACCGTTTTCCGCTCGCCGGTCTGGCAAACGGCGGTGGTCGATGAGTTCGTCCCCGCCGGTCAATTTCGGCTCATCACCGTTCAGCGCGATCAGGAACTTCTCGCCCTGGTACCGTTCGCGCTCAACACCTCCGCCATGCTCGAAACGCCCGGCCGTTGGGTCACCGATTATCTCGACCCGCTGGTGGATTACGAATCAACCGCCGAATGCTGGACGATGATTCTGGAACTTTTGCAGGACCTGTGGGATTGGTCCCTCTCGGGAATTTATCTTCCGCACGTCCGCGGCGATTCGATCGTGCGAACACTCCTCCCGCAAATCTGCTCTCGATTTGGTTTCAACTACGAAGAGGAAATTTTCGACCAGGCCCCGTTTATCCCGCTGCCCAGCACATGGGAAGGATATCTCGCCACGCTCGACAGCCACGAACGCAAAGAAATCAAACGCAAGATTCGCAATGCCGAAACCAAAGGCGCGGCCAAATGGCTGACGATCACCGATGCCGAGCAACTCAATCCCGCCCTGGAACGTGCGATGGAATTCATGCGGCAAATCGATGGCGAAAAAGGCGATTTCACCGATGAAGTCCTTATCGGATTCCTCCGCCGGCTCTGCCCGCAGTTGCATCAGCAAGGCGATTTTTTCATGCACGAACTCTGGATCGAAAACCGCCCGGTCGCGTGGCTGCTGGGATTGCGCTCCTCGCGCGGCCCCATGATGTACAACACCGCCTACGATTCAACCGCGCGCAACTGGAGCCCCGGCGTCGTCTCCTTCGCCCTGGCCATCCGCGACGCCATTACCGCCGGCCATCCGATTTTCAATCTCCTCCGCGGCGGCGAAGAATACAAAAAACGGCTTGGGGCGATTGATTTGGATTTGCTGAAAATCACCCTGCGACCGCGATAACCTCTTTCCCCCTCCTGAGGATTATGCGCCATCGTCGTAAGTACTTGCGCCACGCGCAGTTCCAGTCCATGATGCTCTTTCTACCAAAAAGGAGCGATCATGGAACTGGAATTTTGGTCCGAAATCTCTCAAGCCATCTGCGATGTGCAGCGCGAATTCAAATTCAATCCACGCGACACGCATCCTACCGCACGCATCGTGCGTGTCCATCTTTGGGCCACGCTGCACGATCGGCCAACGGTCTGGGGTTGCGAGCGCGACAACTGGACCGCCAAGACCCGTCCGGAACAATTGCCCGATCAGTCGACCATGAGCCGCCGGATGCGACGCGAGGATTTTCAAATTTTTTTGCAGACGATGCAGCGGCGGCTCAATGGCAAAGCGCAAGAGCATCTTCTCAAAATCGTCGACGGCAAGCCGCTGGAACTTCCCAACCACACCGCCGATCCCGACGCCCGCTGGGGCCGGGGTGTTTCGCGAATGAGCATCGGATACAAATTGCACATGATTTACTCGGGAAATCCGATGCCCGACGCCTTCGTCATCACGCCGCTGGATGCCTGCGAAAAGAAAATGGCCGCGCGAATGATCCGGCGCGTCAAAGGCGGCGGCTATCTGCTGGGCGATGGACATTACGATGCGAGTTGGCTTCACGAGGTCTGCAGGCATCACGATCATCTGCTGGTGAGTCCGCGCGCCAAACCCGGCACGGGCATCGGACATCATTATCAGTCGCCCCAGCGTCTGCGTTCGATCCAACTGCTGGAGCCGCCGGCCGGCATCAACGCGTTTGGTCCCTCGCTGTACCGCAACCGCAGCGGGATCGAGCGCCAGTTCAGCCAACTCACCTGCTTCGGCGGCGGCCTGACCACGTTACCCAGTTGGGTTCGGCGCATCTGGCGAGTGCGAAACTGGGTGTGGGCCAAGCTGCTGATCAACGCCGCCCGCGTCCGAATTCAAAGGACTTGCGCGGTGTGATGCATAGTCCTC
>JBEKUH010000136.1:0-6598 GCA_049515255.1 Tepidisphaeraceae bacterium | reverse complement strand
GCCACAAAGCACCTCCCGAAAAGGAAGAAAACTCCAAACCGGGATGGCTTAGGCCCACAAAGGCCCAAGCAATTTTTTGACCTCCCGGCTTCGAAAGAAGCACGCCGGGAGGTCTAAAAAGAAAGTTCCTTCCTGCTGGCGACGGGAACGTGAGCGCAGCGGACGAACGCCATGCCACGCGCAGGCCCGCAGGGAAATCCGGCGCTTCACCTGCTCAACCTCACCGTCGGATTTCCCCGAGGAGGCGAGCATGGCAAGGCCGTACCCGGCTGGTGGCGTTTCGATAGCGCAGTCGAACCCAACAAGCCGTAGGCCCGCTGCCCCCCTGGCCGCGTGCGGCCTTTCAACAACAGCGGGCCTACCTTCCCCGAATGTTCCCGGCGCCATCCTTATTGTTTCCGACAGCACCACACACCGGATTTATGGCCAAGGTGAGGAGGTGCGGAGGAGAGGACCGGCCTGAGGTCCTCTTCTCTGCATTCGCATTGAGGAAGTGATTTCTGTGGGAGAATCAGGCAAGCAAAGTGATTGCCTCGTTTGAAATTGGCAATCGCTTATCCCAACATCGCAGAGAGCCTGCGTGCCCGCGGCGCGCGCAGCACTATTGTGTGCGTGGTCGAAATGCCAGTGGCGATCAATGACGAATGGCCCTTCCGGCTCACTTCGCGGAGCAAACGAAGTTGTCTTTAGGTGTGGGGATGCGGGGGAGCGAACTGGAAACCCGGGGTGCGCGCATCTGGGCTGTTCGTCTGAAGCTTCCGCTGCGGGAAATTCAATCGTTGGAAGCCGGCGGTGCTCCTGCGACACAGGTCAGCACATGGTCAACTAAAGCCTTGCCGAATTTCTGATCCAGCGGCTGATGCTTGACGAGCAGACGGTAATAGATCGGTCCGAAGATGAGATCGGACAGCAACTCGGGGTCGACGGATCGCTTGAACTCACCGGATGCGGATGCGTCGTCAAATGCCTTCACTGAAACGGCACGGCGTTTCAGAATGTAACGGTTACGGAACTCGCGAAGCACCGCCGGTTCGCTTTGCCCCTCGGCGATCATTTCGGCGGCGATCTTGCCGAATGGTCCGTTGAAGAGCCGGATGAGTCCCGGGACCGAAACCCTGATGAGCTGCGCTGCACTTGGGTTCTGAATGGGTGGCAGGCGGCTGACCATCCGCTGTAGGAACATGTCCATCACCATGGCCGCCTTGGTCGGCCACCACTTGTAGATCGTCGGTTTGCTGACGCCGGCCTTCCGGCAAACGTCTTGAATCTGAAGATCGCGAACCGACGTCGTTTGGGTGAGCTCGAAGACCACGTCCAGGATGCGGTCGTGGGCGGCGGCGGAGGGGCTCCGGGGGCGCCCTGGTTTCCGTTTGGCGGGTTTTCGATTCTTCACGTCGTCACTCCGGAAATTTAGTTGACTTAAATGGCAGTTGACTGATTCCGAACCGAAATATTATGCTTACTCAAGTAAAGGAAAATAGGTTATCCCGTAAGTCAATGATCTCTCAAAACACAAACACGCTCAATCCAGGATTATAAATGAAAATATTAGCTATTGGCGGCACCGGTGCTGTCGGATCGAAAGTTGTTCAGCAGCTCATCGACCGCGGCGCAACAGTGCATGCGTTGATTCGGAAAATGGAATCGGCCACGAAGCTGCCGAAAAACGTAGTTCCGGTAGTCGGCGACTTGCTCGATCCCGAGACCCTGAAAAAGGCGATGGACGGCATCGACATGCTTTACCTGCTAAACGCTGTCTTGCCCGATGAACTCACGCAGGGATTAATCGCCATTGACGTGGCAGCGAAAATTGGCTTGAAGCATGTGGTCTATCATTCGGTCTACAAGGCCGAAGCATTTCCGGAGGTACCGCACTTCGCTTCTAAGGTAGCAATCGAGACGGCTATCAAAACGTCTGGAATACCGTTCACAATCATCCGGCCCAACTACTTCATGCAAAATGACGCCTCTTCTAAGCCCGTTCTCACCGGTCACGGCGTTTATCCGATGCCGCTGGGAACGGCGGGCATCTCTGTAGTGGACATCCGGGACATCGCCGAGGCATCGGCCATCGCGCTCACCTCTGCGGGTCACGCTGGCGTGACATACAACCTGAACGGCCCCGACCTGATCAGCGGGCCGGTCGCGGCCGATCTTTGGTCCAAGGCATTGGGCAAGCCCATCAAATATCCCGGCGAAGATATGGACGCGTTCGAAGCCCAGATGCGGCAGAGCGCACCAAGCTGGTCGGCGTTCGACATCCGCATGATGCTCCAGGGCTACCTCGAGCGCGGATTCCAGGCCGGCCCGGATGATGTGCCGAGACTGACCCGTCTGCTGGGCCATGCACCCCGCAGGTACGCCGACTTCGTCGCCGAAACCGCAAAAGCGTGGGCGACAGCTTGAAGAGGAATGCGCCGGGTCTTCAATCCTAAGATCAACCGTGAGAAAGGAACATCAATCGTGAAGAACATCATATTTCATTCGGCAACGTTGGAAGATCAAGGAGCAATGGCGGCCCTGCGAAAAATGGTCGAACCGAACAAAGGGCGGCTACGAAGTGCCGCAGCACGTGGACCGTTTGACGAGATCATGGGCCATGTTATTGCCCCCGACGGCGTCACCTACAAAGAAGACACCGTAGGCGGTATACCCGGCTGGTGGTGTACTCCGGCAGATGAGAAGCGAGCGGGAGTGGTCTGTCACTTTCATGGCGGGTGGTTTACCTTCGGCTCTGCAAAGGCATTCCGCCACTTCGTCGGGCACATTGCGGCAAAGGCCAACGTCGCAGCTTTTGTTCCTGATTATCGACTTGCCCCGGAGCATCCGTTCCCCGCCGCCCTTGATGATGCGGACAGTTGCTATCGAGGGTTGCTCGACCGGGGCTATACGCGAATCGCTTTAACGGGAGATTCAGCCGGAGGCAATCTTGCCCTAGTCTTGCTCTCGCGGCTGCAGCAGGACACAAAGACAATTACGCCTACCGCAGCAGTGGCACTTTCACCCGTGACAGATCTCGCATTATCTGGCGATACTTGGTCCAGCCGAGCAGAAGTGGACCCGTACTTTACGCGGTCAATGGCTACTGAATTGGTGACTGCCTATGTTGGTGCTCACGATCCAAAGGATCAGTTGTTGTCGCCGTTGTATGGCCATCTCCGATCTTTGCCACCGATTCGGGTTCACGTTGGCAATGACGAGGTTCTGCTCGATGACACATTGCGCTATGTGCAGCGCGCTGTTGATGCCGGTGTGGACGCAACAGCGGATGTGTGGGAATGCATGACGCACGGCTTCCTGAGCGGTGTCGGCAAGCTGGACGCTGCCAACAAAGCACTGGAGGCAATCGGATCGTTTTTGGCGATTCGCCTTGCGGTTTCAAAGTAGCGAGATTTCAGAGTGATGAAATCGGGTCAAGAGGAACGACCGTGGTTATTCACAACAAACGCAAATGGAGACAATCGTGAAAAGATTCGAAGGTACGCACAATGCGCATGTCAGGAGTTCGTGATGGATGAGAAACACTTCAAGCGTATCGAGGTTCTCGGCTCGCAGATGGCCTATGTCGACACGGGGGAAGGTCCTGTCGTGCTATTTCAGCACGGCAACCCAACTTCATCGTACCTCTGGCGAAATGTCATTCCGCATGTCGCGCCGCATGCGCGATGCATTGCCGCCGACCTGATTGGGATGGGTCACTCCGATAAGCTGGAGCTGGCTTACCGAGTCGAGGATCATGCCCGCTATTTCCAAGGCTTCATTGAAGCCCTGAAGCTTCGAGACGTCGTCCTGGTCCTGCATGATTGGGGCTCGGCGCTCGGTCTCGATTGGGCGCGCCGGCATGAGGATCGCGTCCGCGGGCTCGCGCTGATGGAGTTCATCCTGCCGATCCCGACCTGGCTCGATGTAAATCCAGCGGGAGCCGAAGCCTTCCGCGAATTCCGATCGGAAAAAGGGCGGACACTTCTGATCGACCAGAACCTCTTCATCGAGCGTGTTCTTCCCGGCGGAATGATGCGCACGCTAACTGACGAGGAGATGAATGCTTATCGCGCACCGTTCCTTGATCCGGCGTCACGCGAGCCGGTCTACCGCTTTCCCAACGAGCTCCCGATCGCCGGTGCCCCGGCCGACACCTGGGCAATGGCCCAAGCGTATCAGGCGTGGCTGCTCGAGACCGAAATACCCAAACTGCTCTTCTTGGTCGAACCGGGTTCGTTGATCCCGCCGGCGCGGGGCGCATGGCTGCATAAGCGCTTGAAATCCTGCCAATCGGTCCCGCTGGGCCCCGGCCGACATTTTGTTCAGGAGGACCACGCCGATCGGATCGGTCGCGAGATCGCCGCTTGGCTGCCGACGCTTCGCTGAGGCGGCTTCAACACCACGATAACGGCTCTGGTCGCAACAAACACCAACAACATTTATGAGGAATCATCATGAACAGATTCAAAGGTAAAGTCGTCATCGTCACGGGAGCCGGTTCTGGCATTGGTGCCGGTACGGCGCGCCGCTTTCTGCAGGAAGGCGCATTCGTCGTGCTGAACGGACGACGTGAACACAAATTGCAGGAGACCATTGCAGGATTTGATGGTGCAAAGTCACTGCTTCACCCCGGCGACGTGTCGGATGAGGAGTACGTGAAGCGCCTTGTGGGAGATACAATCGCCAAGTTTGGGAAACTGGATGTGTTGGTCAACAACGCCGGGATCGCGAACTTTGGCCCTTTCGCGGAGACCACCACGAAGGACTGGCGAAAGACGATGGCGACTGACCTTGACGGCGTCTTTTTTGGTTGCAGGGAAGCCTTGCCTCATCTCCTGAAAACGAAGGGGTGCATCATCAACCTCGCGTCAGCATCCGGTTTGGGTGGAGACTGGGGGTTGAGTTCGTACAACGCGGCAAAGGGTGCCGTCACAAACTTTACGCGCGCACTGGCACTGGAATACGGCTCGCGCGGTGTGCGCATCAACGCCGTCGCACCGAGTCTCACCTCCTCTGAAGCAACCGTTGAACTGGAGAACAATGAAGCTGTGAAGGCAGCCTTTCTTGACAGGCTTCCCATCGGCAGGGCTGCCACACCCGCTGATATCGCCGGTGTGATTGCGTTTCTCGCGAGCCAGGACGCCGTTTTTGTCAACGGAGTGATTCTCCCGGTCGACGGCGGACTCCATGCGTCCAACGGGCAACCAAACTTTCTCTCGCTCTTGGGACAGGGCTGAAATCCGATGAGCACCGAGGCCGCGAAGGCGTGCGCCACAGTTTGAAGAGGAAACATTCATGAACGAGACAATTCAAACTGCGACGGCGGATGTGAACGGAACTTAACAGGAGCCCATCTATGAACGCGCATTCCCTAAGCAATAAGCCAGTCGAACCGGTGCCGCCGGACAACACCCAACGCCAATCCAAAGTCGCGCGACCCGATACCGATGAAGCTCTGCCACATATCGGCCTTGTCGGCGACACCTACACTGTGCTGCTGTCCGGAGAAGACACCGATGGCCGCTATTGCCTGATCGACATGCACATCCCGCCTGGCGGCGGCCCGCCGCCGCACCGGCACGACTTCGAAGAAACCTTCATCATCAAGAGTGGCGAAATCGAAGCGACCTTTCGCGGCAAGAAGTCGACTGTCAAAGCGGGCGAGACGCTGCATATCCCTGCTGACGCGCCGCACTCGTTTACCAATGCAAGCGATCACCCTACCCGGTTGCTTTGCTTATGTGCCCCGGCGGGTCAAGAGGACTTCTTCAAGCAGGTCGGCGTAAGCGTCGCTAGCCGAACGACTCCGCCGCCCAAACTCGAAAAAGCCGCACAAGCCGAATCAATGCAAAAGGCGAAAACCCTTGCGCCCAAATATCGCACGGAACTGCTTGGCCCTTGAATCCGTCGACCAGCCCTTGAGGTCCTCTTCTCTGCATTCGCATTGAATGGAATTTGGAAATGAGCCCCACTCATTCGGTTCGGAGTTCGGAGCACCTATATATGCTGCGCGAAAAACGAGCGCGTGACCCGGCAAAAGGTTCATTTGTCACGGATCAGGAAGCGGGAACGGAGCGAGCTAATCTTCTGGCGTGATATTTGGCGCTGACGACGGGATATCAGGCGTCAGCTTTGGGATTACATTTGTTTGCATTCCGTCCCAATTTCTCGTGGCAATCAGAGATTGCAACTCGATCGTGGGAGATTGTGGATTGAGCCATGCGGCGTAATCAATATCACGCAAGATCGCCGGCATTCGATGGTGAATCGGCCGCATGAAATCGTTCGGCGCGCAGGTAATCATCGTCATCGCGTTGCCCGACCAAAGCCCGGCGAAGCAGAACAGCCGATCATCGGGGAAGTGAATCAGCGTCGGTTGCTTGTTCGGCCACTCGTAAAACCCATCGGCGGGGATGAGACATCGACGATGTTTGAAGGATTCGCTGAACGTTGGTTTGGCTGCAACGGTTTCGGCCGCGGCGTTGAAAATACGATTTGATTTGTCCCACGGTGCGAGAAAACCCCATTCGGCCACGGCAATCTTTCGCTGGCCATTATCGAGCGTCACAATGGGAACTCGTTGCGAGATCGAGATGTTCAGCCGTGGCCGCTCCGA
>JBEKUH010000135.1:0-6888 GCA_049515255.1 Tepidisphaeraceae bacterium | reverse complement strand
CTCAAACTGTTGCCAGAATTCATCCGTGACCATGGTTTCCATGACCTTGCCTCCTTGCTTGGTCAACGGACATTATGCACCGATGATCGCCAGACGAAAAGAGGTTTTCGGACAACTTCTTAACGGATTCCAACTGAACACGGCGACTGAAGTCGCCGCGCCGGTCAATCCAACCACATTTTCTTCTTCATTTTCTCCGGCAAGTACGTCTCGGTGATAAAACTGAAATCCTTGCTGCTGAGGGCTTCTAGCTCCAACTTCACGCCGGTCGAAAGCATGTGCTGGATTTCCTTTTGCCATTCCTTTTTGTTCTTGAACCAGGGATACGCCATGATTTCCTTGGCGCGGCGAATGTCTTCGTCTTTCATGGCGATTGAGACGGTGCGGCTGATGCCGAATCGCTCGGCGTCGAAGCTGCTCATGCCGACGAAGCGCGCCTTGGGGATGGCCATGCGAACGGATTCGAACGCCAGATTGATCGAACCCTGTTTGACGACTGAATAGATGTAATATCCCCAGGGATCGTTGTCGGTGAGGACGAAGACGGGGAGTTTCAGTTCGTTGTGCATGCGGTAGAGCAGCCGGCGCACGCCGCGTGGGGGTTGGCCGCCGCCGTGGATGATCAGGCAGTTGTTGCGTTCCCAGTAGCGGTCCTGATTGAAACGATTCCAGACGGCGCTTTTTTCGATGAGCAAAATGTACTCGGCTTTGCATTTGCCGAACTTGATGACATCCGCTTCGACGATGGATGGCACGCCCCAGCCGCCGGAGCCGACGCGCGTGAGGTCGATGGTGTCGCCGTTGTCGATGATGGTCATCGGCCCGACCATGTTGCCTTTTCCCTCGGCAAACAGGCCCAATTCCTCGCGGAGCGATGAGATCGTCACTTCCAGATCTTCGATGATGGGATCGCTTTCGCTCTGGTCATCGAAAGTATTTTCGCGCGTGCCTTCGACGGTGTGCTTGGTGTGGTAATACATGTCGCGGATCGAGGTGCTCTTGCCCTGATCGGCCAGTTCCTTGCAGCCCGAGGCGATGAGCATGGTCTGCATGAATTTCTTGGCCTGGCCGAGATTGAAAAAATTTCGCCGCTGGGCGGCGCTGCCCATCATGATGATCTGTTTTTTCTCATCGAACTTGGCATTGGAAAGCGCGCGCGTGGGGATGTCGAAGCCGGGGTCCTGTTTCTTGCGGGCATAGGTCACGACTTCGTCGGCCATGTCTTTGAGTTTGACGATTGTGTCGGCGTTGCGTTTGGTGGTTGCGGTTTTTGGCATTTGCGTTCCTTCGCGTTGTTGGCGTTTAGATATCGGAATCGGATATTCCTGCTTGTTTGATCAAATGTCGTAAAAGCCCCGTCTTGATCGGGCGGTTTCCGTGTATTGGGACGCACAGTCGCACTGGCGATCCGCTTTTGCCATAAATATGGTGACTACCCGTCACACGAAGCAGTCGCCATCCGTTGCGCTCAACAATTCGGGCCAATTCCTTGCCCGAGATCTGCTTCATACCACGATCTCCATGACCTTGGATTTTTTATCCTTTTTGGGCTTTTTCATGCTGATCGAGAGGCAGCCTTGCACCGCGTCATAGAGATTTTCGAGCAATTCCTCGAATGTCTCGCCTTGCGTGGCGCAACCCGGAATCGACGGTACCTCGGCCCAATAACCGCCTTCTTCCGCGTCATGAATGACAACTTTGAGTTTCATAGTTCGATTGTATCCTTCATTCACGCGGCCTGCTCGTCGAAAAGTTGTTTCTGGCCAGCCGGATTTTCGGGGATCGTCGAAGTTCCAATGGCGGCGTCGGCGGCGGCTTCGATGACTACCGTGTTCTCATGATCCAATTTCCCCGCCGACGGCGGAGGTTTGATTGGATTGCCGTCTTCGTCAAATTGCGTGTCGGCGGTGACGGTGCGCTTCTTGGATATTGCCTGCAAATCCGCCAGCAGTTTCTTCGAATCGCATTTGGTCATCTTTTTACACGCGGCGACGATCTCGGGAATGTATTTCTCGAAAATCCCTCGCCGCTCGCCTTCGCGCGCGATCTTCTGACGCCGGCGGATGTACGTGTTTAATTTCCTCCCGCATTCCTGGATCGCCAGCTTGATCTCCTTGCGAATCTCGTCGTAATCGGCGATCGCTTCTTTCGATTCGCTGGTGAACGGCACCCAGACGCTGGCCATGTGGACGAAAATCACCAGCGGGCCTTCGGGGATTCCGTTGCGGGGTTGGGTCATGGCGTAATTTCGCCAGTTGGTGTCGATCACGCTTTTGGTGATGCAGCAGGCTGAAGGCTGATAAAGCAGCGGCACGCGGTTGGCGAAGCGAATGATCCGGGCGGAATCGTCGGCGGGGAGTTGGCCGCCGAAGGCGAGGCCGACTTCGATCTGAAACGGGTTGCCGCGATAGACGGACGGCTCGCGCGTCTCGGCCGTATAAAATTCCGCTTTGATTTCCTTGAGCAATCCCTTGAGGATTTGCTGCGGGCCGATGGGCACCAGGCAATCCGTCGGCGGCGCGATGATGCGGGTTTCCTGAATCGCTTTGTGCAGCCGATCGGTTTCCTCGCGCGCGACCTGGGCGCACCATGTGTTGGTTGTCAGGCCGGCCTTTTCGCAAATCTCGGATGCGACCTTGTGGCTGACTCGGCTGAATTCCTGCTGCAAAAAGGCGCCCAGGTGTTTGTGCTCGGTTTCCTTGAGCATGCGAATCAGCACGCCCAGCTCCACACCATAGGGATGCGGCTTGATCGCCTCGGGAGAATCCGGCACCTCGTGCACCTCGCGCGGAAAATCCCGGTGAATTCCATCCGGGGCGGTCCAGTGAACCAGCGCATGCGGATTGGCGATGGCGGTTTGCTCGAGATATTCATCCACGCTCGCCCGGCCGCGCTGGAAGCGGGCTTCGATGGTGATGCTCACCTCGGTGCCGTGTTCCATCTCGTTGCCATCGACCGCCCAGGAGGGAAGTTCCTGATCGCTGATGATCTCCGGGCGGTTCTTCATCGTGTCCATCTGCAGCTCGAATCGATGCGCGGGTTTTTTCTTGCCGGTCCGGCTGATGATTTCGACCGATTGGCCGGTTGTGAGCAGGCCGTACATGCCGGCGGCGCTGATGCCGATGCCCTGTTGGCCGCGGCTCATGCGGAGGCGATGGAATTTGCTGCCGTAGAGGAGCCGGCCGAAGACATTGGGGATTTGCGCTTTGACGATGCCGGGGCCGTTGTCGCGCACGGTGACACGGAAGCGCGTGGCGTTGGCAACCGATGGGGAGACGGGCTGGGACAATTCGGGATTGGTCGCCTCGATCAGGGCGGGCTGGGTTTCGTCCTTGGATTTTTTTCCCTTGGGCTCTGGCGCGGCCGCGCGCGTGCCGCCGTTGAGGGCGTCGATTTTGATCCAGACTTCCGGAAGGATTTGCCCCTCTTCGCAGGCGTCCAGCGAATTGTCCACCGCTTCCTTCACGGTGGTCAGCAGCGCCTTGCGAGGGTTGTCGAATCCGAGCAGATGGCGGTTCTTGGCGAAGAACTCGCTGACGGCGATTTCCTTCTGTTTGACCGCCATCGTCTCAGCGGTCTCGGGTTTCTCGGCTCGCGCCCGCTTCGGCTTTTCAGTCGGCGTATTTTTCTCGGATGGGGGTGCAAAAAGATTGCCCGTGGTTCCGTCCCGTTTCCTGGCCATTCAGTGATCCTCCGTGATTTTTTTGACGTTAGAGATTGTATCGGTCATGGGGAGGGGGACAAGAGGAGGGGGAGAGTGGGGCAGCGGGAGAGAGGGTGAAAAAGCCGTGTTGGCATGTGTTTGATCTTCTCTATTGCTCCGATTTTCCATGGTTCTACTGATCTCCTGCGACGGGGGTGGGGGGGTGTATCCGTAACATTGTGTAACATTCTGTAACACTTGGCGTTTGCCCACGGGGTTCAAATCTATCGCCGAGGCCGGCGACGCTAAACCGGGGGAGGGGGGGGTAAGTGATGCAAATTGTTGCATTCTGTTGCATTTTTCCTGCCATTTGGGCATACCTCATATGTTATATGTTTGTACGGTTAATGTCAAGAGAAAATTTGGGGGAGTTTCAAGAATTTTTATCTAAAAAAGAAAGGGAGCCGCGTTGCCGCGGCTCCCTCTGGTTGGTTATTGCAATTGGATTCAATAACGGCTGCGGCCACCGCCGCCACCACCGCCGTATCCACCGCGGCCTCCGCCTCCGCCGCCACCGCCGCCGTATCCACCACGGCCGCCGCCACCACCACCGCCGCCTGGACCGCGGCTTTCGCGCGGCTTGGCTTCGTTCACGGTCAGCGCTCGGCCGCCGTGCTCTTTGCCGTTCAGGGCTGCGATGCTGGCCTGCGCCTCGGCCTCGCTGCTCATCTCGACAAATCCAAAGCCTTTGCTGCGGCCGGTTTCCCGGTCAGCGATAATTTCGGCGCTCTGAACGGCGCCATGCGGTGCGAACAATTCCTGCAATGCAGAGCTGTCCACGTCATAACTCAGATTCCCAACATACAACTTCTTGCCCATGAGAGTCTCCTCGGAAACAGGGCTGATAACCTGATATTTAACTTTCCAGGTCGAAGGAAAGAGGCCAGCGCGGCCCAATGGTGGTGAGTTGAGTGAGGAGACGTTGCGGGCAGAGAACTGTCGCGTATCTGGCTCGTTCAGCTAGCCGACCAACAACAAGCCTACGTTAAACGTGGGGTGTTGTCCACAAGGAAAAGTCAGCTGGAAAGCGGGGGCCGGATTTCTTGACAGCACTTCGGTCGTGCTCATACTGCCGGGAAGCTCGTTTTTTCGCCCCGGAGACCGCCCATGAGAAAATTTGTCGCCGTTATGTTGATCGGCTCGCTGCCACTGGTGGCGTGCAGGAGCGAGGATTCATCGAGTTCGGCACCACCCGTGGCGAATGGAGATAAGAACGAGTCGGTCGTGCCTCAATCGACGGGGAATCAGGTGCTGGCCGAAATCAACGGGGAAGATGTCACGCTGGCCGAAATCGAGCCGGTGCTTCTGGATGGTTATGGTCTGAAGGTTTTGCTGGAATACATTGAGTTGCATCTGATTCGGCAGGAGGCGGCGAAGAATCACATCGTCATCACGCCACAGGATATCGCCCATGAGCGCGAGCTTTCGCTGGAGATGGTGCGGCACGTGGCGGAGGAACAAGCGGCGCAATTAGGGCAGGCGACCAGCCAGCCGGCCACATTGCCGGTGGGGCCGGCGGAGACCGAGCAACTTTTGGATCGCGCGCTGGCGTCCAAGGATGTGACCCGGCCGGAATTTGAGAATGTGCTGCTGGAGGTGAACGCTACGCTGCGGAAATTGGTCGAGCCGAGCGTGCAGGCGGAGATGACCGATGACGCGGTGCGGCAGCAATTCAACGCCACGTATGGGGAGAAGGCGGTGGTGCGTTATGTGGTCTTCTCGAACATGCCCGATGCGCAGGTTTTCCAGCAGGCGGTTTCGCATGGGAGAAGTTTTGAGGATGCGGCCAGTGCGAGCGGGTTGGATGTGCGTGAGTTTCAGCCATTCACCCGCGCGGACACGCAGATGCCGGATTTGATCAAGCAGGTGGTCTTCGGCGGCCAGCCGGGCGAGGGGCTCAAGCCGGGGGATACATCCGATCCGACGCAGCTGGGGCAATCGGTGCTGATCATGAAACTGATGGAACTGATTCCCCCACAGCATGCAAAGTTCGAGGATTACAAGGACGCGGTTCGGCAGGATTTGTACGAGCAGAAGATGAACGAGGCGATGAACACGTTGAACACGCGGCTGGGAAAAGATGCGCTGGCCACGATGGAGATTCTGCAGCCGGATTTGAAAAAGCAGTGGGATGATCGCCGGACGGCGGCGGACATTCAGGAAAAATCCGCGGATGAGATTCGCAAACAAATGGACGAAGCGCGCACGGCGACCGCGCCATCGGCCCCGGAATCCGCTGCACCGCCGACGACGGAGCCGGCTCCGATGCCTTCGACAGCTCCTGCCGGGGGATGAAAATATTCTCGAATGAACCAGGCAAAAAAATGGCTGGTGACAATGGGCGGCGTGGGATACCTGCCCGCCTCCGGCACGTTCGCCAGCCTGCTGACGTGCCTGATTCTCTGGCCGATTTTTCTGGCGATCGGGCCTTCGATCATTTGGCGCAGCGCGATCGCGGCGGGGGGTTTGCTGCTGGTTTCCATTCTGAATGTGCTGCTGGGGAAATGGGCAGTCGGATTTTTCGGTGAGGAAGATCCCGGAAAATTCGTGCTGGATGAGGCGGCGGGGATTTGTCTGACCGTGATCGGATTGCCGACGAATCATCCGGTCTGGATGATCCTGCTGGCGGCGTTTCTGGCGTTTCGGGTGTTCGACATCACCAAGCCCCCGCCGGCGCGGCAACTGGAATCGCTGCCGCATGGATGGGGAATTTTATTGGATGATCTAGCGGCGGCGGTGTATGCGAATTTGGTGTGTCAGATTGTTTTGAGGATGATCTAAACAAACGAGCGCGTGAGCTTTTCCCCCTCGCCCGGTACTCCGGGAGAGGGCAGGGGTGAAGGCTCTTCGGCGGGGAATGCAAAACGAGACCCTCACCCTAACCCTCTCCCGGAGTACCGGGCGAGGGGACCAGACTGCGAGACCACAGATCGGCGAGGGATATATCCGTGGGTGTTGTGATCTTCAGATTCCGCTCCTCGCCCTGCACGAGCCAGACGGGCAGATCTTGCAGCTCCAGCAACTGCATGTCGTCGGTGACCTCGGCCAATGGGACCGGGCATGTGGCAAAGCAGCGGAGATAATCGGCGCGGCGGGCGATTTGCGGGGTTTGCATCGCCCAGAGATCGCGGCGGGGGATGGTGCGCTGCACGCGCGCGGGCAACGGGCCGGCGGCTTGCTTGATG
>JBEKUH010000134.1:0-6976 GCA_049515255.1 Tepidisphaeraceae bacterium | reverse complement strand
GGATTGGGCTGATTGGCCAGCGTATCCAGACGATTTTCGGCCAGAACCTCGGCCGTCGATTTCTTGAGATCATCGTCATCAGGAATGGCCAGCGCGACCGAATTGCCTTCGACGATACTAAGAACGTAGGCATTTCTTCGGGTTGGATCATGCGGGTCGGGAACATTGTTGGGATTGCGAACATTGGTTCCCCGGCCGTTGACCACAAGGAGCTGCTTGCCATTGTGCGTGACCACAACGCCGGTGGGATACCAACCGGCCGGGATATATCCGAGCAACGTCGGTTGATCGCCGGTATCGATGACGGCGACGGCATTCATGTCGCCCAATGCGACGTAGAGGCGTTTGTTGTCGGGTGACAGGCTCATGCCCAACGGCGTGACGCCGGGCAGATCGCGCGCCATGCTCGGCCGCAGCAGGACCGTCGCGGCGACCTGATTCGTGGACGTATCCACGACGGAGATCGTGTCGCTCAGCGAATTGGAGACATACAACTTGGATTGATCCGGTGATAACAACAGCGCCACCGGATGCGCGCCCGTATCGATTTTCTGCGTTTGCGTGATGTTGGATGGATCATGCGTATCCAGCACATACACGGCATCGTCGCGCTCGGCGGCCACGTAAGTTTCGGTGCCGTCGCGCGAGACGGCGATGCCCAGCGGGAAATTGCTGGTTCCGCCGTGGCTGTTGGTGAAACGGAATCGGCCGAGCTCCTGCCTGCTTTTGGTGTCATAAATACTCATGCTGCCCGGAAGCATGTACGGATTGTCCGCCTCGGCCGAGGCGTTGTTGCTGACATAAAGCCGGCCATTGCCGTCCAAGGCGATGCCCGCGGGGAAATCGCTCGGCTTGGTTCTGATGGCGCCCATTTGTTTAAGCGAGCCATCATCACCAACCTGAATCGTCGCAATTGCATTCTGATTGCCTTGGGAAGCGTACAAAATATTGTCGGGCGAAATTGCCAGGCCATAGTACAACCCCTGGCCGATGCCGACCGTGTTAACGGCGGTAGAATCCTCGCCGCCCGGCCGGGTGGTGGCGGGCGACATGTCCCGGGAACGGCGATTTGAGAAATCAAGGTGCGCTACACCGTTGCCATCTTCCGTTCGGACCGACCAGAGCGATTCGAAATACCCCACGTCGCTGGTGATGGCATATTTGCCATCAGGGCTGACGATCACATTCACCGGCAAATTTCCCAGACTCTGCCCACTCGGCAGATCAGGCGAAAGATTCTTGCCGTTAATCAACGGCTCTGACCGCGCCAAGCTTCTGATGGGCTGCGCTGTCATCATGGGCCGGTTCCGGCTGCTGGCGCACCCCGTCAATACAATGACAAATAATGCAAGAAACAGGCGAGCAAATTTCCGATGCATGAGATTCTCCTAGTCGGCCGAGTATAGCGACCAAGCGTCACCAATCCGATTGCATCATTCCCACGCGCCAGGTTTTTCGATTCAGAAGATATTGAACCACTAAGCCACAAAGACACGAAGCGGTTTCCGACGACCCCATTCAACTCTGCAAGCTGTGCATCTGAAATCAAATATCAAAAATGAAACCATAGATTTCGCAAAACCGTTCTGGAACCAAGGAAACCGCTTCGTGCCTTCGTGGCTTAGTGGTTAAATTTTCTCCGAATTGAGATACACTCTGGCGACAAGAGAACCGAATGGCGGAAAAACAAAACATTAATCTGGGCCGGCGAAAATTCTTAAAACAGGCGGGGGCGCTGGGCGGATTGGCGGCGACGCAGGCGCTGCTGGGATGTGAATCAATCCACGCCAAGTCAATCGCCAAATCCTCGCCGCCCGCGCCAGCAACGCCGCTGCCGCCGCCAGATCGTATCGCCATCGCGGCTTCACTGGATGATCCTGTTGCAGCCTCGCGACAAGGGCAGTGGGCCGTCCAACAGTTGCGTGTAGCGCTGCAGGCGAGCGGAGTTGATGTCGAGATTTGCCAACAGCCAGATCAGGTTCCGGATGCGGCCCTGTGCGTCATCGCCTCCGGTCCCGTCGCCGGCTTCCCGCCGGGGTTGTCGCCAGAGGATAAGAATATTTTCGGCGACTCGGTCAAACCCGAATCGGTTTTTCTGGCCCGATTTCAATACCAGTCGCGCCAGTACCTCCACGCCGCCGGCACTGACCCGCGCGGGCTGGTTTATGCCCTGACAGAATTGGCCGATGCTGTTGAGCGATCCGACGATCCGCTGGCGACTTTGCGCGAAACGCCCATCACGCTGGAATCGCCAGCCAATCAGGTTCGCAGTGTCATGCGATTGTTTGTCAGCGAGTTGGAAGACAAACCCTGGTTCAACGACCGCGATTTCTGGCAAAATTATCTCTCCATGCTGGTCACCCAGCGGTTCAACCGATTCAATCTGGCGCTGGGATTGGGATACGATGCGCCGCGCGGATTAACCGACACATACTTTTATTTCGCCTATCCGTTTTTGCTTTCCGTACCGGGATACAAGGTGAAAGTGGTCGGACTTTCCGATGCCGAGCGAGATCAGAACTTGGAGATGTTGAAGTTCATTTCCGACCAGTGCGCATTACTCGGATTGCAATTCCAACTCGGAATCTGGACGCACGCTTTTCAATGGGAAAACAGTCCCAAAGCAAATTATGTCATCGATGGCCTGACACCCCAAACTCAGGCCGCCTATTGCCGGGACGCCCTGCACCAATTGCTGGAAGCCTGCCCCGGAATCACCGGCGTGACATTCCGCATCCACGGCGAGAGCGGCGTTCCCGAAGGCTCGTACGATATCTGGAAAACCATCTTCGACGGCATCGTCCGCACCGGTCGGCCCCTCGGCATCGATATGCACGCCAAGGGCATGGATCAGAAAATGATCGACGTCGCCCAGGCGACTGGACTGGCGGTGACCCTTTCGCCGAAATTCTGGGCCGAACACATGGGGTTGCCGTATCACCAGAGTTCGATCCGCATGGAAGAAATGCCCAAGGATCGACCGGACTCCGGATTCATGGCGCTTAGCACCGGATCGCGCAGCTTTCTGCGATATGGATTCGGCGATCTGCTCACCGAAGATCGGAAATATTCCATCGTCCATCGCATCTGGCCCGGCACACAGCGGCTTCTGCTCTGGGGCGATCCAACATTCGCCGCCGATTACAGCAAGGCGTTTGGTTTCTGCGGCAGCGATGGATTTGAAGTTTTCGATCCGCTCTCGTTCAAGGGCCGAAAGGGATCGGGTTTGCCGGGTGGCCGTGACGGTTATGCCGATGCGGGCATCAAACCGATTGGCGGGGACTGGCGGAAATTTCTTTACACCTACCGTCTTTGGGGTCGGCTGGGATTTAACCCGGATTCACCGCCGGAAATCTGGCGGCGACAGCTTCAGCATGATTTCGGAAGCGACGTCGGAAATATGGAAACCTCCCTCGGCAGCGCCAGCCGGATTTTGCCGCTGGTCACCACCGCGCATGATCCCTCGGCCGCCAATGCGGATTACTGGCCGGAGATGTATCTGAACATGTCGCTGGTGGATGAAGCCAATCCGGGTCCGTACACCGACACGCCGGCGCCGAAGATTTTTGGGAATGTCAGTTCGCTCGACCCGCAGTTGTTCGCCGGTTGCAATGAATTTGCCGATGCGCGGTTGAAAGGCATTCCGCTGCCGAAGATCACGCCGCTCGAAGTTGCCGCGCAACTCGATGCATGGTCCGGCGGGGCGGAGGATTTGTCGGCGGCGACGGAGCCGAGCAATTGGTACATTCGCGCCGCAATCGACTTGCAGATTTTGCGAGGCCTCGGCCGATTCTTCGCCGCTAAAATGCGCGCGGCCGTTCTACTGGAAATTTATGCACAAACCGCGAGCGAACCGGCGCATCAGGCGGCGCTGGATTCGTATCGGCTGGCGCGGGACGCGTGGTCGGCATTGGCACGCGTTGCCTCCGGCGCTTACGCAAAGGACATCACCTTCGGCCCGGAACCACAACTTCGCGGCCATTGGCTCGACCGATTGGCGGCCATCGAGAAAGATATTTCCGCCATCGAGAGTCTCCCGCCGCCGGCGAACAACAACGCAACCGATCCGCAGACGCTGGCGGCGCTGCTGGATGAAATCGCCAACCCGCCCAAGCCGCCGGCAATGCCGGACATTCAATATCAGCCGCCGAAATCAATTCATCGCGGCGATTCGCTGCGGATTCAGATTCCTGTGCCCAAGACGCCGGTTTCGCTTCGCCTTTGCTATCGGCATCTGAATCAGGCGGAGCCGTACCAATACATCAACATGCGGCAGCGATACGAATCCATCGATGCGACGATTGACGGCTCATTCACCGATTCGCCATTCCCATTGCAATATTATTTCCAGTGGCGCACGCCAGACGGCGCGGGGATTTATCCCGGCTTCGCCGAGAATTTCCGGGGGCAGCCGTATTTTGTGGTGCGGTTGGCGAAATAATGGGATCAGATCAGGCGGCCCGGGTCCGTCGCCGACGAGAACGCGCCTTTTTAGTTCCGACGGGTGTGTCGGCTTTCACCAAAAGTTCGAGCTGCGCGTCCGATTCGTTAAAGAGCAGTTGGACGACATCGCGGACATTGGTGACGATCTCGTCGAGACTTCGACCTTGAGTGATGATCGCCGGTTCCTCCAGGGCTTGCGCCACAAGCCAATTGCTGTCCCGTTGAATTTGAATGTGTAAATATCTCATCAAGCAACGCGCTCCCCTGCGGGTCGCGGCTAAACAGTTTTGCTTTCTCCGTGCTCTCCGTGTCTCCGTGGTAGAAATTCTTTCTCCGAATCACCCCATATTCCCGATCATTTCCGTCGCAAACTCGCTGCATTTGATCTTCTTGGCCCCTTCCATCTGGCGAGCGAAATCGTAGGTGACGGTCTTGGCGGCGATCGTGCGCTCCAGGCTGTGGATGATCAGGTCGGCTGCGGGTTGCCAGCCGAGATATTCCAGCATCATCACGCCCGAAAGAATCACGCTGCCGGGGTTGACGACATCCTGGTTGGCGTATTTGGGGGCGGTGCCGTGGGTGGCTTCGAAGACGGCATGGCCGGTGATGTAGTTGATGTTGCCGCCGGGGGCGATGCCGATTCCGCCGACCTGCGCGGCCAGGGCATCGGAGAGATAATCGCCATTGAGATTCGGCGTGGCGATCACGTCAAAATCCTCGGGCCTCGTGAGCACCTGCTGGAGCGTGATGTCGGCAATGGAATCCTTGATGATGATTCCCGCGCCCGGCCGGCCGTCGGGGATTTTGCACCAGGGGCCGCCGTCGATTTCGATTGCGCCAAAAAAATCCTTCGCGACGCGGTAACCCCAGTCGCGGAACGCGCCTTCGGTGAACTTCATGATGTTCCCCTTGTGTACGAAAGTGACGCTCTTGCGTTTGTGCTTGATGGCGTAGCCGATGGCGGTGTAGACCAGCCGCTCGGTGCCAAGATAGCTGATGGGTTTGATGCCGATGCCCACTTCGACGCCCATGTCGCGCTTAGGCGCGCCGATGCTTTCGAGCTGCTTTTGCCAGACCTGCGACGCATCCTTGGTGCCGAAGCGGATTTTCTTGAATTCCTTGGGGAAATTCTGCTGAAAGAAATCAAGGATTTTCTGGCTCTCGGGCGATCCGCCGGCGTATTCGATGCCGGCATAAATATCTTCGGTGTTTTCGCGGAAGATCACCATGTCCACTTTCTCCGGGCGTTTCACTGGCGAAGGCACACCCGCGAAATATCGCACGGGGCGAAGGCAAACATAGAGATCGAGCATTTGCCGCAGGGCGACGTTCAGCGACCGAATGCCGCCGCCGACGGGTGTGGTCAGCGGTCCCTTGATCCCGACGAGAAATGCCTTGAAGGCATCCACGGTGTCGTCTGGCAACCAACTGTTGAATTTATTGAAACTTTTTTCACCCGCGAAGACTTCCATCCAAGCGATTTTCTTCTTTCCGCCGAATGCCTTATCGACGGCCGCATCAAAAACGCGCTGGCTGGCGCGCCAGATGTCCGGGCCTGTGCCATCGCCCTCGATGAATGGAATAATCGGCTGATTGGGCACGGTGAGCCGACCGCCGGAAATCGTGATCGTTTCCCCATCTTTGGGCGCGGTTACATCTTTAAATTGGGGCATTGCGTTATTCCTTTTTGTTTTTGTGAAAGGTAGGCAAATCGGTCTCAAACGTCAAAGCGGAGAAAAAAATGAACCACGAAGCCACGAAGGCACGAAGCGGCTATTCTCGCTCCAGAGGGACTGGGCGAAATGAGCTTTTCAATTCAAAATCTAAAAAATGAAAAGGTTAAATTCGCAGAGTTGCGTTAGAACCACGAAAGCCGCTTAGTGCCTTCGTGTCTTAGTGGTTCAATCTCTTGGTTTGTGGTTCACTCTCTTGCTCGTCCGGAATCGCGCTCGTATCATTCCCGGTCCGTCGCGGCTGTGGCGGAATTGGCAGACGCGCTAGATTCAGGTTCTAGTGTCCAAAAGACGTGCAGGTTCGACTCCTGTCAGCCGCAATTGCAAAATAACACGGTTTTTCCGGTATTTTTTTGCATTTTTTGCCCTCCTATTCAAATCGCTCCTATACCCTAATAGACACCGGCATACACCAATAAACAGGATAAAATACGCGCATATTCACGCGCATATTTTCACTGATTCAAAAATTAAAGTCGGGTAATATATTTCCGGATGAAACTCCGCCTGTTCAAAATGCTTGCCGGGGCATCACTGACATTGTGTGTGGTTTCAACAATGCTGTGGATTATCAGCTGTCTGGGCGCGCGAAATCTGAGTATTGGGCCCGATTTGAATAATGGTCCGGCAAAAGGGGCCCAAATCTTAGTATATGACGGCATTGTGCGGATGGAGTTTGAACGAAATGTAAAGCCGTATTCCAAAACCTGGAACCCATGGGCGAAACCATCTCCAAAGTGGTTTTTCCCATATACCTTCGGCTATTACCATGGTCCCGATTGGATCGATTTTACACCGGG
>JBEKUH010000133.1:0-7190 GCA_049515255.1 Tepidisphaeraceae bacterium | reverse complement strand
TGGGCATCATCCAGGTATGGGTCCGACAAACGATAATCCATCGTGCTCAGCCCGGTCGAGCCGCAGTAGCCCAGATACGTCATCTGCACCGGAGCGGCCCGACGGGCGAAAACGCCCAGGCGATTGCCAGCCGAGTGCATCGACAGATCAATCAGAACATCAATTTGATCCCCGACTAGCATCTCGACGGCTCGGCCATCTTCCATTCCAGCGATCGATCGCCAGCCCTCGACTTCGCCTCGCATTCGTTCGGTCATCACATCAGGGTTCTTCAGATTTGAGTAACAGATCAACGCCAGCTTTTGACGATCATGCTCCCGCAGGATCGGCAAAAGATTCCACCCCGCCACGTGCTCGCGGAAGTCCGCCGAGACCAATCCCACCCGCAGTCGACGATCCCGCGAGCGATCGTTGCTGAATTTTCTGCCGTCCACCCATTCCCGCTTCGTCTGCAGTTGTTCCCATTTCTTCTGCTCCTCCAGAATTCGATGCGGCGTGGTGTCGGGAGAGAAATTCAGGCTGTAGATAAAATTGCTGTGAGCGATAGCATGCCGCGGCGAAGCCTTAAGCGCCTCGGTAAACGCCACGGCCGCCGCGGAGGGATTGCCAATATTCATCAGGACCGAGCCGAGATTGTTGTGCGCCTCGGCATATTGCGGCTGCAAAGCGATGGCGTGTTGAAATTCAGCGATGGCGCGATCTGGCTGGTTTTGATGGTCCAGCGCCAACCCAAGATTGTTGTGCGCCTGCGGCAGATTCGGATCGACTTCAACCGCGCGCTCCAACAGCGACACGGCCCCGTCAAAATCATCCAATTCCATCAGCGCGGTGCCGAGATTGTTCAGCGCCGGCACCAGATCCGGATTGATGGCCAGAGCGCGCCGAAAACAATCCACTGCTTTTTTGATATCCCCAGCGGCCGCGCAAGCGCCGCCGAGATTCAGATGTGCTTCGGCCATTTCCGGTTGGCACGCGACGGCCCGGGAAAACGCCTCTGCCGCCGATTGTATTTGACCGGTCTCCTGCAATGCCGTGCCGAGATTATTGAGGATTTCGGCGTCATTTGGTGCGATCCGCACCGCTTGACCAAAAAAAACAATGGCCGGCTCGAAATTTCCGGATGTAATCAAAATCGACCCTAGTGTGCGAAGAATTTCCAGATGGCTGGGCGCAACGGCGACGGCGCGCCGCAAAAGATCGATAGCAACATCCGTTCGCCCAACACGGTGCGCGACCACCGCCAGCATGTGCATGGCGTCGGGCTGATCGGGAAATTTGGCCAGTATCTGCCGGCAATTCGCTTCCACCGCCTGCAGGCGTCCCGCGCGCAAATCACTCAGCGCCAGATCGAGGGCCTGCTGGACCGTCGCCGCGCTCATGCCGTCGCATCTCCCCGGCCGCACCATCGCCTCCAAACATTTCGATATTGCTCTTCGATTTGCCCGGCGAACTTTTTGCCATCGGTCAGAATGGAATCTCTCATGCGTTGCCGCAATTCGCCGCGGATGCGAACCAATCCATCGACATCCGCGCCCTGGCGGATCGCCAGATCGACGTAGTCGTCGGGACTGCTCGCGATCCATTCCGGCAATCCAAGATTGGACAACAGGCTCACGCCGACTCGGCTGAGGTGAATCTGCCCGGCCAATGTTACGATTGGAACTCCCATCCAAAGTCCTTCGCAACTGACTGTAGTGCCGTGATAGGGATACGTATCCAGCGCGATGTCGATCCGCTCAAAGAATTCCAGATGCTTTTGCCGAGTAAGCGCCCAGGGGAGCAGTTCGATGCGGCTTGGATCAATGCCGGCGGCGGCAAAGATACCGCTGACCAATCGGCGAAAATCAGGATCATTCATGTTGCGGTTTTTCAGGACCAGGCGCGAATTGGGCAGCCCGGAAAGAATTCGTGCCCAAAGTAGCAGCATCGGCCGGTTGATTTTCGTCATCGCGTTGCTGCAGCCGAATGTGACGAATCCGTTGCGCATCGCGGGCGTGGCCGAGGGCATCGGCAGACCGTCGGGGGGATCAAAACAGAGAAATGATTCGGGCATCCGCAGCAATTGCTCGCTGTGAAATTTCTCGGTGGCGCCGGGTGGATCGGCATGTGCATCAGTGATTCGATAATCCATAGCCGAAAGACCCGTGGTGTCCGGGTATCCGACATAAGTGATCTGAACGGGCGCGGGCTTGCGCGCGAACACCAGCAGCCGATTGCCCGATGTATGCCCGCCAAGATCGACCAGAATGTCTACCTGATCATCGCGGATCAGACCAGCCACGCGATCATCGGATATGGCGGTGATATTCCGCCAGCGCCCCACCATCCGCTCAAATCGCGCGCTGCGCTCGTCGGATTTGCGGAGATCGGCGTAGGCGAAGACTTCAAATTTCGACTTATCATGCCAAGGGAGAAAGCTCTCAAGAAAATTCGCGACCGGATGTTCGCGGAAATCCGCAGACACGTAGCCAATTCGCAGCCGTCGATCCGGATCGCGATCATTTTGATGCGGTTGGATTTGCGGACGTAGCGGCGCGCCAAAGCGCGTGTCCCAATTCAGGTGCTCCTGAAACATCCTTTCCGGATCGATCTGGGGCGCAAAGTGCATGGCGTACAGCCAGCTGCCGAAAATCATCGCATTTTGCGGCTCGGCGGCGATGGCGCGATCGAACGCCGTCATCGACTGCTGAAATTCCCCCGCATCTACCAGTGTCTGCGCCAGATTGTTCCAGAATCGCCCATTGTTGGGCTGGACCTGTAACGCGCGGCCGTAGCTGGCCACCGCGTCGGCGTGCAGGCCCTTGCTCTTGAGCGAGTTGCCCATGTTGTTGTGGGCCTCGGCATAATTCGGATTTCGCGCCAGCGATTTTTGGTAGCACTCGATCGCCCGATCAAATTCACCCGCATGCTGGAATACCGTTCCGAGATTGTTCAGCGCCTCAAAATGATCGGGGGTGAACTGCACCGCTTTGCGGAAACACTCGGCCGACTCTTCCATCCGGCCCTGAGCGAGCAACAGATTTCCCAGATTGTTATGCGCATCGGAGCGATCGCCTTTGATGGAGATGGCCCGTCGATACGCAGCAATCGCATCATCCGGACGATTCAGCGCGATCAGAACCAGACCCATGTTGATGTGATATTCGGCAACCTGCGGCGCGGCCGAGATCGCGCGATTGATCAGTTCCTCCGCGGCCTGATGTTTACCCGACAGATACGCCACCAGTCCCAGCAGATGAATGCCGGCATGATGATTTGGCCGCTCGACGAGCAATTGCCGCGCCCATCGCTCCGCTTCCGGAAGATTGCCGGCCTGCAGCGCGGCAAGCGCCTGGCGAAAACTTTCGGGCACGGCGCTAGGGGGCTGGGTTGGATTCATTGGTTGCACCACTTTTGCCACATCTGGCGATAGGCCGATTCGATGGCGCGCGTGAAGCGATCGGCGTCGCATATCGAGCTGCTTCGTATCCGCTGGCGCAAGGTTTGCCTTAGTTCCGACAATCGCGGTGTAGCGGCCGCCAGATTCGTGGCGATATCTATGAACTGCTCCGGGGTGTTCGCGGCCAGCTCGGTCAGTTTGAGATTGGACAACTGGCTCCATCCCGCGCGGCCGGCAACGGTTTTCCCCACCAATGTCACCACCGGCACGCCCATCCAGATGGAATCGAGGCTGGTGGTATGACCATTGTAGGGAAATGTATCCAGGCCCAGATCGATCCGCTCGTAAAACCGCAGGTATTCCGAGCGCGACACCCGATCCACGAATTCCAGGCGGGATGCATCAATTCCCTCGCGGGAAAGTTTTTGCTGCATCCGATCCCGAGCCGGACTTCGCGGCACCAGCAGCACCAAGCGCGAATTCTCCACGCGCTTCATCACCCGCGCCCACAACTCCATGACCTGATCGTTCACTTTGCAAAAATTGTTCAGGCAACCGAAAGTGATATATCCGTTCGTCAGCGCCGGCAGCGGGTTGGGCGGATCTTCCGGGCACTGCATGGCCGATTGCTCGTAACACCAGAAACTATCCGGAAGGCGAAAAGATTGCTCGCTGTAGAACTGGTCGTTTTGTCCCGGGGGATCGAGATACGGATCGGTCAGGCGATAGTCGATGGCATCCATGCCGGTCGTGCCGGGATATCCGCCGAATGTCACCTGCACCGGCGCGGGTTTGCGCGCCAGGATCAGCAACCGATTGGCGGCCAGATGTAGCGAGAGATCGACGAGTATGTCGATTTTGTCTTCTCGGATCATTTTCTCCGCTTTTTCATTGTTGATTCCAACGATCTGCCGCCATTCATCCGACGCGGCTTTGAATCGGTCGCTGAACTCATCCGTCCGCACCACCTGGGCATAACAGAAAATCTCAAATCGCTTCTTGTCATGCCGCTCGAACAGGGGGAGCAAATTCCGCGCAATGACATGATCCCGAAAATCCGGTGAAACATATCCGATGCGGAGTTTGCGATCCGGATCTCGGTCGTTGTGGTGCGGCGGTGCCGCGGCAGTCAACGCGCGGGCATGCCGCTCGTTCCACTTGCGCGTTTCAGCAAGGATCGTGGGCGCATCGTAATCCGGGTGAAACTGCAGGCAATAAACATAATTGCTGTCGGCGGCGGCAAAACTTGGATTGTATTCCACCGACTTGCGATACCAAGCCAGGGCCTCGGTCATTAGGCCCAGGTCCTTCTTGATATTGGCCAAATTGTTGCTTCCCTCGGCGTACCTGGGTCGTAGCGAGATAGCCTTTTCATACGCTGCGGCCGCTTCCATCAGCTCGCCCTTTTCCTTCAGCGCGTTGCCCATGTTGTTGTAGGCTGTGGCGAAAGTTGGCTTCATTTTCAGCGATTGGTGGTAACACTCGATCGCCTTGTCGTACTCCTTTTTCTGGAGATATCCGTTGCCCAGATTGTTGTGCGCCTCGGCCATCGTGGGTTTTAATTCCGCCGCCCGGGTATAGGACTTGATCGCCTCTTCTGTTTTTCCCTGGTTGTAATAGGCGTTGCCCAGATTGTTGAGCACCTCGGCGTAATCGGGATTGTATTTGAGCGCGGTCTGCAGTGATTCGGCCGCCTCCTCGAACATTCCCAGTTGCGACAGCGCCGCGCCCAGGTTGTTGTGGGCTTCGGGAAAATCGGGCTTTATCTCCAGCGCCCTGCGAGACGCCACGATGGCCTCCTTATGCCGCCCCAACTGCGACAGCACCAGCCCGCGATTTCCGTGGTATTCCCAGGAATTGGGATGCATGGCCAGCGCACGGTCGATCAGTTGCAGCGCCATCTCGTGCCGGCCCGATTGATGTGCCAAAACTCCAAGCAGGTGCAGGGCATCGGGGTGCTCCGGCTTGTATTTCGTCAGAATCGAGCGGTAGATCGCCTCCGCCTGCTGATACCGGCCGGCTTTATGCGCCTCGATGCCGGCCATCAAATCCATGTGAACCTGTTGATTGAGTGATTTTTCCGCCATCGCGCTCTCGCCGGATAAACATCGTCCCCGCGGCTTGGGTCGTCAACCTCGGTCCACTTTTTCGGTTCCTTCGCCTATCATCCCTGCATGAGCCCGCCCAGGAAAGTTTTGTTCGTCGGCCACTGTGGACCGGATTCCACTTATCTTCGCCGGGCCGTCAAGTCGGTCGCGCCGGATGCCGTGATCGCCCTGGCCGAAGATGACCAATCCTTGCTCGCCGCCGTCAGCGATGGGGTTGATCTGGTTTTGCTCAACCGCGAGCTCTACGGCCACGAGCCCGAGACCGGCGTCGAGATGATCGCAGCACTTCGCCAAAAATTCCCGACTCTCCGCATGATGCTGGTCAGCAATTATCCCGATGCCCAGGCCGCCGCCGTCGCGGCTGGGGCGATGCCGGGTTTCGGCAAGCGGGAAATCAGTTCCCCACGGGCGATGCAGCGGCTCCGCGACGCCCTGTTCGAGCCCTTGCCGCAAACCAAAGCGCCAGGCCAGTAATTCCGCTCACCGCCGCGCACGGAATTCCGGATGTCGGCAATTGGATCGGCACATTCTGATCCAAATCCGTCAGATGATACGCCACCACCCGTTCGGTCCAGGGCTGTTCCTTATGCAAAACACCATTGGCCACCAGCGGCGGATGGAGTTCGACCAGCCTGTTGGTCCAACCCGCATCGGAGACCCGCAGCCAGATCGGCCAGGTCAGCCATGCGATGCCCAGCAACATGCCAATCGCTCCGGCGGAGACAGTTCCAATTCCGATGCACCGGCACACCGCACCGACACCGCTGATGAAAAGTCCATATCCCAAAAGCACCATCACAATCGAAAACCATTCCGAAATCCGATCCCCCGCTGAAATCACTCCGATCAGCCATACCCCCGCCGCGCCGATCGTCGCCGCGATCACCATCGGCCAGCCCCGCGCCACAAAAATCGGCGTCAGGAAAGTGACCGCGAAGAATCCGGCGATAAATAATCCCAGCGTCGCCCCCGCCGATGCATAACCAATGGCCGTCGCGCCGGCGGCCAGCGCGGTGGTGGCGAGCCACTCAATTCTCTTCGACGGGTTTTTGGCCATCGTCGTCTTTCGGGCCGCCAGCCTGCGCGTCCGGCTTCTCTTCCGCCTCTTCCTTGTCGATCTTGGCCATCGCCACGAGCTTGTCCCCCTCATCCACTTTGATCAATCGCACTCCTGCGGCGTTGCGGCCGGTCTCGCGAATCTCGGCGACGCGCGTGCGGATGAGGATTCCTTTTTCGGTGATCAGCATCGCCTCGTCGGTGTCGGTCACGAGTTTCATGCCGACCACGTCGCCGTTGCGTTCGTTGGCGTCGATGTTGATCACGCCGCGCGTGCCTCGGCCTTTGACCGGATAATCTTCCAGGGGGGTGCGTTTGCCGTAGCCGTTGACACATGCGGTGAGCACCTTCACGCCGGCATTTTCGCCGTTGGCGACGACCAGCATGGCGACGACCGCATCGCCTTCCCGCTTGAATCTCGCGCCGGTAACGCCCCCCGCCGGCCGGCCCATGGCGCGGACGTCGGTTTCCTCGAATCGAATCGCCAATCCGCTGCGCGTGCCGAGGATGATGTGATCCTTGCCGCCCGTGACAGCGACATCAATCAGCGAATCCCCCTCTTCCAAGCCGATCGCAATCAGGCCACTGTTGCGGATGTTGGAGTAAGCGCTGAGCGCGGTTTTCTTCACGGTTCCCTTGGCGGTGGC
>JBEKUH010000132.1:0-7221 GCA_049515255.1 Tepidisphaeraceae bacterium | reverse complement strand
CGGATGGCCACGGATAAATGCGCAGAGATTTGGTTCTTATCCGTGTCCATCCGTGCAATCCATGGTTGCTCGGATTTTTCTTCCCTCGGCATCTGCCTCGGCGCTCTCGGCGACTCGGCGGTTGCATTTGAACGGATGTCAGAAAAATTGGTCGAAAAAACAAGAAACGCGACGATATCAACGAAGGCTCTAAGCGACTCTTGACGTTTCGACGCACTTTCCCAAGCCGCGCACTCGAATCAAAAATTGGGAAATGCAAATGTGAAATTCGCTGAAGAGTTCTGGAACCACGAAAGCCGCTTCGTGTCTTCGTGCCTTCGTGGTTCAATCTCTTCATTCCGTCGCCAAAAGGCCATTTCGTTGTGAGCGTCGTCTGGATCGTGTAATTTGTTGACGGCTGATTGGAATTCTCATGCTGGCGTTTACCGATAAGAAAAAGTTTCCGCTGTTTGTCATTGCCGGGCCGTGTGTGATTGAGTCGGCCGATCAATGTTTGCTCATCGCCGGGCGGGTGAAAGAGATTTGTGACAAACTGGGACTGGCGTTTATTTTTAAGGCCAGCTTTGACAAGGCGAATCGGTCCAGCAATTCCAGTTTTCGAGGGCCGGGGTTGATCGATGGGCTGATCGTGCTGGAGCGGGTGAAGAATCAATTGGGGATTCCGGTGTTGACCGATATACATGAGCCGGATCAGGCTTTGGCGGCGGCGAAGGTGGTGGATATTCTGCAAGTCCCCGCATTCCTGGCGCGGCAGACTGATCTGCTCATCGCCTGCGGTCAGACGGGGAAATTCGTCAACGTGAAGAAGGGCCAATTCATGTCCCCGCAGGAGATGGCCAATGCAGCGGACAAAATTAAATCCACGGGCAATCACAACATCCTCTTCACCGAGCGTGGCACTTTCTTCGGATACAACCGATTGGTCAACGATTTCACGGCCATCGCGGTCATGCAGGGGATCGGATTTCCGGTCATTTTCGACATCACCCACAGCACCCAGCAACCGGCCGGGCAGGGAACTCAGAGCGGGGGCAATCCAAGGTTTTCCCCCCTGCTGGCGCGAGCGGCGGTGGCGGCGGGTGTGGATGGACTGTTTCTGGAATGTCATCCCGATCCTAAAAATGCCAAGAGCGATGCGGCTTCGGTGCTGGATCTTGCCGTCGTTGAACCCCTCCTGACAGAGTGCCGGGCGATCGCGGAGCTGAAGCTTCCGCGGGTTTGATCGCTGGGGGGAGGGGGGGGTAAATGATGCAATCTGTTGCATTTTGTTGCATTTGATGAGGACCGTCTGACGGGGGAGGGGGTAAAAGTGTTCCAAACTGTTCCATTGTGTTCCATTCATTCTCGTCGATATTTGCTGAGATCGTTGCGGTCGGACCATTCGGTCGCCGAGGCCGGCGACGCTAAACGGGGAATCTAACGGCATGACGCGGATTGTACCCTAACATATCCCGATCTGTCAAGGGGAAAATCGGGAATATTTTTGGTGGGTTCAGCGGAGGATCAAAACGAGGATTACGATGAGCACGATCAGGCCCACCGATCCACCGCCGACCCAGATGAGCGTGCCGAGGACCGGCATGCTGGGAGCGAACATTGATAGCAGCATTTCATGCATGATGACTCCATTGCCCGCGGTCTGCGGGCGTGTTGCCAGGGTTACTTTGCGATCGCCAAAGCTATCACCGCTTGGTGGTGGCTTTGCCGAACCGTTCCTGGATTTTGCCGGCCGTCTTCTGGGCCTTGCCTTTAAGCTGTTGGCCGGAGTCGCCTTTGATGGCGCCGACGACGTCGTTCAATTTTCCCCGGGTCTGTTTGGCTCGCCCCGCTGCAATATCTTCACGTCCCATGGTGCACGGCTCCTTTGGTTAATGGTTCCAGCGACCTCCACCGTAGCACCATTGCGGAAATCCGTCAGCGCCCAATCTACAGAAGATTGGACATTCATTGACTGAGCGCTTATCACCCCTTTGCGGAAGAGCGTTCACATTTCTTTAACAGGAGTCGCGATGCGAATATTGCTGCAGATCAGCATTCCCCATGAACCGTTCAATTCCTTCGTTCGTGACGGCACGGTCGGCGCGAAGATGGAACAGATTCTCAAAGCGACCACGCCGGAAACCATCTATTTCACAGAACAGGATGGACATCGCGGCGCGGTGGCCGTGGTTGAGATGTCAGAGGCATCGCAAATTCCCGCGGTGGCTGAGCCGTGGTTTCTCGCATTCAATGCCGATGTGAAAATGCGCATCGCCATGACGCCGGCGGATTTGGCCAAGTCGGGAATCGACAAGCTGGGTAAGAAATGGTGAAGTAGTTTTCTAGAGCGGTGCTCCTTTTCATGAAGCATCTGTGTTGCGTCAAGAGAGACCGGGCGCTAGGAATCGCGACGAGGCGGGTCAAAATCACGACCCTCCGAGGAGCGATGACGACGCGAACGGCCCCTCTGGACGCAACCCTTCGGGTCGTCGCCAATTTCGGCCCATGCGTCGCTACTCCTCCTCGCCGTTTCTTTCGGTGGATACGACTCGTCGTCGTGCGTTGCCTGTGCCCGCAAATGGCGGCGACACGACGTTCAGCGGGCTGTTGATCAGCCCCGACTGCCCCGTGAGCGCCATGTTCAGCTTGCCGATGCCTATGGACGCGGATAGCATCGATAACTAAGGGCGATTGGCGCAGTTGGCTAGCGCACCAGCATGACACGCTGGGGGTCACAGGTTCGAGTCCTGTATCGCCCATTTGGGGTTTGCTGCAAATCTGCACCTGTCGGCGTTTCCGAGGGATTTTCGGCGTTTTCGTGTGAGGCTTGCCCCTGCTGGCCCATGTTGTCCGGCACTGTCGGGGCCGGATTTGGGGCCAGCGCGACGGCACGTTTGAAATGATCGTCGGTCACTTGCAGGTAATGCTTTCGCGCGATGCGCTGACTGTTACCCATCCACGCGCACACTACATGCTCGGGGAAGCTATCCGATAATTCGGTTTGCCGGCTCGCCCGCAAGTTGTGGAATAGCCGCGGCCATGGCATCAGCCCGGCCCGACGGATGTATCGCAGCAATTGCGTGCGCAGGTTGGCGTTGCTGCTGCGATATTTTGTAATCACCGGATCGGTGGGCCGTAGACGCGGCCCGGCGGATTCAGCGAGATAATGCACATCTTCGAGGGCATGTCGGAGTTCGGAAAACATCGGGAGCATTCGCTCGGCCGTCTTTATCGCCGGCACTCGGATCGCGCCGTTGCGAAAATCCACGTCGCCCCAGGTAAGGGCCAGATGTTCTGACGGGCAGCGCAGCCCACCATATCGGCTGAGGACGAAAAGTAGGCGCCATTCGGCGTCGGTGAACACTGCCACCAGCTTGTCGGCGATTTCGCGGGTGATAAAGAATTCCCGCTTGGCGTTGATCTGAGCCCCCGCCTTGATCTTTTCAAATGGATTCTTTGTCAGCATTTCCAGTTCGACGGCGCGCCCGAAAAACATCCTAGCCATGCCGATCCGGCGGGATGCCGTTGCATCCGACAGGTTTTCCACGTCCTTTAACCATCGCTTGAATTCCTCCGCATCGGTCTGGCCGATTGTCCGTAGCGGCCGGTCAGTGCCAAAGCAGGTGAGTAAATTGCGTTGTGCGTTGGCGTATGCCGTCGTCGTCGCGTCTTTCACATCCATCGACTCAAAACAGCGATTCAGGAATTCCCCCAGCTTGGCGGCGGCGTGGTCGCGTGATGCGATGAATCCCGCCCTGGCCAGCGTGGCATGATGCTTTTCTGAAAGCCGATCGACCCATCGGGCGGTTGTGGGATCCAACGGCATGTTGTGGCGGACGTGGGATTGCAGTTGTTCAAGGTTCTGTCGGAACCGTTGGGCGACGTCATCGCTCACGGCGCCCAGGCGGATCGTGTAGCGCTTGTCATCGGTGCCGTAGAACCGAATCCGCGTTTTTCCGTCGGGCTGCTTTCCAATGCTCGCCATGCCGCCTTACCTTTCCTATTCCATGACATACGCCGGGCGATGCTTCAGCCACGCCGGCGGAACAACATGCTCGGTCTCCTCAAGAAGCATCCAGCTGATGAGCAGGAATCCTTCGAGCGAAATCTCGCGAAGTTGGCGACGGTCCATGCCTGGTTTGTGACGTGGCATGATCCAGCGCATCGCCAACTCCGCATGTCGGTGGATGCTTTCGATGCCGCGCCAGCCATCGGTCCCCTCCATCAATTTGTCGAGGTGGCGGCGCAGCACATGGATTTCCGGTATAAGGTCCAGCATGGGGAAGTAGCCGAGTTCGTTGGCCCAGGCGATGAAGTCTTTTCTGGAATCCCAACCGCGCATGGTCGCCTTTCGTTCGATCATCGCCCGGCCCCCTCTCCAGGAACGCACTGGTAACCCTCTGGCATCAAATCCCCGATGCGTTGCAAGATGTCATCCACAAAATCCGGGTCATTGATCTGGAATTGAATGGTGAAAAGCTCTTGTCCGGTAGCCGTGCGAAAAATCACCGGGGCGCGAATCGGTGTCATAGGTTCCAGCAGCCGGGTTAATATCCAGATTGGCCGATGGCCTCCGACCGCGTTCTGTGCGTCAAATTGCTCGCAGATCGCAACGTGATGGCCGGCGGCGGCGATTTTCGCCATTTCCTGGTCGAGAAGTGATCGGGGTATGGCGGCAGTCGGAATACCCTCGATTTCCCGTCTTCGCTCTGAGGCGATGGGGGAGATCGACGCCAGTCTGTCGGCATCATCGAAGAGGGCTTGGTAGAAGTCGGCGAGCCAGATAAGCAGGATGTGGTGAGGGTATTGCGCCTTGAATTCGAGATATTGTTCGGCCCAAAGTAATCTGGTCATGTCGAATCTCCTTCACAGGTTCGGCCCGGCCCCGGATGTATCAGCATCGCGGGGCCATTTCATTTCGTCTTGCGGCCGGGCGGCCTGCCCATCTTCCGTTCCTTCACCAACGCCAGATCGGTCCGGCGAATGATGTAGTCGCGGCCCAGCTTGTCCGCAGGCAGCTTCCCCTTGGTGATAAGTTTTATCACGCCATCGGGCGTGAGTCCGAGGATTTTCGCAGCCTGGTGGGTGCCGATGATGTCCAATCCCTTGGGCATGACGACGGGAAAAGTATTTCACACCATATACTTTGTCAAGTGAAAATATATTTTTGTGCGTAACCTATGTGCGGCACATGAGTTGGCCAAGGTGTCCGGAAAATCGCCCCGATTTCCCCGGTTTTCCATTGATAATGTGTATTGTTTGCCATACACTTTGTCGATCATCAGCAACGTGCTGGTGAAACAACGTGGGCCTGGCGATGTGCAACCATCCCAGGCCCTGGCAACCGCTTTAAAGGAGCGATTACATGTCTACCGTACAGTCCACATCGTTGCCGGACAATGCGCCGGCGGGTTCAACAGATTTAAGTGACCGGGAGTTGTTACAGCGGATTGCGGACGAGAGTTCCCGCATCTGCGCACAGGCGGCACCGAACAAGGGCGGCGGTCAACTCCGCTCGCCGCCCGTGGCGGCCACCGCTGGCTGTCGCTGTCATGGATGTGGGGCAACGGCCGGCGGATCGGTGATCGGCGGTCAGCTCGTGGAAATCTGCGATACCTGCATCCTGGCATGGGTCATCGACAACGTGCCGGGGCTGGCCGACAGCGTTGCCAATCATTTCCGCAAGCCGGAGAACGCGAAAGGGTTGCGGGGGTTGCTCAAGCGCATCGGTCTCGATACGGCGCTCGAAGCGGTCGCCGCGTCGGCCGGTGAGGCCAAGGATCGGTATCAGCGGTTTGATCCTACACTGATTGTGGGCGGGCGCGGCCGGGCCTGGCAGCAGGTGCAGCAGCACGCCACGGGGGCCATGCACTCGGCCAACGCGATCATTGAGCAGGAGCGCGAGGATGCGGCGGCGAGGCACCTGGAGCGGATTCGGCAGAATGAAATGCATGAGCGGGCGCACGAGGAATTTGAGCAATCGCGCCGGGAGGCGGTTTTGGGCCGGCCGGATCGGTTTGAGCCGGTCTGACTAGCGCACGGGGGTGGGGGGAAGTGGTGAACGAACTATTAAAACGCAAAAAAATGAGAGGTTTCCAATGACAATGACAAATTCAATCCCGGAACAAGTGAACGGAACGGATCAAACGGCCCTGATCGCCCGGAGCGGCGCGCCCACCGGCGGGGAAATCTACCGGCTCATCTCGCAGGTGATGCGGGAAGTCGGGTCGATTCCAAAGTCCCGCAAGACAAATGACGGCCCGCGCTACGATTTCAGGGGCATCGACGATCTGTACAACGCCTTCCAGCCCGCCCTGGCGTCGGCCGGCGTGTTTGTAACCCCGCTGTTGCTCGCTCAGAATCGCGTCGAGCGCGAATCCAAGACCGGCACGGTGCTGACATACACGACTGTAACGGTCGAGTGCCGGTTCTACGCCCCGGATGGCAGCAGCGTGGCTTGTGTCACGTTGGGTGAGGCGATGGATTCCAGCGACAAATCATCCAGCAAGGCGATGACCGCTGCGATGAAGGCCGCACTCATCCAAGTCTTTTGCTTGGCGACGGATGGGGACAATGACCCGCAGAATCGGACGCATGAGCCGGTTTACCGGGGGAAGGGCGAGAATCGCCAGCGTCCCGATGATCGACGGTCATCGTCACCGGCGCCGACGGCGGTTGGATCGGTGCCTTCGCCGGTGAATGGAGACACGCTTCCGACGGTGGTGGAATCATCCGGCGCCGAGCTTGATCCAGCCGCTTTCGACTTGTCCCAGGAGCGGCAATTCACGCGGTTGTGGCTGGCATATTGCAGTCAGAAAGGGCTAGGGGCGACCGAAGCGCGGACGTTGCTGGCGATTTGGTTGCGAGAAAAAGCATCTGGCGCTGGGTTCACCGGGCCGGTTGTGGCAACGCGGCGGAAACTGCTTTGCGAAGTGGTGCGACTTACCGATGCGGAATTGGGGCGTTGGCTGCAGCGCGAGAAATTCACCGGACCGGCCCTGGCGGTGTGAGGTCGATCATGGATGCGATCGACTGGTTAAAAATCTGCCGGGAAGAGAATAGCGGATTCAGATGCCCGCCGCGCGTTGGGCCGCCAATTGCTCCGTCACCATTCGTTGCCGGCCCTCTTCAACCAGCGTCCGGAAAAGCGATGAGAGCGTGGCGCTGCGCTTGTGCTCCTTCAAATCGAGCAAATCATCATACTGCCGATGGGTGATGGAAAAGGTGATACTGCGGGTGGTG
>JBEKUH010000131.1:0-7602 GCA_049515255.1 Tepidisphaeraceae bacterium | reverse complement strand
TTGAACCCCGAAGGCGGTAGCAAGAATTTCAGATTCAGCACCCGATCCTCGCATTCTTCACTTTGCGATTTCATTCGATTGAAACGGACAATCTGCCGACCGCGCGATTGCTGGTTTTTACGGGCCGAGAGTTTTTTCAATGTAGCGACCCAGATTGAGGAACTGGACAAAGAACCAGGGCCGAGTCCCCCCATTGGTCCAGCGTATGGTCCTATCCCACTTCATGAACAGTCTCATGGCGAATCATTCTTTGCACTTTTCAAAAACCGTTTCTTCGGAACGGGGCTATACATTCTCGACGAGCCCGAAGCGGCTTTGTCGCCGATGCGGCAAATGGAATTCCTATCATTGCTGCACGATTTGGTGCAAGGTGGATCGCAGTTCATCATCGCAACGCATTCGCCGATTATCATGGCCTACCCAAACGCCTGGATTTACACCTTGGGGGGATCCGAAATCATTAAGACCCCGTATCAAGATACGGAACATTACAAAATAACCAGGGGATTTCTCGACCGGCCCGATCAAATGCTCGCAATTCTTCTTGGCGAAAAGAAATTGGATAGCCATTGAGCTGTCTCGCAACGTCTCCCGATAAATTGAACAAATAGGCGTCCCTTGAACCGGCTGGGCGGATTGGATTGATAGCCAGTTACAAACAATGGACGCGCCGGGGGCGGTAGGGCACATCGCGCGTCGGCAAGCGACGCGGCTAAAAAATGTGTTAAAATGGGTCGCAATTGCCGATCTCGATTGAGGATTTGGCCAATCCGAGGCCATCCTTGAACCAAATCCTATTTCTCCCTAGCATTACTAGGAATTACCGCGTTGCGATGTGATGCACTATGTTTAGCGGCCCGCCTTGGCGGGCGATGGTTTCGGTTGATTAGGGAATGACATGGTAAAGGTGGCGGCCATTCCGCGAAAGAAAGTCAGCTCGGTGCTCGATCTCATCGGCGATACGCCGTTGGTTGGCTTTCGGCGGCTCACGGAATCGGTTGCGCCGGTGGAGGTGTACGCCAAGGCCGAGTGGTACAACCCAGGCGGGAGCATCAAGGATCGGGCGGCCCTGAACATGATCCTCGACGGCGAGCGGCGGGGGCTGATGACCAAGGACAAAATCCTCATCGATGCCACCAGCGGCAACACCGGAATCGCCTACGCCATGATCGGGGCGGAGCGCGGATACAAAGTCAAACTCTGCCTTCCCAAAAATGCCAGCATGGAACGCAGGCAATGCCTGCTGGCTTATGGCGCGGAGTTGGTGCTGACCGATCCGACCGAAGGCACCGACGGCGCGCAGCGGCATGTCAAGAAATTGGTAGAAGCTGACCCGGATAAATATTTTTATCCCGACCAGTACAACAACGACGCCAACTGGAAAGCGCATTACCAATCCACCGCGATGGAAATCTGGCGGCAGACCAATGGCCGGATCACGCATTTCGTTACCGGCCTGGGCACCAGCGGAACATTCATAGGCGTCACGCGCCGGCTGCGCGAATTAAATCCAGCCATCCAGTGCATCTCGATGCAGCCCGATTCCCCGCTGCATGGATTGGAAGGATTGAAACACATGCCCACCGCACTGGTGCCGGGGATTTATGATCCGACGCTGGCCGATCGGCAGATCGAAGTCGGCACGGAAGATGCGCAGAGAACAGTTTTGCAACTCGCCCGGCGGGAAGGATTGCTCGTAGGCGTTTCCTCCGGCGCGAATTTGTTCGCCGCGATGGAAGTCGCCAAGGGATTGAAAGAGGGCGTGGTCGTCACGATTTTCTGCGATTCAGCCGCCAAGTATCTCTCGGAAGATTTCTGGCGCGAGAGCGATGGATTGTCGGAGACCCTTCCATGATCGCGTTTACCCCCGAACAGGTGAAACAGATTGAGACCGAAGGCGTCGCGGCATATCCCAACGAATGCTGCGGAGCCATGCTGGGAACCGATATGACCGAAGCCGGAGTGACTCGCCGGATCGTCAAGCGACTCGAGCCGCTTACCAATGCTTTTCAGTCGGATGAGCAGTATCATCGGTTTTCGCTTGATGGTCGGGAATTGATCCGATTGGAAAAATTGTCTGGCGAAACCGGGCTCGCGGTGCTGGGATTTTATCACAGCCACCCGGATCATCCGGCTCGGCCGAGCGAATATGATCGCCAGCACGCCTGGCCGTTTTACAGTTATGTCATCGTCGCCATTGCCAAGGGCAAGCCGGTCGATCTGACGAGCTGGCTGTTGGATGAGGCGACGGAATTGTTCAACCAGGAAGATATTTCGAGAGGTGGACCATGAGCAGTGAATATGCACAACCGGAAATGCTGGTCACAACCGAATGGGTGGCGGCCCATCTGAACGATCCCAACGTGAAGATCGTTGAGGTGGATGTGGACACCGCCGCCTACGATACGGGACATATCCGCAATGCCATCGGGTGGAATTGGCAAACGGATTTGAACGATCGTGTGAGGCGAGATCTGGTCGATCCGCGCACGTTCGCCGATCTGAATCGCGCTGCCGGTATTCGCAATGAAGACATGGTGGTTTTCTACGGCGACAACAACAATTGGTTTGCCGCCTGGGCGCTGTGGCAATTTGCCTACCACGGCCACAAAGACATTCGCCTGATGAATGGTGGTCGGAAGAAATGGGATTTGGAGAAGCGGGAATTGGTGAAGGATCGCCCGGAATTTCCCCGCAGCAATTACAAAATCCCCGCCACCAACGAAAGCATCCGCGCTTACCGTGACGAGGTGATGAACACGCTGAATCAGAATCGGATTAATCTGGTAGATGTGCGATCGCCCGATGAATTCAGCGGCAAAGTGATCGCGCCGCCGGGCATGACCGAAACCGCTCAGCGCGGCGGGCACATACCGGGAGCGAAGAATATCCCCTGGGCCAAAACTGCCAACGACGACGGCACATTCAAGAGTTCCGAGGAATTGCGGAAATTGTATGGCGATGCCGGCGTGGATTTTGCCCGGCCCACCATCGCCTATTGCCGCATTGGCGAACGCTCGAGCCACACCTGGTTTGTCCTGAAGTATCTGCTGGGTGTAGGCAATGTGAAAAATTACGATGGCAGTTGGACCGAGTGGGGAAATCTGGTGGGCGCGCCGATTGAAACAGGAGCCGCCAGCGCGCTGCCGAACGTGAAATGTGTTTGAATAGACCGGTCAAAGGAGCCGATTATGCCGCTAAAACCGCAGGGACGCATTTTCAACGACATCACCGAAACCATCGGCGGCACGCCACTGGTGCGCCTCAATCGTTTGATCCCCAAGGATCAGGCGATCGTGCTGGTGAAATGCGAATTCTTCAATCCGCTTGGCAGCGTCAAGGATCGCATCGGCGTCGCCATGATCGACGCGGCTGAGCGGGATGGGAAGATCAACAAGGAAACCGTCATCGTCGAGCCGACTAGCGGCAATACCGGAATTGCATTGGCATTTGTCTGTGCCGCGCGCGGGTACAAGCTGATTCTCACAATGCCGCAAAGCATGAGCATCGAGCGGCGAAGATTGCTCAAGGCGCTTGGCGCGACGGTGGAACTAACGCCGGCCGAGGAAGGCATGCGCGGTTCGATCAACCGGGCTGAGGAGATTCTCAAGGAGCACAAGAATAGTTTCATGCCCCAGCAGTTTCAGAATCCGGCCAATCCGGAAATTCATCGCAAGACGACCGCCGAGGAAATCTGGCAGGACACCGGCGGGAAAGTGGACATTCTGGTTGCTGGTGTCGGCACCGGTGGAACGATCACGGGTGTGTCGGAAGTCATCAAGCCGCGTAAGCCGACATTCAAAGCCATCGCCGTCGAACCGACCGCCAGCCCGGTGATCACGCAAACTTTGCATCACGAAACTGTGAAGCCCGGCAGGCATAAAATTCAGGGCATCGGCGCCGGATTCGTGCCGGGCAACCTGCACACCGATATTGTCGATGAGGTGATTCAGATCACCGATGATGAAGCCTTCATCTGGGCCCGACGATTGGCCAAGGAAGAAGGCATCTTCGGCGGCATCAGCTCCGGCGGAAACGTCGCCGCCGCCGCCAAAGTCGCCGCCCGACCCGAGAACAAAGACAAAATGATCGTGACGATCATGTGTAGTTTTGGCGAGCGGTATCTCAGCACGCCCTTATTTGAGGATGAGTAGAATGGCCGAACAAAAAGCAACGAATATCACCTGGCACGAAGGCTCCGTTTCCCGGGAGGAGCGGCAGCAATTGCTCAATCAGAAGGGCGTCACCGTCTGGATGACGGGGTTGAGCGCTTCGGGGAAATCCACCATCGCGTGCATCCTCGAGCAGATGCTTCTGCATCAGAAGAAGAGCGCCTATCGCCTTGATGGCGACAATATCCGCATGGGGCTGAACAAAAATCTCGGCTTCTCGGCCGAGGATCGCGCGGAAAATATCCGCCGCATCGGCGAGGTCGCCAAGCTGTTCACGGATGCCGGCGTGATCGCCATCACCAGCTTCATCAGCCCGTACAAAAAGGATCGCGATGCTGTCCGCGCGAGCATGAAGCCGGGCGAATTTGTCGAGGTGTATGTGCATGTTTCGCTGGGCGAAGCCGAGAAGCGCGATCCCAAGGGCCTGTACAAAAAAGCCCGCGCCGGCCAGCTCAAGGGATTCACTGGAATCGACGACCCCTACGAAGCCCCGGAAAAACCGGAGATTTTGGTCGAGACGGAAAAATCCAAACCCGAAGACGCGGCCGCGAACATTCTCGAACATCTTCGCAAAGGCGGTTACCTGACGGCATAAGAGAATTAGCCACCGATGAACACCGATGAACACAGATAAAAATGCGAATCTCTTCCCCCTCCCCTGGTACTCCGGGGGAGGGCGGGAGTGGGGGTCGAACGTCGATCGCCAAGCCCCCACCCTATCCCTCCCCCGGAGTACCAGGGGAGGGGAAAATGCATTGCTTTTATCCGCGTCCATCGGTGTTCATCGGTGGCAAAAATCGAATTTGAATTCCTCGGCGTCTGTCTCGGCGACCTCGGCGCCTCGGCGGTTGCATTTTTGAGGCGTCAAGATGTTGCAGCGATTCTCACATGTGATGCTCTACGTTCACGATGTCGGCCGGGCCGCCAAGTGGTACCAGACTCATTTTGATTTCAAGCCGATTTTTATCGCCGCGCCCAATTACGCGGCTCTTCGGCATGACGGAATGAATTTCCGACTCGATCTGCATCCGGATGAAACCGGCGCCAATGTTGGTCACGGCGCGACGCCGTATTTTGTTGTCTCCGACCTGGAAGGAACCGTCGCCACTTTGCGGGCGCGGTCGGTGGTGGCTGAAGATCCCAAGAGCGAGGGAAATTATCGCTTCGCGGCATTTACGGACTGCGAAGGGAATACCATCGGGATTTGCGAGCCGCCGCGTGGCGGGCACGCATAATTATGCGATCGGATTATGTCGATCTTCATTGCCACTCCACGGCGTCGGACGGAACTCTGGCGCCGGCGGAAGTGGTGCGCTTGGCCCATGCGCGGAATCTTTCGGCCCTTTCCCTCACCGATCACGACACCATCGCCGGCGTCGCCGAGGCGGCGAAAGAAGCGGGGCGACTCGGCATCGACTTTCTCCCCGGCATCGAAATCTCCGCCGAATTCCCGCACCCCGGCACCATGCACCTGCTCGGTTACGGCGTTGATCCGCAAAGCCCAGTTCTCACCGACATGACCACGACCCTCCTGGCCGGGCGCGACAATCGCAATCCGAAAATCATCGCCAAACTCCGTGAGCTCGGCGTTCCGATCACGATGGATGAAGTCGAGCAGGAAGCCGGCGGCAATGTCATCGGCCGCCCGCACATCGCGGCGATCCTTCAGCGCAAGGGTTTCGTCAGTTCCATCAAACAGGCATTCGACAAATATCTCGCCCCCGGCGGCCAGGCGTATTTCGATAAGGAACGGCTCGCGCCCAAGCAGGCGATATCCATGATCCTCCAGTCCGGCGGAATCCCGGTGCTGGCCCATCCGGTCCAGCTCCGCACGGAAAACGACGGCCAACTCGAGCGAATTCTCAAGGACCTGATCGACATGGGCTTGGCCGGAATCGAAGTCCTGCACAGCGATCACAACGAAGCGCTGGTGAAAAAATATTCCGATCTGGCACGGAAATATAATCTGCTAAAAACCGGCGGCAGTGATTTCCACGGAACCAACAAAACCAGCATCCAACTCGGCGAAGCGGCCGGCCAGCGCATCCCGCGCGCCTGGTTCGATGCGCTGGTGGAGGCGAAGGCGGCGAAAGTATGATTTCGACGGCGGACAATCTCGATCTGGACAAGCTCAACGCGGATTTCGAGACGTTTGAGCCGGGAAGAATCGTCCAGTGGTCGGTGGAGAAATTCGGCGACGAACTGGTGATGAGTTCCAGCTTCGGCGCCGACTCGGCGGTCCTGCTGCACATGGCCAGTTCCGCCAAGCCGGGGATTCGTGTCATCTGGGTGAACACCGGGTATCAGTTTCCGGAAACGCACGCTTTCATGGAGCAATTGCGGCTGAAGATGAACCTCAACGTCTGGACCTATCGGACCCGCAACGATCCGATCGCTTATCTGCAAAAGGCCGGCGAAGACAATCCGGCCATTCGGAAAAATGTGGACGCCTGCTGCGCCGTGAACAAAAACGAGCCGTTCGAGCGCGCGATGAAGGAATTGACTCCCCGCGCCTGGCTGCGCGGCGTGCGACGCGATCAGGCCACCACGCGCGCGGGCATGAAGCACATCGAGTGGTCCAAGCGATTTAATTGCTACGCGATCTCGCCGCTGTTGCGCTGGTCGGCCAAGGATATTCATGGATATCTCAAGCAGCACGACCTGCCGTACCATCCGCTGCGCGAGAAGGGGTATTTCTCGATCGGCTGCAACCCGCTGACCTGCACGAGTCCGGTCCGCGAAGGCGATGACCAGCGCTCCGGCCGATGGGCCGGGCAGGACAAGATCGAGTGCGGCATCAACGTCACCAAGAATTCGCTGGACTCAGCGAATCTGTGACGGCGATTTCTGGCATTAGACGAATCGCCGTGCAACAATGAGCTGAGATGAGCTTCATCCCTCCCGAGCCGTCACCCGACAAATTGGCACCGTTGGAATACTCCGGCGAACAAGACGGCGACCCTCCGCCCCGATTCGTTCGCGCCATACTACGGCTGCTGATCGTCCTCTGCATCGCGGAAATGGCCGTGAACATTTCATGGGGTCTGGCCGAAAATCTTGCCAGCGTGAATCTCACCAGCGGCTTTTACTCCATTATGGGGGTCGGCGAGCAAACCCTGCACATATGTAATCAAATTCTTGGAATTATCGGTGCCTTCCTTATGCTGCGAAACGATAAAGCCGGCCGGCGCATGGTGCGCTTCTGGGCGTATGCGGAATTTATCCTTCAGGGCATAGTGGGATCTCTCCGGATTTACGAATTGTTTTCACAACCATCCGCATTCTTGGGCCAGCCCGTTTCAGGTGCGTTATACCGCTTCCATTTTTCACATGCGCTCCTGAAGCCAAGGAACGGCGCAGACGGATTTGATCAACTCCGCATTCAGGCAGGAGTGTTGCCAGGCGTCGCATGCGGCGTTCCGCAGTGCGT
>JBEKUH010000130.1:0-9209 GCA_049515255.1 Tepidisphaeraceae bacterium | reverse complement strand
CCACGTTACCCAGTTGGGTTCGGCGCATCTGGCGAGTGCGAAACTGGGTGTGGGCCAAGCTGCTGATCAACGCCGCCCGCGTCCGAATTCAAAGGACTTGCGCGGTGTGATGCATAGTCCTCACCAGGGGAGGGGAAAAGAGAGCTTGCGGATTGTGTCAAACATCTGCGGCTCCGAGGGATTTTCACTTCATCTTCTGCCCCATCCACGCGATGATTCGATTCTGCTCGTCGGCCGTCAAACGGTTGTAATCCCATGGCGAATCCAACTGCAAATCATCCGATGCGTTGTAGAGCGTGTAAACCTTCCTCGCTTGATCGACGGCCGACTGCACATCCGCGGGGTTGGCGTCCCGATCGAGTTGCGGGGCCATCACATACACCGGGCGTGGGGCGATCGTCGCGATCAGTTCGTCGTAGTCATACGGTACCTTGGCTTCATTTCCAATGAAAAATCCCAATCGCGGCATCAGCGGATGCTCGTTGACATACCGATCCAATCCGCCATCACCTTTGTCGGCTGAATCGGTGCGCATCGGCGTGAATCCGCAAATGCTTACCACGCCCCCAATGCGCGGGTCCAGCGCCGCCGCGTGCAGGCCGACCATCGCGCCCATCGAATATCCGAAGACATAAATCTTCGAGCCATCTACCAGCGAATCCTTCTGCAGCGCATCGACGGCCGATTTCACATCCTCCACCATTCGGCCCATGCGCGACCAGTGAGGATACCGTTGGTAAAACGGCCCGGCTTCGGCGATGCGCGTGCCGAATCCGGATTGATCGAACGCCAGCACCGCATACCCCGCATGGACTAATGCGAGGATCGGATGCAGATCGAAGTGATACACCCACATGTACCCCAGCGACGCGCTGTAACCGTGCAGCCAGATCACCGTCGGCAATTTCGTGCCGGTCGGCGTGTTGGTCGGATAATACAAATCGCCGGTGACGCCGTATCCGAATTGGATCGAGCGTGATGTGACCTCGTCTTTCTCCGGCGCGAGCCAGCCGAAGGCATTCGCATCCGTTCGCTGCGTGACCCAGGCGACAATCGGCGGCGTGTAGGAAAGTGTGATTCCTCCGCCAAATGCACCGCCTCCGCGCGCCGCAAATCCGCGCCCGGCGGGGCCGGTGGTAGTGCCTCCACGGCCCCCGCGCCCGCCGAATCCGAATCCTCCTCGCGCCGCCGGCGGCATCATGGGCGGCTCATCGCCGAGCATCCACTGCACCGATTTGCGAATTCCATCCGCCTTGCTTTCCCAATCCTCTTTGGTCGTTACGTTGGCCAGCGCATCCGCATTGTCGGGATACTTGGTGAGATCAACGCTTTCCCCGCTGGCTGTTTTCCAGGCGTTATAATCCCAGGGATATTCCAGTTCATTCACCCACTTTGCTGATGACCGGCCGAACTGAATGTCCAGCCAATCCAGATCGCGCTCGTGATCGTCCGCCCCATGTGAGCCAGGCAGGTGCATCACGCCGACGGCATCAGGAACGCCAAGCAGATCGTAGACTTTCTTGGCCGAATAATACGAATGCTCCATGCCCCAGGATTGGGAAACTTCGTCATTGTTGCCGTATTCAATGAGGCAAGCGCGGGGAGCGACGAGTGCGACCAGTAGATTTCCGTCGATGGGCAGGCGATCTTCCCGGCCCACGAAGAACCGGAGGCGCGGAACGAACCAGGTGGGAAAATTGCGGGTGGTCGTTTCGATGCTCTCGGAGAAATCGCGTTCCCCGCCGTCACGCCAGGAATAGATTCCGCCCACGCCAGTACTGCCGGCGATCACTGCGGATATGCGCGTGTCCAGCGCGGCGGCGATAATCGCCATCTTCCCGTCGCGAGAATAGCCGGTCATGGCGATGTGCTTGGCATCCGTTTGAGGAAGCGTCAGAAGATAATCCACCACCAACTGGGCGGCCCAGGCGCGATGCGGTAACGTCGCAAAATCGTAGCCCGTGTAAAGCGGCGCGACATTCAGCATATCATCCGCACTGTCGTTACCCGCATAATCCGCCGCGATGTATCCACGCCGGATCAAATTCGATGCCCACCCGCCTCCGCCGAATCCCACGAATCCCGGTGTAATCAGCACCGGAAATGGCCCAGGTCCATCCGGAATCGTCAGCCGAACGCGCAGGCTTCCCTTGTCGTCCGGGCCAAAAATCAATTGAACGGTGCGAACGACATAACCATTTCCTTTTTGGTCGTCGCCGGTTTGCACCACTTTGTCTATCGTGGCCTTCGGCGGAAAAGTGCCCAGATCATATTTCTGCTCCAGCGTGATGATCTCATCCCGCCGCGCTCCCCACCCATCGGCCGAGCTCACCATGTGCCCATCCACAAACTGCAACGGATCGGGATTCTCATTACGCCGCGGCAGCGCATCAAAATCCGGCGGCAGCTCATGCGTCTTGTCCAGCCACGCCTGAAACGACGGCACCTTGGGCAGCGTCTTGAGCAGATTGTCCAAATATGCCTGCCGATCCTGATCGGTCATGGCATGCGCCGGCGCGGAGATTAGAAGCAGAAGCGCCGCAAGAACGATGGCTTTTCTCATAGGTGTAGATCCTTGAGATTAAGAATAAAACCAACGCAACCGCCGAGGCGCAGAGAACGCCGAGACAGACGCCGAGAAAATGCAAGTTCGATATTGCCACAGATGGAAATCAGATGAACACAGATAAATGCGGAGACTAAAATTTGCTTTATCTGTGTCCATCTGATTTTTTATCTGTGGCAATTATGTATTTCTCTGCGTCTGCCTCGGCGCTCTCGGCGCCTCGGCGGTTGCATTTGATCTTCAGTTCGTCGAAGCCTTGGCCGTGCCGTTTTCGTCCAGCTCCAGGCGGAGGTAATCGTAGATCACGCCGTTATCCACCGGGCCTTTGGGAACGGTGATGGTCAGATCGTTGGCGCCCTGTTTCATTAGGGACGCGTCGAACTGCACCTTGCGTTCGTACCAGATGCCGGCGATCTGATGGCGGGTGATCACGCCGTCGCCGACGAGTCGGGTGACTGTGCCGGCAGGTTGGCCATTCACGGTCACATCCAATTCGCGCGGTCCGCCGCCGCAGATGGCCAGACGCAATGTCGCCAATCCATGGGGAGCATCGGGCATATCAAAACTGATCGAGAACGGCGTGGGATTTCCAATCGTCGCTTGCCCGCTGAAAAATTGGCCGGGAACCGCGCCGCTGCGAATGCCAACAAACGGCACGGCTTTGGCATCGGGATCGATGTTGTGCGGCACCTGCTCGAAATACCAATCCTTGTGGTAATCGCTGCTGCCGATCACGTAATGAACATCGTTGGGAAACAATGTCGTGTATGTCAGCGGCGCGTTCAAATCCCAATATTTATCGCCGCCCAGAAATTCCGAGCCGTTGCGGTTGGGGATACCGACATCCCAAATTTGCTTGCCATCGCGCTCGGGCGTCCAGACGATTTTGCCCAAATCCAGCGATTTGCCTTCCTCGACAGTTACGTTGGCCTGGGCATATTCACCGAGCACGCCGTCGGCAAACGCATGCAACGTGTACGTTCCCGGGCGGACGTTGGGGATGGAGAATTTTCCGTCCTCATCGCCGGCGGTCCAGAATTCGTAGTGCTTGGCATCGGTCTGCCAGTCGATTTGTCTGTTTCCCATGACAAAGGCGGGACGCGCGGCAGGCGGCGCATCGAGATTGGCGGGGCGCGTCGCGCCTCTGCCGCGACGTCCGTTGATTCCGCCCGCCGTCGGCGCCGGAGGCACGTATGGCACCGCATACGCCGCCGCGGTCAGCCCGACTTCCAGATGCGGCAACTTCGCCTTGGGTGCTTGCGAATCGGTCAAAATCAAATGCCCAGAAACGGTCGAGCGCTGATCCTTGTGCGGATAATCCACGCCGTTCACCCAATCGAATGGCCACATCTTCTGCTGCTTGGCGGCCTGGGCGACGGCGCTGGCGTAAATGTCCGCCGGGTTTTTGCCGCTGGTGGCCCAAAGCATGAACGGGCCGACGGTTTTGATCCAATGTTCGCCGGCGGCAACGCTCACATCCGCCCCGCCGTAATGGCTGGATCGCCAGTAGTTCAACACGCACGGCGCGGCCACGGCGTTGGTGTCACGATGGCCAAGAAACTCCGGTTTGGTCGGGCCGCCGCTCATGTATTCCATGCTCGGGTTAATGCAGAAAAATCCGACGTTGTTGGTCGTGCTCACCCAACCGAAGGCCGGATTCTTGGATTGAATATTGGTGTAAACATATTTGTCTTCGCCGTGCTCCTGCGATTTTGGGTAGAGGCGGTTGTATTTGTCGCCGGCACAAAGCCAGTCAAAAAATGAATTGAGTTTCACGCAGAATCGCGCTTCGGTGATACTCGTGGTGGGGTAATCGGGTTGATGCTCGAAAGTGCAATAGGTGTAAACGCCGGCCGCGCCGCGATCCAGCGTCCAGCGGATTTCGATGTTCGCCGCGAAATCGCCCTGGTCGGCGTAGCGCGCCCCCGGACCGGTTCCCATGAGCCGGCCCTTCGAGATTCCCTTGACGGAAACCTCCGCGCGCTCGCCGCCGTTGGTGCTGGGATCAATCGTGATGCGCGCGACGGCATCGCCGGTGCCCTTGGGGCCCATCGCATCATGGGACCAGAAGCCGTATTGGTGATCGGTCATCCCGCGATTCAGGCCATTGAGATTTTCGCCGGGAGGATCTTTGGCCAGATCGGGCTTGCCATTGGCATCCTCGATGGTCGCCAGCATTTCGGCGCCATTGAATTTGAATGAGACAAGATCGCCGGATGCCTTGGCGACCATTGCGGTGATGATGCCGTTGGAGAGCGTGTAGCAGGCATCATCCTGCGAGAGCGTAACCGGCGAATCCGCAGCCTTTACAATCGAAACAAATCCAAGCACGAGTAGCGCGCAGAAAATCCGCGCGCCGACTTTGGCCGTGGTGCGAAACATGGTTGGTCCTTCCGGCGAGACATGCCGGGGTGGAAGCGATGCAATTCGGACCTGATCTCTCCGCGCGGGAATTGTACCAACAGAGAAGCCCCGGATGTACATCCGGAGCTGCGAATTGACAGTGTCGTTACGACCTTGCTGTTCGTGGCCGACGCCGCAGCGCGAGCATGCCCATGGCCATTACTCCCAGCGCCGCAGGTTCGGGGGTGTTGATGGGGAAGGTTAGCTCGGCCTGGAGATGGGCGGCGTTGCCGGCAGTGTCCCAGGCAACGACGCCGATCTCGTATGTGCCGGGCGTGTCGTATTCGTGGCTGGCCAGAAAACCGTTGGTGGCGTAGGGCAGCCCGTCGCCGAAATCCCACAGGACTTCGTCCAAATGCTCGGAATCGGAATTGAGGGTGATCGAGAAATCCAGCGGCTGGCCAAGCACGGGGGTGTTGAGAAGATTCAGCGAGATCGTCGGTTCATCGTCGGATGACACTGTGGCGGTCATGCCGGTGTTGGATGCGTTGCCGCTGACGCTGTTGCCGCTCCATTGCACCAATGATGGATTGGCGCCGCCCTGCATCGTGACAGCCGATCCGCCGTTATTGGTGATCGTGTTGTTGATGAATGAGAGGTTGTCCACGCCCGAGCCGTTCACATCAATTCCATCGCCGGCGTTTCCCGAGATCGTGTTGGAATCCAGCACGATGTTCTGGGCGTTGCCATTGAATCGGAAACCCGTCCCCGACGGCGTGGCGAACGAATTGGCATTGGCGGCCTGGGCCGTCTGGAATGTGTTGGAGTAGAAGAATTCATCCGAAATCCCGCCCGTTCCGCCCTGCACCTGGATGCCCCATGTGCTCGGATTCGTGATCGTGTTGTTGGCGACATAGATGTGCGATGAGGATTGCCCGGCGACTCCATTGCTTTCGGAAATTCCCAGCTGCGCCCCGCCGTTGACCGTGTTGCCGGCGAATACGACGTTTTGCGAATTCACCAGTTCCAGGCCTGCGAATTTGTACGTTCCCGAAGTGTCGGAAATGATGTTGTTGCGAACGGCCGATCCGCTGGAAGTATCCACGCTGATGTAGTGATCGACCGTGTTGCCCTGGATCAGAGCATCGGGGCAATCCTGCACTTCGATGCCCAGGCCGACGCCGCCGGAGCCGGTGATGGTATTGTTCTCGATGGTGAGATTGGTGGATGGATTGCTGCCGCCGCCGTCATCGCCAAAGATTCCGCCGCGGCCGGTGTTGGCGATCGTGTTTCCAATGGCGGAGTTGTTGGAGGAGCCATCGGAGAATCGGATCGCCCCGCCGTAGTGGGCGCTGGTGCCGATGTTGGAGAACGAGCAGTTGTCGATGGAGGAGTTGGTGACATCCTGCGAACAATAAACACCGAGCGGGCCGAAGGCGCTGGTGCTGACAAAATTCTCAAAATTCACACCGGAGATATTCAGCCCCGATGAATTGGAAGCGAGAACGCCATCCTCGGCGTCGGCGTTGTTATTGCCGTTGATGGTGAGATTGCTGATGGCGAGGTTCGATGAGTTGTTGCAATTGACGATGGGGTTCAGCGATGAGCCGGTGTAGTCGAGAATGGTCTGGCTGCTTCCATCGCCGGAAAGCGCAACGCCTGATTTGGGCGTGATGGATGCTGTGATGTCGTACGTTCCGGCGGGGATAAAAACGGTGTCGCCGCTGGATGCGGATGAAATCGCGGCATTGATTGCGGCCGAGGTGTCGCCGCTGACCGTGATCGTTTCCGCCTTCGCCAGAGCCGCGCCCGATAGAATCGCCGCCAAACCGATTCCGGCAAACACAAAACGCCGTCGGCGTACAGCCCGCATCGTTTTCTCCATTCTCCCCATGGAGGCGCCCAACACCTACCTCCCGGCCGGGCGTGATGATAGTGAATGGCGGACTCATATAAAATCAAAAAATCGACAGGCGTGAAAAATGTTGGCGGTCAGGCGATTCGTTTAGCCGCGACCCGAAGGGGAGCGCGTTCGTGCCCCGCAGCCGTCCTCGGCAATTTAGAATTTTTTTACTTGACAACTCCGACAAAATTAGGAGTATGTTAGGATGCGAAGAACTCAAACCTGTCATAGATCGAGCGAAGCGAAATGCCGTCTTTTTTGCAGCAACTGCCATGCCGAAAAAATGTCGGTTTTTTGTGGCCATGCAACAAAATGAAACAGAATGAAACAGTTACCCCCCCCCTACCCCCTAACTCCCCCTTGGGAAATCGCGGCCAATAGGCAAAATGGGGGAAAGAGAATTGAGAGGAACAGATGTCCGATGTGCGTTTGCTGATTGCTGATGTGGATGGAACCCTGGTCGACCAGCGCAAGCAACTGACCCAGCGATCCATCGAAGTGGTGAAGAAACTTTCGGATGCGGGAATCCTCTTCACCGTCACCAGCGGCCGGCCGCCGCGCGGGATGCTGATGCTCGTCCAGCCGCTGGGAATCAAAATACCCATCGCGGGATTCAATGGCGGCGCGTTTGTGAACCCGGACATGTCTCCGCTGGAAAGGCATGAGATCGACCGCGCCGCTTCCAAGCCTGTATTCGACACCGTGCTGGCGCACAATCTCGATGCCTGGGTCTATTGCGATCAGGGATGGTATTTGCGCGATCCCAGTCGAACGCGCTGAGACAGACATCCGCCGGGATTTTGGCAAAGTCGTTTCAGCCGGCCGCTCTCAGCCGTATTACCTGGATGTCACTCATCCCGACGCCAACAAGGGTTTCGTGGTGCGGCGATTGTCCGAGATGCTGAAAATCCCCATCGAGCAGATCGCCACCATCGGCGACATGCCAACGGATGTGCTGATGTTCAATGTTAGTGGAGTCAGCATCGCGATGGGCAACGCCTCCCCGCAGGTGAAGGCCCAGGCCAAATTCGTGACGGCCGGCAATGACGCGGAGGGTTTTGCCCTCGCGGTGGAGAAATTTATTCTCTAATGGGGCGGATTTACTGGCTTTTTCGAGCACTTTTTCACGCTTGTCGGGCTACGTCGGCACGGTTAGCATCGAAGGAGAACGAGGCCGTAAATAATTTTTCATAGGCGGACTCATGCATCATCAAATCACAACGAAAAAAGGGCGGCGAAATTCGGAACAATCCAATCATTTGCCGGCAATCGAGCCGTTGGAATCCCGGCAACTGCTTTCCACCTCGGTGCTGACCGGACAGTTTGTAGCCACCCTGCCGAGCACGATTCAATCGGGGCAACCTGTCGGAACCGAATTCAGCATTACCTCCGTTGGCGGAAGCGCGCAAGGCACTGAACTGACCGATTATTTCCTCTCCACCACGCGGGATTTGTCCGGAGTCGTCAGTCAGATTGGCAGCAGCACCGAAAACATTTTCATTACCGATGAAAGCAGTTACACCGAGCACGTGTCGGTGACGGTGCCAACCAGCGTTCCATCCGGCACATATTACATCGTGGTGGAAATGAACGTGAACGGCGCCATCGCCGGCGCGCAGCAGGGATCCTTGACCCCCAGCAACGAGATTCAGGTGAATACTGAAGCCGACCTGACGGCCGCATTCGGCGCAGCCGTGCCTACACAGCTCAATCAGGGGCAATCCTTCGCAGCCAACGTGGTCATCACCTCCAACAACGGCTCAGTCAACGGCACGGAAGTCACACGCTATTATCTCTCGACAACCCCCGACCTGACCGGAACCACCACACTCCTGGACACTGTGGATGAAAGCTTGTCGCTTGCCGAAGGTGGAACCTATGCGGAGACGCCCACTCTGACGATTCCCTCGAACATGACGCTGGGAACTGAATATCTGGTTGTGCGAATTAATGCGCTGGATTCGATCCCCGAGTCGAACACAAGCAACGACGAATTGGCTAGCGGCCCAATTGCCATTATCTCCTCCACGCCGCTGGCGGCGCCCACTCTGTCGGCAACGAATGGCAAGCCAGCCGGCGGCGTGCGCGTCAATTGGACCAGCGTTTCCGGCGCCACCGTCTATCAAATCTTCCGCAATACGACCGATGACTTAAGCACCGCAACCAAAATCGCCGGCGGAGTTACAGGCACCATGTATAACGACTCGTCCGCCGTGCCGGGCCAAACGTATTACTATTGGGTGCGCGGCCGCAGTCCGACGGCAATCGGTTTATACAGTGGTTTCGCCAGCGCAGTCGCCACAGTTGGCGCTCCTGCGTCGGTGAGCGCATCCAACGGCACAATTGCGGATGGAATTCTCGTCTCCTGGACTGCCGTGTACTACGCCCCGTCGTATC
>JBEKUH010000129.1:0-8082 GCA_049515255.1 Tepidisphaeraceae bacterium | reverse complement strand
GCGGGTGGTGCGACCATCGGGCCGTTTTGAATCGGTGGATTCGCTCCTACTTTTCATCGGTCCTTTCCCTCGATGCAACGTAGTGAGTGATTATATCAGGACAAGTGAAATACAGCCCGGCGGCCAGGCGATTCATTGCCGGAAACTGTTGCGTGCCATGTCCCGGAAAGCGCCGAGGAACTCGGAAACGCCGTGATTGATAATGCCGCCGAAAAAAACGCCGATTGCGCCTTCGCAGATGAGGATCGCCGCGGCCTTTTGTTCGGGGTCTTGGGTCTGCATCGCCTGGATGATCTGTATGATTCCCCAAATCAATAACAAAACGCCACACAAATAGGAGAGGACCGCAGCGGCGAAAAATATGCGCGAGACCATGCGGAGGCCGGCGTAGTCGGGTGCCCCGGCCAGTCCGGATATTGTCCCCGGCGATGCCAGCGCGGCGGTTGCGAGCCGAGCGGGAGGCGCATTATCCGCCGGCGTAACCCGGTGAATCAAAAGCCCAGCGGCGCGGCCCTGTTGTTCCGCGTCGGCCTTGTCGTAACCGTTGACGACGATGGTCTTTTCCCGGCCCGTTTTGGCGTCGGCACCTTCCACGGTGAATTTCATTCCAGGCTCCTGCTGATGTGTGCAGCCAGAGTATCGAGTGGCTACAACTGATGTCAATTATTCTGGCGGGCAATGCAGATGCGTAGGATCATTGGCCGTCGGTGATCGGGATGCCGAGTTGCGCAAAATCGTAATTGGGATAGGGAGGTTCGCCCGATGCAGTATATTTGATTGGTCGCCAGCCGTTTGCTGGGTCATAGCCCACATTCCACCCCACCGATCGCCAGGTAAAGTTGTAGGTGATATCGTAGGCCAACTGGCCATTGGCGAGCATCCGTCGCACGGAATTGGCGCCCTCGAAATGCACTGTGCCCGGCGGGAAATCCCAGAAGGTATTCGTGTTGACGGAGTCCTTGGCGGCGATGATTTGGTTACGGGGGATGCTGAATTGGCCGGTGACCGGGATTCGGAGGGTCGCCCTGTTGATCGTGATGTGCGGGCTAAGTGAGGCTGGGACGGGCCCGCTCGGGGATAATTCATCGTTCCAGGTGAATACCGATTGATTGTGCGGCGGGCTGTAAAGTTCCGTGCCGAAGTCGATCGCCAGGACGCCAGACTGTATCCAAAGGCTTTGGAAGAAGATTTTGATCCGGGCGTACTTGTAGGCGACCACACCATTGGCATCTTCCGTCAGGCCGCCGGCGGGAATTCCATCCACATCGCATGAATTCAAATACAACCATGGTGCGGCGGGATAGGTGATGGGGGGCGTGATCTGAACTACGGTGGGTGAAATCTCCGTGACGTTGCCACGGATGGCATTGAGCAATCCGATCCGATCAGACCACATGCAGACAATGGTGCGCGTCGCCGAGCTGGGGCCGTCGTAACAGAATTTCTCTTTTACGCCCTCGTCCCAGCAGGTATAGCCGAAGAGGGTGATTTGCGTGCCGGAGGTATCAAGGCCCATTACCCTTTTATCGGGTGTTGGGATGGTTTGAAATTATTGCAATTGTCGTAGCATTCCTTATGCCCCGCCCATTGTGGCGATTCCCAGTTGCACTGCGCCGGAAAGTAGCTGATCGAATTTATCGACGGCCGTTCCGAACGCATCGAAGGCCGGCAATCCACCGCCGATGTTCTTGCCGGATTTCAGGTCTGATAGCATGGCCCCCAGTGACTTGATGGCTTCCATTTTGCCGTCCGAGCCATCTTGTGGCATCGCCATGAAGTTGGCGCTTTCCAATTCTTCAGCGCTACCATAGATGCCACCCCGCGAGGATCCGAAGATGGATCGCTGGGCGGCGCGAATCTGGGCCTCGGCAAGATTGCGGGCGACGGATTCGGCCTGTGCGTTGCCCTGCGCATTCTTCAGTTCCTCGGCGATTTTGGCTTTCACTTCGGCGACCGTGCCCAGATCGTCCATGCCGGCGGCGCTGGCGTTGAGTTTGTACGCGTCGAGGTTTTGGGCGTCGAATCCCCGTTGGATGTCCGCCTGCCGGGCATCGCGCTCGGCCTGTTGTTTGGCCTGGACATCGGCCAGATGCCGGGGGTCGCCATCTTTCGCGGCATCGATTTTGGCTTGGCGCAATTCCTCGGCTTGTTTGGCGTCGAATTCCGCTTGCGAGGCTGCGAAGCCATGGCCTTGAGCCTGAAGACCCAAGACTCCTGTTTGTGCCGCCATTAGATCGTGTTGCCGCTGGAGTTGCTCGGTATGTTCCTTTTCGCGGGCGGCGGCCTCCTGGGCATTGGCCGCGGCCTGGGCGTCGGCTTCGGCGTTGAGTCGGGTGGCTTCGGCGGCATCGGTGGCGGCCTTGGCCTGATCGCGGAGGGCCTGGACCTTGTCATCGCTGGCGCGTTTGAATTCGGCTTGATCCGCTTCCCATGCCTGATGATCGGCGCGGAGCATTTCCTCGCGGGCATGGCCCTGGATATCAGCGATGCGGGCGGCGGATTCGGCTTCCTGCGCCTCGAGTTGTTTTTTCTGGTCCTTATCGAATTGAAGAAGATCGCCTTTTTGTGCGCGATCAAAATTTGCCACGGCCTCCGGAGCGTTCGATCCTTGGATTTTTAAGAAATCCTGTCGGGTATCCGCCTGGTTCTGAACAAATCTGGTGCGTGCTGCCGCGCGCGGATCGCCGCCGGCAATTTCAGAATTTTCAATGTCATGGGCCGTCGTATCAAAGAATGTACGGTTTCGCTCCTGATCGAGTTGGGCGCGTTGCTCATCGAAAATTTTATTGGCGGCATCGGTCTGCTGTTTTTGTTGGTCAGGATTAATGAGATTGGCCGCCGCCGTCAACCGATCATTGAGTTCCTGTTGGTTGCGCGCATTTTCCAGGTCATATCCGCCAAGCCCCGCGAGATTCGCCTGGCGATTGAGTTCTTCGGTTTTCTGTGTCGCCTCATCGTGAAGGCGTGCGCGCTCCTGCGCCGCCTGTTCCTGGCGCTGGGCATCGGCAATCGCCTGCTGTGCGGATTCAATATCTTGGTCGGTATCTGTATGTCCTTCCCCATGGGCGATTCCCCCCGCGAGGAGTCCTGGGCCGCCGGTCATTAGGCCGCCTAGCCAGGGATGGTCCGCCAGGAAATTATGGATTGGTACGCCGATCCCCCGGATAGAGTTGATGTCCTTCTCGCCGCTTAGGGTTTGTCGTGCTAGGGCGAATGGATCACCGCTCGAATTATTATTGTCCAAATTAAATGTTTTTTGAGCCGCTTCGAAGTCATCCGTCATGCCGCGGATGGCCATGTGCATGAGCATGAATCGCCCCATCATCCCGCCCATGCCCGATCCGCCGCCACCGCCAGCCGCGCCGGCTTCGTCTTCGCTTTCATCTTCGCCCGGACCGCCAACTGTGTTTTGGATGTCGCGAATTTCGGCTGCGGCGGCTTTGGATCGATCCACCACTTCGCGGTACATTTCCGCGCGTTCTATTTCGTCCTGGCTTCTGGCCAATGCCGTATCGGCCTCGGCCTGCTCGATTAAGCCGGCAGCCGCTGGACCTTCGGGGGTTTCAAATGGATATTGGCGTTTGAATCCGAGGCTTGAAGAGCCGGGGCCGAGCGGGCCGTTTGATCCGGGATATGCGGCGCTTTGAAGGTCAATCACATTGGGCGCGCCCAGCGAATCGACGCCCGCCCCCGGCATGAATTGCGGGACAATAGGCACGATGATCGGCGCGGCCTGCTGGGTGGCGCGGAAGGAATCAAGCGCCGATTGCGCGGCGCTGGTATCGGCGACGGTGCGAACGGTCGCCTCGCGCCGGCCGGTTTCGGCGATGGTGGCGTCCAGTTGCCGGCGGAATTCGGTGAGTTCCGGCATGATCGGCACGTTGATCTTGGGCATCGCGCTGACATCGGAGAATTGCCGCTGGATTTCGGCGCGCGCGCTGGCTGCCTCCTGGGCGATGGCTCCGGGGGGGAACGAGATCATGGCGCTGATACTGACATCGGGGAGGGCAGACATGTTTTCCTAACTGCCGGGAAGCCGGCGCTCGGGTGGAAGGGGAACGGCCATTATGCGGGCGTGGCCTGCTGTCTATTCATCGTCATATTATACAACGGCCATGATGTTTGATTGTTCCGGGGTTCCTGAAATTGGGATTCAGAATATGAAGTTTTATCAGGTGCCAGCCGGCTCCGGGGTGAAAATTAATCGCGCAAAATGTGTCCTTCTTTGACCATTTCCGACAAGTTCAAATCTGAGCTTTTCTGACCATTCCCAATCGCCCGATTTTCGTCGCAAACTCATGCCCCGCATGAGGATGGGACGCCTGCGCGCAATTTCAAATGTTAAGTTTTGTCAGTATTGATCTGCGGGACGGTGGGCATTTCCGCGTTGCCGGGAGGGAATTCCCCCAAAAAGCCCCCGGAAGTTCCGGGTTTTGAGGGGTTTTTGCGCGCTGATCGGAGGAAAAACCAGCGCAAACGAAGGCGATCCTTGGAAATTCGATCGGGGAAATCCAATCATGGACCGTTGGAATGGCGCCGCCGGCGAGTGTCGCGCGTCCAATAAACAAAAACGGAACCGCCAGCCGTCAATTGCAGTAAACCGGCTGGCGGTCCGCCATCAGGAACAGCACTGGCGACGCGCCAGCGCTCCGAACCCTTAATCGAATCGTGAAATTTATTCCGAGCTCTTGAATCCAGCCACGCATGCGCGAATCTGCGAACTGTTGGTGAAGAATTCGTCATCGTTCAATCGGCAAAGAGGCGAGGAAAATCGCGTCGCAGTTCGGAGATCTTATCCCGGGCGTTAGACTTTTTTTGGGAATGGCGCTGGTGTTGGGCGATCGCTAGAGAGGTTGCCGTTTTCGCCGCCTGCACTTTTTCCTGGCATTCATCCTCAATATCACGCGCGCGTTTGATCTGAGCCTGCATTTCGTCCATTAATCGCTTTTCTTCGGCATCGTCGGAGAGCAGTTTTTGGCTCTCCAAGAGTGCGGTAGCCGCCTTGACGTCGCCCTGGGCATCGTCGAAGCTGAGGCCCAGAATCGGCAACAATTCTTGGAGACGTTTGGCGTCATCGCCTGCCGGCGACTGGCACCGCAGCAGGATTTCTCGGTACTGATCGGCGGCCGATTTAATCTCCTGCAACCGTTGGGCCTTGCGTTCCTGTATCTGCGCGGCCAGGTCGGCGGTGAGTGGTGAATCGCTCATTGTCCCTCCCGGTCGTCCACGGGACGCCCGGCCATGGCTGATCGAGCCATTTGAGCCATCGACGCCTGGGTCACTATGTTGGCCTCCGGCGTCCGGCCCGTATGAATAAGAGCCTGCAATTCAACGGGTTTCACGCGGCCTTTTTCGTCACACATCTTGTCGAGGTAATTTCGCAACTCGACGACGCGGTCGGCGATTTCTGCGTCCTTTTTTTCCAGCTCGACGATATCGCGAGGATCGTGGCGCGCAAATCCGCGTTGCAGGTTTCCGACTAGACCGTGGCTCAAAGTGGTTAATTTTCCATAGTGTTCGATCATCCCCCTTCGTTCGTCGTCAGATTCTTTTTCCATGATTCACGTCCTGGCGGTGACCGCCAAAAAAGTTTCAGTTCGGTAACGCTTTCTTCGACTGGCCCCGCTGTAGAACCGCGATTCCGTAACTCTGGATCTTGTGGGTAATTAGGGTGCCGTCACGGCCAATGAATCCGAGCAAGAAAACATTCAGTTCGTCCACCGCCAGCAGCATCGCGCGATCCCTCGCCGCTATTTTTGCGGGGCTGCATGGAGTCGCACGGGCGGTCGCTGCATCGCCGCACGCGTCTAAAACTTGCCTAATCAACGCCACGATCTGCAAGTAGAATTGAATTTGGATTTTGCGTTTACTCATTATGGCCCCGCCGGCCCGACGATGGGCGAATTTCCCCGCGCCGTCGCATTTGCCTTCAGGGTTGCCAAATATCCGCTGGTCAGCAAACCGCTTCCATCGGTCGCGGAAGAGATGAAATTGCTCATCGCCAAAACGTAAGTGCCGAGCTCCGCATCCGACGCGGCTACATTATTGGCGGCGGAGTTCGGAGTCGGTGAAGCCGCGTTCCTCGTCCGGGTGCCAGCGGCTTGACGTGCCGCTTTGGCAAGATTGGCTGCATACGCGGCGAGCAGTACATAAAAATCACACTGTCCGCCCGATGTGTCGATCGACATTTTATTTCTCCGTGCCGGGTGTCCCGGCGGTAAATCGTGCGTTCGTTTTCGGTTGGGTCTGGGCGTCTGCCAGGCGGCATATTTCCCGCTGGAACGACGGCGACCTGACGGCCATATCCTTTGAGTACATCGCCAGGATCATCCCATCGCCGGCCTCACGGGCCCTCTCGATGGCGCGGTGGCGAAGTGCTTCGAGCTGGCCCATCGCGCGGAATTCGTCGATCCGGTTCGCCAAGGTGATTTCCTCAGAAATCGGCGCGGGCACATCGGCCTCGATTGCTGGCGGCGCTGTCTGGATTGTTGGCGCGGGCACCACCGCCTGGGCGTTCGACCCGCCGATGCGTCGGAATATCTGGCTGATGTTTGCCGTCGCCTCTTTTCTCCCAGCGAACCGGCCGGCCAATTCCCGTCGGCGGGCGCGGTCCGGGTTTTTTGGTAGCGATGATTCGATTTCCTTGGCGATGCGATCATCGGTCCAGCCGGCGGGTCCGTCCTGCAGCGCCCGGATCAATTTCGCCGCGGTGAGTTTGGTGATGCGTGGGACCGCCAACGTGCGGGTGAGCCGGTCCAGTTCGCCGATCCAAAGCCGAGCCAGTTTGCCGCGAGTCGGGTTTTCGATTCCCCGGCCGGCCAGGGCCAGAGAGATTGCATCCGTTTTCGCATCTGGGATTTCCCCGTTTTTCCCTGCGCGTTTTTTCCCGGCAGCAGCATCCGCCGAAGGCGGCTCTCTCCTCTCCTGCTCAGTCTTAATCTCACTCTCATGCTCAGCAGTATGTAGTGTTGCAGGCTTAATAGGTCGCATCATGCGATGTGTGGGGTCGCGTGGTGCCACCAAATAGGTCGCATGATGCGACCTGTTTTCGGCGGCTATCTCGCCGAAAGGTAGCTCCATCTGACCGTCGATGATGATGGGCTTGGCTGCTGGTGCGGCAATGCCATTTTCGCCGGGAAGTAATAGCTGGTAGACCGTGCTTCGCCCGAGCCTGCAGCGCGCGATTAGGCCGACGAGGGCAAGTGCATTGACGATCCTGATGACCTGGCTTTTGGTGCGGCCGATTCGGCGACCCGCCTCCGCCACGGACATGCGCACCAGTCTCTCTGGCGTATCCCGCCGCGGCGATGCGCTTGGCATGGCGCCCAGTATTCGCATCAGCCGCTGCAAGGTTTCATGGAGGACTTCAAATGCAGCGGTTGCTTCAAGCTGCTCTAAATAGGGCCGTTCGCGGATGGGGCCGTCCAGGTCGGCATAGCGCCGCCAGCGGAATCCGGGCGGCACGGTGATCGTCCGTCGGGCGATGGCCTTGCGGTGCGGTCGCGGGCGGCGTTTGATCGGCCTGGCTGGTTCGGATCGCTGGCGTCGAGGCGTTCGATCATCGCCGAACAATCGGCCCACCGCATGGTCATCCGTGACGGGGCGGCTGGAGGCGGTCAAGCACTCACCGCCTCTCTCTGCCCCGCCGCCGGCTCGCCATTGACGTGCGAATCCACAAACTCCTGCAAGTCCTTTGGCCGGTATCCGACCAGCCGCCCATGGCGGAAGAATCTCAGCTCGCCCGATTTGCGGAGTCGGAAGAGTTCGCGGCGGGACATTCGCAAAGCATTGGCGGCTTCGAGTTCGGTGAGCAGCAGTGGAGGGATGGGCGGCGGATCAATGGGCATTGGCCCCCCTGGGATTTGCCCGTTGTTCCTCAATTTCGCGCTTGCGCCTCGACGCGCGCAGTAAGGATCGCAGGAACACGGCCTCGCGGGCGTTCTCTCGCATTCGGTTTATAATCGCCTGCTCATCAGGGATGGCATCATATAGATCATCCAGCGATTGCGATTGGGGCAGTCTCATTACCCGAATTATGGCGGCGAGAATCGGACGGGGCGCGTCCATTTTTCGCCCGATTTG
>JBEKUH010000128.1:0-8173 GCA_049515255.1 Tepidisphaeraceae bacterium | reverse complement strand
CGGCGCCCGGATTCACGCCGGCTGGGGAAACATACGACCAGCGGATGATTCCGTCCTTGTCGATGACGAAGAGCGCTCGTTCGCACTCGCCGACTGAGTCGTCATAGACACCATACATCCGCGCCACCGCCCCCTTGGGCTCGAAATCCGCCAACAGCGGGAAATGCAGTTGCCGGTTTTGGGCATAAGCCGTGTGACACCACGTTCCATCCACCGAAATGCCGATGAGCTGGGCCGCGTATTTGTTGAAGTCCGGAAGGATTTCGTTGTACAGCGCCAGTTGGTCGCCGCACACGGGACTCCAATCAGCCGGATAAAACGCAAGTATGACCGGCCGGCCGCGGAAGTGGATCAAATCCACTTTCTGATCCGGCGTGCTGTTCAATTCAAAATTCGGCGCGACCGTGCCGGGTTGAAGCGGCCCCGATCCGTTCTTATCTCCGTTGGCGTTCTTCGCGGACGATTTAATTCGATTGTGTGTTGGATTATTTTTCATGCGAACCTCAATTCCCTGAATGGTCCCCACCACCAACTCAGCGCGGCAGTTGGCATAATAACGCGCGTTCACGTTAAACCGCACTATATTTTTTACCCACATCAATGAATATTTCCATGCACGGCAGAGACCGTCTGGTTGCCATAGAATATGACCATGCAAATCGGCATCGACAGCTTCGCGGCGTCCATCGCAGACCCGATCACCGGGCAGACCCTGCGTCCCGTCGAGCGAATGCAACATCTATTGGAAGAAATGGAACTTGCGGATCAAGTCGGGCTGGAGGTATTTGGAATTGGTGAACATCATCGGGCGGAGTTTCTGGATTCTGCCCCGGTGGTGATTCTTTCCGCAGCCGCCGCTCGCACCAAGAAAATTCGACTCACGAGTGCCGTCACCGTTCTCAGCGCCGCCGACCCCGTTCGCATCTTTCAGGAATTCGCCACGCTCGATTTGATCTCCCATGGCCGCGCGGAAATCGTCGCCGGGCGTGGGTCGTTCATCGAATCCTATCCTCTCTTCGGCCTTCGTTTGGAAGATTATGATTCGCTGTTCGCGGAAAAACTCGATCTGCTACTGGCCATCCGCGCCAACACGCATGTCCATTGGTCCGGCCAATATCGCCCCGAATTGACTGGGCAGGCGATCTTCCCGCGTCCCCTGCAGGACCCGCTGCCGATCTGGATCGGCGTCGGCGGAACGCCCAGCTCGTTCGTCCGCGCCGGTACGCTGGGATTACCGCTGATGGTCGCCATCATCGGCGGCCAACCGGCGCGATTCCGTCCATTGATTGATCTCTATCGTGAAGCCGGCCGTCGCGCCGGTCACCCCGCGGAAAAACTCATCGTGGGTCTTCACTCTATAGGATTTCTGGGAGACACCACCGAGCAGGCCGCCAATGATTTCTACCCCGGCTACGCCTACACCATGACCGAGATCGGCAAAGAGCGCGGCTGGCCGCCAACCACCCGCGCCGACTTCGACGCCGTCCGCGGCCCCACCGGCGCCCTGCTGATCGGCGACGCCCAAACCGTCGCGGAAAAAATCCTGTATGTAAACGAAGCCCTCGGCGGCATCTCGCGCCTCACCTTCCAAATGGGCGTATCCACACTTCCGCATGAAAAAATGCTGCGAGCGATAGAAATTTTGGGCACACAAGTTGCGCCGATCATTCGAGGGGAACTTCCCGAAAATTCAATTTAGCCACCGATGAACACCGATGAGGCACCGATAAATGCGGGGACGAGAGGCATTTTCTTTATCCGTGTTAATCCGTGTCCATCCGTGGTCCAAAAGAATTTTTACCACGGATGGGCACGGATTAACACGGATAAAACCTGGTCCATCCCCGCATTTATCGGTGCCTCATCGGTGTTAATCGGTGGCTAATTTTTCTTTTACTGTTGCGCGAACAAATTCCGCAATCCGCCGTTGAATCCCTTTGCCCCCAGCGGAACGAAATTCACATTGAATCCGCTGAGGTGGCTGATGGCGTCGTGATACACTGAAACCCCCACGGCAAACGTGTCGAAATTCCGCGTGACCGCGACTTCCATGGATTCATCGCCGGTGCGGGTGCCGGTGAAATAAACATCCTCCCCAAGCTGAAGACTGTATTTGCTCGTCACTTCGTACTGAGCCTCGAATTGCAACACCTGCGATTGCACCGGTTGCAGATAGGTGTCGGCCACGAAATAACTGGTCCGGGGGCTTTGCGTCACTGCCAACCCAGCCGATGCGGTGGCCTGCTCGTGCGTGTCCATGTTCCATTCCTCGCTGGCGAGAAACGCCATGGTATCGCTAATGTGCCAGGTGCTATCGGCATTGATTCCCTGGCGAGCGACGGAATCTTCCGGATCTTCCGGGAAAAAGATGCCCCGGAAACCGACGGGGTTGAGAAATTCCGCCGAGGGTTGGTTGGCGAAAAAATTCCCCTCGACATTCAAATCCAACAGATCGCTGCTGCGCCAATTTCCGGGTCCGCCGCGCATGGTTTCCCATCGCTGATGCAAAGCGACCTGGGCCGCGGAGATGTCGCTAATGGCATCCACATCCGGGTCGTAATCGTACAGATGATCTGCATCCACGGTGGTGCCGGAGGAATATAGATTGATCTCCGGCTGGATGATGTGGCGGATGCGATGGACATCAAACAGCTCGGAATTGAAGTCATTGTCAACCGCCCAGAAGGTGGTGGACATGCGCGCGCCCCCGCCGCCGAACAGGCGCGTTTTTTCGTCCCCATCAGGGCTATCCGAATATTCCGTCACCCTTCCTTCGATATACGGCACGATCTTCAACTGCCCCAGCGCGATCGGCCAATCCAATTCCTGCCGGCTGTCCTCCCGATAGACCGGATTGCCCGGCGTTCCGGTCAGACCGGCCGAGGGAAGGCCCGGCGAAAGACCGAAGTAATACCCTTGTTCCTCGAGCGTCGCGCGGCTGTTGGCAAAACGCAGGCGAGTGAAAGTGTTGTCGCTGAAAAACGTCAACTGATCATTCGCCAGACTGTCGCCGATGCGTTGGTAGCCAATTTCCGGAAGTCTTTCGACATCGAATTGATCCGGCTGCTGAGCGGCGTTGGTGGTGAAATGCGTGGTGTCGAAGCTGCCCAGGAACGTGATCGCCTGCGTGTCCTCCTGCTGCTTGGCATAAAACTCGGCATCGTATGGAAGATTCTGATCGAAATCCGGCTGGTAATACTGCTCGACAAACGTCGGATCGGAAACATATCCAGCCCGCACCTGCACCTGCCAGTCATCGGGAAAAAAGTTTTCGTGTTCCCACATCACCCGGCCGCGCAGGTCTTGGGGTGGCACCACCGGGGCCCGCGCGCCGCCGAGATTGTCGGTGCCTTTGTCGTCGATGATGTATCCGGTGAAATCGCCGAGGTAACTCAAGGGGTCGTGGTTGGAATCACTGATGTCCGAACCGTCATAGGTTGCGTCGATGCCCGCGCCAGGTCCGCGCTCGGAGTAATAGTCCAGCCGATAGTCCACGTCGAAATGCTTATCGATCGGCCGGCCAAGGGATTCGAGCAGTCCCCATTCGGTCGTAAGGTAAGTTCCGTAGATGGTTGAGTTACCCGAATTGATATCTCGCAGGGGGAAATCGTTGCTCAGGGTTCCGGAGAGGTATGGCCAATAGAAGAACGGCACGCCGAAGGCGTACATCGTGTTGCCGGTGCTGGTGAAATCGTAATCGGTGCCTTGGACCGGATCGGGAACCTGATGAATGTAGGCGTAGCTGGATTGGATGTCGTAAGTTGGCACGGCGAAACTGCTGCTGGTGAGTTTGACGTGCTCGGTATTGTATTCGCCGATGGCCAGTTGCCGGACTTTCTGCGCGCGGAAGGTGATCGGGATTTGCGACAGCGGGTCGATGGTGTGGAGGACCACATCGGTCATGATCGCGCGGTCGGTGCTGAGATCGTAATACGCCCGGTCAGCCGTGATGCGCTGCTCCCCCGCCCCGCCCTTGGCCGGTGTGAAGTCGATCCGCACATCTCCTTCGAGATACGCCCCGATGATTTTTCGGCCCATGTCGTTGAAGTCGAGCGACTTGGCCTGATCGGGGGTGATGGTGGTGAAGAGAACGGCGCGATCGGAACGCAGTTCGAGGAAGCTGCCATCATCCCGGGTTTGCGTGACGCTCACGCCGTCGCTGAGGGCCAAAGCCAACGTGTTGTCGGAAACCCAGACGGTCTCCATTTTGCCATCATGGAATTCCGTCCATCCGCCGCTGGGATTGGTGGTGGCGGCCGGCTCGGCGCCGAGCGCGACGCCGGCTTTGGGACGCATGCCCGGCTCCAGCGCGTTGGGCGTGGTCTCCAGCGCGCTGGATTCTTCCGGAGGGGGATATTTCTCGCCTAGCTCCGTGGTTCCGGCGGTGCGAATGGTGTCAGCTTGCTGAAAGATCGCCGATTGCGATTCATCCTGTTGCGATTGCTGCCGAGCCTCCAGCGCGATGTCGCCGCGCACGACTCGGTGCACCAGCAACTCCGGGCCGCTTCGGGTGACATGATTGTCCTGCGCCACGAGTTGGGCGTTGCCGATCAGGACAATCTCCGCCTCCTGTTCGTCCAGCAATCCCCCCGGCGCCGGGCTGAGCCAGAGAACCGCGTTGTCGGCGGACAACTGAATGTTGTCCATGTCAATCGTCAGGGGACCGGACAGAATGGTGACGGTGGAATTCTGATTGCTCCAGGTGTCGGCGGAATCGGCGTGGATGATGAGCTGCTCGCTGACGTTGGCGAACTGCCCCGGATTGACTTGAGCGCCCGCGACAGTGGTCCAAACAGCCAGAAGGCAGATTCCTATCCCGGCTGTCTTCCAGGACAACGTCGGCTCCTTCCCGTTCGGCCGGCATTATAGATAGGGGTGGACGAAAGACAAATGCGATTGGACCGCCAAGACGCGGAGAAGATGATTAACCGCCAAGACGCCAAGAACGCCAAGGAAGAAAATACGCCAAGGGGATTTCGAGTTAATTTTGGCGAATTCACTGCATGAGGGATTAATTTTAATCAGATTTTGAATGTGGCGACCACTGAGAATGATAGTGTTCAAATTATCCATTTCCCCCTTGGCGTATTTTCCTACCTTGGCGTCTCGGCGGTTCAATCATCTTCGAAGGGCGAAGACCTTCCCCACCCAAGTTATCGCCTCAAATCCCGGAATTACATTGAATCCCCCCCATAGCCGATCTTATAGTATCCGTTGTGGGCCTCAGCCAAGGAGCGATTATGACTAGGTGGTTCGTTGGGGCGGCAGTATTAGCGATCTCAATGGCGGCGATCTCGCCGCGCGCGGGGGCTGATCCCAGCACCCAGCCGGTGGCCAGTGATTCGGCGACGACCCAGCCCACCGTCGTCTCGGACGCGGCTTCGTCGCCAAAAATATTGGCCGATGCCAGTTCGGTTTCATCTTCTTCTCAGGTGAAATCCCAGGATAGCTCGGCTGATGATTCCTCCAGCTCCAGCAAATTCCCCACGCCCGCCGAACTGCTCGCCAAGATGAAGCAGATGCACGATGAGCAATCGTCGCAGCCGCAGGTGGCGTATTTCAATCTGGACGGGCCGGTCGTTGAAAAGCCATCCGATTTCAGTCTCTTCGCACAGGATTCCACCGTCACCCTGCGAACATTGCTCGATCGCCTCGATCAAGCCCGGCATGACAAAGACATCCGAGCCGTCCTCATCACCCTCGGCGACGGCGAGTTGAATATCTCCCAAGCCCTTGAACTCCGCGCCCAACTCGACGCCCTCCGCCGCGATGGCAAGCGCACGTTTGTTTACGGTGATTCCTACGACACCGATACCTACATCGCCGCCTCCGGCGCAACGGATGTCTGCCTGCTGCAAGGCGGCGAGATCATGATCCCCGGCGTCGGATTTGAAACGATGTTCGCCAAGAACCTGCTCGACAAAGTCGGCGTCGATGCGGATTACGTCCAGATCGGCGAATACAAAGGCGCTGACGAAGAATACACCCGCTCCGAACCGAGCGACGAACTTAATGGCCAATTGAACAAACTGGCCGATTCGCTGTTCGACCAGATCATCGACAGCATCAGCCTCAGCCGAAACATGACGCATGAGGATGTGAAGGATTTGGTGGATCAATCGCTGATCCCCGCCCAAGTCGCCAAGGATCGCGGCTTGGTCGATCACCTCGTGGACATGGACGGCCTGCCCGATCTGCTCGCCGATGAGATCGGCCAGAAAGTGGATTTGGTGCATGATTACGGCGCGCCGCCAAAGGATCAGGTCGATCTTTCCAGCCCTTTTGCGATTCTTTCGCTGTTGACCAAGAAGCCGGAAGTTTCCGATAAGCCGGCCATTGCGGTGGTTTATGCCGAAGGCGAGATTGTCGATGGCACCGGCGGCACGAGCATGCTCGGCGGCGACGAAACCATCGGCTCCGACGACATCCGCCAGGCCCTGCGAATGGCGGCGCGCGATGACAAAGTCCAGGCCGTTGTGATCCGCATTGATTCCCCGGGCGGAAGCGCCTTGGCCAGCGAAGTGATGTGGCAGGCGGTCCGTCGCGTCGCCAAGACCAAGCCGGTCATCATCTCGGTTGGCTCCGAGGCCGCCAGCGGTGGATATTACCTGGCCTCCAGCGGCGACTACATCTTCGCCGACCCCACCGCCATCGTCGGCTCCATCGGCGTCGTCGGCGGGAAATTCGTGGTGAAGAATCTGATGGACAAGCTCGGCCTCAACACTGCCTCCTTCATGCGCGGCAAAAACGCCGACCTCTTCAGCAACACAAGTGAATGGACGGATGACCAGCGGCGACAGGTCACGCAGTGGATGCGCGACACCTACGACATGTTCACCACCCGCGTGATGACCACCCGGACCGGCAAGATCAACGACATCGACTCCGTCGCCCGCGGCCGGATTTATTCCGCTAAACAGGCCAAGGACTTGGGCATGGTGGATTCCATCGGCGGAATTGAACAGGCCATCGCCTACGCCGCCGGCAAAGCCGACCTCCGCCCCGGCGAATACGACGTCCGCGTCCTCCCCCCGCCGCACACCCTGGCCGACTATTTCAACGGCGGCGGCGATGATGATTCGGATTCCAAAAACCCGTTTGCACCGAGGATTGAGATTTCCCAGAACAGCGTTCTGGCCGCCCTTCCGCCAGACATGCGCCAAGCCGTCGGCAGACAATTAGAGGTATTCAGCCTGCTTTCCCAAAAGCCGGTGGTGCTGGTGTCGCCGTATGTGTTGGTGACGAAGTAGGCGAATATCCTGCTCAAAACACAGCCCCGGATGTACATTCGGGGCTTCATCCATTTATTATTGCCCCGACGCACCCGATCCACTATTCTTTCTCCCAACCAACCGGAGACATTTTAGGATAGGTCTGACATGTTGGGTTTCGGCAAAACGCAAGCCGATGCCGCGCCGCGCGTCAGCACGCGGATGTGCAGCGACCACTTCAGCGGCAAGTACCCGCATGTCGGGATTTACGATTGCCGGGAGCGGAAAGTCTGGGTCTGCAAACCACTTTCGGGCCAGGCCATCCGCACTTCCCACGCCGCCCTGATAACCGGCGCGGGAAACGCCACCTCCACCGCCTGGAAGGACCGCTTCCTCTGCTTCTGGTTTTACACCCCAAAAACCGGTGACGGATACATCCTGGGCTATCCCATCGACTGGGACGAAGCCCATTTGCTCGTGAGAATCGATCCCCAATGGGATTACGATCGCCAGCGCCTGATCGCCGCCGAGCTGTCCGACCAGACCGAAGAAAATCTCCACCGCCAACTCCGCCACGGCGAGCGCATCATCGAATTCTTCCGGCAATCCAAGTTAACGTACCCATTCAATGTCCACTTCATCGCCCAACGCGCAACCGAATCCCAGTTCTACGCCCGCCGAATCGATCCGGCTCCTTCATAAAAATAAGGAAAATGAACCACTAAGACACAAAGACACGAAGCGGCTTTCGACGCTCGGGAGCAGATTTACAAATCACAAATTTGAAATCCATTTATTGATAAAAATGAGCAATTTCGCTGACTCGCTCTGGAACCACGAAACCCGCTTCGTGTCTTTGTGTCTTGTATGTTCAAAAAGTCTTCCATCGGTTCTACTTCCCCTCGTCGTGATCGCGTGACGACGAGCGCAGCGAGGAGTCATGCGATCACGACGACCGGCCC
>JBEKUH010000127.1:0-8236 GCA_049515255.1 Tepidisphaeraceae bacterium | reverse complement strand
CATGCTCTTTTGGCAAACCGACAAAAATCGCTTTGTCTTTGAAATCAAAAAAAATACATTCCCAAAAGAAGTGGCTGCCCTGATACCGCGGGCTTCGGCTGATGACGATCGGCCGATCGGGGATGGTGATCGGATCGCTGACCTGGAGCCATGCGGTGTCGCGCTCGGAACTGGGCAATCCGAATGCCGCCAGATGCGAATCGGCTAGATTATTGAACCGGACGTGATTGCGAAACTGATCCAGATCGTAATCCACCGCTTCGCCCTTCCAGTGACGGACCTCCGTGATATACGGCTGCAAGGCCAGCAGCGGGGAAATGAAATCGACGGCGACGGCGTTCATCTTGGTGGCCACCCGGCCCTTCCATTTGATCATCGGATTGCTGAGCCCGCCTTCGGGATCGAGCAGAAGAGTCCCCCCGCCGAGGGCGCGAATGGTGGGAAGCGAAAAGATGACATCGCCCAGATCGCCCGAGTGTTTGAAGGTTTTTGGCATAGATAAGAGGCTACTTCAAAGCCGGGTGCAAGAATAATCACATCCGGCAGTTTGTGAAAGTTTGCCCAAGCCATGGCAAACTCGTTGTTTACATCATATTCGGCACGGATGGGTGGTGATTGCGCAGTTGAAATAAAATTTTGTTATGCAACCGAACCGAGTTTGGACCGTTACCGTAATGTTAGAAGAATGGTGGGCCAGCCGGCCGGAGCGGAACAAGCGGAATTTTCCCGCACCGGCCGCGCGAGGCCCCCGAATACAATCCTCCTTCCCTGGGTGGCGTGGAGTGCCGAGAGGTCCACGCCACCTTTTTTTATTGTCCGTTAATGTGAATCTCAATCGGCGAGGCGTGAATCTCAATTGCCGAGGGTTGCGTGCTTTCACCTGCTGGACGCGTAGTTGTCGTGGCAGGCCACCCCGCCCCAACGGTATCAATCGCCTTCTCAATTGTGTTCGTGAATTGCGACAAAGCGCTGTCGGGTGATCCATCGTATTGACCCGACGTTTCCGTGTCGAATCTCAGGAAGGTATTGACACCGGTGATATCGGTTACGAGTAAATGGACGGAGCCGCTATAAGCAGAACGCTGGGGCTTCGCCTGGATAGTATCGGCATGCAGTTCGACTGAAAACGTTGCCTTCGCTTTCGGGGGGACTCGCATGTCGCCAATTGAATCCACCGGTAAGTCGATCATCGCGTCGCCGCTAGCAGTGAGGTCAATTGGCCCCGCGGGTGGCGGTGGGACTTCGCAGGAAGCGAGTAGCAATAATTGGAATAGGATCGCGGTATGGAGTACTAAACGCCTTCTCACTGGAACCTTTGCACCGGAAGATAGCATGACGGTTGTGTCAAACAAGCTGAAGCTCTCGGGCATGCCTTTTGCGACGTGGCTTCGCATCGAATTGCTTAATCCGCGCACTGCCTTTGGGAAAGCGGGCGATGATGTGGACCTGTCCGCCCAGCGCTTCGATTATCTTCTTGAGAGTGGAGATTTGCATATCATCCTGGCTTTCCAATTTGGAGAGCGACGGTTGCTTTATGCCAAGAATCTCCGCCAATTCCCCCTGGCTCTTGCCGGCCAGTTTGCGAATTTCCGACAATAACAATTCCGCCAGCAATTCCTTGGTCCGACGGGCCGCGCGCGCTCGAGACTTGACGCTCATCACGCGGTTGGCGAGTTCATCGAATGATTTAGCCATATTTCACTCCTTAGTTCTTCCGCTTCCGAATCCTCTGCAAATGCGCCTCGTACAACCGGTCGGCCTTGGCGATCAATTGCCGATAGAACCGCTTTTCGCTCACTCCCGTTTTGTTGCCTCCGATCAGAAGAATGGCGTTCTGAAGAGGATCGAAAGCGAAGGCGACGCGAAGGACCGATCCGGTTGTTTTGCCTCGCAACTCTTTCATGTTTGCAAAAGCCGATCCGCCCAACGTATCGGCATGCGGCCGACGAAGCTGCGGCCCGAGGATTTTCAGTAAACCGATTTTTGCGTCGATCTCTTCCTTCTCTACTTCATTCAGGCGGCTGAACCATTCGTCAAATTCCTCGGTCGATTCAATCGCCCACATTAGATCAATATAGCTTATTAGCTATGGGATGTCAACTGAGGAACCGAGTTTATCGGAGCCGAAATCTGCCCCTGTGAGCCCCCATCACGGCCGCTTGAAGACCTTTGACACTTGCAGCACAAACCCCGGCAAAGTTGGCTCGTCTTTCAGCCGGTCGCGAGTGGTCAGGCGGATTCGCTTTTTCCCCGGGCGATGAATCGTGATCGTCATTGTGGCGGGATCGGCAACCCAGCAGGACGCGGTGCCGTGCGCAAGCCACATGTTCACCTTTTCGGCAATTTCGCGTTTCGTGTCGGATGGAGAATTCACCTCGACAGCGAGGTCGGGAACACCGTTGAAGTACCCCCTGGGAATCTTGCCGGCGAGGCGAGATTTGGAGATAAAACTGACATCCGGGGCGCGAACCAAATCTGGTTTGGTTTCAACTTTGTATCCTGTTTCCGCTGCCAGGACCTCACCCAAGTCATTTGCACTGACGAATTCCCGGAGCAAGTAATCCAAACGGCTCGTCACTGCACCATGCTCGAATCCTGCGGGACTCATCATGACCAGTTCCCCATAAATAAGTTCACACCGTCCGATGTCGCCCATCTTTAGCAGTTCGTCGGCGGTGACCAATTTGGCGTCAATTGCGGACATAATTCGGGATTATAGCAAATCTGACTTTTTAGGAAGCGAAACTTCCGACCCTTCGTCCGTGCATATTTTCATCATGCGGGAATCTTCTGAAATGACTCCACACTCTCCGGACGCCACGCGCCGGACGCTCCCGCGATTCCCCGACACGGGGCCTTCGTATTCCAGATATACCCGTCGATGATCTCCAAGCGACTCCGGCACATCACCCGGCAAAGGCGGCCAGTGGGGCAATCGCCATGTGGCCAGCGGTGAGCCGGGCGTTGTCTCAATCATCAGATCGTAATGCGGATTCTCAATGCCCTCGTGTCGTAGCACGACGTACCGCAATTTCGGCTGGGGATTCATGCGATGAGCACCGGCGAAGAAACGTGCCCGCTGCGGACCTGGCCGCTTGGATCGGTGCTGCTCTTCAGATCGCACGGATGCGCCTCGGAGCCAAGGCCCCAATCCCGGGCGTAATCTTCAGCAAGTTGGCGCATTTGTGCGGCGGGAATCGCCGGTTTTGCCGTGGCCTGACATGCCTCAGTGATTTCCGCTTCATCCAGCAATGTACCGGTGATGCTTGTGAGCGCGCTGTCCATCAGCAGCCATTTGCAGGCGAACTGGTGGATGGTCATGCCCAGATCGGATGCAATTTGGCGGATGAGTTCGACTTTTTTCAGCCCGTAAATTTTCCACGATTGATCGCGGAATTTGCGATGATCGGTCGCCTCGATCTTCGTGTCGATCTTCACCTTGTCCTTGAGGATGCTGCTGTTGTCATGGACGCGCGCCATCACGCCGGCGCGGGTGGCGTGGGCCGTTTGGCACAGCGCCCGGCCGGGGTCTTGCTCGAACAGGTTGTAAACCGTCTGCACTGCTTTCGCGTGATGCTCGGTTAGAGCCTTGATTCCCTCCTCGCGCCAGCCGATCGCCGGGCCGAGCGAAACGCCCCACAGCCGGATTTTGCCTTCGGCTTTCACTTTCTCCAGCTCGGCGAAAAGCTCGTCATTGAACTGGGGAAGTTTGATGTTGTGGGCCATGTAAATATCGATGTAATCGGTGCCGAGGCGCTGGAGGGATTTTTCCAGGGCGAAGCGCATGAATTTCGGCGAGAAATCCTGTTTGCGTTCGCGGTGACTGCCGGCCTCGCCGGGATCGGAGTAAAAATCGTAACCGAATTTTCCGCCGATCTGGACTTGATCGCGCGGGACGGTTTGCAGGAATTTTCCCAGTAGAGTTTCCGCCCTGCCGTTGCCGTAGGCATCGCCGCCGTCGAAGAAAGTGATGCCCTGATCTTGGGAGAATTTCAGGAGTTCCAGCGCGCGATCATCGGTGTAATGCCCCCACCAATCCACGCCGAAAATCCAGCAGCCGAGACTGATGGGGGAAACTGTTACCACTGTGTCGCCGAACTTGCGAGGCTGCATGGGAGTATTTTAACGGTTCGACGGGCGGATCAAAAGAGCGGTTCTTCGGCTGTAATCTCGCCACCCGAGTCCCTCATCCTTGCTATTAACAGCAATGGAGGTTCATTCCCGCTGATCGCCAAAGATGACGGCAATTAATTTCTCCGCCGTGTCTTCGATTTCATGGGGGTCGTCTCGAGGAAATAGTTTCTGGGTAAGCCCCGCAATGACACGGCTTACCGCCTCGATTTCGTCATGATTGGCAAGGTCGTCACAACACATGGCGCGCAAATGTCTCATTGCAGCCCAAATGCGCTGTAATTCATCGGTGAATCCATTCATCGGTGGCCAATGCGGAAGGATGATTCGCAGCGGCCGGAGCGCCCGCCGCTCGCACCATCCGTCGATCAGGCGTGAGATTTCCGCAGGAATTTCCGCGGCCATGACACATCACCTTTCTGTGACCAGCGTTCCACCATATGCCGACTAGAATTGTAACAACTGGAAATAGAAACTCAGCTTCCAATAGTAATTCTCGCAATGAAGGCTCAAATTAGCTCCTTTTCCACCCCATCCTTGATTCCCCGCCACAACGGCCCGATAATTCCGGTGCGTGATGCAGGCACAGATCGTGCAAATTCTTCGGTCCACTGACTACGAGCAGGAGATCGCGCGCGCCGCGGAAATGCTGGAGGCGGGCAAGCTTGTCGTGCTGCCGACCGAGACCGTTTACGGCGTCGCCGGTTCGCTGGCCAATCCCCAAGGGCGGCAGGCCTTGCGAGAGTTGCGGCAGGGCGCGGGCAATGCGTTTACGGTCCATCTGGCCGATCCGCAAAACGCCGCGATTTATCTGGGCGAGCTGCGCGAGCTGGAACGGCGGATGATGCGAAAACTCTGGCCGGGCCCGGTCAGCATAATTTTCGAAGTTGCTGAGGACCGCTGCCGGCAAGTCGCGGCCGAACTGAATGTCCCCCGCGCGGATATGTATGATGGAAATTCCATCACGCTGCGATGCCCGGATCATCGGGTGTTTTCCGATGTGGTCGGACGAATCTCCGGGCCGGTCGCGCTGACATCCCCGCCATTGCGGGCCGGCGGCGGCAGCGCGCGGGTGGCGGATCTGCCGGAGGATGTGCTGACCAAAGTCGAAACGGTGCTGGATGCGGGGGAATCGAAATATTCCAAGCCCTCGACGGTTTTGCGAGTCCGCGGCAATTCCTACGAAGTCGTCCGGCAGGGAATTTACGACAATCGCATCATCGACCGCTTGCTGCAAACCACCATCCTCTTCGTCTGCAGCGGCAACACGTGCCGATCGCCAATGGCCGAGGGAATCGCCCGAAAACTGCTGGCCCAAAAATATGGCGTCGCCCCGGATGAATTGGACAAGAAACAAGTCAACGTCATCTCCGCCGGCAGCTTCGCATTGCCCGGCGCTCGCGCGACGCCGCCGGCCATCGAGGCGATGCGCGACATGGGCATTGATCTGGCCCGCCATCGCTCCCGGCCCCTGTCGGTTGAGCTGGTGAATCAGGCGGATGTGATATACACCATGACCAAGGGCCACGCGCGGGATGTGGCTGCGATGGTTCCATCGGCGGCGTCGAAACTCAGCACGCTCGACCCCGATGCCGACATTGAAGACCCCATCGGCGGAGATGTGGGTCTGTACCTCGAAACGGCCCGAAGACTGGAAACCCTGATCCAGCGCCGGTTGGCTGAAGGCAACTTACCTTAAACGGTTGCCGCATCGCGGAAGGATTTCTGGATGAAGATCGCCATTGCCTGCGATCATCGTGGCTACGACACCAAGCGCAAGCTGATCCCCATGCTCAAGAAAATGGGCCACGAGGTGGAGGATTTCGGCTGCGAAAGCACGGCCAGCGTGGACTACCCCGACTACGCCCTGCCGGCATCGCTCTCGGTCTCCTCGGGCCAGAACGATATCGGCATTCTCCTCGACGGCAGCGGGATCGGCATGTCGGTCGCGGGCAACAAAGTCCGCGGCATTCGCGCCGGGCTGGTGCACGACCATGTCACCGCCCGCCGGGCGCGCGAGCACAATCATTGCAATGTCCTGTGCATGGGCACCGATCTGCTCAGCGAAGATCAGATTCGACAGATCGTGGAAATCTTTCTGACCACGAATTTCGAGCCCGGCCGACACGCCCGAAGAATCGAGAAGCTCCAGGAGTTTGAGAATAAGAAGTGACAAGGCCGGGGGCATTGGCTCCCCTCTTTTCCCCTCGCCCAGTACTCTGGGAGAGGGTTAGGGTGAGGGGCATTTTTTGATTCGTCGAACGGGCCCCGCCCGCCCAAGACCCTCACCCCCACCCTCTGTCGCCGCGGCGACCGAGGGAGAAATACTAGCGGCTGCCGGTATTCCACATGCCCCTCACGTCCCGTTGGCTCAACTTCGCTGATTCCGAACTCATCGCCCAGACGCGCTGGCAGTGCTACGGGCATTCCGGCAAAGACCTCGTCCGCATGCGGGATTACACCCTCATGGATCGTCGCGCGCAGGACGGCGATTTTCTGATCGTCGAAGAGAACGGCCGACCCGTCGCCACCTCCACATCCCTCTCCATGCGGCTGTGGGCGAGATCAGCCGCTTTCGATTGCCAGGGCGTGGCGTGGGTGGGAGCGATCAAATCCGCGCGTCGTCGGGGGGCGGCGCGCGAGGCGATGAATCAGACCTTGCGAAAAGCGCGGGAGCGGGAACAAGTGATCTCCGCCCTCATGCCATTCCGTGTTTCCTATTACGAAAACTTCGGCTACGGCATCGTCGAACGCAGGGCCGAATGGTGCATCCCGCTGGAACTTCTCCCCCAGCAAAATCCCACGGGTGATTGGCACATTTTTTCCCCATCCGATCAACCCAATCTTTCAGCCCTGCGAAAACGCTGCGTCGAAACCGGCCAATGCAACATCGAGCGCACCCCCGCTGGCTGGACCGTCTGCCGCGCGGCCGACGAGCACGGCCTCACCTTCTGCTCCGCCGCCGGCTGCTGGGTCACATTCATCCACCAGGCCGCCGATGGAAAAGATGTCCTGAAAGTCAGTGACTGGGGCGCGGCGACCCTCGCCGATCTGCTCGATCTCTTCCACTTCCTCGGCACCCTGCGCGATCAATACTTTTCCCTCGTCATCCCCCTGCCGGCCGATTGGCAGATCAATCGCCTGCTGAGTGAATCCCAACTCCCCCATCGCCCGGTGAATCATCTGACCGCCGAGGTGAGCACGATAACCAGAATGCAGGTGCGGATTCTGGACCATGCCAAGTTCCTTTCCGGCCTGCATATCCCCATTTGGGCGAAAGGCCGAGTCGAAATCGAAATCCCCGAACCCGAAGGCACCAAATCGAGATTTGGACTGGAACTCGACGCCGGCCGAATCACCATCAAACCCGCCAGCGGCTCCAGCGGTTTCATCTGCCCCGCCATCCACTGGGCGAGCATCGCCACCGGCGATCTCCCCGCCACCCAAGCGGTGCGAATGGGATTGGCCGCCGAAGAGACGCCCGGCGCCGCGGCGATTTTGGATGCACTGTCCGTCGGGCCATTGCCGTTTTGTCAGGAGTATTTCTGAATGCGGGTTTCGGGGTTCGGGGTTCGGGTATCGGGTGGAAGAAAGATTGCACCTGCTCTGTCTTATTACCCGAAACCCCAAACCCGAGACCCGAAACCCGATCTTTTGCTTGCACTTTCGTCATCAATCGCGAAATTATTTTTAGAGATCTTAAAATCGTGGGAAACGAACTATAAAATATTGATCGTATTTCGCAAATAACGCACAAATATCATTTTACTGCTGAATTTTTGCCCCTCGGAATTCCTATCAAACCCTAAAATATCACGGCATTTTGCACGATTTATGCATCAAAATGAGTCAAAAAGCGCCAAAATGCGCGGGATGATTTGAAGTTCTGTAGCGCACTGGTATCTTGCGATCAGGCGCACTGGGATCAGAAGTTCCGCACAAATAGCAACGGAACAACAATTGAGACCCTTGCCCGCCTAGCACTCTTAGCTCGCACGGGGAATCGCGACGGATTTTTAATCGGACTTCCATTAATGGATTGCCCGCAGAGTATAATTGGGTAGACTCATTTCCGAAGGAAAGGATAAAAGTGCGATCATTGGAG
>JBEKUH010000126.1:0-8272 GCA_049515255.1 Tepidisphaeraceae bacterium | reverse complement strand
ACCATCTGCTCGCAGAAGTCCACGCCGACCAGGTTGTCCTGGAAGATATTGTGATCGAACATGTACTCGGCCGCTTCGCCGAGATTGACGATCCATTCCGCGATGGCCGGCGGCTTGATGCCGAACGCCATGTTCTGGGCGTATGTCGCGCAGGTGGCGTGGTTGTCGCCGCAGATACCGCAGATTCGGCTGGTGATGAAATGGGCATCGCGCGGGTCCTTGCCCTTCATGAAAATGCTATACCCTCGGAAGATCGACGATGTGCTGTGACACTCAGCGACTTCCTTTTTCTCGAAATCAATTTTTGTGTAAATGCCCAAACTCCCGACGATGCGGGTGATGGGGTCCCAGGACATTTCGACGAGCTTTTTGCTGCCGGTCGAAGTTGATTTATCGGGTGCGATTGCCGTGGTCATGGCTTATTCCTTTCGAAGTTGGTGCGTTTGTTCAATTTCAGGATGGTGTGTATGAAGTTGGGTGATAACCGGTGGTCAGTTGCGGCTTGGGATGCCGCCACTTGGGTTCCTTGTTGACCGTTTTGTTGGTGATGGAACGCAGGCTGCGGATGGTTCGGCCGTAAATGCTGATGGCCTTGGTGGAAACGCTGGCCCCCGGTGGTTCATCCATGAAGGGCATGAATTTGTCGGGGAAACCGGGCATCGTGCAGCCGATGCAGATGCCGCCGACATTGGGACAGCCACCGATGCCGGCCATCCAGCCGCGCTTGGGGACATTGCAATTCACGACCGGGCCCCAGCAGCCGATTTTCACGAGGCATTTGGGCGATCCGTATTCTGTCGTGAAATCGCCTTGTTCATAGTATCCCGCTCGATCGCAACCATCGTGAACCGTCGCGCCAAAGAGCCATTTGGGCCGAAGCTCATCATCCAGCGGAATCATCGGCGCCAGACCCGCGACCTGATAGAGCAGATAAAGCAACGTCTCCATGAAATTGTCTGGCTGCACTGGGCAGCCGGGAACATTGACGATTGGCAGGCCGGCTTTGGATTTCCAACCCCAACCGAGATAGTCGGCCAGGCCCATGCAGCCCGTGGGATTCCCTTCCATCGCGTGGATGCCGCCGTAGGTGGCGCAGGTGCCGCAGGCAACAACGGCCAGCGCCTTGGGCGCGAGGCGGTCGATCCATTCGCAGGTGGTAATCGGTTGACCGGTTTTTTTGTCGGTGCCGAGCGCGGCCCAGTAACCTTCCGCTTTGATTTTCTCGTTGGGGATGGAGCCTTCGATCACCAACACAAACGGATCGAGCCGGCCCTCATCCGCCTGGTACCAGAATTTCATGAATTCATCGCCGTTCTCGTAGGCCAGCACCGGATTGTGCAAATGCACTTTCGGGAGACCGGGGATCGCGCCGAGGAGTACATCTTCGACGCTGGGCTGAGTCGCCGCGGTGATCGAAACCGAATCGCCGTCGCAGCCGAGCCCGGCGGTGATCCAAAGAATGTGGATTTCCTTTACCGGCGAGGGACGTTGTGTTTTTCTGCCATATGGCACGTTTGACTCTGTCATGGAATTCCGTCCTTTCTTAATGCGGTTTCAACAGATTCTTGGCAATTGTTCACCGGCGAGCATCGTGACCACGCGCTCGCCGCCGACGAGCGATTTCAAGACGACCATGCCGGCATGTTGATCCACCACTTCGCCGATGATGGCGGCATTTTTTCCGAGCGGATGGTTTCGCATGACGGCCAGCAGGTGATCGGCATCATCCGCCGGTACCACGGCGATCAATTTTCCTTCATTGGCGACGTACAACGGATCCAACCCCAACATTTCGCAGGCCGCGCGAACTTCCTGCCGTATTGGGAGGCTGGATTCGACAATTTTCACGCCGACCGCCGAGGCATCGGCGAGTTCGTTCAATGTGCTGGAAACCCCGCCACGAGTTGGATCGCGCATGCAGCGAATCGTTGGACATTCGTCGAGCATTGTGGCCGTCAAATCCGCCAATGACGCGCTGTCGCTTTCCAGAACGGTGTCGAATTCGATTCCTTCGCGCACGGACATGATGGCGATGCCGTGATCGCCGATGGTTCCGGAGACCAGGATGCGATCACCGGGTTTGGCCGTGCGAATCGAGAGATTTCGGCCCGCGGGCACCAGGCCGATGCCGGATGTTGTGATGAATATCTGATCTCCCTTGCCGCGATCGACGACCTTGGTGTCGCCGGTGACGAGTTGAACACCCGCCTCTTCGCAACTTTGCCGCATGGATGCCACAATGCGCTTGAGGTCTTCCAGCGGAAGGCCTTCCTCCAGAATGAAAGCGGCCGAGAGAAAGAGCGGCTTTGCGCCGCCGACGGCCAAATCATTGACAGTTCCATGCACGGCCAGCTTGCCGATGTCACCACCGGGAAAGAAGAGCGGTTGTACGACGAACGAATCGGTTGTGAACGCGATCCGGGGAGTATTTTTCCCGTTCAGGCTGACTGTCGCCTGATCTTCCATCGCCAGAAGCGTTTCATTCTCGAATGCCGGCAAAAAAACGCGACGGATCAGATCTGCTGATAGTCCGCCGCCGCTGCCGTGTCCGAGAAGAATTCGGTCGTAATCGTATTTTGGCATTGGACAGGTGCCGAACATTTCCGCGTTGATAGGTTGAGCCACGGTCATGATGCCCCTCCCGCCAGCACAGGCAGTGAAATTCCGGCAAGGTGCCGCCCGTAGTTGTAATAGGCTGCGCACGATCCTTCCGCCGAAACCATCGTCGCTCCCAGCGGCGTTTGGGGCGTACATCTCTTGCCAAATTCCGGACATTGGTGTGGTTTTTTCAGGCCGCGAAGAATTTGCCCGCTGATGCAAACGGATGATTCTTCCGTTTCGATGTTCTCCACTTCAAAAAGGCGCTCGGCATCGTGCTGGCGATATTTTTCGCGCAGCTTGTAACCGCTTTTGGGAATGAGCCCGACGCCGCGCCATTTGCGGTCGCAGATTTCAAACACTTCGCCAATCAGATTCAGCGAATGCTCGTTTCCAGCGCGAAGCACGGCTCGGCTGTATTGATTCTCCACCTCCGCGCGGCCACTTTCGAGTTGCCGAACCGTCATCAAAACGCCTTCCAGCATGTCCACGGGTTCAAATCCGGTGATGACGATGGGAACGTGATATTTGCGCGCGATCGGCTCGTATTCGTCGTATCCCATGACGGTGCAGACATGTCCCGGCCCTAGGAATCCCTGCACGCGATTGCCTTCGGCCTCGAGAATCGCCGTCATGGCGGGCGGGACCGTGACATGCGACACTAGCACGCTGAAATTCGTCAGCTTGCGTTTGTGCGCCATCCAAACCGCCATGGCGTTCGGCGGGGCGGTGGTTTCAAATCCGATGGCGAAGAAAACCACCTTTCGATTGGGATTCGCTGCCGCTAAATTCACCGCATCCAGCGGCGAATAAACCGTGCGGACATCGGCTCCCTGAGATTTCAACGACAGCAAATCTCCGCGTGAGCCGGGAACACGCAGCATGTCGCCGAACGAGCAGAAGATGACGTCGGGGCGCGCGGCAATGGCATGAGCGCGGTCGATCATCTCCAGGCTGGTCACACACACCGGACACCCTGGACCGTGGACCAGTTCGATTTGCTCCGGAAGGATTTCATCGATTCCGTATTTGACGATCGTGTGGGTCTGCCCGCCGCAGACTTCCATGATCGTCCAGGGCTTTGTCACCGTGCGCGCAATAGCATCGGCGAGTTTGCTCGCCGCGGCGGCGTCGCGATATTCATCGAGGTATTTCATGGCGATGCCTGTGGTTCGTTGATCTCATCCAGTTGATCCATTGATTTCAGAAAATCGAACACCTTTTGTGCTTCGTCCTCATCGATGCATTGCAGCGCGAAGCCGACGTGCACGAGCACATATTTTCCAACCTCGACCTCCGGTACATGTTCCAGGCACACGCGCTTGGTCACGCCGCTGAAATCGACTTTGCCCATGAGCACGTCGTGTTCCTGATACTTCTGCACTACTTTGCCTGGGATGGCGAGGCACATGTCGGCTCCAAGTTGAGAGATTGAGAATTCTGTTCCTGACGATCGGCGCTCCTGGCGACGGCGGCCGCAATGGCCAATTGACCGAGACTGATTCCTCCGTCGTTTGGCGGCACGAGTTTGTGGCGAAATACGCGAAATCCGTCCGTCCGTAACCGCGCATAGGTTTCCGTGCTCAGCAGCGCATTGAGGAATACGCCTCCGCTCAACACGACGGATGTGATTCCCGTTATTTTTGCGATTTGGCGGCAGACATCGGCGATGATTTCAATCATCGTCGAATGGAATCGCCTTGCGATGGTCGCGCGAGGGACATTTTTGCGACGGTCGTCGATCACCGCGCGGATGAGCGGCCGAGTGTCGACAACGATTGGCATCCCCATGCTGATTTTAAACGGATAAATTCCGTCGATTGCCGCTCCATCAGCCAACTGCTCCATTTCAATCGCCGCCTGGCCCTCATAACTGACGCGATCCCGAATTCCTGCCAGAGATGCGACGGCGTCGAAAAGCCGGCCGGCACTGCTGGTGGCCGGAGTATTGAATCGTTTGGCGATCATCTGGCGAATCGTCCTGACGGATGAAGCATCCACGCCATTTGCGAGAGAAAAAATGTCTAATCCCGCATCCGCCAGATAGGAAACCGCCATTCGCCAGGGGTCGCGTATCGCTTTATCGCCTCCAGGCATTCCGACCGCTCGCAAATGAGCGGCGCGGGTGAACTGCCGATAGTCGCCGACGAGAAACTCCCCGCCCCAGACCGTGCCATCGGTTCCGAATCCGGTGCCATCGAATGTCACGCCGATAACGCGTTCATCCAAACCATTCTCGGCCATACAACTGGCCATGTGCGCGTGATGATGCTGAACCGGCAGAAGTTCCAGCCCCTGCTCTTTGGCCCGCCGCTGGGCGTAATGCGTGGATACGTAATCGGGATGAAGATCATGCACGATTTGCCGCGCCTGAATCTCGAACAGTTCTTCGTACAATTTCACATCCCGCTCAAAAGCGCGAGCCGCTTCGAGATGATCGAGATCGCCCATGTGATGGCTGACAAATGCGTGATCGTCGTGACCGATGGCGAAGGTTGCTTTGAGTTGCCCGCCAACCGCTAAAGTCGGAGTTGAACATCGCATCGGGAGATGAATCGGCTGCGGGGCATATCCGCGGGAGCGTCGGATGGGAAGCTCGGCGCCATCGACGATTCGCGTGACGGAATCGTCACAGCGGACGTGAATGGGGCGATTGTGAATGACGAAAACCTCTGCGATGTCGGCCAGCCGCGCAACCGCATCGGCGTCTTCATAGGCAATCGGCTCGTCCGAGCGATTCCCGCTGGTCATCACCAGCGGCGTCCCGTTCATCGCGCGCATCAGCAAATGATGCACCGGCGTATACGGCAGCATGATCCCCAGCCACGGATTCCCCGGCGCGATTGACTCCGCGATTGGATTCGAATTTACCGCGCACTTTCGCAGCAACACGATCGGCCGCTGAATCGACTTTAACAACTGCTCTTCAGCGGAACTTACCTCGCAAAGCATCCTTGCGGCCGCAATGTCGCGCACCATCATTGCGAATGGTTTCTCGTCTCGATGCTTGCGGCGTCGCAACTCCCCAACCGTCGATTCATTTCGCGCATCACACGCCAGGTGATATCCTCCCAGCCCCTTAATCGCCGCGATCTTCCCGGACAAAAGCCTGTCGGCCAGATACTGAATCGGATTTTCCGTGGAAATCGTGCGCCCATCCCGATCCAGCATCTCCAATCGCGGCCCGCATTTCGGGCAACAGGTCGGCTGCGCGTGAAAGCGTCGATCTGATGGATTCTCATATTCCGCCCGACATTCCGGACACATTTCGAAACCAGCCATCGTCGTACGCTGTCGGTCATAGGGAGCGGCCTTCACGATCGTCAGCCTCGGTCCACAATTCGTGCAATTTACAAACGGATATAAATGCCGCCGATTCTGTGGATCGAACATGTCGATCAGGCAATCATCACACGTGGCAACGTCCGGCGAGATGAAGATCGTGCGAACATCTGATTCGCCGCCGGCTTCGCTTGCTACGATTTGAAATTGACGATCTCCCCGGGCTGGCTGCGATTGACAGAAAACTCTCTCAATTCTCGCAAGCGGCGGGGCACTCGTAGAAAGCGCGTGAACAAACAGATCGAGCGAGGCTTGAGTACCCTCGGCCTCGATTTCCACACTCCCAGAACGATTTTTGACGAATCCCCCAAGCTTGAATTGCGAAGCCAGGCTAAAAACAAAGGGCCGGAACCCCACGCCCTGAACGATTCCATCTACTACAATCGCTATTCGCGCCATTTCGGACCTTTCAATGGCCGAGTCCGTCAATGCCGAGCGCCTGGACGTACATTCAACTTCTCCGTCCCTCGTAAGTCAATTTACGATTATGCGAAGAAATTTGTCAGCGCGCAAAAATGAAGAATTTTTAGTCGTGGATAACGAACGAACGTGAGACCGAACAATATGCGGACGGGTCTGACAGAATAATACTCAAGACCCAACCGCCGACCGAATCGCTGAAGCCGCCGGTGGCAGATTGGCGTTGAACGGCTGCGTGCTGGAGTCATCCGGCCCGATCTCGATCTTCGGCGCCCAATCCAGCCATTCCTTTTTCACATCATCATAAAGCGGGAATTCCGAGCCATCTTCCGCCTGCGCCCCCATGTTGTCCTGAGGCGTGGCAAACGCGATTCCACCGACCAGCAAGGACCGAAAGGATTCAACCTTCATCTGCACGCCGCTGAGCAGCCCGGCTTTCAGATCGACCCCGCTGACAATCCAGAATTTGGAATTCGCTTTCACCAGCGGAGCAAATCGCTGTTTGATGAAAGCGTGTACATCGACTGCGTCGGCAGTTGCGCCCAATTGAATATCCTCCACCGTCCCGACTTGAACCCCCCGGAAATAGACCGGGATATCCGCCTGCAAATGGTCCATGCGCGGAGCCTCCAGCACGATTCGCAGGCCCGGCTCCTGCGTGGCGGGGGCCTTGTCCAATCCGGTGAATTCCTTTTGCTCGTCGCCGGTGCCAGGAAGCGAGTCGATGTAGGGGCCACTGAGCACCGTTGCCAAACCGGAAATCTCTTGCGCCGAAATTTCCGGCCGCACGATCCAGAAGATCGCCCCTTGTCTGGCGAACGACATGGCCGAACGCTCCAGCCGAACCAGCACATATGCGTGCTTCTGGTCAGGACTCAACTGGATGTTTTCCACCTGCCCAATTCCAACGCCCAGATGCATAAGTTGCGACTGCCCGACTTTTAACCCGGTCGCATCGCTGAATGTCAGGGTGATTTCTCGTCCACGATCTTGAAAGAAATCATAAAAATAAATTCCCGCCATGACTGCCGCCAGGATCGGGGCCAGCCAGATCGCCAGCATCGGCCAGCGTAGCTTTTTAATAACCGGCTTGGGCGCGGAAGAGGAATGAGCCGACTTTTCGCTCGTGGACTTTTCGCTGGTGGCATGGCTCATGACTCGGATTCCTCCCGTTCCCAAATGAGCTGCGGATCAAAACTCGCCGATGCAAAAATGGTGAAGACCACCACCAGCGCAAATGCCAGCAGCCCCTTGCCGGGAATGATCGTCGCAAGCCGCTCCAATTTGACCAGCGAAACCAGGACCGCCATGACAAACACATCCAGCATCGCCCATCGTCCGATGGAATCGATGATGCGATAAATCCAGGTCCGCAGCATTTTCCATCGAGTGATCCCCAACTTGGTGGTGGTGACGAGAAAAAACAGGCCCATTAGTTTCAAGAGGGGAATCAACATGCTCGCCAGAAACACGATGACGGCCACGACATAATCCCCATCGGTAAAGAGCCTAACACATCCGTCCCACACCGTATTTTCCGAAGTGGCCCCATACATGTTCAATCGAAGGATCGGAAAAATATTGGCCGGCACATACAGAATCAGCGCCGCCAACGACAACGCCGCCGTCAAATGCAAACTGCCCGACGTTCGCTTGGCAATTCTCGAACCACAACGACTGCAATGCGCCGCCGTGCCAGGTTGCAACGGCTCGTGAGCGTGAATTTGGCCGCAGATCTTGCATGCAATCGTCCCCGGTGAATTCTGGTGTTGCGTCTTCAAACAAACCGCCTTTTTGCTTCCGGCTTCCGCAAGCATTTTATGCCTGTAGCGCTCGCTTCAGAAACGGCAAAAATGCCGCTACGACATTCCCTCCGGATTTTTATTGACACGTGGGTGGCGAGAGATACCAT
>JBEKUH010000125.1:0-8517 GCA_049515255.1 Tepidisphaeraceae bacterium | reverse complement strand
GTCCGCCCCACCGGGCGCTCATGCTCCGGCTCTCGCTTGATCTCCTTCCCGTGAGCCTTGGCATCCACCAGCGCCTGAAGCTGCAGGCGGAATTCGTCTTTGAATTCTTCCAGATGCAATTCGTGCGTCATCGACTTGATCAACTCGCCGGCCATTCGCATCTCCGCTGCGGACACCTTGATTTTTGCCATATCCGATGTGATGTCCTTGTCGACCGCGTCAATCTCATCGGCATAGTGCAGCGTATGCAGGATCATCTCTTCATTGACCGTGCGAATGATCGCCATGTATTGCCGCTCGCGCATGACGAATTTCCCAAGCGCATATTTTCCGCTTTCATCCATCGCGGCCGACAACAATTTGTACGGCTTTTTCGCGTCTTTTCCTGGCCGCAAATAATAAACCCGATCGTAATACACCGGATCGATCGCCGATGGCTGGAGGAATTGCACGATCTCCAGCAACTTCCCTTTTTCCGGCTTGAGCCGATCAATCTCCTTTTGATCCACAATCACATAATCCTCCGGCCCGACCTCGATCCCCTTGGCCGTCTGATTAAAGTCGTATTCCTTCCCGGTATCCGGACACACCAGCCTTCGCCGCAGCCGGCACGCGCCGTCTTTGCTCACCATATGAAAATGCACGGTCCGTTCGTGAACCGCCATGTTCATTTCAACGGGAATGCTGACCAATCCAAAACTAATCGAGCCTGTCCAAATCGGGCGAGCCATAATCACATCCTTTATTTGCCCGATCCGCCGACGGCTTTGTTGAGATCGACGCGCGATTTCTCAAAGTCCCGCCACGGATCGGTTTTACGTTTATCCAGATACCGGCCGACCGTTTCCACCTTGAAATGGTTGGCCGAGTCGATTTTGCCCAGCTCGTTCCATGAGATCGGCATCGCCACCGCAGCCCCGGGCCGGGCGCGGGTGGAATAGGGCGCCACCGCCGTCGCGCTACGGCCGTTGCGGTTGTAATCCACATACACTTTCCCCTCCCGCAAATCCTTCCGCATGTTGGCGACGAATAAATCCGGTTCCTTCTCCACCAGGGATTTGGCAATGGTCTGGCAAAAAGATTTGGCCGAGTCCCAGTCGATGTTTCGCTCGATCGGAATCGTAATATGCAGCCCCTTGCCGCCGGAGGTTTTCAAAAATGTGGGTAGATGCAGCGAGACCAGAGTCTTATTCAGCGTGCGCGCCGCCTCGACGATTTGCTTCCACGCCACATTCGGTCCCGGATCGAGATCAAAGATCAGTTGATCCGGCCGCTCGATGTCATCGCTTCGGCAACCCCAGGTGTGAATCTCCAGCACACCGATCTGGGCCAGCGAAATTATCCCCGCCAGATCGTGCACCTGCACGTGGAATTCCTTTTTTTTCCCCTCGCCGATATCCACCTTGTCTACCGCCGGCGGAAGCGTCTCGGACCAATTTCGCTGAAAGAAACATTTCGATGCCAACCCACCGGGGCATCGCACCAGCGCCAGCGGTCGATTGACAACATGCGGCAACATCCACTGCTCGACACGCTGGTAATATTCGGCCACATCCCGCTTGGTCGTACCGGTGTCGGGATAGAGAATTTTATCCGGATGGCTCAGTGCAACGCCGGCAAACGAATCTGATTCCGATTCCGGGGAATCAGGCGCTTTGCTATTCTTGGGATCCACCGGCCGTTCTCGCACAATTTGCGCCGCTGGTTTATCCGAGCGGAACGCCACAAACGCCGGATGCCGCAGCATGCCGTCCCGCGTCCATCCGGTAAATTTCACCTCCGCCACTAACGTCGGCTTCACCCAATGGGCGTGATTCCGCTCGCGCGCCGGCGGCGGCTCGGCGGTCGGTGGCTTGGGTTGCTCCAAGTCGCGCATTCGCTGAAATGTTTGCTTCAATAATTTCTCATCAAACCCCGTGCCCACCCGCCCCGCATATGTCAGCCGCTTCTTCGCATCGTGATATCCCAGCAAAAGGGAGCCAAATCCGCTGCGTTTTCCCTGTGGATCGGTAAATCCGATGATGACAAATTCCTGTCGATCGCCGCATTTGCTTTTGAGCCAGGATGGATCGCGCCGGGAAACGTACGGCGAATCCGCGCGTTTGGAAACGATTCCCTCCAGCGACATCCCGCAGGCTTTGTCCACCATTTCCTGGCCATTGCCGCGCACATGGTCGCTGAAATTCACGCGCGGCTCGAGTTTGCTCTTGGCCAGCAATCGCTGCAATTCCATTTTTCGATCGATCAGCGGTGAGGCGCGCAAATCAAATCCATCACAAAACGGCAAATCAAACGCATAATAAACCGGCTCGGCCGTCTCCTTGTCCTTCCGCACACCCTGCAGCGCCTGAAAATCGCTGCGGCCTTTGTCGTCGAGCACCACCGCTTCGCCGTCGATGATTGCCGAATCGGCTTTGAGTTTGGCCAGCGCTTTGGCGATGCCGGGAAATCGATCGGTCCAATCTTTTCCGTTGCGGGTGATCAGCCGAACTTTGCCGGATTTTATTTTTGCCAGGATTCGGTAGCCGTCGAATTTGATTTCGTGCAGCCAGTCATCCCCCGATGGCGGCGATTCCGCCAAGACCGCCAGCTCCGGCGAGAAATCTTTTGGCCAGGATGATTTCGCCGCTCCGGGAATTTGCCCGACCTCTTTTGCCGCATCGCTCCAGACATCATCGCGCTGGCCGGCGATTTCCTCGAGCGACCGTGAAGTTTTCACACTCTGCGGCTCTTCGGCGAGAATGTCCCCATTGCCGGCATACTTGTCCTTGATTTTCATCAACAGCCAATTCTTCCCATCGTCGCCGGATTTCCCGTGCATTCGCACCAGGCTCCATTCGCCGTGCAATTTCTGGCCATCCAATTTGAAATGCAGCTTGCCGTTTTTGAGTCCCTCTTCCGAATCGTGAAGCGGCTCCCAGGTTCCGGTATCCCAGAGCAACACCGTTCCGCCGCCGTATTCGCCCTTGGGAATCACGCCCTCGAAATCGCCGTAGTCGATCGGATGATCCTCCACCTGCACCGCCAGCACTTTCCGCGCGGGATCAAGCGACGGCCCCTTGGGCACCGCCCAACTCTTGAGCACCCCATCGAGTTCCAATCGAAAATCATAATGCAGCCGCGAAGCATCATGCTTCTGAATGACATACCGCAACCCGCCGCTGGCCTTGCGTCCTTCGCGCCCCTTAGGCTCCGGCGTCCGATTGAAATGCCGCTTTTTGTGGTATGTCGCCAGGCTCATAAAAAAAGAACGCCAGCTCAAGCCGCGTCCTTGCTCCAAAAAACCTTCGGTTGTCAGTCGCTGTATGGAAAAATATCCCCAAGCCGGCGATCGGGCAACGGAAATAAAAATGAACTGCATGTCTATCTGACGCAAGGCGGCATTTTGATCACCCCAAGATCGGAACAGTCACGGCTCCCCTAGTTTCCAGCGACGGCTCGCCAAATGCTTAACCCGCTCCACCGTGCTTGGCGCGCCAGTATTCTCGGAACGAGCGCAGTCGCGGTAAAGATTCGCGGTCCTTGGGGCGATTTGAAGCCGCCTTGCTGGCGATGATGTCATCCAAACTGCAGACGGGAAAACCTTCGACTTCCACCCTGCGGCTCCAGGCCTGATCGAATCGCTCGATTCCATCCGGGGCGAAAACCAAATCGAGATCAAACGGGCCGTTCTTCAATTGCACGAAATCTTTTCCCCGCTCGATCTGTGCGACCTGCTCGGCGGTCAATGCGAATCCAAGCTCTGCCAGAGCGGCGGCGAGAGCGCGGCCATTCTCCGGCGTCTTCTCCACAAATAAGTCCGCGTCCTGAGTGGTGTCAGGAAAGCCGAGCAATATGGCTCCCGACTTCCCGATGAATAAGTAATGGCATCCGTGACGGCCCAGCGCATCACGGATTTCGGCGGCCTGTCGGTATTCAAAGGCGGCCATAGCCCAACCAATCCGGCAACTCGCGCTCGCACCAAGCCCGGTATTCGGCCATTGTGTCGAATGCCCGGAACGGCGCATCGTCGAGAACGGGGCGATAGGTCTTGATGAACGCATACCGCATCCGCTGCTCCAGCGGCCTGGCGGCGGCGGCTTCAAATTCCGCGAGCCAATCCGGGGGAATGTTGGCGAATTTCGCCTCGGTTGCCATCACGTTTAATTCTATCGTCGTGGGAAAGTTCGGGCGAGCACAATGGATAGGCATTTCTTCGCGTCCTTCGCGCCTTCGCGGTAAACCGAATTTATAAACCGCGAAGACGCACAGCGCGGCCGGCCGCAACTGAAAGAAATGCAACCGCCGAGTCGCTGAGAGCGCCGAGGCAGACGCCGAGGGAAGAAAAATGCGTGTAACCACGGATTGCACGGATGGACACGGATAAGAACCAAATCTCTGCGCATTTATCCGTGGCCATCCGTGTCATCCGTGTCATCCGTGTCATCCGTGTCATCCGTGGTAAAAATTGAATGTGAATTTCTCGGCGTCTGCCTCGGCGCCTCGGCGGTTGCATTTGAACGGATGTCAGAAAAATGGGTCAAAAAAACCAGAAACGCGGCGAGATCGACGAGGGGCGCGAAGAAGAAAAACGACGAACGAAATTAGTCTACCGCGAATTTACGCCGCGACGGCGGCGGGGTTCGCGGCGGGTTTATCCGGCAAAAAGAGCCGGAACGTCGAGCCGTGGCCGAGTTGGCTTTGCACTTCGATTTTGCCGCCGTGCATTTCGGTGAAGGCTTTGACGACGCTGAGTCCCAGGCCCAGGCCGCGGGTGCCGTATTGGAAGACGCCGGAGGAGTGCAGCGACACATCAAAGCCGGTGAAGAACGGCTCAAAGATTTTTGGGATGGCGTCGGGGGCGATGCCGTCGCCGGTGTCGCTGATTTCGATCGTCACGCCGTCGGGTTCGCGATGCGCCTTGACCCCGATTCGGCCGCCATCGGGTGTGAACTTGATGGCGTTGAGCAGCAGATGATCCAGGCAATCCCGGAGTTTCTCTGAATCGAAGTTTAGCGATCCCACCTCTTTAATCTCGACCTCCAGCGTCTGCCGACGCGCTTCGATCAATGGGCGGATGTCGACGATGGCATTTTCCAACTCCGTTCGCACATCGTGAGGTTGGCTGTGGAATAGTGAGTCGAATTTGCCGGCGATCAGCATCGAAAGCGTCTGATGCACCAGCCGATTCAGTCGCCCCGCGATGCTGTCGATTTGCCGCAGGCTCAGGCGGGCTGACTCGCTCAGCGTCGGATCGCGCAGCGCCAGTTTGGAGAGGCCCACGAGAATTGCGACGGGCGTGCGGAATTCGTGGCTGGCGACCTGGATGAATCCACTCTTGAGTTCATTGGCCTGTTTGAGTTCCGCGTTGTTCAGCTTCAAATGTTCCAGCAACTCGTTCCGTTCCACGATCAAATCATGCTGGGCGCAGGCGTCGCGGACGACCGCCTGCATTTCGTCAGGATCCCACGGCTTGGTAATGTAGCGATAGATATTGCCCCGATTGATCGCCTCGATGACCGCGGTGATATCGGCAAATCCGGTGAACAGCAGGCGCACCGCGTCGGCGTGCTTGCCGTTGATCCCGCTGAGGAACTCAACGCCGGTCATTTCCGGCATGCGCTGGTCGGTCATCACCACATCAATCGCTTCGCGGGCCAGGATGCCCATTGCTTCGGGAACGGTTGTGGCGCCCAGCACCGTGTAATCCCTATGCAACAGGTGCGTCACGCTCTTGACGACCTCTGGTTCGTCATCGAGCACCAGAATCACGTGCTTCTTTTGAATGGGGGGCTTGGGCTCGTGGTTGCGCATTCGTTCCGCCAGATCGTCGGCCAGGCAGGAGGCAAATGTCGGCAGGCCGGCTTCCCGCCAGGCGAGCTCGATCGCTTCGGCAAAATGCCGGTTGCGCTGGCGCAAGTCGTTCAATGCCGTGAATTCAGGATGGCCTGGACCGACAGCGATGTGTTTATCGTGGGAATCGACCCGGAAGAAAAATCGCGATCCGTTGGGCCATACTTCGATCCGCAGCTTGGAATGCGGATATCCACAGTTTCCCAGCCGAAGCGTGTAACTGGGGTGGTTATTATCCCCCGAGGGAACAAATGCGGGATGCGTATAGATATCTTTGTCCCAGTTATGCAGATCACTCAAGACATCGCGGACGCTGGCCGGCGGTCCGTCTGGGTAAGCCAGCCCCACAAACAGCTCCACGGCCCTTTTTACCATGTCCGCATTAAGTAGATTTCTCTTCATGATTCCCCCTTCGACGTTACAGCCTTAGCGCTTTACACCGATAGTGGTGGCATCAGCGGAAACCAAAATATCATGGAAGACAAGAAAGAAGTGCTGGTTGTCGAGGACGACGAGGGTCTGAATGACATCGTCTGCCGGTACGTCAAGCTGGCCGGATGCTCGGCCCGCGGCGCGCTGGACGGCCAGACGGCCCTCCGCGCCGTCAAAGAGCACGTGCCATCGATGGTGCTGCTCGATCTGATGTTGCCCGATACCACCGGATTTGCCGTGTGCGAGCAATTGAAGCGCGATGATAGCACGCGCTGTGTGCCCGTGGTGATGATGACCGCATTGGCCGACGATGAAAGCCGCCGGCGGGGCCTGGCGTGTGGGGCCATTGAATATATGACCAAGCCGTTCGACCCGGATCGACTCATCGCCGTCATCCGAAAGTATGCCACCTAACACTATTGTCCGTGCCCAGCCGCCCGCGCCGATGCGCCGGCGGCGCGCCCCGTTTTTTCCCGGGGGCAGCCTCTAAAGAGAATCTCCATGTCCGAACATTCCTTCCAGACCTCCCAGGCGTATCCTGACAACGATCTACACCGCCATCACCAGCATTTGGAATCCCTCGTCGCCCAGCAAAATGCGGAACTTCATCGCGCCAGGCAACAGCTTGAGCACGAGATCGCCGAGCGAAAACGCATCGAGTCGCAGATGATCCTTTTGGATAAACTGGCCTCGCTCGGCCAGCTCGTCGCCATGATCGCTCACGAGATCAACAATCCGCTTTCTTATGTCATTAACAATGTTGCCACCCTGCAGCGCGACATCTCGGCGATGACCCAGCTATTGGCCCTTTATCAGCAATGCGAATCGGCCCTCGCCGGCCATCCTGATTTGCTCCAGTCCATCCGTGATTATTCCGCGCCATTCGATATGCCGCAGACCGTGAATTTCCTCGCCGGAACAATCACCGCCACCCGCGAGGGATTGGTTCGCATCAAAAATATTGTGGCCAATATTTGCGCGTTCTCCCGGCTTGATGAAAATATGACCCTTGCGGACCTGAACATCGGCATCCATTCCACCGCCGACATGCTGCATCACAAAGCCCACACCGGCAAAGTCGAAATCGAACTGGAGCTCAACCCGCTGCCCCGCATCCAGTGCCGCCCGTCGAGAATCTGCCAGGTGATTATGAACCTGGTCTCCAACGCCATCGACGCCAGCCCCGCCGGCGGCAAGGTGACGATCCGCTCCGCCTCGCAAGACGACGGCGTGCGCGTGGAGGTCATCGACCACGGCACCGGCATGTCCCCAGACATTCGAAGCAAAATCTTCCATCCCTTCTTCACCACCAAGCCCCCCGGCAAAGGCACGGGCCTTGGCCTGAGCATCAGCAACGGCATCATCCGCGACCACGGCGGAAGAATCGAAGTCGATTCCGAACCCGGCCGAGGCTCGCGGTTTGTGGTGTGGATTCCTAAGCAGCGGAAAGTCGCGTAGCCCCAATTCTTATCCCCTCGCCCTGTAATCGGGGAGAGGGACAGGGTGAGGGGCGAATTCGATCAGCGAAACCAGCCAATCACAAATGCGACCCTCACCCCCGCCCTCTCCCGGAGTACCGGGCGAGGGGGAAAGATCCCCGCAATCTGCTTGTACTTTCGTCATCTTTCGCATTTTTATTTTTTAGAAAACTCAAAAACGTGGAAAACGAACTATAATTGCGATGCCGATTTTCGCAGCCAATCGCCGTTTTGTCGATTTCCTGCCGCATTTTGACTGCGCGCTTTTTCCTGTCTTTTCCCAAGCCAACGGGTGTTTTGGACCGATTTTTGCATGAAAACGACTCAAAATTGCTCAAAATTGGTGTAGCGGTTTGGAGTTTTGTAACTTGGCCTTTAGCGCCCGGCCAAAGCGTAATGCGGATACGTCAGAGCTCGCGGTTGGCCATCGCGTTTCGCAGCTCTCCCCCGTACCTCGAATTCGGCACGTTCAAATGTAGGATTTGCAACGACTCCTTATCAATTACCACATCCATCGCCTCCCGGTTCACCTCGATAATCCGGTCAATGCTTTTGAATTGGCCGACGTCGTTGAGCAAACGCTCGCGATATTCTCTGGGATAAAACCACGCGACTATCGCTTCGACGAATTGTTCCGGGGAAGGGAGGCCGATAACTGGCATTCTGACGTTCGGCGACAAGCTAAGGTGCATATGGCAAGCCCCATGTACACAACCTCGCGATTCCGAGGGCGCATAGTCTATTCGCACCCAAGCGGTTGGAATTTGCAGTGGTT
>JBEKUH010000124.1:0-9177 GCA_049515255.1 Tepidisphaeraceae bacterium | reverse complement strand
CCCAGAGAGTGTCATGAACTTCCCGGCCGAATTTTGGTATTGATTGTAGAAATAAAATGGGTGAGGATTGACTGCGCGACAAACATTGCGGAGGAGGTATTGTTGCGCAGGGCCTCACCCTGATCCTCCCGAACGCCGGGAGGCAAAAACTATTGTTGGTCGTTTTTACGGCTGTTCGGTCATAAGCTCCTGAAGTTGTTCCATGGCCTTGTCGTCCTGGCCGGTCTGTTTGTATAGCTCGACGAGCTGCATCCGGACCGTCCGTTCGACCGCATGACTCTTGGTCATGTAGAGAACTTTGGTGAAAAACTCGACTTGCTGTTCGGGGGTCTGGCCATCGGCCTTGAGCATCTCGGCCGCCTTGCCGACGGCGGCGACGCCCATGGCCTCGGGGTCTTTGGCGATATATGTGTAATGCTCGATATACCAGACGTATGCGGCCGTGCCATCGGCAGTGGGGGGCGCATCGGATGGAGGGGGAGTGCTGTCGTCAGCGCGGAGCATGGTCGCCCCGCCGGCGGCCAAACCGAGGGCGATCAGAGCGCAAGCAATTCGCCTCATAATACCTCCACCCCCAACTGTGGCGCGCTCGGCGAATAAAATTCCCTAAACTTTTACAGATTCGTCACATTGTGAAGATTGCCCTGCCCGATTATGTTATTTGATCTCAGGCCTCGATACCCCGCCCTTAGCGGTATTGCTTTAAGGACCCTACAATGAATCAGGTGAGAAACAGTATCCGAAATGTCGCCATCATCGCCCACGTTGACCACGGCAAAACGACGCTGGTGGATGCCCTGCTCCGCCAGAGCGGCAACTTTCGCCAAAGCCAGGTGCAGCAAGACACCCTTTTGGACAGCAATCCCCTCGAACGCGAGCGGGGAATCACGATCCTGGCCAAGAACGTGGCCATCAATTATGTCAGCCCGGATGGGCAGATCACCAAGATCAACCTGATCGACACCCCCGGCCACGCCGACTTTGGCGGGGAAGTTGAGCGCGTGCTTGGCATGGCCGATGGCGTGTTCCTGCTGGTGGACGCCGCCGAAGGCCCCATGCCGCAGACGCGCTTCGTCCTCAAAAAAGCATTCCAGCACGAATTGCGGCCAATCGTTGTCATTAACAAGATCGACCGCCCCGATGCCCGGGCACATCAGGTGTTGGACGAGGTTTTCGATCTGTTCGTGGAACTCGGCGCGGATGATGAAACGCTGGACTTCCCGGTCCTTTACGCCAGCGGTCGGGCTGGAACGGCCTCCTGGTCGCTCGAAGAACCCGGTAAGGACATCATCCCGGTGTTCGAGGCCCTGCTGAAACACGTCCCAGCCCCGCATGGAGATCCGGATGCGTCCATGCAGGTTCAGATCAGTAGCATTCTTTACAATGAATATGTTGGCCGAATCGGCGTCGGTCGGGTTTACAACGGCCGGATCAAGACCGGCCAGCAGGTAATGGTCGTCCGGCGGGATGGAGCGCAGGTCAAGAGCAAGGTCCAGCAGGTTCAGGCCTTCGATGGCTTGGGACGCAAGGACATGGAAGTCGTCGAAGCCGGCGATATCGTGGCGCTGGTCGGGCTTGAAACGGTGGACATCGCCGACAGCATCTGCGATCCGGCCGACCCGCATCCGCTGGAGGCCACCGAGATCGAACCGCCGACGCTGACCATGATGTTCAGCGTCAACGATTCCCCCTTCGCCGGCAAAGAGGGCAAGTACGTCACCAGCCGAAATCTCCGCGAGCGGCTGATGAAGGAATTGGAAAGCAATGTCGCCCTGAAGGTCGAGGAATCGGACAACAAAGATGCATTCAAAGTCTCCGGCCGCGGGTTGCTGCATCTGGGAATTCTCATCGAAAACATGCGGCGAGAGGGTTACGAACTTTCCATCAGCAAGCCACACGTCATTGTCCGCAAAAGCGAAGATGGTCAGACGATGGAGCCGATCGAATATCTCGTGGTTGATGTGCCGGAAAAGAATCTCGGTGGCGTGATGGAATTGGTCGGCAATCGCCGCGGCGAAATGGTACGAATGGACACCCGACTCGGACAGGTGCATCTGGAATTCACCATCCCGGCGCGCGGCCTGATCGGCCTGCGCACCCGCATGATGACCGCCACGCAGGGCCAGGCCGTCATGCACCACAATTTCCACGAATACGCCCCGATGCGCGGCGGCGTTCCATCGCGTTCCAATGGCGTGATGATCTCCAACGTCAATGCCACCGCCAATGCATATTCGATGAATACGCTTCAGGAACGTGGCGTGTTGTTTGTCGACCATGGCGATGCGGTGTACGAAGGCCAGATCGTCGGCGAGCACTGCCGCGAGGACGACATCGTTGTAAATCCCACCAAGCCCAAGAAGCTCTCGAACATGCGCACGACTTCGAGCGATGAGAACATTATCCTCAAGCCCGCGCGAAAGATGACGCTGGAACAGGCTTTGGAATACATCGAGGAAGACGAGCTGGTCGAGACAACGCCGCAGAGCATTCGTCTGCGAAAAGAATTCCTCACCGAAAACGAACGCAAGCGCGCCGGCCGGAAGAAGACGGTGGAGATGGTGGAGGCGTAAGTTATTTCCGGCGCGCTGCGAGACTTTTAACGAATTCGGCGTGCTCAGGACTGGCGATTCCCTCGTTCAAAACTTGCAGCATCTTTTTGAGGTTTCGTGCCAGCACTGATCGGGTATCCAACCAAAGACCTGGAAACGTCTTGGCGCGAATTATCCCATTTGAATCAGCCTTCAACGGCTTGTTGGAACGAAGATCGAACCAATGAACCTGATCGTCTTTGAGAGATACAACCAGATACTCCATGACTCCGAACCGCGCGTAGTCCGCGCGCTTGGCGTGCAAATCGACGGCGCGCGAACTGTTAGCCACCTCAACTATTAATTCCGGCGCACCTTCGATGTAATCCTCCCGATTGGTGCGGGATTGTCCTCCGTACTCGGGGAGAATCCGGAGATACAAATCCGGCTGCGGTTCGCTGTCCTCTCCAAGGAGCACGGTCGCGTTATCCCCGGCGTCGACACCCGGAGTGTTCACTTCATAAGTTCCCAGAACCATTCCCAATGATACATGGGCTTTCCCGTGCCCATAGCTGAGTGGTGAAGCCACGTAGACGATCCCTCCGATCAGTTCCGCCTTGAAATCCTCAGGCATCTTTTTGTAAACGCGGTGAAACTCAGCGCGCGTCATCTTATCGCCGGAATTTAATTCCGTCTGCATATGGCGACGCATTCGTGGCGCATGGATTTGAGTCATGACTTTTTGTTTCGCATGCTATTATACCACACAATGTCCCAACGCCCCCTCATCGGAATCACCGTCGACACCAGCGACAACGCCGACACGTTCGAATCGCCCATGAACTACGCCAAGGCCGTCGAAATGGCCGGTGGATTGCCCCTCCTGATCCCCTACAACCTCGACCATTCCCTGATCCCCCAACTCGTCGATCATCTCGACGGAATCCTCTTCACCGGCGGCAACGATCTCGATCCAGCCCTGTACGACCAGACCTGGCATCCTAAAGCCGAGCATGTGGATTTGAATCGGCAAAACTTTGAGCTCGCGCTGATGAAGGAAGTGGAAAGCCGCCGATTGCCGGCGCTGGGCGTTTGCATGGGATCGCAACTGATGAACGTCTATCGCGGCGGGAGCCTGTATCAGTTTCTCCCTGATGTGAACCGGCCGGAGGCGCTGGAACATCGGAAAGTCGAGGGAAACATCTTGCGGCATCCGGTCGCCATCGATATGCATTCCCATCTTGGCGCTGCCATTGGCAAAGATCAGATTTCCGCCAATACATATCACAAACAGGCCGTCGATCGCATCGGCAATGGCCTGAAAATTATCGCCACCGCGCCGGATGGCGTCATCGAGGGGTTTGAAGACCCGACATTCCCGCTCTTCGCGGCGGTGCAATGGCATCCCGAGCGGCTGACCAATGAACCGGAGCATTTGGCACCTTTTCAGTTGCTCGTCGAAAAATCCCGGCGTTCAGTGCGCTGATCCCGTTTTTATTTGCTAAATGTCCAAAGAAACATACAATTAACACGACCTGTCGGACCGCCCGAAATAACCGATAAGACCTACGGCCGAGTACCCAAGAGGTTTAAGGGGAGGGATTGCAAATCCCTTATTCGTCGGTTCGAATCCGACCTCGGCCTTTGTCCTGTTTTTGGTCTCGCCACGGGGATATAATTTTAAGCACTGCAATGCCCGAAGTTCACCGTCCATATTGGTTTCCCGCCAAGCGTTACGGCTGGGGTTGGGGTCTCCCCGCAACCTGGCAAGGCTGGGTCGTAGTGATCGCGTGGCTGGCAATCATTATCGGTGTCAGCCCCCTGCTGACGGCCCACCACTTCCCACTCTTTTTCGTATTCATGGGTGCGATGGCGGTGCTGTTGATTGCCATCTGCTACGCCAAAGGCGAACCGCCGCGCTGGCGTTGGGGATGATTCACTTCGCCATAGGCGCGGGCGCCATCGTCAGAATCCACCGGCAGAAATTCACCGCCGCCTTGCGATTCTCCAGCGTCAAGCCGGGTGTGCTCGTCACATCGATGTACTCGTTGTAAAACCACGGATCGCCAATGGCGTACACAAAACCTTTGCCGTAATTCGACGTCGCCATGATGATGTCTTTGCCGGTGCCTTGCTCGTTATCGACCGTCATGATCGACTTGGCCGGGTCCTTCACCTCAATCGTGCTGATCTCTTTCACGAAAAACATCGACACATCCTTGAGGAACGGCACATCCGGATACTGCTCGGCCTTGAACGTCCCGGTGCTGCGGTCGCGCGCGTTGGGCACCGCGTTCCGCAAGTTGCCGTTGTAGGTGATGCCAAATCGGCTTGCCAGATTGTTCAAATGCTCGAACTCGCAAGTGTTCTTGTCGTTGGCAAAGAGACACAAAATCCCGCCGTCATTCACCCACGAAACGATCGTGTCGATGGACGCGGCATCAATGTAATTCGGGCCGCCCGGCGGCGCGTACTTCGAAAAACTCGGCGTCGGATTCACGATGATGTAAACAGACAGCTTGTTCAAATCATCCCGCGTCGGCGCCGCCGGCAAGCTGGAAATGCTCGCGCCAAACGACTTCCACACATCTCCGAATTTGGAATACCCGTTGATCGTCGTGTCTTCCCAGATGTAATGGAACTGCTTGCCGTTACGAATCTGATGATTGAAGAATTCGTCAAGCCCGATGACTTTGCCCGTGCCAAGAACCTGGTCCGCCGCCGAGAGCGGTGTTGGTTCTGTGGTCTGTGCCAGCGTGGCCGAGCAAAACAGGATCGCGATCAGTGCCAATGCGTTTTTCATGGTGGTTTCCAGTAAGGGTTGAGATTTATTGTCCGACTTGCAGCGGCTGTTCTGGAACGGTGAATTTGAATTCCGTCAATTGCCGATAGACATGGCCCGGCCGAAGAATCGTATTGGGGAAATCCGGATGGTTCGGCGAATCGGGATAATGCTGCGTTTCAAAACAAAACGCCCGGTACGGCGTGTAAATTTCCCCGCCTTTTCCGGGCAAATTGTTCAAATTGGTGGCGGTGAAAAAATGCGTGCAAGGCTCGGTGGTCCAGCATTCGAGCTGTCGTCCCGAAACCGGATCATACACCACCGCCGCCTCCGCGAAATCGCCATTGGAATTATCCAGCACCATCGCATGATCGTACCCCGGCGTCGCGCCCGGCAGCGATTTGATGTCCGTCCCAATCCGCTTGGCCTTGGTGAAATCAAACGGCGTCCCCGCCACCGGCGCGATCTCCCCGGTCGGAATCAACGTCTTGTCCACCGGCAAATAATGCGATGCGAAAATCTTGCACACATCATCCAGCACATCCGCTTTCCCATCCCCGCGAAGATTGAAATAACTGTGATGCGTCAAATTGATCGGCGTCGGCTTGTCGGTAGTGGCGTAATACTGAACCTTCAAAATATTGTCGTTGGTCAGCGTGTACAAAACCGTCACGTTCACATTCCCCGGAAATCCCTCGGCCCCATCGGGATCGAGAATGGTAAACCGAATCGTCGGCCCATCCGGCGTCATTCCCGTGTCCGCCTGCCACATCCGCTTGGCCAATCCCTTGAATCCACCGTGCAGACAATTGGTGCCCTGATTCATCGTGACGGCATACGTCGTCCCATCAATCGTGAACATCCCGTTGGCAATTCGATTGGCGTACCGCCCGGCGATACATCCCATAAACGGCCCGGCCATCTCGTATTCTTCTGGCGTATCAAACCCCAGCACGACATCGCCGAGTTTCCCATCTTTGTCCGGCACAAAAAGATTCGTCACGATCGCCCCGTAATCGATCAGGCGAATCCACGATCCTTTGTTGTTCGTGAGAATATATTGCGTAACCGGCTGCCCCTCGCTGGTCATGCCGAACGGCTTCTTCTCGATCGGGGCGGACAAGGCAACGGTGGAAAGTAAACAACAAATTAAAACGGCAATGCCGACGTGGCGGATGGTTGGTTTGAGCATCCCAAGAGTTTAGCACCGGCGGATTATTTGCCCAAGAGAACAGATGCTTACTTCCTCGCCTCAAAATCCGAAATGCAATGCAGGGGAGGCGGGAGACAAACCATCGCCCTAAGTTTTTTCTCCCGCCTCCCCCGCACCCCCACCACCCACTTTTCCTTCCCCTAACCGTCCCGCACAAAAAGAAAAATACCCCGCCACGAATTCGCTGCCGCGACGTTCGGAAATCAGCGGTTTTTACGGCATTTTCCCGGGGGTACTGGACGGTTAGGGGGAAGTCGGAAAGGGGTAGTGGGGGTGGGGGTGCGGGGGCGGAGGGGGAAACCGCTTGGGGCCTTATGGGGTTGCCCCCTCCGCCCCCGCATTGCATTTGATCCCGCATTTCATCGCCGCGCCGAAGAAATGTGCTCACGGGGGTTTGCCTTCCAACTTCAATCTCAATTGTGAATCGCCAATGCTTCCGATACACTCCCATTTCGACAAACAAAGCGGAGAGGAACCGTCACACTGGACCCGACGCGATTCGTCGCAAATTCCGAAAATTAACGACCTTCGTGCCGAGCCTTTACATCGGAGGCCCGTCGGATATTCCTCCGCGGGATTCTACAAATGACCTGGCGAATCGCCGCTTTGTTGGGATTGATCGGCTGCGGTCTCTGTTCGACGGCATTAGCGCAGGGCCGAGGTCCCGCCACCCGGCAGACCGATGTCCAGCGTCATTTCGGTGACATCGCCACAACCGAGGTTTCCATCGCCACCGATATTTCCGCTGATCTGAATCCCACGGCCGTGCTGGCTGCCATGGTCAAGGTCGCCGACTGGCAACTCCCCCGCGCCCAGCCGTACTATAGCTTCGAATGGACCGAAGGCCCGCTCTACAGCGGATTCCTCGTCACATCCGATCTCACCGGCGATCCCAAATACCGCGACTCGATCATCGACTTCGGGAAAAAAAACAATTGGCAGATCAACCCCAACGACATGGTGCCCAGCGCCAACGACCAGTGCATCGGCCAAGCGCTGGTTGATCTCTATTTCAAGCTCGGCGACAAGAAGATGCTCTATCCGACGGAATTGGGATTGGACTACGCCATGATGGGCAATGATTTCTACAACCAGGGCGGCTTTGGTGGACCCGGCGGATTCGGTGCGCCCGGCGCCGGCGGATTCGGCGGCGGCGGGCGCGGTCGGGGCGGCGCCGCTGCCACCCAACCAGAAAACAACGCCCGCACCAACCCCGATAACATCGAATGGTGGTGGTCCGACGCCCTCTACATGGCCCCCGCAACCTGGATGCGCGTTTACAAAGCCACGCACGAGAATCCCAAATATCTCAACTACATGGACAAGCAGTGGTGGATCACTTCCGATCATCTCTACGACACCACCGAGCACCTCTATTTCCGTGACAACAGCTTCAAATCCAAGCACGAAGCCAACGGCGCCAAACAATTCTGGTCGCGCGGCGACGGCTGGGTCATGGGCGCATTCCCGCGCGTGATTCCATTCCTCCCGGCAGATTTCCACGATCGCGATAAATTCATCAATCAATTCAAGGAAATGTCCGCGCGACTGGTCCAGATTCAGGGATCGGACGGCCTCTGGCGTTCCGGCATGCTCGATCCCGATGCCTACGATCTTCCCGAAACATCCGGATCAGCCCTGATCATCTACGGCCTGGCATGGGGCGTGAACGCGGGGATTCTCGATCCCGCCATCTATCGCCCCGCCGTCGCCAAAGGCTGGGCTGGATTAATCTCCCACGTCTACGAAGACGGCCGGCTCGGATGCGTCCAACAAACCGGCAGCGGCCCCGCCACCTTCCCCGCCACGGCCAGTTACGTCTACGGCGTAGGCGCGTATTTGCTAGCCGGCTCCGAAATCTACCAGATGAGCAAATAAAACCACCGGGCTAACCCACTTCAGTGGTTAGCCGCGCGACGTCACTTCCCCAAAAACGCCTCATCCTCCAACTCCCGCATCTCCGGCAATGCCGGATCCACCCCATGCACCACGAGCCCATTGCGAATTAAATCAATCGGCGCCAAATCATTCGACCGATCCGCCACCTGCCAAACCCCATCCCGCAATTCAAACGTGCTGCTGCAATGCACCGCCGTCTCCCGTTCCAGATTCGACATATCCGTGCACGCATCCGCATCCGCTTTATCATTAAACGGCCCGCTCACCCGCGAATCGCACTCATATTGCAAATCAAACCGCGGCGGATCGGCCTTCAGATCGGCGTTGGATTGCATATCCGCCACCACAAACCGCCGCTTTCGCCACGCCCCCTGCTCGTCCTGATACACAAACGGATGCTGCGACACGAATTGCTGAAAATTCTCCGCGGCCTTCTGCAACTGAGCGATGGCAACATTGGGGTCTTGGGCAGCAGCCGTCGGATTGGTCGTCGCCGAGGGAATCGTCGCCGCGACGGCGAGCTGGGCGATTCTTGCTTTCGCATCGGTTTCACCGGCCCGGCTATGATCCACCAGCGCCCGCAAAAACGCGCTCTGCAACTGCCGATTCCCCACCGTGTCGAGGACAAACTGATATTGCTGGGCCGCTGACGAATAATCCCCGCTGCTCATCATCCCATCCGCCCGATTGACCGCATCGCTGAGCGACTGCACATGCTGCTGTTCCCAATCCGGCGGCAAAAGAAAAAATAT
>JBEKUH010000123.1:0-9257 GCA_049515255.1 Tepidisphaeraceae bacterium | reverse complement strand
GGTTCTTCCAATCCACATTCATTGTGAGCCTCCTTGCAATGGCTCACAGTATGACAAGCTTTTCCCGCCAGCGCTACCGAACGAGCGCCGAACTGCGCGCGAAAATCAATTGGAATCCGTATGAGCCCGCCTCCCGATTGCTGCAGGTATCAGGAATGAAATTAAAGCGCCCACGGGTGTTAATCGGCGCGGCAAAAAATAAATATTTGCACACAAAAGATTTAGCGTTCCATCAAAACCCAAATACGACTACAAGCGCTGCATAAGCGATGTGCCGTGAAAATTTGAAAATTTGGAGTGCGGTATTTTATATACAAGATGCCGATAGGTACTCGGCATCAAGAAATGGCCCTGCAGAACCAATAATATTATGAGTGCGCAAAACTTTACAACTCCGCAGATACTCGAAGAGTTATTTCAGACCAACCAACCGGCCGAACGAATTGCTTTGGATCGCGGGGAGGTCGTCCATCATTCGGATGAGCCTGCTGGGAAGTTCTTCCTCATCGAAACCGGCCAAATTCGCCTCTTTCAGCCTCACGAAGGCGGTAAACCCCGCCTGCTGGAGATTCTTGGCCCCGATGATTGGTTGGGTACGGCCGTGCTGGCGCATCACCCGTATTACGGATTGAACGCGGTGGCGATCAATCCTTCGGTGATCTGGGCGGTGCCAGCGGAGCAGATGCACGATTGCCTGGAACGTCGCGGCAATTTGGCGCTGCACATTCTCAGCCGGGTGGCAACCGGGCTCATCGCCGCATGGGATGAAGGCAGCGCGCTAGCTGCGGACGATTGCCGGCATCGGCTGATCCAAACCCTGCTGCGCTTCAGCGAATCCTCTGCCGCCCAGCGCGCCGCCGAAGGCATTGTGTTGCGCATCACACATTTGCAGTTGGCCCAGGCTGTCGGCGCCGCCCGGGAAACCGTGAGCGTTTGCCTCACCGAACTGCGAAACATGAACATTATTCGCACGGGGAGGAATAGTTTGGCATTCGATCCCGAGCAGTTGCGGAATCTGCAGTTGGTCTGATCACACCAGCGTCACCGCGCGATTCCGTCCGGCGGCCTTGGCGCGATAGAGCGCCTGATCGGCCTGTGCGACGAGTTGGTCGCCGCCGGCCGGATGGCTCATGAGGCGCGTCGTGATTCCCACCGACATGGTCACGCCCTCGTTACGCCGCAGAATAATCCCCGATCCCTGGAAATATTCATCGCGAATTCGCTGGATCATCGCCTTGGCATCGTCAATTGCGGCGTGGGGAAGCAGCAGAATAAATTCATCTCCGCCATACCGCGCGGCCACGTCCATCCGCCGCATGTTGGCGGCGATCACTCTCCCCGCCATCGCCAGAAGCTGATCGCCCATGGCGTGGCCGAACGTGTCGTTGAGCTGCTTGTATCCGTCGAGATCGATCATCGCGCAGGCCAATTCCGTTCCCATCCGCTCGCTTTCGGAAAACAGTTGATCCAACACTCGCCCGAAATGCCGGCGATTGTACAGGCCGGTTAATGGATCGGTGGCGGCCAGCTCTTCGACTTTTCTCAGCGAATGCTCAAGTTGGACATTTTTATCGCGCACGTCCCGTAGCGCCTGCTCCAGATCGGCGCGAAGCCGTTCGTTCTCTCGCTTCATCTTCACGACCGCCAGATTTTTTTCGACCGTCAGGGGGATGGTGAAGAGATACTCACCAAGTTTCACGATGTAATCGGTCGCGCCTTTGCGAATCGATTCCGCCGCGATCTGGCTGACATTCTCGCCCGTGACCATGATCAGCGGCGTCGTCCAGTGTTGGCGAAGTTTTTCCAGCAGGTCGATGCCGTTGCCATCGGGAAGATTGTAATCTGCCAAGATCAGGTCAAAGCAATCCAGCGGTTGCATCAGAGCGGCTTGGATGCTGCCGACCGATTCGACCGTTCCCGGTCCAAAATGATCCTGGAGCGTCTGCTCGATCAGCTCGCGCTGGTCGGCATCGTCTTCGACGATCAGGAAACGATATTTCGTCACGCTGTTCACGTTCGACATTTCCCCAAATCCTCGGTTCGCTGGCTCAATGACACATACGATTCAACACAAAGCCCGGCAAACCGTTGTCGCCATTTGGCAATCCGGGCAAATGTTTCCGCCAATTCGCCGTCCGGTCATCGTCGGCAAAATTCCGGCGGTGCGTGATGATCCGGATATTGATGGATCGTCAGCCAATAATTCGTGCTGCCTAAAACCGTGCTTAGAAATTGCTGCGCGTTGGCGGGCTTGATGGTGTAACTATTCGCCCCCGCCTCGGCAGCGACGCGCATCTGCGCTTCGTCGCTGACGCCGGTCATAATCACCACCGGAATATCCCGGAAGCGCGGATTCGCCTTGATCAGCTTCAGCACTTCCAGCCCGTTCATGCCGGGCATTTCGATATCCAGATAAATCAGCCCCGGCCGCGGATATCCTTCACGGCAATCGCAGCGGCGCAGGTATTCCAGCGCTTCCATGCCGTTGGAGGCTTCGTACACGGCGTTGGCGACCTTGCTGGAGGCGATCGCGTCGCGGATCAGCATCCGGCAATCCGGATCGTCATCCACCAGCAAAATCGTAATCGGTGACTCCTCGCCAAGCTGTTTCCGCTGGGGGGGAGCATTAATGAGTGGTGTCGATGTTGACATAAAATTTCCTCAAACTTCCAATTTTTCCTGCCACGCCGTGCCGGCGGTGGAGGAATCTTCTTCGGTCAAATCCGTCGGCGGCGTTGGCACAAACTCCGCGCTTCCGGACATTCTTTGCGAATCCGGCACATATTGGCCGTTGATGGTGAAAGTAAACGTGCTTCCCTCCCCGGCGCGGCTTTGCACGTGGATCGATCCGCTGTAGGTCTCGACGATGCTTTTGACGCACGCCAATCCCACGCCTTTTCCGGCGATGCCGGCGCCGGAGGCGTTTTTCCCCCGGCGGAAAACGTAAAACACCTTGTCCAAATCTTCCGGCTCGATGCCCATGCCGGTATCGGCGACATAAAACTCGGCTTCGGTCGGCCGCAGCGTGCAGCCGATGTGAATCTCCCGCGTCGGCCCATCGCCCATGTATTTGATGGCATTGTCGATCAGGTTCTGGAAAATCTGCCGCAGCCGCACGCGCTCGCCATGAACGACCGGCAGCGGCGTGTCGATGCGCAGGGCGATTTGCCGGCTGCGAAGATCGTTTTCAAACATCCCTTCCAACTCGCGCACCATCGCATCGAGTTCCACCATTTCCATTTTCTGTCGCCGGGTTTTGATGCGCGAGATTTCGAGCAATTCAGAAATCAAACCGGTTTCGGCTTCGACATTTTTCTGAATCCGCTCCAGCCGATGCACGACATCCTGGTCCAAATCCTTCCCGTGCTTCATCAGCACCATCGCCGCCATGCCGCTGATGTTGCGCAGCGGGGCGCTGAGATCGTGGCTGACAGCGCGGAGGAAATCCTCTTTTTCGGCGATCTCGTTGCTGAGCCGGCGATTGGCGGACTGAAGTTGCGAAGTGCGCTGCTCGACCTTGGCTTCCAGCTCGGCATTGGCGTCCTGAAGCTCCTGGCGTTGCCAGCCGATGGTCGCAGCCATTTCGAGAAACGCCCGCGCCAAAACGCCGATCGCATCGGGGCGTTCGATGTGCAGATCAATGTTGGTATTTCCGCCTGCGATGTCGTAGGTCGCCTGCTCCAGCCGCCGGATGGGTTTGAAGATTCGCCACACCAGGCCATAGGCAATTGGCAAACTGACCAGCAGCATCACGCAACCGATGCCGGCCGAGAAGATGATCACGCGAGTCAACTGCAATTGTTCCGCCCCGGCTAGAACGGCGACGGATGCATAACCCGCGAGTCCATCTCCATTTTTGCCCGCTAATATCGGCGTGGTCACGCGAAAAAAATCGCCAACCGAAGCGTGTCCGGGCTGAATGCGCGTGAGGGATTCGATATCAGCCGGGTACAGCGACAGGCTGCTCCCCGCGCGGCCGGCGCTGGCGATGCTTTTGCCGGCTGGATCGTAATAGGCCGCGAACAGCACCGTTCCGCTCTTGAGCAGTTCATTGCAGAGGATTTGCAACTGCGGCGAATTTCCATCAGCCAGATCGTTCTGTCCGCCCAGCGCCATGGTGGACGAAAGCTGATATGCCTGCACGCCGGCGATCTGGTTGATCCGCAGCGACGTGTGCCAGGCCCAAAGCCCGCATGTAGCAACCAGGGATGTGATCATGAGAAACATCATGGCCAGAAGGATTTGGCCTTCGAGGCTGACGTGGGCGTGGAGGTGCGGCCGTCGGACGGCGCGCGGCGCGGGTGGCTCAATTGACGGATTTGATATGTTCGATGGCATCAACCAGCGGCGCTGGCCGCTGCATCTTCATCGTCGTTGCTGTAAAAGGAGTTAAGATGACGGTGAGTCAGGAAAACCAGATTATGGGACAGAATCCGGAAATCGCCGCGATCGAGCAAAGCACCGAATATGCCCTCCCCGCGCTGGAGGTGCGCGAACTGGGGCCGTGGCTTCTGCGCGCGTCCGGCGGCGTTTTTCAGCGCGTCAACAGCGTTTTCACCACACGCAGCGGCGAGATCGAGAATTTCACCGCTCGCCAGTGGCTGAGTCTTATCGAGCAAGCCGTGGCTTTTTATCGGCAGCGGAAATTGCGGCCGCTGTTTCATCTCACGCCGGCATCGGTCCCATCGGAACTGGATGCGATGCTAATCGAGCGCGGATACCAAGTGGACATTCCATCGGAAGTCTGGTCCGCCGATGTCGGGCACGTCGCCATCGCCAATTCCGGAGTGAACCTGGGAGACCTGCAAATTCACACCACCAACCAGCCGGATGATGCCTGGTTGTCTTGTGCGTTTGGCGAGGACAACCAAAAACGCCGGATTAGAGAAGCGATCTTCCGCAACATCGCTGCCGATCGCTGCTTCATTTCGTTTCGAGATAGCGAAAAGGCGGTGGCATGCGGATTGGGAGTCGTGGCAATGAATCGCGGTTGGATATTCAGCATGCACACGGCCGATTCGCATCGCCGCCGCGGATTAGCACGGGACATCCTCCGCCGATTGGCGTTCCGCGCCCTGGAGCGCGGGGCGGAACGGATGCATTTGCAAGTGATGTCGGACAATGCCGTGGCTTTGAATCTCTACGCAAGGGCGGGGTTCGCCAAGACGTATGATTATCACTATCGATTTTTGGACAGTTAGAATTTCCCCTCCCCTGGTACTCCGGGGGAGGGCAGGGGTGGGGGTCGAGCGTCGATTGATTCACGAAAACCCCCACCCTGACCCTCCCCCGGAGTACCAGGGGAGGGGAGAGACGGCGAATGTTTTACGGATGGACTAATGATCCCTAAAATGCTTCGGACATGAATTCGCTGTCCTTCGATATTGATGCAGTAATCGCCGGCAAGCGCCGACTGGAGGACGCACAGGCCCTGGAGCTTTATCACAAAGCTTCATTGCACGATCTGGGCACATGGGCATCGGCCACATCCCAGCGGATGCATCCGGAGGATTTCCGCACCTATGTCATCGACCGCAACATCAATTACACCAACGTCTGCACCGCCCGTTGCACGTTCTGCGCTTTCCGGCGCGATCATGAAGATTCGGATGCGTACACGCTGGAATACCAACAGATCGGAAAAAAAATCTCCGAGCTGGTCGCTATCGGCGGAACGCAAATCCTGATGCAGGGGGGAATGAACGACAAGCTGCCGATCGAGTGGTACGAAAGCCTGCTGCGGTACATCAAGATGAATTTCCCGACGGTGCACATTCACGCCTTCAGCCCGCCGGAGTTTATTGAGTTCGAGCGATTTTTCTCGATGGATGTGCGGGAAGTCATCCGGCGATTCCACAAAGCCGGGCTGGACACCATTCCCGGCGGCGGCGGCGAAATTTTCGCGCCACGCGTGCGGCGACGAATCGGCCTTGGCAAATGCACCGGGGACGATTGGCTGCGCGTCATGCGTGTCGCCCATGAAGAGGGCTTGAACACCAGCGCCACGATGCTGATCGGCCACATCGAATTCGTCCGAGAGCGAATCGAGCACATGTCGGCGATTCGGGATATGCAGGATTATTCGACCGCCCTTGGCGGGGAAAAACCGGCGGGTGAAGTGATCTCGCGAGTCAAATCGCGTTGGCCCGGCGTATTTGCCAAATCGGCTTCAGAGCTAGAGTCCATCGAAAATGCCGGGCGATATGCGGCATTCATTCATTGGCCGTTCCAGCGCGAGAATACGCCGCTCGGTCGGGCACAGGAATGGGATCCGACGGTGCATGGGCCATACGATGATTCGGAGAACGACGATATTCTCCGCGGCCGGGTCGTGCGGATGGCGGGGGCGGAGGAATATCTGCGGATGCTGGCGATCGCACGATTGTTCCTCGACAACGTGCCGTCGCTGCAGAGCAGTTGGGTGACGATGGGACCAAAGATCGGCCAACTGGCACTTTTCTTCGGCGCCAACGACATGGGCAGCGTGATGATGGAAGAAAACGTCGTCAGCGCCGCGGGGACAACCTATCGCCTCAGCGAGCGCGAGATTTGCCGCCTGATCCGCGACGGCGGCTGGATTCCCGCCCAGCGCGATCAATATTACAACGTCCTGAACCGCCACGACGGCCCGAATTCACCAGATTTACGTCCCGTTTCCGACCCACCGATGCGGCACGTCAAGCAGATCGACAAACAATTCATTGGTGCAGCGCCGGGTTTCGATGACGGAGAGGATCGGAGCGTGAAAGTGCAGCTTCCGATTCTCGGCGGAAATGAATCGAAGAAGATTTAACCACTAAGACACGAAGGCACGAAGCGGGTGCTGAGATTCTAAACGGCGGCGATGTGGGTGGCATTTAAAATATATTTGAATTTGAATCGCTTGATCGTCGGCCTAGAACAGAACGTGCAGGCCCGCTTCGTGTCTTCGAGTCTTAGTGGTTAAATCTCTTCGCTTTTGACTTGCGGGTACCGCAACGACGGGAACGTTTTCCAATCCAAAGACCGAACGAAGATAAGCACAAGCAGCCCGCACGCAACGCCACTGAGCATGGAGAATCCGATGAGCGCTGACGCTAGTGCAATATCCGCAACCGTTCGCTGGATCGGTATCAGTGCCTTCAGGCAAATTAATGGCAGAAGGAAGAACCCAGCGGTGGCGATGAATTCCAGTGACGTGCCGATCATCCGCAACCGGCGCTGTCGCCAGATCCAATGCCAAATCAGGACAGCCGTCGAGTCATATTGAACCATCTGTTCCTTGGTCGCGCCGCATTCGGGGCAACGCTCGGGTGTTGCGCGCAAGTCGTAGCCGCACATCACGCAAATGCCGTTCCTCCGTCGAACGTCCAACAGGTTTCGCCGATATCGAACGACGATAAGGATCGCCCACAATAATGGTGGGATCAAAAGCGCCATGCCCGGCCAAAATAGAGGGAACCAAACCCACACATATCCGCTTGGAAAATTTCGGTCGTATATCGTGGTCCAATAAAATTCCGGCCACGCCCTGCCGTGAGTAAAATTGAAATTATGCCACCCGCCGACTTCACGGCGGTTTGCTAACCGAATCTCATAAATAAGAGATCCGTGAGCGACCGAAATGTCACGGGCTTGAACGCCTTTCAAGAGCGTTACCCAACCAAGGTTATGGTAGCCGCTATAAAGCCAGAGTGAGATCGTCGCGAATCCGATAAAAAGCAGGACTGCGAATAACGAGTGAAAAATCGCTCGGCCGAGCGTTTTCATCGTGGCCATTATACCACGGCCGGCGTCGGTTCTTCCTTTTTCCTCCCGCCTTTCCGTCGTGTATACTGGTGATTGACCAGATGCCCCACCAGATTCAGAATCCCGATGAAATCACGGTCCTGATCCCCGCGGCGGGGCGGGTGCCGGAGGGGTTGCTTGCGCTCTCCAATATTACCTGCACGGCCCTGATTCCCGTGGCTGGGCGGCCGGTGGTTTATTGGACGTTGACCTATCTCCGCCAGCTTGGCCTGCGGCGATTTCGCATTGCGGTGCCGCAGCGGGGATTGTTCGTCGAGGATTTCGTCGAGTGCACGGCGGGCAAGGATTGCGATGTGAAATTCATCGTGCCAGCCAGCGGACCAGCCGGGGGACTCGGCGAGACCGTCGCGGCTCTGCTGGATTTCGTCGAAACCAAATCCGCGCTGGTGGTACTGGGCGACACCTATTTTCAATTCGACAACCCCAGCGTGCTGAATAATAACGAAGCGGTCGTGCTGAGTGGGCCGGTGGAGGAATCGTACCGCTGGTGCGTGGTGGAGAGCGATGCGACCGGGCATGTGAGTCGGTTGCTGGATAAACAAAAAAATCTTCAGCCGCCGCTGGATGCGTTGATCGGTGTGTATTTTTTTCCGGATGCGGTGGCGGTGCGTCGGACGGCGCGGGAAGCGGTGGGGACCGGATCGGGGAAGATCGAACTGATTTCGATACTCAATCGAATGATGTCGCAAGCGCCGATCCGCACCTGTCGCGCGGGTGAGTGGCTGGACTGTGGCAATCCCGATCGCCAGGCGGGCTCGCATGTCGCGCTGCTGCAAAAGCGGGAGTTTAACGAACTGAGCATCGACCGCACGGTTTCCACGATCACCAAGCGAAGCCGGATGAAGGACAAATTTTTCGCCGAGATCAATTACATGCGGCTGTTGCCCAACGATCTGGCGGTGCTTTTTCCGCGCGTGGTGGATTACTCGCTGAACTGGGACGATCTGTCGATCACGTTGGAATATTACGGCTACGCCACGCTCGCCGAGATGTTCATTTACGAAAACATGGATCCCGGCGTGTGGCACCGGATTTTTTCGCACCTGTTCAAAATCCTGACGACGGTGTTCACCAAATATCGCCAGCCGCTGGAGGCGGAAGCGATTTTGGACATGTACCTGCACAAGCCGAGCAAGCGGATGGCGGAGATGAAGGGATCGGCGGAACTCTTGTCGCTGAAAAATGCGACGGGGCCGATCAACATCAATGGCCGATCCTGCCCGAGCATGGCGATGATCTGGCCGCGCGTCGAGCAGGAAATCCGCCGGCTTTCGATCGGATGTGAAGGAGCCGTAATCCACGGCGATTTGTGTTTCTCCAACATTCTCTATGATGTCCGCTCGCAAATCTGCAAATTTGTCGATCCGCGCGGAAGCTTCGGCAAGCGCGGAATCATCGGCGATTTGCGCTACGATGTCGCTAAGCTCTATCATTCGGTCCTGGGCCTTTACGATTTCATCACCAACGAT
>JBEKUH010000122.1:0-9346 GCA_049515255.1 Tepidisphaeraceae bacterium | reverse complement strand
CCTCCTTGCCTAGCATCGCGGCATCACCTCCATTCGTCTGGTTGTCTGGTTAAACAACCCATGACGTGGGGGTGATGCTTTTTCAAGGGGTTACGTCATTTTCAAAACGGGTAGTCGCGTCATCGGAATAACCCCCTGTCCGATAATTCTAAAGTTCTCCATCCCACCATTCCGATGAAGGCCTTGGATGTGGCACACTCCCAATTGGGGCCGATGGACCGGCCCGGTCGTGCCGATGCCTCCAAGGAAGGTCGCCTCATGCGGACCATCGCGATTATCAATCAAAAGGGTGGATGCGGAAAAACCACCACAAGCATTAACCTTGCCGCCTGTCTTGCCAGGCTCGGGCAAAAGACGCTCCTGTGCGACATGGACCCCCAGGGGCACTGCGCCGTTGGATTGGCGGTCCCCGAGGAGCAAATCGAACGCACCATCTTCGATGCCTTGATCGAAGATAAGGATGGCAAGCCGGCCAAGCTCGCGGACATCGTCTGGCAGATCGCCAGCGATTTCGATCTGGCTCCTTCCAACATCAAACTATCCGCCTTCGAGCAGATGTTCGCCGGCCGGCCGGGGCGCGAGGATCGGCTCAAGAAGGCCATCACGCCCATCGGCAGCGCGTACAAGTGGTGCATCATCGACTGCCCGCCGAGCGTGGGCCTGATCACGTTCAACGCCCTGCGCGCCTGCGATGAAGTTATCGTCCCGGTGGAGACCGGCTACTTCAGCCTGCACGGCCTGGCCAAGATGATGGAGACGCTGGAAGTCCTCCGTGAAAAGTGCGGCAACGAAATTCTCATCCGCGTGCTGCCTAATCTTTATGACACTCGCACCAAGCTGGCCCGCGAAGTGCTCTCTGAATTGCGAAATAAATTCCGCGAATACCTGATGGAGAGCACGGTCAACTTCAACACCAAGCTGAAGGAAGCGGCGAGTTTTGGGCAACCGATCACGGAATACGATCCGGGCAGCCGAGGGTACAAGGATTTTGTGAATTTGGCTCGTGAATTGATGGGGCATCGCCCAGTCGATGCCGAGCCGACGCCGATGGAAAAACTCTCGCGGCCCGCGGAATTGGTGCAGCGCGCCAAACAATTGGCACAGCTTACAACAGCGCAATTTGGGAAGAATGTGCTGACTACTCCCGCGATGCCGGCGATACCGTTGCCGGTGGAATCCGAGCCGAGCGAAGATCCGCTGGCCAATATTCCGCCGCTGGTTCTGGGCAACACCGCCCCGCTGCATACGGGCACGCCGATGCCGACGTTTGATCTGTCGGGCGCATCGCCGATGTCCCTCGCATCCGGCCCCGCCGCCGCCAGCAGCCAGACGACGTTTGCGGGAAGCAATACGCTGTCGAATCCCTTCGGCGGGCGGCTGACCGATCTGGTCGCCACCGCACCGGCGCCGTCGTTTTCCAAGTCGCTTTCGTCGCTGGAAGAGGAACAGGCCGACAATGGAAAGTCGATTGAACCGATCCGATTCACCGAAGTGGTCAAGTCCCCCGTTCCGATCGTGGCTCCGATTGAGCCGCTGATGCCCAAGACCACCGCACAGAAAATCGACGAATTTTACGGCTGCAAACAGGTTGGCGATGAAGTGATCTTTTCCGCCCACTTCGCCCAGGCCAAGAAGGTGTTGATCGCCGGCGATTTCAATAATTGGTCGCCGATGTCCACCCCGATGATCAACCGAAGGCCCGGAGAATTCTGGACCTGCCTCCCGCTTCAGCCCGGCCGATATCGTTATCGCTTTGTCGTAGATGGCAAGTGGATGACTGACCCGCACAATAAATACGTTGAGACCAATCAGTTCGGAGAACTGAACAACGTGATCGAAGTGGATTGAACCCGTTTACACGGATTGCGAGCGCACCATGGCTTCGGAGAAGCGAACGCTCAGCGAAATCAGTCATTTGTTTTTGAGCGAGGTTCGGCAAAAGCAGACCGGCAGCGCCAGCCCGCGGCCGGTGCGAATCGCGCCGCCAAAAACAGTAGAACCCCAAACGGATATGACACCCCAGGAAGTTGCTGAAGCGCTGGAGATTGAAACGGAGCCGAGTGCGCCGTCTGTTCAATCCTCGGCTGTGCCGCTGCATCCGGCGATCGCCTCTGATGCACCGGCTTCGATCATTCTGGCCTCGCATCTTCCCGATCCGGCCAGCCGGGTGCGGGCTTATGCTCGCCAGCTTGCGGAAACTTCCGGCAGGGTCGCGCTGGTGGAGATCGATGCGACGGAGATCGGCATCACCTGTTTTGAGCGCGGTCATTCACAGCATGCCGATCCGATTATCCTGGGCGATCTCGACGCTCGGCAGATTTCTGAAACCATCGCGGAACTGGGATTCGATGTGGATCGGTGGCTGATTTCGCTTCCGAATCCACGAACACCCGAGGCGCGCGATCTTTTGAAGGCCGCCCCGCATTGGGTGCTGCTGAGCAAGGCGGATGATGACGGCGTTGTGGCGACCTATCGGGCTTTGAAGGGTCTGGCCGAATTGGGCAAGCCGCGATTGTCGTTGGCGGTGGTGGATGCCAAGGATTCGGCGGAGGCCGCGACGGTTTTCCACAAACTGGATGATGTCAGCCGGCGATTTCTCGGATGCCCGATGGAAGAGCAGCCGGCGGTTGCGGCGGTCACACAGATCAGCGAGCAGTTGGTGATTCATTGCCGGCTCTCCGGGCAGAAGCCCGCGTCGATGCCGCAATGGAAAATCGTCGCCACCCTGCTCCAGAACGCCTCTGCCCCACGAAAGGACACCGGGCCTATTGCAATGGAACAACCCATGAAAATCACCGATAAAGCACCTGAGGCCGAGACGAAGCAGTCATTCGAAGAGATCAAGCCGACCATCGCCGCTGAATCGCCGGCGCCGAAGATGACGTTGCGGGCAGCACCGTTGATGGAAGAGACGCAACCGACTGAGGTGATCGATCTTTCCGATGGAGGCGATGAGGCGATTCTTCAGGCGGTTGTCCGACAGGGAGGCGCGGATGGGATGTGGGTGCAATGCCCGGTGAAAGCGCCCATGTGCCCGCAGGCCGTGCTGGCCGTCGGCCGGGATCAGCGGTTGGTTCTGCTGGCCATGGCCGGCAAGGGGCTTGCCGAGGTTCGATCCATCGGTTTGGCCCTGCGCTGGATGAACGAGAATCGCGAACTGATCCGCATGGCCCTGCCGCAACTGGCCATCGACGCCGCCGCCCTGCCGGTGGTTCGACTGCTGGTGGATCACGCGGATTTGTCCGCTGAATTGATCCAACCCCTGCTGGAAAGCGCGACCGTGACGGTGCAGGCCTATCGCAAGCTGAAATGGGGCCGCAAATCCGGGCTGCTGCTGGAAGCGGCATAGATTCGCTCTAAATCGCTTCAATTGCCTTTTCCTGACGGTCGTCAGATCACGTGATATAATCCGCGGAGGGTGATATATGACCAGGAAAGTCCAAGCCATCTATCGAAATGGAGTCTTTCTGCCTTCGGTTCCTGTCCCGGTTGCTGAGGGAACCGAGGTGGAACTCACTGTGACATCCAAGGAACCCAATACACTGGCAGATGCGCTTGATGAAATTGCTCGTTTGCCTGCCGAGGGTCCGCAAGACGGATTCTCCGGTGCGGATCACGACCGTGTTCTCTACGGGGCAGATAAGCCAAAATGAGCGTGTTCGTCGATACCGGTGCGTGGTATGCCAGTGTCGTTGCAAACGACCCCCGGCATGCCGACGTGGTTTCATGGCACCGACAGAACACCCAGCCCCTGATCACTACCGACTATGTCATTGACGAGGCCCTCACCCTATTGCGAAGTCGGGGCGAACGCGCCAAGGCGATTGCCTTAGGCCGGCACCTTTTGGATCTGTCGGCGGTGAGCATCCACTTCATTAGCGAGTCCGAAATCCGTCAAGCTTGGGAGATATTCCGTGATAATCCCAGCCGTGACTGGAGCTTTACTGACTGCACTAGCAAAGTGGTCATCGATGCCCGGCACATTAAACAAGTGTTGACGTTTGACCATCACTTCGCGGAATTCGGGGCATTGGAGATCCTTCCGAATGTTGCTACGAAGTAAATATGTCAGCCATCACCTTGCCTATTTCCCCGCCAGTGAATCCAGCGTCTTGGGCAGGTTGTTGATAAACGCTTCCGGATCGTAATGGCCGTGATGATCGTCGCTGTCGGCCTTCACGTTTCCGTAGCGGTCCACCAAAACGAACTCCGGCAGGAGCCCGCTGTCCTGTGTGTAGGTGACGAATCCCGGGCAATTCTGGCCCATCGTGTCCCACGTCACCGCGGGCCAGGGCATTTGCTCGTCCTTCATGTATTGCAGTGTCGTGCCCAGTTGATCGCCCTGATCGTCTTCGCTCATCAAAACCACCTGCAATTCCGGATGGGCTGGCTGGAGAAGAGTGACGATCGTCACAAGCTGGGGGGAAATCTGCACACATCGCGGGCAACGTTTTCCGCCGAAGTAGAGAAGAAAATATTTTTTGTCGGCCAGATGATCGTCAACGTGCTTTTGTCCGGTGGAGTCGATCAACAAGGGACTGAGTGCGTCGGCGACGCGCGGCGGACGTTTGTCGGGATCGGTCAAGATCAGCAGCCTGGCGCGGGCGATCACGTCGGTGTTGCCGGGATCGACGGTGATACCCCCGACCTGCGATTGCATCGCCAGCGAGACATTATTTGCAGTGACGCCGGCCAATGGCAGCTCGGTCCCCGCTGCGACATTTTGATTATTGTCCAGGGTCAAAGCCACCTTGAGCTTAGCCTTCTCCGGCCAAAGCGATCGATCCGCCGCCAACGCCGTCATATCCAACGCGCGCTGGGCCGGGGTCAGTTTCGACCACGCGGCATTGGCGGCATCGACGAGATTGCAGTCGGTGGAGTTAATATCGAATTGGAGGGTATGGTCCGTCGTTTCAACCAGAAGCTGGCCGTTGTCGAACCCGTCGAAGAGGACGGTCTGGCCACTGCTCACCGATCCGCCGCCGTTGAACTGGAAACTGCGATTGACCGTCACCGAATCCGGCCACCGATCGGGATGATTGACCAGATCATTCAAGGTCAGTTGATCCGGGGGATCGGCCCACGCCATCGCCGTGAAAATTAACGCCAGACCCGCCGCGACATAGAAATTCGCTCTGTTCATCGCCAACTCCTTCCATCGAGGTTCTGCCGGCTTTTAAGATTGCATCAAATATACCCCATGACCGCCCTGGAAATCACTTCCCGTCCGCCGATTTCCAGACCGCGTTGTACTTTGAAAGAGTATCCCAACATTGCATCGACGGCTGATCGATTGATTTTCCTGTGTCATAGAAAAACGCGATCTGCCCAGTTTCGCCGAAGGTCGCTTCCAGCTTGGGAATGTGAATCACGATGTAATGCACATCCTGATTCCAATCCTTCGCCTGCTCGATGGGCTTAAAGGTTCCGTCGATATCCTTGAATTCCATGCCCCAGTCGCCGGTGACTTTTTCGATGGTGACCGAGTCGGCGAAGGTGATTTGATAGTAGAGATCCTCTGAGGTGGCGTTCCCTTGATTCTTGATCTGGAAATCCATCTCGCCCAGCGTGTACTTATTGGCGGACTGAAAGAGGCTCTTTCGAAACATCCCCTGGAACGGTGTCCACTCAGCCGTCACCACAATCACCGGCGCCGGCGGCGGAGGCGGAGGCGCCGCAGTATAGGCTTTGTACAACGCGACCGGATCGAGGTATTTCACGATTAACGTGACAACGATGGGGCTGCTAAACAGCGCCGCCATCAACGCGCGATACAGATTTTTACGGCCACTACCTTCCATTATTACATTCTGCCAATACGACGATCTCTTGCGCAGCGGCAGATTCTACGGGCTATGGAGTGATGGAGCAAAGCGGCGAATTTGTGCCCCTATCTTGCCGCTCGCTTTGGTGATAAATTGAATCCGGCTGGAGTGATTGCGGCACCCGGCCTTCCAACTCCATGCGATCTAAACTTTTGCGGCTTGCATTCTTGATCAGCCTTGCGATCGGCATCGGCCAGGCAACGGCGCAGACGCCCCCCGCTGCGACACGGCCGACGCGTGATCCGCATTCGCCGGGATACGTCACTGCAACCGAATTGCCGGACGGCACGCTACCCGCGCCGGATGCGGATGGGAATTTTATCATCGGCCCCACGCACACGCGCGCGGCGGAAATGTCCGTCCGGGATGGCGTGCCGCGCGGGACGGTGATTGAATTCACCATGAAATCGACAGACAGCAAAATCTATCCCGGCATCGCGCGTGATGCGGGGACTTTCGGAACAGCTGATCCCACCGATCCCGCCAAGATGATCGTGACCACCAGCCACCCCGCTCCCTACACCCGCCAGGTGGGAGTTTATATCCCCAAGCAATACGTCCCCGGCACGGCGGCGCCATTTATCGTCGGAGCCGATGGAATTGATCACGGGCTCTTCACCGCGTTGGATAACCTCATCGCCGAGCACAAAGTCCCGGTGATGATCGCCATCTCCATCGGCAAGGGCGGCGGCGATGCGCAGGGCAGCGAGCGTGGGTTGGAATATGACACGATGTCCGGACTTTATGCGGAGTTTGTTCAGACCGAAGTGTTGCCGCTGGTGGAAACGAAGTGCAATGTGAAACTCACCGATGATCCGGACGGCCGGGCAACCATGGGCGGAAGTTCCGGCGGATCGTGCGCGCTCATCATGGCCTGGTATCACCCCGAGTGGTATCACCGCGTGCTGACGTATTCCGGCACCTATGTCAATCAGCAGTGGCCTTCCAATCCGGACACTCCTCACGGGGCGTGGGAGTTTCACGAGCATCTGATTCCCAGCAGCCCGGTTAAACCTATACGAATCTGGCTGGAGGTCGGCGACAAGGACAATTTTAACCCCAACGCCATGCGCGACAACATGCACGATTGGACCGTCGCCAATGAGAACATGGCCAAAGTTCTGGCGGACAAGGGGTATCATTATCAGTTCGTGTTCGCGCGCAACGCCGGCCACACCGACCGGAACGTGAAATTACAGACCCTGCCCGAGGCGCTGGAATATTTGTGGCAGGGGTATCCGATTGCGGGAACGACGGTCGCGCCAAGTGCGAGCAAATAGATTTTCTGCGCATTTCTTCCTCGGCGTCTCCGTGTCTCGGCGTTCATCCCTTCTTCTTCATCCTGAATTGGACGACGATTTTCAAATCGCGTAGGGTCTGCAAATACGCCCACGCGCATGTCCAGTTCCATCGCGCCATTATCGCCCATCGAAGATGCGCAAGCCGCGCCAACGCCGAAGATCGATCGGCAGATGACGGCCGCGGTGGTGCTGGCGGGCGTGTGCACGTTTCTGCAGGTTTACGTTACCCAACCGTTGCTGCCGGAATTCGAGCGCGTTTTCCAGGCGAGCGCGATGCGGGTTTCGTTCACGGTCAGCGCCGTCACTCTGGCGGTGGCAATCTCTTCGCCGCTGGTTGGGTCGCTGGCGGATTTTCTGGGGCGCAAGGCGGTCATCGTGCCGGCGATTCTGGGGCTGGCGATCCCCACCGCTCTGGTGGCCACGTCGCGGACACTGGACCAATTGATTTTCTGGCGGTTTTGCCAGGGGCTGTGCGTGCCGGGGATCATCGCCGTGACGATCGCCTACATCGGCGAGGAATCGCGCCCCGGCACGGCCGGCCGGCGCACGGCGGCGTATATCGGCGGCACCGTATTGGGTGGATTATTGGGAAGATTGTTCACCGCGACATGCGCCGATCATGTCGGCTGGCGCTTTGCGTTCGCGGCGATGGGGGCGATCACGTTTGTCTGCGGGCTGCTGGTCTGGAAATGGCTCCCGCCGGCGCGGCGATTCAATCGGGCGAGCCATCCGCTGCAATCGACCCTGGCCATGCTGGGGCATATGCGCAATCCGCAGTTGCTGGCGACGTATCTCGTCGGATTCAATGTGCTGTTCGCCCTGGTCGGCGTGTTCACCTACGTCAATTTTTACCTCGCGGGCGAGCCATTTCGATTATCGACGACCGCGCTGGGATTGGTGTTTCTGGTGTACGCGCTGGGCGTTGTCGTCACGCCCGTCTCCGGCTGGTGGATTGATCGCGTCGGCCATCGCCGGATGCTGGTGGTTTCCGCGGCGATCGTCGCGGTGGGGGCGCTGATGACACTGTCCCATTCGCTGCCCATGGTCATAGCCGGGTTGGCGGTATTCTCGACCGGCGTATTCATCAGCCAGGCGGCCGCATCGTCGCATGTAGCCCTGGCGGCCGGCGGCGCGCGCTCCGCGGCGACGGGGCTTTATGCTTCGTTCTACTACCTGGGCGGCTCCGTCGGCGCCACCTTGCTGGGAATGGCCTGGAACTGGGGCCGTTGGCCCGCCTGCATCGCTGTCGTGCTGGCGGCGCAGGCGCTGGCCGCCACGGTGGCCTGGATGTTTTTCCGGCGCGCAGTCCCCGGTGATCTGGAAGACGCTCTTTTAGCGTCGGCGCCGCCGATGGGGTGAGGGACGGCCCTTAATCATGCAATACCGCAAATCTGCATGAAAATCAGCGTTTTTGACCGATCAGTCGGCAGGCGATACACTTCCCGCGACAACCCGGGAGGAGTGGCAGAGTGGTCGAATGCGCCGGTCTTGAAAACCGGTAGGCCCGCAAGGGTCTCGTGAGTTCGAATCTCACCTCCTCCGCTTAAAAAAACCGTCGGTTTCGTTCTAATCGCCTGTTTTGTGAGCACTTTTGCATTATTCAGGCCGAGGATATTGTGGATTTCATACCCTATTCGAGCATGCAAAAAGGGTATGGAAAAGGGTATAGAAAAACTGTCCCGAAGCGTTCGTCGCTGCAGATTTGAAAAAGCCCGACGGGTAGAAGTTGAACGGGCCTATGCGATCCATCCGCGACTACTATGCCACTTGTACGCGAAGGGCTGCCGAGCGTTCGCGGCGAGCATAGGCAACTCAACGAACCGATTGATCCCTGCAATAACATCAGGCAGGTCTGGTAGCTTTTGGTCTACTGGCTGACGACGGCGAAATGCGGTCCACTGCGTATGCTTCATTTGGTCAGTTGTGAAAGCCGCACTTAAACCTGCGGGCAGCGCGCTCGGCAGTGGCGTGCCGCGCCGCTCGAACGTTACTGCGATTGCTTCAACCAACACCGGTCCGTCAAACTCGAAACGCTCCGCCAACTACCGCAAGTCATAATAATCCTTGAACCGCGTGTTGAGCATCCCGAGCTTGGCGATGGCCTCCAGCTTTTCAGCAATGACCGTTTCGCGTGGATAGACGCGCAAGTGCGGCACCGGCTGATTTGGCAACAACGTCGGATAGTTCGATTCGGGTGATGCAGGCGTGATGGCATCCCCA
>JBEKUH010000121.1:0-9803 GCA_049515255.1 Tepidisphaeraceae bacterium | reverse complement strand
GACCTTACGAAGAGAGTGGGGGGGGGGGGGTGTGGGGGTGTTGGGGGTAAATTATAAAACGCCCCACCGCAATTTTTTTTTTTAAGCCCCCCCGCCCGCCCCCGCGCCCCGCCCCCCCCCCCCCGCCGCCCCCCCGCCCGCCGGCCGCCCGCCCCGCGGGCCGGCCGGCCCGGCGGCCAAAACAAATACTGTTGGGGCGGGGGTTTTTCAATGCACCCCCCACACCCCCACCCCCCCCCCCCCCCACTCTCTTCGTAAGGTCAGCGTCGAAAGATGGAAACTCACCCCCCAATCGAGTAAAAGCGACAACAGCCGTCCTGGAGGGCGGCCGGGTCCGATGCAAGGGTCGGCCGCGAACCGGGTCAGGTCCGAGAGGAAGCAGCCCTAAGTGGCACCGGCTTTGTGCCGTCGGTCCCCCGGTCGCCTTCCAGGACGGTCGTCTTATTTAATTTGCCATGCGCCTGCTTATCGTCGCCAACAAGGCCAAGCCTGCCGTCGCCAAAGCGCTGGACGAGATGCTGCCGTGGCTCAAGCAGCGCGTCACCGTTGTGGGAGTCGAAGCCGATCATGGCATCGATATCAGCCAAATCCTGGCCGATGCGATTCTGGTGCTCGGTGGGGATGGGACACTGCTCTCGGCCGCGCGAAGGTTGGGCGGCAAACAAATCCCCATGCTCGGCGTGAATTTCGGCCGGCTCGGGTTTCTCGCTAGTTTCACCCCGGCCCAATTCCACGAGCAATTCGATGCCTTTGTCGCCGGCAAGTTGCACATCAGCGCGCGGCAGGTGATCGAGGCCTCCGTTATCGGGGCGGATGTGGAATGCCAGCTTGGAGAAAAAGGCGGGCTGGAATCCAAGCGGCGGTTCCACGCGACGGCCTTGAACGACACCGTCATCACCGCCGGGCCGCCGTTCCACATGATCGAATTGGAAATTGCCGCCGACGGCCAGGAAGGCGGCGCTGGAGCGCGATATTTCGGAGATGGCGTGATCGTCGCCACCGCCAGCGGCAGCACCGCATACAACGTCTCTGCCGGCGGGCCGATCATCAGCCCCAATGTCGAAGCCATTTGCATCACCCCGCTTTGCCCCCACAGCCTCTCGTTTCGGCCGGTGGTGATCTCCATCAATTCGACCGTGGTCGTGAAGGCGACGAAAGTGAATGATGGCACGACGATGTTCTGCGATGGCCAGGCCTCGACGCGCCTCACCACCGGCGAGCGCGTCGTCATTCGCAAGAGTCCCAATTCGGTGCTGTTGGTCGAAAATCCCCAGGCCGGGGAATGGCGGACTTTGGCCCAAAAACTCAACTGGGCCGCCACGCCGGGCTACCATCAGGATGCCGAGGGGAAAGTCCAATAAGGTCGCCGCCATCGGTGTTTGGCGGTTCGGTTGGGAAAAGCCGATGAAATGCCGCGGAGAACCCATGCATTGTGGTTTGAAATGGATGATGATTCTGGGCTTGTGGACGGCCATCCCCGTTCTGGGGCAATCCACCCAGCCCGACGCGGCCGCTCCCGATGCGTCCACATCGAATGCCCCGCAGCTTCAGGGAACGCTGCCGGCCGATCAGATGTTGCGCGAAATGCTCGAGCCCACGACCCAGCCGCAGCTCGCCCCAACCACCAAGCCTTCCCCCTCGAAACTGGCACCCAGCGGGATCAGCGAAAAAATCCGCCTGTTGCGAGAGGGGTCGGATGTGATCGACCGCGCTGGGCATTTGAAGAAGGTCGCGGACTCGCCCTACATGGAATTTGATTTTGACAACGACAACGATTCGCAGCCGCTGGCGCCGATGTCGGTGTTGCCCGATCGGGAATTGATGTCGATGGAGAATGCCGCCACCGCCACCAAGCGCGATTTGCGGTTCACCGTTTCCGGCACCGTCACGGAATACAAGCAACGGAATTACATCCTGCTCGAATCCGGTCCCGACGATGAGGCCCGGCGGACGATCATGATGTCCGAGGTGTCAACCACCACGCGCCCCGCATCCGCCGACCAGATGCTCAACGAAATGTTGGCGGGTGACGCGAATTCCGCCCCGCGTCCCAGCCGGCCCCCGCCGCCGGGACTCGATTCCACCAGCGGCTCCGGCGCAATCGCGCCGGGCGCGCCGCCGATGACGGTCTTGCGCGAGGATTCACAAATCATCGACCGCACCGCCCGGCTCGTTCGCAGCCCCGACGGCGAGCAGGCGGAACTCACATTCGAATCTGATGGCGAATCCATGCAGGTTCCGCCGGTGATCATCCTGCCAAATCTAAAGCTCGCCGCCATGGAAACCGCCCAGGCCGGCGCCCGCGCGGTGCGCTTCCGCGTCACCGGCACCGTCACGGAATACCGCGGGAGGAATTACATCCTTTTGGAAAAAGTGGTGGTGATTCCAGAAATTACCGAGCAATTCTAAAATTCAAAATGCGGTTTCCACCACGGAGACACGGAGAACACGGAGGGGGAAATTCCAAAAGAATTTAGCCACCGATGACCACCGATAAGCACCCATTAAGAAAGATAATTCAATTCAAAATCTGTTTTCATCGGTGCCCATCGGTGTTCATCGGTGGCTAATTTTGATTTTATGTTTTCCCTCCGTGCTCTCCGTGTCTCCGTGGTAGAATCCGCATTTCCCGGATTGTGAAACCATGCGATTACTGGGGCGAATCATGATGCTGATCGGGTGGGGCGTGCCGGCGGCGGTGACGGGGTATTCGGTGGCGCATTTCTATTCCCACATGATCGACACCGCCGGGCAGGTGACGCAGGCTTCTTTTAATGTTGAACTGCACCACGACTTCATCATCTGCCTGATTTTCGGGCCGATTGCCGTTGCTGGGCTGATCGTGTGGGCGATCGGGATTATTCAGCAACGGCGATCCAACTGAATTTCCGGTTAAAATGTGAATATGTTTTTCGTCGCGCCCATCTGGCTGATTGGGCTGATCCCCTGGCTGGGAATCACGCTGTGGATGCTGCGCGGCCGAGCCGAATCGGCGGATGTGCCGTTCGTGCGGTTGTGGCCCAGCGCCTTCCCGAGGCAACATCAACGCGCTGTTCGCTTGCCACCGTTAGCAGTGGTCGCGGTACTGGCCGCGCTTCTGCTCTGCATCCTCGCCGCCGCGCGGCCAGCGATCGGTTCGGATGCGAGCAGCCGATTGGCCGTTATCGTGGATCGTGGCTTAACCATGTCAGCGACTAGTTCGACGGGAGAGACACGATTTGCCGAGGCGAGCGATATGCTCAAATCGGCCGTGCCATCCGCAGCGCATATCGAATGGATCTCCCCGCCGCCGAATTCGACTCCTGCAATTCTGCGGCGAGCCGTGCAAGCATCCGATGCGCCAGTCGTCGTCCTGCTGAGCGATCAGGATTTGGGATTGAATGATCCGCGGCTTGTGCAATTCGCCCCGGATTGGCCAGTGACAAATGTGGGAATCGAATCTCTCGCCATCGGCCAAGGGCCGCATCCGCAGGCGATGGTGCGCGTGAGGAATCAATCTTCGTTAGCCACGGCGACACTGACGGTCCAAGGCGAAAATCAGATAATCCCCCTTCCGCCCACCGGCGAATCAAAGAACTATTTCGTCGATCTTTCCAATCTGGGTCCGATTGTGCAGGCTGATATCGATGCGGATGACAATCTCAAGATGAATCACTCGGCCTGGTGCGTGCTGCGCGGTGCGTGGCCTCAAATTGAAGCTCGGTCGCCGCTGCCGCCTGAGTTGGAGCGGATGATCGAGATTTATTCCAAGCATCGGCCGGCGTCAGAGAATTCTCCGCATGTCGCGGTCGTTTGGGGAAATGCGGCAATTCCCATCGACGAGGCGAGCGCGATTTTGACGAATGGGGATCGAAATCTCGTCTCGCTGGATTCGCTGAAATTCGCTGCTGGCCCGTTGCAGATTGATCGCATCGACTGGCGAACCGCGCTAGCGGATGCGCGAATTGGCGAATTGCCGCCGGGCGATTGGACGGCGGTGGTTTCCGTTTCCGATTCGGCTGTCATCGCAGTGCAAACTTCGCCGATCCGCCGTGTCTGGATTGGATTTGAATCGCCAAATTTTTCGCATACGACGGATTTTGTCGTGTTCTGGTCGGCATTGCTCGATTGGCTAGGCGATGGGAAGCCGGACTATGCTTCGCAATCGGCCGTGCCTCTGGATCGCCAATGGATTCGGATCGAGCCGGACGGCCCCGTGTCGGCCGATGAAATGGGCTGGATTCCGGGCGTCTATGAGCGCAATGGCGGCGAGCTGCGAGCGGTCAATGTGGGAACGCCGACGATTGTCCAACGGAATTTTGGCGACTGGCGGGCGCGGCTGAATCATTTGATGAATGCGAGCCGGCAACCAACAACGCAATCTGCGTGGCTGCTGATAGGAGCAAGCGGCTTGTTGTTGCTGGCCGTGGGCGTCTGGGGACGAGGATTTGCGCGTGCAAAGCCCATAGCGACTGGACTCGCCACGCCGGTCGAACCCAGTTTGGGCCGGCATTAACAGGTTCGGCTTGACACCTTTTTTTCTCCGCCGTACTGTTAAGTGCTGGTTAGCGGAGAAGCGAAGGCGTTGCCGAAACTTATGGTCCGGGCCTTTTGGTGGAAGCGAACATGGCCGAAACTATTCCAGCGGTCTCGGTGATCCTGCAAAGGGACATCAAGATCATCGAATTCACCAACAGCAAAATCCTCGACGAGGCCAATATCGCCAGCATCGGCCAGACTTTGACGACGCTGGTCGAAGAAGGGCCCCATCCGAAATTGCTGCTGGATTTTAACAATGTCGATCATCTCTCATCGGCGGCGCTGGGGATGCTCATCAATGTCAACAACAAGATCCGGGAGCGCAACGGCCATCTGCGTCTGACAAACATCAAGCCGCAGATTTTTGAGGTGTTCGTCATCACCAAGTTGAACAAGCTGTTCAAGATTTATCCGACGCGGACCGAGGCGCTGGCTAGTTTTACGTCGAACTTCTCGCAGACGAAATAATTTCGCGGGACTGGAAGCTGCTTCAATACGAGCCACCACGACTATGAGCATGGCCGGTTCGAATCGTCGGGGTCGAAGCGAACAAACAGAGAAGTCGCGCCTGACCACCGAACCCGGTCCCGGCGGCTCGATCAAGGTCAAGGCCGACATTCCCAGCGTCGAATCGGCATCCCGCGAAGTGCAGGACCGCATTCTCAGCGACGCCCAACGCCGCGGCTATAACAACCAATGTCTCTTCGCCATCAAACTCGCCCTGGATGAGGCGTTGCGAAATGCAATAAAGCACGGCAATCAGCACGACCCAAGCAAAAAAATCCGCATCGAAGCAACCATTTCGCGTGAAACCACGGTGATCGTGATCGAAGACGAAGGCAGCGGATTTGCCCGAGCGCTAGTCCCCGATCCGACGCTCGAAGAAAACCTCGAAAAATCCAGCGGCCGCGGCATTCATCTCATCGAAGCATATATGAATGAAGTTCGATGGTCGCGCGGCGGGCGGCGGCTGAGAATGGTCAAAAAAAATGATGCCGATCTCCTTCCGCGCGGCTAATATCCTCCAACCAGCGGGTGCAACGGGTAAAATGCCGCGCACTTTCGGGAGCCGGTCGCTCGGCGCTGAGATTACGAAGACATGATCATCCCTCTACGAACCGATTGCCCGCTTCGCCGCTTCCCGTGGATGAACTGGTCGCTGATCGCCGCCAATGTGGCGATGTTCATCCTCACCAGCTCCTCCAGCGACGGCTCGACGCACGGACCACTGGCGCTGTGGCATGGCGTGCCGACCAAGCAAGCCTGGGCGCTCGATCCGGCCGACCCGGCGATCTGGCAATATTTCACTTACCAATTCCTCCACGAAAATTGGCTGCACATTCTGGGGAACATGCTCTTCCTCTACATCTTCGGCAACAACATCAACGACCGCATGGGACATGTGGGATATCTGGCCTTCTATCTCGCCGGCGGCGTGTTCGCGGGCATCGGGCATTCGGCATTCGATCAGATGCCAGTGATCGGCGCCAGCGGCGCGGTGGCCGCCGTCACCGGCGCGTATCTAGTCCTCCTGCCGCGCTCCAACATCACCGTGTTCTATTTCTTCTTCATCATCGGTGCGGTGGAAATTCCCAGCCTCTGGTTTGTTCTCTTCACTTTTTCCACGGACTTGATCGGCGAACTCTATCCCCAATTGCTCGGCGGCGCTGAAGCGGTCGCGCACATGGCCCATATCAGCGGCACCGCCTTCGGAGCGGCAGTTTGCTTGATCCTTCTCTTAACCGGCCTGATTCCGCGCGATCAGTTGGATTTGATTTCGCTCCTGGCGCGCTGGAATCGCCGCCGACAATATCGGAGCCTGGTGAGTCAGGGTTACAACCCCTTCGGATACATGCCGGCCCAACCGGTCGATGTTCGCCCCCGAGAGCCGGACGCCCGCACCACCCGCATCCTCGAGCTTCGCGCCGAAATCAGCGAAGCCATCGCACATCACAATCTTCCCCATGCGGCTTTTCTGTTTCTGGAATTGAAGAAAATGGATCCCACGCAGGTACTGTCGCGCCAGGCGCAACTCGATGTCGCCAATCAACTCGCCCAGCAGCAGTTTTACGCCCAGGCGGCCGAGGCATACGAGCAATTTCTCTCGCACTATCCGAATTTCGAGCAGATCGAGCAGGTGGAGTTGATGCTGGGCGTGGTTTATGCCCGGTATTTGCAGCAATACGAACGCGCCCGCCAATTGCTTCTGCGAGCCCTGGCGAGACTGCACACCGAGCGAGAAATTCAGTGGGCGCGATCCGAACTGGCCCGCATCGAGCCACTCATCGCAGCGCCCAAGCTGACCAATCCATAGAAGATTTATCCGCCCATCGCTTCCACGCCGCCCATGATTTCCGACAGCTCGGTCGTGATCTGGCTCTGGCGGGCGCGGTTGTATTGCATGGTGAGGGATTTGACCATCTTGTCGGCGTTGTCGGTGGCGCTCTTCATCGCGATCATGCGCGCGACCTGCTCGCTGGTGGTCGCATCCAAAAACGCCTGGAACAGAGCCGTCTTCACCGTCTGGGGTAACAATTCATCCAGCAGACTCGCGGCATCGGGATAGAAATCGTAAACCGCATTGAAACTGCCATCCGGTTTTTTCGTCGCTTCAACACCCGCCAATGGCAGCAGCGCGGTGATCTCCGGCCGTTGCACGCCGGCGCTAATGAAATTCATGTATGCCACGTACACGGCATCGTATTTCGCCCCTGTGAATTTCTCGATGAACATGTCCGCGACTTTTTCGACATCCTCGAATTTCGGCGTGTCGCCAATCTGATCGAACCGCTGCACGATCGGCCGGCGTTGGAAATTGAAATAGCTGACGCCCTTTTTGCCGGCGACATACAGGTCGATCTTCTTCCCCGCCGCTTCCTGTTCACGGATAAAATGAGCCGCTCGCCGCAGGACGCTGCCGTTGTACGCCCCGGCCAGCCCGCGGTTGCTGGTGATGACGACCAGCGCGATCGTGTTATTGCCCCCGCTTTCTTCCGGGCGGCGAAGCAAGGGATGCGTGACATCCCCGATGGACCGCGCCAGTTCCGCGACCATTTCCCGGACCTTCATGGAATACGGTTTGGTGCCGACGGCGCGCTTCAGCGATTTCTGGAATTTCGCCGTCGCGATCATCTGCATCGTCTTGGTGATTTTCTTGATATTTCGAACCGCCTTGCGGCGTTTCACAATCGCGCGAGCCTTGGCCATAGGGGCGGAATTGGAAGGCAAAGCGGGCGTATCGTCAAGCGTGGTTTTAGCCGCGTCGCTTGGCGACGCGCGGGGATCGGCAAATCGCGGCCAATTCGGCAATCTCGCGCGTCGCCAAGCGACGCGGCTAAAAAAATGGGACGTCCCTTGGCGGATGCGGCCTTCGACGGTCTAATCTCCCCGGAACGGAGACTCTATGAGCCAATTTACCCAATCCCCCGCATTTCTCGCCCTGCAGGAACACTATTCCCAGATCGCCCCCAGGCACATGCGCGATCTGTTCAAGGAAGACCCGAACCGATTCGACAAATTCTCGCTCCGCTTCGGCGACATCCTGCTGGATTTTTCCAAGAATCGCGTGACCGAGCAGACGATGAAGCTGCTTTTCGATCTCGCCCGCGCCGCCAAGGTCGAAACCTGGCGCGATCGCATGTTTGCCGGGGAGAAAATCAATATCACCGAGAATCGGGCCGTTCTGCACATCGCGCTTCGCAATCGCGCCAATCGGCCGATCCTCGTCGATGGCAAGGATGTCATGCCGGAGGTGAATGCCGTGCTGGAACACATGCGGCAATTCAGCGACGCCATCCGCTCCGGAACCTGGAAGGGATATACCGGCAAACCCATCACGGATGTCGTCAACATCGGCATCGGCGGCTCGGACCTGGGGCCGGTGATGGTCACCGAAGCCCTCAAGCCTTATTCCAAGCCGGGCCTGCAGGCGCATTTTGTTTCCAACATCGACGGCACGCACATCGCTGAGACGCTGAAGGTTTGCCAGCCAGAGACGACACTCTTCATCGTCGCCTCCAAGACTTTCACGACGCAGGAAACCATTACCAACGCCCACACCGCCAAGGATTGGCTGCTCAAGGCGGCGGGAAATCCCAGTGCCGTCGCCAAGCATTTCGTCGCCCTCTCCACCAATGCCAAGGAAGTCAGCAAATTCGGCATCGACACCAAAAACATGTTCGAGTTCTGGGATTGGGTCGGCGGACGATATTCGCTCTGGTCGGCCATCGGCCTGTCCATCGCCATCGATATCGGCATGGATCATTTCATCGAACTGCTCGAAGGCGCTTTCGCCATGGACGAGCATTTCCGAACGACCCCGTTGGAAAAAAATCTCCCGGCAACTCTGGGTGTCATCGGCGTCTGGTACAACAATTTCTTCGGCGCCCAGACCGAAGCGATTCTCCCCTACGACCAATACATGCACCGCTTCCCCGCCTATTTCCAGCAGGGCGACATGGAAAGCGACGGCAAGAGCGTCAACCGCGATGGGCAGTTCGTCGATTATTCCACCGGCCCGGTCATCTGGGGCGAGCCTGGCACCAATGGCCAGCATGCGTTTTACCAACTCATCCACCAAGGCACGAAATTAATCCCCTGTGATTTCCTCGCCCCCATCCAATCGCAAAACCCCATCGGCGAGCATCACCCCATCCTGCTCTCCAATTTCTTCGCTCAAACCGAAGCCCTGATGAAGGGCAAAACAGCCGAAGAAGTTCGCAAGGAACTGGCCGACTCCGGCGTCAGTGGCCCGGAGCTGGAAAAACTCCTGCCCCACAAAATTTTCGCGGGCAACAAGCCGACCAACAGCATCATGTTCCAGAAACTCACGCCGCGCACCTTGGGTTCATTGATCGCCATGTACGAGCACAAGATTTTCACGCAGGGAATCATTTGGAACATCAACAGCTTCGACCAATGGGGCGTCGAATTGGGCAAGCAACTGGCCAAGGTGATCCAGCCGGAATTGAAGACTCCCGGAAAGGTGACTTCGCACGATTCATCGACGAATGGGTTAATCAATTATTTCAAGGAGCATCGGTAGACAGGAGGTTCGTGAGGTTGATTTACTGCCACGTCACTTCTACCAGCGTTTAAAATGCAAATTCAAATGCAATGCAGGAGGGCGGGGAAAACCAGATCAGGCCCCAACAGTTTTTCCCCGCCCTCCCGCACTCTCCCACCCCATTCCTTTTCCCCCTCACCGTCCAAGGCGCAGAAGAAGACGCGAAAATCGCCGGGCGATTTCCGCCGAGCGAATTTCCGCGCGGTCCCATCATGCAAGA
>JBEKUH010000120.1:0-14810 GCA_049515255.1 Tepidisphaeraceae bacterium | reverse complement strand
CGCCGCGGCCGGCAAAAACGGCCTGGGCCGCTCCGATGAGACGAAAACCGAATCGAAAATGTCGCGGCGATTGACATGGAAAAATCCGGGATCAAGAATGTTTGGGTTATTCAGAGGTTCCCTGTGTCTTTGGATCAATTGCCAGCGCCAACAAATCAAATAATACATGACAATTTGGACACAGTACCAGCATATTGTCCCAGTTATCGAAACCAGCATGTTCTACGGCGAGAGGCCTTAAATGATGGACTTCGGCATAAGCTTGATCCGAGCCACTGGGCGAGGGACTCTCTAACCTTTGCGAGCAAAGCTGGCACTTGTATTGATAAAGTTTTTTTAGTCCACGACTTTTTTCAGTTTGGCGAACGGTTCGCTGGATCGTCGTGGAAATCCGCCCTGGAGGAGCTGCATCCACGTCCGGCATGTCAGAATCCTCAAAGGAACCGATCTTGCCGCTTCCCGAATTCCCATAGAGGCGATTTATCAACTCAATATTTTCGGGTTTCTTGACTCGGTTCAGGGCGGATCGATAATGCCTACACACCTTGCGTAGCTTGTTCGCGTCAGAACTGGAACGGTGAGCAAACTTGACCATGCTTTTGGGATCGATTCGCAAGACATGCCCAAAATCATCTTTACCTTTCGCAGGGCGAAACTGATACCCGCCCTGAAGTTGGACAATTGAGTCGTGTTTTGTGTCCGGCATTAGAGGCGCTACGATCAAGTCGCCCGGCTTTGGTTCAGTCATCGTCGAAAGTATTTCGAACCGACGATCACTTTTGGCGCGATAATCTTGACGTTTCTCTTCTGAACAATTCCAATCTTTTATTCCCTTGAAATATCCTATGCGCCATTGCTCCAACGGGACTGGCGATCCATTTTTTCCCAAGAGCGACGAGCCGCGTGGCCCCCAACCCTGCCGAAGGCGCCCGGATTTAAATTCCTTGCTCAACCATTTTTGATACTCAGGACGATAATGCTCGTGCCAGAACACGGTAACTTTTTTCATGCCGCTGATCATACATCAGAACCAGATAAATAATTTTTAGATAACTGCACTCAAGCGAGAAAACGCGTCATCGGCTACGCCACTTGAAGCCGTTTCAATTTCAGACGGCCGGAGCGGACGTGTGCGAGATCGAACTGGGCCTGCTGAATCAACCAGCTTTCGGCACTGCCGCCAAAGACTTTAGACAGCCTGACGGCCATTTCCGGCGAGATGCCGCGCTTCTCGTTGACGAGTTCAGATAAGGTTGTGCGCGTTACACCAAGGGCCGCGGCCGCGTCGGTGATGGATAAATTCAAAGGCTCTATGCACTGACGAAGCACAAAGCCGCCGGGATGAGGGGGATTTTTTATTGGCATGTCACCTGCTCCTTTCAATGATAATCCGTCAAATCAATGTCAACGGTATTGGGGCCATCAAATCGGAAGACCACGCGCCAGTTCGCACGAACAGTCACCGCCCAGAAGCCTTTGAGTTGGCCTTTGAGAGGATGCAATCGAAAGCCCGGCAGGTCCATATCCGACACAGAGCGTGCCGCGTCAAGCCGCACCAGGATGTCGCGCAGCTTGATGACGTGCTCAGCCATCACGCCGCGGCGATCGTCCTCCTCGTAAAGACGTTTTAATCCCTTGTGGCGAATGCTCCGAATCACCCGCAAATCGTAATGCGTTACGTAACGGATATCAACAAGACCCGTGAGAGCCAAAAGAATAAGCCCTACTTCTCATCCGGCGAATTGCGAATGGCGAATCGTAGCAACTCCGCGCTGGTTTTGATGTTCAGTTTTTCCTTGATGTGCTCGCGGTGGGCTTCGATTGTCTTGACGCTGAGGAAGAGTTTGTCGGCGATTTCCTTGACGCTCTGACCAGATCCGATCATGCGGAAGACTTCCAACTCGCGGTCGGTAAGCCGATCCATCGGCAAACCGCCGTCACGTTTTTTTCCGGTGACCATTCGCTGCAGCAGAGTCGCGCTCATCTTGCTGCTGACATAAACCTGCCCGGACAACACCACTCGAATGGCCGCCAGCAACGTCTCCGGAGGCTCCTGTTTCATCACATATCCGCTGGCCCCTGCTCGTAGGGCACGCTCGGCATAAAGCGATTCATCGTGCATACTCAGCACCAGAACCGGCAACTTGGGAGATTGCGCTTTGAGTTCTTTCACCAACTCGATCCCATCGCTGTCCTTCAGGGAGACATCCACCATCACCAGATCGGGCTTGGCATCTCGGATCGCACGCAGGGAGCCATAGGCATCCTCGCCCTGACCGATCACCGCAAAGTCCGCCTCGTTGTTGATGAGCTGCGCCAACCCTTGCCGGACTATTGGATGGTCATCGACCAGAAATATTTTTCGTTTGTCGGATGGCTTGTCCGATCTCGTTGGGGTCTTCATCTTGCTCATGATTTCGACATGCTCCCTTTTGGCCGCAAATTCGGCAAGTGTCGCCGGTCTCAAAGAAGTTTCCCCCAACGAGGATCGAGCACCGTGCCAACGCCAAACTTAGTTTGGATGTTTCCATTCCGCGAAGAAGATTGGGTAACTGCTTGAAGTTTTCGACGTCGCCTATTTGGAGGCGCTGTCGAGGCCTTGGGCGGCCCGGTAGCGGCTTGTTGCATGGAACCGCCCTTCTTAGCAATTTGAGTCTTTGGCTTCCTCATCTCCTCCAACTATCGCACCGCATTGCCAACGCGCTAATCGGGGGCTAACACCGTTAGGATGTGAGGAAATCCCCTATACGCTCCTAGATACCCTCAGTAGCGTGCCGAGTGGCAGCAGACCGCAACTCGCGGTTGATTGTGCAGGTCACAATGGTTCCGCCGCCTTTGCGTGGTTCGGCCGCAAATGTGCCGCCGATGACCCGTGCCCGATACTGCATCGTCTGAAGTCCGATCCCCGCTGCCGCACCCTGCGGCGTCACTCGGCCACTGACCGCAACCCCTTGCTTCAGCCGATCTTTTATCGGCTGCGACATTCCCCTGCCATTGTCGCTCACGGAAAGAAATAGTATCTGATGATGTTCAGAAAGACCGATCTCGATTTTTTTTGCTTTGCCATGTTTGATCGCATTGCTGATCGCCTCCTGCGCGATGCGATACAAATGGGTCGCGGTTGCGTCATCAGGAACGCGCAAACCCCCGTGGCACTCGAACGTGCATGCAACCCCAAATGTTTCGGTTACCTTTGAGGCTAGATTCTGCATCGCGACAAGCAACCCCCCTGCCCTGACATCCACTGGATTTAGTCCATGCGAGAGATCGCGCGCTTGACCCGCCGCCGCGCGCACCGACGCCGCCACCTTTTTCAACGTATCGACCGCCGCAACCGGGTCCGAGGGCAACGTGATACCGATGGCATCGATGGAAAAAGCGATCCCGATTAAATCCTGGCATAGCCCATCGTGAAGGTCCTGCCCGATGCGTCGCTGCTCGCTGGCGGCTGCGTCAATGATCTGTCGCTCCAAATGCCGCCGTCCGGTTAGATCGTGCACGATCCCGGTAAATAGCCTTTGATTCTTCAGCCGAACTTCGCTGACCGACAAATGCATGGGAAACGTCGTGCCGTCTTTGCGTTGTCCGGTGACCTCCCGACCGATGCCGATGATTTTGGCCCGACCCGTCCGGCAATACTTGCGAAGATATCCATCGTGTTCGCGGTGGAATGGTTCGGGCATCAGCCGGTTGACATTTTGCCCGGTCAATTCCGTTTGGGCATATCCGAAGAGTCGCTCGGTGGCGGCGTTGATAGACCGAATGACGCCGCGCTGGTCGATCGTGATGATCGCATCCGCCGCCGTATCCAGAATGGCGCGCAGTAGCCGTTCGCTCTCGCTCAACACTTGCGGAGACTCTTTCGATTTGCCTTGCATTAGCCGGGACACGGGGGGCATTCTAAAGTCTGAAGTTTCGCGCAACCAGCAATGCTACTTCGGCTTGGGCCGGACGACTTCCACCGAGCAATGCGCGCGTGACGCCACGGCTGTCGAAACGCTTCCAAGTAGCATGCGCTCAAATCCATTAAGTCCCCTGGCGCCCACGAACACGCAATCCGCGTCCCATTTTTCGGCTTCCTCCAGCAGCGCGTTAGCCGGCCTGCCAACGAGCACAGAATCCGTGACAATAAGGCCCGATTTTGTCAGACCCGCCGCGGCCTCATGCACCGCCTTGGACATTCGGATTCGCGCCTCCTCTTCCACGGCAGCGGGGATCGCGCCTTCGAGACACGTTGCCGCCGCCACGGGGATCCTTGAATCCAGCACGCCCACGACGCGAACTTCCGTTCCCGCCGGCCAGTTTCGAGCGGCAACCGCCTGAACCGTCGCCTTCGCGCCATTCGATCCATCCACGCCGATCAGCAATCGGATCGCCCGTTCCTGCGAATGCAGGTGATGGCGGCTGATTCGCACGGAACAATCGACGTGATTCAGCACATGTTGCGAGACGCTTCCGAGGACGAGCCGACCTATCCCCGAGCGGCCGTGCGAGCCCACGACGATCAGGTCCGGGTGCCAACCGTATGCTTTTCTGACGATGGCCGAACCAGCCGAATCAATCCACGCCTCGGTCTTGATTTGCCACCCGGGAAAATCGTCATGCAATCGTTTTGCTGCCTGATCCGCATTCGATTGCGCATCCTGCAGTTGATGGGTCGTCAAAATCTCCTGCTCCAATTCCTCGGAACGGGAACGGTGTAGGCCTGCTGCGGCACGTCCGCTACCGAAAATATCGTCACCTCAGCGTCTTTCGGAAGCCCTGCGCGTCGCAGGTCGATCACGGCGGCATCCGAGCACTCAGACCCATCGTATGCAATCAGGATTTTCATAGCCGGCCTCCAATCGAAATCAAACTCGTGTCAATTCAAACGATTCTTTCCTTCCAACGAACGTTTGATGGGCTCGCGAAGCCGGATCACCGGCAGAACGCATTCGACGAGTTCATCCAAGGACAACTCCGCGGAGTTGAGCGTCATGGTGAATGTCTCTGGCGCAATTGTTTTTCCGGGCCAATACCTGCGATAAAACTCGGTACGCCGTTGATCGAGTCCTTCGATCCGCTCGGCGGCTTGGCGAGGTGAAACGCCTTCGCGCTCGGCTGTGGATTTGATGCGATATTCCAACGGCGCGATCAGCCGCAGATGAATTGCTCCCGGCATGGCCTGCGTGATAAAGGTTCCGCCGCGCCCGACGATGATCGCATGTCCCGCCGCCGCTAGCGCGCGAATGGTCATCGCCACCCGTTTGTATGCGCGAATTTCCAAAACATCCGGCGGGCTTTGGCTGTGGGCGAAACCATGCAGCAGATCGTCCAGCCAATTGTGCGGCCTATCTGGAATCATCTCGATGATGTCCTTTGCAATGCCCTGTTCGGCGGATACTTTTTCCACCAATTCCCGATCCCAGGCGGACCAATCGCCTTGCCCCTCCTGATTCAAACGATCCGCCAATCTGTGCGAAAACGAATTCGCCCCAGCCCCCGGCTGGCGGCTGACGGTGACGAAGATGCGCGCCTGTTGCGCCGTCGCAGTTCGATCAATCGGATTGTTCCACGAATGAATTGCCGCCTTGAGAATCTTTTCCGCTGGATCCAAACGTGATCCGGACAATTGGCTAAATCGGGTTGTCATGGCTACCTCGCTTTCGTCTATCTAATCATCGCGTGGCCGTGGGCAAAGTGAATCGGCAGGTGTCCTCTTATACGCCTAGTGGCCAGCCCGACAGGGCATAGGTCGTATTCCTAGTAATGCCGGTTACAAGTCGATGGCTTCGCGCCCTCACCAAGGCGTCTAAGAAATCCACCTATATCGAATAAGGGAACTTCTCCCTTCAAAACCGCAACTCGCCCGATATTCCCCTGACGACCGATGGCGGATGATGAATTCAGCGTTTGCAAAGGAGAAGATCATGGCAACACGAAGAATTAGAGAGTATTTGGATGGAAGCGCGGTTCGATATGTAACGATCACCCATTCACCCGCCTACACCGCTCAAGAAATAGCGCAATCGATCCATCTGCCCGGCCGAAAAATGGCCAAGACGATTATCGTTTGGATTGACGGCAAATTGGCGATGGCTGTCGTTTCAGCCAGCAAGGACGCCGATCTGGAACTGCTCCGCCGGCAAGTCGGCGCGAAGGTCGTGGAGCTGGCGCGCGAAGTGGATTTCGCTGACCGCTTTGTCGGATGCAAGTTGGGCACGGTTCCGCCATTTGGAAATCTGTTTGGCGTCGAGACCTTCATCGACCGCGATCTGGCTCAGCGCGAGGACATTGCTTTCCCCGCCGGCACACATACCGATGTGATCATCATGCGAATGGCTGACTATATCCGCCTCGTCCAGCCGACGCCGGTGCGAATTGCGGTGGACCCGATCGCGGCGGGCGTTTCTCAGTCGGCAATTTAACGAGGTGTCCCATGTCAAAAATGAAAGCCAATGTTTTTCACGGTGTAAACGACATTCGAGTGGAGACCGTCGACCGGCCGCGCGCCGGAGCAGGCGAAGCCGTCATCCGAGTGACGCTCACTACCATTTGCGGCACCGATCTGCATATCCTTCGAGGCGAATATCCGGTCAAGCCCGGCCTTGTCATCGGACATGAACCCGTCGGCGTGATCGAAGAACTCGGAGCGGGTGTCACCGGCTACAAAGTCGGCGACCGCGTGCTCGTCGGGGCCATCACGCCCTGCGGACAATGTCTCGCCTGCCTGTCCGGACATCTCTCCCAATGCGGCTGCGGCGAAGGATACAAAGCCATCGGCGGCTGGCGATTCGGAAACACCATCAACGGAGCGCAGGCCGAATATCTCCTCGTCCCCAGCGCCCAAGCGAATCTGGCAAAGATTCCCGATGACCTGAGTGATGAGCAGGTCGTATTGCTGTCGGACATCGCGTCCACCGGATTCTCCGGAGCAGAATCAGGCGGCGTGAAGATGGGCGACAGTGTCGTGGTCTTCGCTCAAGGCCCTATCGGCCTGTGCGCCACCGCCGGCGCGAAGCTCATGGGCGCATCTATGGTCATTGCCGTCGATGCCGATGAAAACCGATTGAAGATGTCGCGCCGCATGGGCGCGGATGTCACGCTGAACGTGCATGAAAAGGATGTCGTTCATGAGATCATGCGACTCACCGGCGGCGTCGATGTGGCGATCGAAGCGCTGGGCACTCAGGAGACATTTGAAAGCTGCCTGCGATCCCTTCGCCCCGGCGGCACACTCTCCAGCCTCGGCGTATATTCCGGAAAATTGCAAATCCCCTACGAGACTTTCGCGGCGGGATTGGCGGATATCCGAATCATCACCACTCTATGCCCCGGCGGAAAAGAACGCATGCGCCGGCTGATGAACATGGTCCGCTCTAAACGATTCGACCCCACCCCGCTGATTACGCACACATTTTCGCTGGGCGACATCGTCGCCGGATACAAACTTTTCGGCGAACGGCGCGATGGTGTTCTGAAGGTGGCGATCCGGCCATAATGCACGGCGGAGAGATCAAGGGGAATTGACGGTGACGGACGCGGTTGCCGGAAGTGTGCATCGCGCGCAATCCGCCGAAAAGTTTTCCCATCAATCCGTTATACATTCGGAAGCTCGCATGACCGACCCAGGGCGATTGACCGAGCTGGTGACCGCGCGGGCGGGGGCGCTGGCTCTGTACGCCCGGCAATGGGTCGATGCGGCGACTGCGGACGATGTGGTGCAGGAGATGGTCATTGCGCTGCTTAGTCAGCGGGCGATGCCCAACGACCCGGTTGCGTGGATGTATCGAACGGTGCGCAACGGCGCGATCGATCAGGCGCGCTCGATCTCCAGTCGCCGGCGGCGCGAACAGAAAGTCGCCCAGACTCGGCAAGAATGGTTTGAGACACGAGCGGATGCAAAACTTGATGCAAAAATCGCCGAGGCGGCGCTGCGGAAATTGCCGGCGGCGTTGCGCGAGATCGTCGTGCTTCGCATCTGGGGACAATTGGGATTTGCGCAGATCGCACAGGTCACCGGCTATAGTTTGTCCACAGTCCATGGGCGTTACGAAAACGCCCTACGGCAGATGCGCGAAGAACTGGAAAAATCACTCGATCGGAGATCGTCATGACGGATGAAAATGGTTTGACCGCCGCAGAGCGCGAATTGGAATCCGTGCTGAAATCACTGGTGCCGATCGCTGGTGGAATCGACCCAGTGAATGCGGCGTACCAAGCGGGCCGGCGATCGGCTGGGCGTGGCGTGCGGATTTGGCAGGGAACGGCGTTTGTGGCGATGGCGGCGTGCGCATTTGTCTGGCTACCGATTTCCAAAAGCCACGAAATAGTTCCGACTAAATTGGTGGCTTTCGGAAATGGAAAGGCCTTGGTCGTCCCCACCTTTGATCAGAATTCGGCCGGGGAAGAGCAGGCGATTTTGGATCGTGGATTGGACGCCTTGCCGCCCCTTCGGTTGCCGGATTTCTCCAAGTCCGAGTCGGGTGAGTCGTTTTAGGCTTATCGAGGTGCAAAATGAAACGATTATTTGCATTGGCGCTCTGGATGCTGGTCTGCTCCGGAATCGCAAACGGCCAAACGGCGCCGTCCGGGGACACTCAGACATTTGAATTGGATGCGATCGCCCCACCGACGCCAGCTCTGAAATATCAGTTGATGTTTGATCCGGTCGATTCCACATCCGGCAACGCCGCGATGGCCTACACCCAGGCGGTGCTTCTGCTGGACAAAGATGCCGCGACTGACATTCCCGCGGCACTACAGGCTGGCGACGATACGTTCGATGCGCTCGCTCAATCGGTTTACACAAAAAATCAGCGGGTATTCACGACCCTCGAAATTGCCGGACATTGCGATAGTTGCGATTGGCAAGTGACCTTCGGTCCACATCACATCGATTCCGATGTGACACAACTGCGAGCTATTCACATGTTGGCAAATCTGATTCAGATTCGCGCCAAACAACTGATTCACGCGGGGAATGTGGATGATGCACTAGCCACGCTGCAATTGGGATATGAGTTGTGCGATAGGACTTGCCAGCGCCCACTTTTTCTTTCCGCCTACCTGTCATTTGTGATGACGATTTCGATGGACAACCAGACCGCGGAATTGATGAATCTCCCAGATTCGCCAAATCTCTATTGGGCGCTGGTCAGCCTGCCCCATCCGCAATACGAGATGCGAACCGCGCTGGAGGGTGAACGGAAATCCGCCTTGTTTCACGGAGCCGACGGCATGCTGACCACGCCGCAAGACACGGCCAAGATGCTTCAGGATGCATCGCATGACAAAGACTTCGCGCAGGCAATGCAGGACGCCCAGACATACTACGCCGGCACGCGCAACATGAGTGTCGATGACGTCAAGAAATTAGATCAGGCCATGGTGTTCGACACCTATCAGTACGAACTCTATTCGCAGCATTTCGATGACTGGTACAAGCTCTTTGCCCTTCCCCTTCCGGAGATGATGGCTGGGCAGGAGGCGATCGAAAAGAAGATTGCCGCCGACCCTGAACGCTGGACGATTCCTCCGCGGATACGTCAGGTGCAAGGGCTGTGCCGAGTCGAGCGAGAGACCGCCGCGCTCACGGCCGTCGAGGCGATTCGATCCTATGCCGCCGCGAAGGGAGGGAAGCTCCCCGCCCATCTGGAGGACATTACGGATACCCCAGCGCCGTTGAATCCCTGGACCGCCAAGCCGTTCGACTATCAGGTGGATGGAGGCACCGCGACGCTTTCCGATCCCCAGCCGAAGGATGATCCCCTGACTTACACCATCAGCATTCTGCCTCAGCTTCCGTGAGAAGGTGCTGGACCAAACCACCGATCCAACTCGCTGAAGTGCCGCCGGTAATTTCGCCATCGGCCGATGGAAGATTGGTACAACGGCCGGCGCACCTGCTGCATGCTTGAAGTGATAACGGCTCGTTTGTTCTCGTGAAATCGCAAACACCGCCCGTCCCATGGCAAGCCGAGAAAATCCAGCATTCGGCGGGTTTGATTCTCTGGGTCCGTCACCAGCGCTTCGTAAGAAACTTCCAGGATCGGCAAATCGAATGATTCGTGCCAATGCCGCATTAGTCGGCGGTATTGGTTGTAAAAATGAGCGGTATTGTTTAGATCGAACTTGAAATCAGAACCCTTTTCAAATGCGGCCATGAAACAGGAAAGGCAGTTGTCGCGCGGGTCTCGACGACAATCAATGATGCGTGCCCCGGGTAGCAGCAAAGCAATCAGGCCCAGATGCAGAAAATTCAGCGGCAATTTGTCCGTGATCCGCAATGCCGGGGGATTCATGGCGATCAGCGGTTGCAGATAAATCTCCGCAAGACCGTCCACTTGCTCGAGCGTCAGCCGGTCCAGGCAGGATGGATATTCTTCCGGCCGAGCCGAGAGCATTTGCACCGTGCCCGCCCAGACGTGCGACATGAAATCCAATTCACCCGCGCCATGCACCGACGGATGCGACGCCAGGATTTGCTCGACCAGCGAACCACCAGAGCGCGGCATGCCGACGATAAACACCGGCTTTTCGCTTCGATCGCTTCCCTTGGGCAAAGAGCCGAGCCGCTGGCGGGTGAAGTAGTCGATGAAAATATCGAACGTGCGCTCATGGGATTTCGGATCGTATGGCGTGCGCGCCAGTTGGTTGGCAGTCCATGCGTGGGCAAATGCTTCATCATATTTGCCCAGAGAATCCAGCAGGTCCGCCGCGGCGAAATGAAGGAGAGCTTGATCGGGGACTGAGAGTTTTGAATTTTTTAATTGTTTCTCAATCAGGTCCAGGGCTTTCTGCTCGTGGTGCTGGTAACGAGCCATCCGTCCATAGAGTCGCACCAGCGGCATCGGGACAAACCCGCGATTGACCAGCCGCAGCACCAGATCCCACGCCGCATTCAATTCCCCCATCGCCTCGAGAACCGCCGCGCGCGATTGCATGACGCTGCCATCTTCCGGCGATATTTCCATCGCCCGCCGGCTGGCCTGATCTGCCGGCTCGACCAAGCCATTTTCCAAATACCACGAAGCCAGCGCTGCGTTCGCCACGGCAAATTTCGGATCGAGCCCCACTGCTTTTTGAAAATGTTCCCCGGCATGAACCCGGCCAAGCCGCCATTCGCATGCGGCCAACTGAAAATAAAGCCTGGCATTGTCCGGCTGCAGCTCGATTGCTCTCTCGTATTTAATGCAAGCCGCCAGCAAAGATGACTGCGACATGCCGGAATTCTCTCGCTAAACGGCGGCCTGGGGCAAGTCGATGGTGGCATGGACTTCTGAATCCGTCAGGCTCCGCTCCAGCTTGAATCCCAAGTTCTCGGCAACCCGCTGCATTTCCAAATTCTGGCCCATGATGGTCGCAAAAATCCGCCCGATTTTTTCATCACGCGCCACTTGCAGCAGGCGCGCGAGCAATTCCGTCCCCAAACCGCGGTTTTGCCAACGATCGCTGATCACGATGGAAAACTCCGCCTCCTTCCCGGCTGGCGATTTGCTCAGTCGGCCAATGCCCAGGATGAATCGCTCGTTGTTTTCCGAGCGTCGGCCCTCGGCCACCAACGCCAAGTCCCGGTCGTAATCATTGAAACAGACGCGCAGCAATCGCTCGTGCGTGGTTCGCTCGCTCAGATTGAACGAATGAAAATATCGGAACATCACGCTCCGATCGGACAATTCCTCGTGAAATCGCACCAGCAGCGGCTCATCCTCCGGACGGATCGGACGGATCGTCACCCGCGTGCCATCGCGCAGCGTCCAACTCGTCACATACTGCGCGGGATACGGACGAATCGCCGGCCGCGGCAGATCGGCCTCCTTCATATCATTGCCCCACAGTACCGTCCGCGCATCCACCGCAACGATCCGATCCGGCGTGACAATCAGCGGATTGATCTCGATCTCCTTCACCCACGGCTGCTCGACGACAAGCCTGCTGAATCTCACGAGGATTTGCGCCAGCATCGCCAGATTTACCGGCCGAAAGCCGCGCACGCCTTGCAATGCCTTGAAAACTTTCGTCTGCTCCATCATTCGTCGCGCCAGCGTTGCATTCAGCGGCGGAAGCCCCAGCGCGCGATCCTTGAACACTTCGACAAGCTGCCCCCCGGCGCCGAAGAGCAACACGGGCCCGAATTGGGCATCGGGACTGCAACCGACGATCAGTTCGTAACCATCCCGATTGTCAATCATCGGCTGGACGGTCACGCCTTGAAAATGCTCCGCGCCCCGGAGGCGCGTGACTGATTCCTGAATTTCATTGAATGCCCGCGACACATCTTCTGGAGCGCAGAGATTTAGCTTCACACCGCCCACGTCCGTCTTGTGCGTGATCGTATGGGAGAAAAGTTTGACAGCGACGGGAAATCCGACGGATTCGGCCGCTTGTATCGCCTCGGCCGCGCTGGTTGCCGTGATGGTTTTGGATACGGGAATTCCGTACGCCGCCAAAAGTTCCTTCGACTGGCGCTCATCCAACAATTCGGTCCCGGCATGTCGAGCCGAGAGGATGATCTTTGCCGCGGCCGCCGGATCGACTGTATTCTCATCGTCATCGCCCAGGGCCGGCGTTTCGTAAAGCGCCCGGAGGTTGTCGGCATACCACCACATATAATTGAAGGCGCGCGCCGCCATATCGGGAAAATCGAACGTGGGAATCCCCGCGTGGCTGAGAATCGCCCGCCCCGCCGCCACATCGGCGCCGCCCATCCAACTCGCCAGCAGCGGCTTGCCGCCGAGTTTGGCCAGCGGCTTGATCGCCTCAGCCGTCTGCGTCGGATCAGTCATGTCCTGCGGTGTCAGCACCACCAGAACCCCATCATTTTCCGAATCATCTGCCACGGCCTTGAGCGCCTTGGCAATTCGATCCGGCGCGGCATCACCCAACACGTCGATGGGATTGTTATGGCTCCACTGCGGCGGGAGAAACGAATCGAGCGACTGCCTCAATTGCGGCGAAAGCGTCGCCAGCTCGCCCCCGCCGCCCAGCAGCGCATCGGTCGCCAGCACGCCTGGCCCGCCGGCATTGGTCACGATGGCCATGCGATGCCCACGAGGCCGCGGTTGTTTCGACAGCACATCCGCCATCGAAAACAGATCGGAAATCTGATTCACCCGCAGCACGCCGCTGCGTCGGAATGCGGCCTCCAGAACTTCATCGCTCCCCGTGAGTGATCCGGTGTGCGATGCCGCCGCCTTCGCCGCCGCCTCGCTTCGCCCAGCCTTGATGACAATGATCGGCTTATTGAGCGACACTTCGCGCGCGGCCGAGAGAAATGCCCGTGCATCTCCAACCGATTCCATGTAAATCAGAATGCTCCGCGTTTGCGGATCATCGCCGAGATAGTCGATGAGATCGCCCCAGCCCACATCGAGCATCGAACCGGCCGACACAAATGCACTGAAACCGACCATCTCTCGCAGGCTCCAATCCAGAATCGCCGTGAGCAGCGCGCCGCTCTGGCTGATGAAAGCGACATGACCGGGAATGGCCGCGCCCTTGGCGAAGGTGGCGTTCAGCCCAGTCAATGGGTTCACCACGCCCAGGCAGTTGGGGCCGATCAAACGAATATTTCCACGCCGCGCCTCGACGAGCACGCGTCGTTCCAGTTCCATGCCTTCAGGTCCAAGTTCGCGGAAACCGGCGGAAATGATGATCGCGCCCTTCACCCCCGCATCGGCGCATTGTCCGATGATCCCCGGCACCGACGGCGCGGGGGTGACGATGACGGCCAGATCCACTTTTTCCGGAACCGCCGAGATTTGCGGATATGCTTTGATTCCCAGCACGCTGGCTCGCTTGGGATTGACCGGAAACACCGTCCCGCCGAACGGGCTGGAAATGAGATTCCACAAGAGAGTGCGTCCCACGCTGCCGACTGTTTCGGTCGCGCCGATGACGGCGACATTGCGCGGCGAAAAAATCGCATTGAGCGATCGGCGAGATGAACTGTAAGCAATCTCACCGTTTGCGCTCGTCGTGGTATTTACGTCTGTCATCTTGCTCCCCATTTAACTCTATCGCTGACGATTCCGCATCAGTGGTTTCCCCTATGTCAGATTAGGTTTCACATCCGATACCAAGCGTCATTTATTTCTTCGATATTTATTTCATGAATAGTGTCGATCACGAAAGTGATTTCACGGCGAGCAAAACGCAACGCGAGCTTGTTCGACCGTGGGTGTCCGAGGAACACCGATTGAGTGTTTCTCTTTATAGGGAAAGGAGCCGCATCATGCGTCGAAAGTCAAAAGTTGTGGCGTCATTTACAGGAACGGTGCTCGCCCTCTCGGCGGCGGCCATGGGCCAGGCGACAACCCGTCCGGCCACCAGCCAGCCGTCTGCGGAGGCGACTCCGGCTTCGTCGGTAACGGTTTACAGTCTCGATACCGCGTTCAAAACACTCTTCGCCCAGCGAACGGATGATGTTTACTTTTCTCCGTTCGACATCATGAACCCATCCCACATTCGTCCCGACCTGCCCATGCAGATCGGCCAGTATGACGACCTGCAACTGCGCATGGGATTACAAACCGTCGGCCGATTTCAAGCGATCTCACAGAATAAAGTAATCGTTGGCGGCATGCCCCAATCGGGTCTGAATCCCGGTTTTCAGGACCCCTTCGCCAGCCTCTCGTTCCTGGCGACCGTTCCGGACAAGATGGATGTCTATTTCGATCTCTATGTCGCCAGCCGGCCACATCCCAACACGATGTACGCCCATGAAGGGTACTTGCTCTTCAAACAGATGCCCGAGCCGTTGAACACGGGCTTGCTTGGCGACGTGTTCAATTACATCAACGTCAAGGTCGGAGCGTTCGACATTGATT
>JBEKUH010000119.1:0-10612 GCA_049515255.1 Tepidisphaeraceae bacterium | reverse complement strand
ATCGATCCTCCAAACGTGCGTCGCGTCCAGGCTTGAGGGCTCCGCCCCCAAACCCCCGCCTCGTAAGCCTCTTCCGCCTGAACATGGCTTGACCAGGAACGGATTTTCATAGAAGGTCGGACGAGCGGGGCTGTATTGGACGGTTGAGGTCGAGCATGTGCTCGAAACTCTCCAGCATCGTGCCGCCGAAGGCGCGATACTCTCTCCCCATCGGCCCATCGAAAATGCCACCGCGAACATCGCCGGGCCAGCCAACGGGCCTCGCGGCGGCAGCCCACTCGCCCATTCGAGCCAGGGCACGTTCGCCGGCATGGGAACCGTAACCGATACAATTACTCTTCCTAATCTTCCATCACCGATTGACGGCCGCGACCGTGAAATGCTCGCAAAAAATTCTGGAAGTGAGGAAGAGCCCGCTTCGTGCCTTCGTGTCTTAGTGGTTCAATATTCTGGAATTAGAAGGCCTCTAATCGTTTCTGATATGGACGGCAGCCGATTTTGCCGGTAAAACGATTCGCGCTGGTAAGGAGTATCCGCAAATGCCCATTCTCGATTCTCTGAAGGTTCCCGCCGACATCCGTCGGTTTTCCATGGAGGAGTTGGGAACCCTGGCGGCCGAAATCCGCGACAAAATCGTCCAGTCGGTTTCCAAGAACGGCGGCCACTTGGCCAGCAATCTTGGCGTCACCGACCTCACCCTTGCTCTCCATTATGTTTATGACTTCGGCGCCCATCCTGCCGGCCCAGACTGGTTGCTCTGGGATGTGGGCCATCAGTGCTATCCCCACAAAATGCTCACCGGCCGGGCCCAGATGTTTCCCACGCTCCGAAAAAAGGGATCGGTGAGCGGATTCCCCAGCCCCGTCGAATCCAATTACGATCTCTTCGCCGTCGGCCACGCCGGCACCGCCATCAGCACCGCCGTCGGCATGGCGCGCGGCGAGCAAATCCAAAACAAACAAGGCAATGTCGTCGCCGTCGTCGGCGATGCTTCCATTGTCAACGGCCTCGCCTTCGAGGGCCTCAACAACGCCGGCACGCTCAAACGGCAACTGCTCATCATCCTCAACGACAACGGCATGAGCATTAGCCAGCCCCAAGGCGCGTTCAGCCAATATCTCGAGCGCATCCGCGTCAGCACGACTTACAGCGAAGCCAAAAAACTCGCCGAAAGATTCGTCGGCCGATTGCCCAGCAGCATGGGCCACACAGTCGAACAGGTCTGGCGGCACGTGACCGAAGGCGTCAAGAGCGCTCTGTGGCCCGGACAAATTTTCGAAACCATCGGCATCAAATACCTCGGCCCGTTCGACGGCCACGATCTCCCCGGCCTGATCAACATGCTGGGCGAAATCAAACACGTTCAGGAACCGATGCTGCTGCACGTGAAAACCGTGAAAGGCCAGGGGTACGAAATCGCCGCCAACGAGCCGACGCGATTCCACAGCCCGGCATCATTTCAGGTCAACGGTTGCCGGGTGGAGATCAACAAAGGCCCGGGCAAATCGTGGACGACCGCGTTTGCCGATGCGATGATTTCGCTGGCAAAAAAAGACAAGCGCGTGGTCGCCCTGACCGCCGCCATGCCCGATGGCACGGGGCTGAGCAAATTTGAAAAAGAATTCCCCGACCGTTATTTCGACACCGGAATTTGCGAAGGGCATCTGTCCGCCATGGCCGCGGGAATGGCCAAGACCGGCCTGCGTCCCTTCGCCGCGATCTACTCGACGTTTACCCAGCGCGCCTTCGATCAGGTCTGGCAGGAGGTGGCACTGAATCATCTGCCCGTCTGTTTCTGCATGGACCGCGCTGGCTTTGTCGGTGACGATGGAGCGGTGCATCATGGATTCATGGATCAGGCATTCCTGCGGCCGCTGCCCGGCATTGTCCTCATGGCTCCCAGCGATGAATCCGAACTGAATCGCGCGGTGCGACTCGCACTTTCACTCGACACCCCTAGCGCTCTGCGATATCCGCGTGACAATGTGCCGGAGGAAAATTTCGACGCCATCATCGACCGCCCCCTGCGAAAAGCCGCCGCCGAGGAATGGACCGTCGGCCGCAGTCGAGTGCTGCGCGACGGTGAAGAGGCAACCGTGATCGTGTACGGCGCACTCGCCCAGGATGTCCTGCTCGCCGCGAGCGAATTGGCAAGCGATGGAATCCAAATCGAAGTCGTCGATGCGAGATTCTGCAAGCCGCTGGACGCCGAAATGCTTCAGCGCGTCCTCCGCCCCGGCCACGCGGTTCTGACGGTCGAAGACCACTCCCTACAAAACGGCTTCGGCTCCGCCGTCATCGAGCACGCCGTCGCCCACCAACTCCCCACTGCGAACATCGTACGCCTCGGCATGCCCGATCGCCTGATCGCCCACGCCACCCGCAAAGAGCAACTCACCGAAGTCGGCTTAGATGCCGCGAGTATCGCGCGGAGTGTGCGAGATGCGATTCAATCCGCCGAGAAAGAATCGGCGGTTTCGATGCCGGATGCCGTCTAATGCCGCTTGGCGTGATTCATCGGCTGACCTCGGGGAACGGAGATTTTAGGTATTAAGGATCGAATCGGTCGAACAAGATGGCATGGCGCTTGGGTTTCGGTAGCAGGTATGCGTGGAAAATTGCCGCGCCAGCGCCCATTCGGATAAAAAGTGGCGGCCACTTTCCGAAGCGCCAACAACAATGTTATAGTCCCCGTGCGCTGCGGTCCCCTAAGAGCCGATAGATGGGGGATCAGACCATGATGGATGCAAGAATTCTAGGTCCCGCTGCATCCATTGATATTGTGATCGTTGGCCAAAGCAGGGGGCGGACAGGTTTGGAGCCTGTCCCCCATGCGGATGTGGAGTCCGCTGGAATCGGATCGGCTAGCCCGATTGCTCGACGCCCTCCCGCTAAGATGGACTGTGGCGGGCCGCTTGCTATTGCTCGCGGCCCGCTTCATTTGGATCATTCCCGCCCTCAGGCTTTAAAACGTTCACGTAATTGATCAGTTTTTTCCACAATTCCATTCCCATTTTCTCAGGTGCCTCTAGACGGATCCCATGGAACGCCCAAACCGTGACTCCCGGTTTAGGTAGTGGTTCATCACGAACGGAAAGCACGGTTTGCGTCACGTCCTCTGCGGAGTGGTCCGGCGGCATCTGCGGCGGCGGGACGGGCACCTTCCCTGCGCTACCGTGTATTGCAGCGCTGTAACGGACGACGCCTGTCGAATCGATCACGTCGGCGAATTGCAACGTGCTCAAAAAAAGGGATGCGGCCCGCACGCGCCAGCTGGGCGCTATTGAATGGTTTCGATGAAGAATATTCGCAAGCATTTCGGGCGCAGGAAGTTTCTGCCCGTCGAATTGTTCTATTAGGGAGTCGAATAACGGCGGGCCTTTGATCATTTTGAGCATTGCCAAGCGCCGATCACTGTCGGATGTAGGGTGAAAATATTGTTTCGCTATTTCAGTGAGCCTGAAAGAACCACGCCCTTCCACGAGCAAATAAAGTTTAGCAGCCCCCAGCACTCCCGCGAGGGTTGGGGAGTCTTCCTCCACCTTCATGCTGTGGGCGAGAAGACTTTTTTGTACCTCTCCATTTGTGCCGCCCAGTTCATTGACAATACCGGCCAGCTCTAAGGATTTCGGCAGTGTGTAATAGGGGTACGCGGTATGACGCGGCCCTCCACTCTGCTCGACACGGTTGATTCGGATAGCCATCTTGAGCGGCATTATGCGCGCGTCCGACAGCCAGTCAAGAAAAATTATGGTTTCATCCCATATTTTTTTATGGTCGATATTCGGATATAATTAGGCGTCAGGCCACCCACGTCATTTGATTCGGATGAGTTTGAATGAGCCGGTAATTACGATGCCAAATAGGGCCGGCACGCCCAACACCTTAGCCAAGCGGCGAGCCCATTGTTCCAGAATCGGCGGAACGCGACTTGAAAGATGATTGAGTTTATATCGTGCTCCCCGCGTCTGCGAAGCGGAGATTATATTGGAGACACAAAAAACAGTGAGCCCCCTTTCCGAAGGCTCGCGGGTTGCCAGCGTTGTGGCGTCAGATGAGGCGGGACTTGACGACCGCATAGTAAGCCGATATCTTACATGCCATGAAAACACGGATTTCCAGCAAGGGCCAGCTCGTTTTGCCCGCGGAATTGCGGGAAAAGGATGGCATTAAGCCGGGCCAGCAATTCGATGTCGAGCGGATCGATCGCGGCGAATATCGTCTGGTGAGGCAGGAATCGCCCGCCAACGAGGGGCTGACGGATTGGCTGCTGGCTTGCCCCGCGAAGGGATTTTTCGTGCCCATTCAATCCGAGTCGACTGACACCCTTTGACTCGTTTTCCGGTGACCTACCTTGTCGATGCCAACGTCCTGAGCGAAGCGACCAAGCCGCGACCAGTGGCGCGGGTGGTCGATTGGCTTCGCGCCAATGAGCGCGAGATCGTGTTGGACCCAATCGTCCTCGGCGAGATCCGCTTTGGCATTTATCTGATGCCGGCCGGTGCGCGGCGGCGACAACTGGAGCGCTGGTTTGCACGGGGCATCGAGAAAATCCATTGTCTGCCCTGGCAAGCGGCGACCGGTTTGCGCTGGGCCAAACTCCTGGCCGAACTGCGTTCCGCCGGGCGTGCCATGCCGATCAAAGATAGTTTGATCGCCGCCACGGCCCTGATACACAATTTGATCATTGCTACGCACAATCAGCGCGACTTCATGTGGGCTGGCGTGAAGATTATCGATCCATTTGCCGGAGCGTAGGCAATTGACGCCGCTCGGCTGGCCACTGAAGTGGACCAGCCCGGTGGGGGACCTCGCCCTTCGAATAAAAAAACAGCGAGCCCCCTTTCCGAGGGCTCGCGGGTTGCCGGCGTTTGTGGGGCCGCCGACTCGGTTTTCGTTTTCGCACAAATCGTGAGTGTTATTCCATCTGGTATTTCATCTCCACCTGCGGACCGATGATCCTGACCGTCATGTCCCCGGCGATCTCGTGGAATGCCGGGTCGGCCGTGGCGCTGCCCCAGGCGAGGGCGAATTGCTCGAGCTGCATTTCCGCGTGCATCTTTTCGCTGACGCCCAGGACCACTTCGTTGGCTTTCAAATCCCGGGCGGCGGTGGCGATGGCGAAGAGGGGATTGTTCGTGGGCAACACCACGGGGAAAACCTGCTTGCCCACGTGCTCGGCGATGCTGACGATCTTGGTCAGCAGGTCGCGGTCCTCATCATCCACCGAGGTTTCCCGGTCGGTCACGCCGGCGGTTCGGGCGGGGAGCACTTTGCATGTCACCACCACCACATCGCGCTGATTGGTGTCGGTTTCCTGAAGGATTTTCTCCAGCACCGGCAGACTCCTCGGTCCGCGGGCGGCGACCAGCACAGGCTTGGGATGGGCCAGGCCCAGGGACTCGACGGACAATCCTTCGCTGCTGCGCTCGTTGAATTGCTCGAGATGCTCGTGTTTGCCGCCATGTCGACTGTGGCTGATGCGCTCGACGATGATGAAGACGATCAGAAACGAAATCGTGAATCCGACGCCCCAGATGGTCGCGGTCTTTTTGGTCGCCAGGTTGATGAGGGCTGTGGAGAGGAGAATCAGAAAGACCACCGCGATGCCGACGGGGAATTCGATCTCGCCGCTTTTTCTGTGGAATTCGATGTTTAGTGGCACTTCGTATTGCCGGGGCGAGCGGTCTTTGAAGCGGAGCATCATCATGGAGAACGTCATGAAGACGAACGACCAGATCACTCCGAAGGCGTAGGCCTCGCCGAGCGTGTCCACGTCGCCCATGCTGTAGATGATGACGATGAGCTGGAGGACGGCGATGAGATTGATGAGGCGGTGCGTGGTGCCGAATCGTTCATGCGGATGCTGAAACCACGCGGTGAGAACGCCGTCCTCGGCCAGTCGATTGAGCACGCCGTTGGAGCCGACCATGCTGGTGTTAACGGCGCCGGCGAGGATGAGGAATCCCACCAGCACGACAAACGCTTCCATGAAAATTTTCACCCACGACGGACCGGCCAGATATTGCACCAGGCCGTTGATGAGATTGTCGCGGTATCCGCCGTCATCGCGTTGCAAACGGTGCTCGGGATCGAGCATGACGATCTGATCGGTGCGCACCGGATCATCGGCGGGGTTGGATCGCTCCATGCGATAGGCCCAATCGTATGGATGGGCGGCATCGTGCTTGCGAAGATAATCCACTTCCACCCATGCCAGATCGCGATTGGCGGAAGTGGCAACCGCGCCTTTGTCCACGATTTGCGTGATGACGCGCTTGCCGTCGGGGATGATGAAGATCGCCAGGAAGCTGATGAGGCTCGTCAGCAACATGGAGTAGAGGAAGATCACGAAGCCAGCGCGGATCAGATTCTTGAGTTTGGGCGCTTCGATTTCCCGGTTGACCTGCGCCAGCGATTCTTCGCCGCTCATCGCCAGCAACGTGTGGCCGAAGGCGATGAGAATTCCCAGCGCGCCGACCACGCCGGGAAATGCCTCCAGCCAACCCTTGGAGGATTCGTTGCCGCCGCCGGAATCCGTGAAGACCGGATGCAATGGCGGCATTTGCAGGGGTTGGTGCTTCATGTAAATGGTCACCACGCTCCAGCCGATGATCAGAATCCCCATGACGGTGGTGAGCTGCATGATCCGCAGGGCTTTGTCGCTGGATTCGTGAATGCCGATGATGTTGATCCGCCAGAAATAGACTGTGATGCCCAAGGCCAGTGCGACGGTGATGACGTTGGTGAGCACCTTCACGCGATCGCCGGCGGGATCGATGGGCAGGCGGCCGTTGTGTTGCAGAACCAGGTTCATGGCGTGGATGCCGAGTCCGACCATATATTGCCCGGCCGACACCGCGCTGATGGGGCCGGTGAGGATGTAATCAAACATCAGGGCACTAACGGAAAGTTTCGCAACCCCGCCGCCGACGGCGCCTTTCACCACGCGGTAGACGCCACCCCGGGTGAACATGGTGCAGCTTTCGACATACACCGCCCGGACGGCGTAGCTGAAGAGCATGACGCCAAAGATGAACCATGGCGCCGCCTTGCCGATGGCCTGCTCACTAATGCCGCCGATGTAATAAGCCGTCGAGGCCAGATCGCACAGGACGATGGCGGCCGCGCGCCAGAAGCTTATGAATGCCAATGCCACGCTGCTGACGACCAACACGTTGACCAGTTTTCGCTGGCCGGTCTCAGGCATTTGAGCGACATCAAAACTGGAAGAAGGTACCAATGGCATCTAAATAGACTCCCATTCGGCCCGATCATCGGCAGAGCGCGTGCCGGCCTCGGGACGATGCGAAAAAAGCGGATTGGACAAAGGGGGACGCTAGATTGCGAAGATAATGACGGGTCGCGGAAGCGTCGTTTTCCCTTTCACATGCCGACGAGGTTAGCTGACGGGCTGGGCGTTGAAAGTGGCCCTCGACCGTTAAGGCCGATTCGCCCCTGTTCGACGGATCGGGCAGTCGGGTAAGCGATGCTCCAGAGCCGAACCACTCGGCCCCGTTGCTTGCAACCCGCCGGCCTGATGCGAAAAACGCCGCGAGGCACTCGCCCCGCGCTGGGTTCCCCGCGCCCCGGATTAAGCACCGAGGCTTAGGCGGCAAAGCAGGGCGAAAGGATATGCGCGTGGGTTCGACTGTCAAGAGTTCCTCCTCGCATTAGCGTAACCACCTTCATACTAATAACTTAGAGCCTCACATAATCGCATTTTCATCAGGGCGAGGTTATGGCTTGCGGTCTGGAAGACTCAAAAATCGCGGCACTTTCTGTTCGCCAGACGGCTGTTTCGGAAAATCCTTCATCCCCGCCGGCAATTGCAGATGCGAATGCCAAATTTTCAATGGCCCCCAAAATGCACGATGCCACTCGCCGTATCGACGCGCCCGGGGACATTCACAGATGCAGCAGGCCAGCCCAAATCGTCCCGCCTGGGAAAACCCGAAATCGAGTCGATCCATGACCTGGGCGTCGCAATCCAAATACAGGGTCTCACCAAAAGGAGAAATGTCGAACATGGCGGACTTATCCAGCAGCGAATTTTCCGGACTACGCCAATGTTTCATTTTCTGAACCTTTGTTCATGAGCAGGTGGCAGTGCCGCATGATCTTTGCCTCGCCGGTTTGTTGCTGGGCAACCGCCTTCACGCCCGGTGGAATCTCAAAAGTCGAATGCCAGATTTTGATCGGGCCAATGAAACTGCGATGCCATTCAGCACGGAAATTCCAGTTCGCCGGCAACACGAAGGGATTGAATCCCGTTTCCTCCATCGCCTTGGCAAAGCCGGCCTGATCGTTCTCCGGCATAAGCCACGGCTGGTTGTTGGGACCAAGAAACCGCGATGATGAATCCATCCGCCGAGCCCAGTGATTCCAGGAATCGAAAATCGGCTTGGCGGCGCGCGTGAAAAACAACACGCCGGTGTTGTACTCAATCGCATCTCCAGACATACCGCCATATCGCCGCACCCAGGGACATTCGCAAATGCAGCATGCCAGGCCGTACCGCTGGGCGCGCGCGAAACCGAAATCCAGCCGATCGAGCACCATCGTGTCGGCATCGAGAAACAGAGTCTCATCAAACGGCGAAATGTCGAACATCGCGGCTTTCTCGAGCAACGTCACGCCTTCGGGAAAAGTGTGGATATGCACCGGCAGATCGGGATGGAACTCATGGAGAGAAGCGATCGACCGCTCGGCGAGTTTCCGATACCGATCACCCCAGATGATGTACAGAACGCCGCGCGACATTCGTGGCTCATATCCTAGAGATAATCCGTCAATACCACGCGACCCTGCAGGATTCCGATGGCCAGCCATGCGCTCAAGGCCAGCAGTCCGAGCATGAGGGCGAAATAAATTTTGAGCATGAGGCGGTCAAATCGCGCGGTCGAATTTGGATCATCCCCCATCCGCATCAGAAATCGCATCCGATGAGCGATGCTTCCATGCGACCAGCTTCTTGCGGCCACTGGGATGTTGTTGATCGCCGCCACCCGATGCAAAGCGCCGGCGACGGTTTGGGCGCCGTAATGCCCAACATACGACCCGGGCCGTTCCAGTGTGATCATGTCCATCTCACCGCCGGGCAGCACAAGCTGCGGGGCTGATTCCTGAATGGTTCGCGCGGCAAACACATCCGCCTGACTCTCAAATCGCCTGCTGACATACCCGAAAATCGCCGCCCCAATCGCATATCCGAGCAGCCCCAGCACGCCGATCTGTGCCGAATCCGACAAACCAATATGCCCCAATCCTCGCCCGAGGAAATCCGCCACATATTGCCCCGGGCCGGCCATCGCCACGACCAATCCATACAACGCCGCCACCAGCCAAAACAGGTGCCGATACCGCACATGTCCCATCTCGTGGGCGAACACCGCCTCGATCTGCTCGTCGCTGAGCGTTTCCACCAGCAGATCGCTCATGAGGATGTACCGAACCCGCGGCACCAGCCCGATCACGGCCGCATTGCCCATCTGATGCCGGGTATGCCAGAGCAGCACATCGCGGATCCCGATCCGATTCCGCCGGCAAATCTCCTCCAGCCGCCGACGCAATGGCGAATCGGGCATCGACTGCGTCAGCAACACTCGCCGAATGATCTCCGACCCCGCCACCAGCACGAACAAAAACGGCGGCAACATCGTCACCGCGCCCCACATCCCCGGATGCTCTCGCAACCATGTCCATCTCCAGGTTGCCAATACCAGAACATCCTTCATCACAAAAAATGCAAATGCCGGTGCCGCCGCAAAGAGCACCTTGAGCCGCAGATTGATGTTCAGATAACCCCCCAGCCCCGGCGCGCGATGCACGGGAAAATTCTGGTCCAGGGAGATGAGCAGGTTCTGCTCCCACTGTGCGTGATCCGTCGGGAACTGCGCCCAGAGCAACCCCAGCCATGCCGCAAAGCAGGGAAGCGTCCCCAGCACCAGCCCCGGCGAATCCACCGGCAATCGCCCCAATCCCACCGCATCGAGCCACCGATCCACCAGCATCCCCCAACCCAGCAGATAAATCCCCACCGCCAGCCACCCGGCCGCCAGCACCCGCGCGGCGAACATCACCCAATTAAACCGCCACAATCGCCGGGATGAATTCCCCTGATAAATTTTCCGAGCCACCATCCGGCTCCAAATCGCCATCCCCGCGACCAGCAGCAAATACCCCGCCAACAAAATCCCCGCTCCCTGCCACAAAGACAACCCCTCCGCGGCCGGCGAAGGGCTGGCGCTGAGCCACAGGACAAACGCAACGAGCGGCAGAAATCTGGACATGGCCGTAAGATAACAAGGGAAAGGGGATTGGGCGCGTTTGACACCGATGACATCGCAGTTGGGTATCAGAGGAGCCAGACTCCAAGGCGAATGCAAAACAACCGGCAAATCGAATGCGATTGCAACATTTGCATTACACTCTTCATACCCTTCACACCCTTCATACTTATTTCCGCGCAGGCGCAACAACACCGCGATGGCGCGCGTTCCCCGCATCGGGGCGCAACATCCCCCACCGACTTTTTTCCTCCAACCCAAGTTTTGCGGGCCGCTGCGGAACTCTTTTGATTTCAAACACTTACCGGCGAAGTCATGGCCGA
>JBEKUH010000118.1:0-10719 GCA_049515255.1 Tepidisphaeraceae bacterium | reverse complement strand
CATCCAACGGTGAGCAGGAGAAAACAAGGCGACTCCTTTCGTGGCGATGAGGATTATAGCCGCAATGAAAGCATCCATGCAGATGTTAAACCACGGATTACGCGGATGGCCACGGGTAAGAAAATGCAAGAGTAGCCACCGATGGGGCGCCGATGAGCACCGATCAATACAGACAATTGATGGAGCATCCCGTTTTTATCGGTGTCAAATCGGTGCCCCATCGGTGGCTAATTCCCCGCATTTATCCGTGGCCATCCGCGTAATCCGTGGTAAAAATTAATTTCACTCTTCCCAGCAAACCCAATATTTGACCCACCACAACGGACCCCATAGATTTCTATCATGGCGCAGGAGAACGATTCGCAGCTCAAGGAGCGGTTTGCCCACATTTTTGGGGCCGAGGGCCATATTCATGTGGTGCGGGCGCCGGGGCGGGTGAATTTGATTGGGGAGCATACGGATTACAACGATGGGTTTGTTTTTCCGATGGCCATCGAGCCGGAAGTGCGGATTGCGTTTCGGGCTCGGACAGATGATATCGTGAAAGTGGCATCGACGGTTTTTTCCGGCGAGTTTGTGGAATTTTCATTGCTCAAAAAAATCGAGCGCGGCAAGCCGAGTTGGGGGAATTATGTGCGCGGCGTGGCGGCCGAGCTGATCGCGGCGGGGATTCCGCTTTCGGGGATGGATGCGCTGATCGCCAATTCATTGCCGGTGGGTGGAGGATTGTCCAGCAGCGCGGCCATCGAGGTTTCAACCGCGCGGGCATTGCTCTTGCTTGAGGGACATGCGGTGGAAACCGATCGGCTGGCGCTGATTTGCCAGAAGGCTGAGCATGAATATGCCCACGTTCCGTGCGGGATTATGGATCAGATGATCGTCGCCAGCGCCAAGGCGGGGCAGGCGATGCTGCTGGATTGCCGGGATTTGAAAAAGGAATTTGTTTCACTGGATGAGAAGGAATTACGAATCGTCATCGTCAACAGCATGGTCCGCCACGAACTCAGCGGCGGCGAATACGCCCAGCGGCGAAAGCAGTGCGAAGAAGGCGTGGCGGTTTTGCGGCGGCATCATCCGGGGATCAAAGCCCTGCGCGATGCCACGCCGGGACAATTGCAGGCGGCCAAGGCGGAGATGAACGACACGGTTTTTCGCCGATGCCGGCATGTGATCGGGGAGAACGCCCGGACGACCAACATGGCCCGGCATCTGGGTGAAAAACATTATGATGAGGCGGGGGAATTGATGGTGCAGAGCCACCATTCGCTGCGGGATGATTATGAAGTTAGTTGCCCGGAGCTGGATTTTCTGGTGGATGAAGCGATGAAGGCCAAGGGTGTTTACGGTGCGCGGATGACCGGCGGCGGTTTCGGCGGATGCATCGTCGCGCTGGTGCAGCCGAGATTTGTTGAGGGGCTGACCAAAGAATTGCATCACAAATACACCGAGAAATTCGGGCGCCAGCCCAGCGTGTTTGTCACAACCGCCACCGCCGGCGCCAGTGTCATCGAGTGAATTAGACTCAATTCCATGCGCGAGATTCTCCTGAAACTCTGCCGGCGCGAGGATTTGACCCGCGAGGAAGCGCGCGAGGCGTTTCTGCAGGTGATGTCGGGCAAAGCCGATGCGGCACAGATCGGGGGACTCCTGATCGGGCTGGCGGCCAAGGGGACGACCGTCGAAGAATTGGTGGGCGCTGCCGGGGTGATGCGGGAAAAAGTGGTCGCCATTCCGTGCGTGGGAAATGTGCTGGACACCTGCGGCACCGGCGGGGACGTGCGCCACACATTCAACATCTCCACCGCCGCCGCGATCATCGCCGCCGCCGCGGGAGTGAAGGTCGTGAAGCACGGCAATCGTTCGGCATCCGGCCGAGCCGGATCGGCGGATGTGCTGGAAAAATTGGGATTGAAACTCGAAGTCTCGGCGCAGGTTTTGGCGACTTGCCTGGAGAAAACCAATATCTGTTTTGCCTTCGCCCAGTCGCATCATCCGGCCATGAAATTTGTGGCTGAGGCGCGAAAATCGCTGGGCATTCCGACGATTTTCAATCTGCTAGGGCCATTGACCAATCCCGGCCACGCGCGGCGACAATTGCTGGGCGTCTTCGCTCCGGAATTAACCGATCGCCTGGCGGCGGTGCTGCGCGAATTGGGCTCAACCCGAGCATGGGTGATTCACGCGGAGGATGGACTCGATGAAATCTCCACCATCGGCCCGACACGCATCAGCGAGTTGCGGCATCATCGCATCCGCACCTGGACGCTGGAGGCCACCGATCTGGGCATTCCCAACGCCCGGCTGTCCGATTTACAGGTGAACAATGTGGACGAAGCCGCCGTGGCCCTGCTGGGCGTGCTGGACGGCAAGCGCGGTCCGCAGCGGGACATCAGCCTCCTCAACGCTGCTGCGGCGCTGGTGGTGGCGGAAGCGGTCGAAGATTTGCCGGCCGGCTTGAAAATGGCGGAAAGCACAGTGGATAGCGGAAATGCGCGAAAGACGTTGGATTTGTTGATTGAGTGTACTCATGCGTAAAACTCTCTCCGTTAGCCCCCGGCTTTGCCGGGGTTTAACCCCCGCGAAGCGGGGGGCTAACGGAAAGAATCCATAGGCTTTCCTGAATTTCCGGCATAAGATATGGGTATGAAAAGCGGGGCACTTGCAATCGCGTTGGGATTTCTCCTTTCCCTCGTTCCGTTAGCCCGGGCGGATGATTCCACAACCGCGCCGGCGAAACAAAAGGCGGTCATCATTCAACTTCAAGGAGAAGTGGATGATTACAACGCCGATGAACTCACCCGTCGATTTGACGAGGCCCGCAAGCTCGGGGCGAATGTTGTCATTCTGAATCTCGATACCTACGGCGGACTTGTCACCAGCGGACTGGATATTTCCCGGTTCATCAAACGGCAAACCGATCTGCACACGATTGCATTCGTCGAAGATAAAGCGATCTCGGCCGGGGCGATGATTGCGATGGCGTGTGATGAGATCGTCGTGAGCGGGTCGGCATCCATCGGCGATTGCGCGCCGATTGTGTTTGGGGATGAAGGTGAACTCGAAGCGATGCCCCCGGCGGAGCGGGCCAAGGCGGAGAGTCCTGTGCTATTGGATTTTGATGAGAGCGCGCATCGGAATCATCACGACCCGCTTTTGGCGGCGGCGATGGTGGATGTGACGCGCGTCGTTTACTGGGTGCAGGATAAGCAGGGCAATCGGAAGTTTGTGGATGACAAGGAATATGCTGATTTAATGAAGACCGGCCAGTGGATCGACGTGCCGGGGGCGAAGGTTCCGATTGTTGGGCCGACGACGTTGCTCGTGGTGGATAGTGATGAGGCGTTGCAATACGGACTGGCGACGGGCCAGGCGGCCAGCGCGACGGCGCTCGCCGATCAGCGCGGATACGATCTCGTTGCCGACCTCACGCCTGGCTGGGGCGAGAATCTTGTGGAAATCCTCAGCGGCGGAATCGCGCGGGGATTGCTCATCATTATTTTCCTGCAATGTTTGTACATCGTGCTGCACGCCCCCGGCCACGGCGCTGCGGAAACCGTGGGCCTGATCGCACTGGGATTAATGCTCGGCGTGCCGCTGCTCACGGGGTATGGAACCTGGTGGGAAATCCTGATGGTGTTCGTCGGGCTGATGTTGATCTCGTTTGAGATTCTGTTGCCCGGCCACATTTTCCCCGGTATTTCCGGGCTGATTCTGCTGGTCTTCGGACTGATCCTGACGTTTATCCCCAAAGCGCCAACCGGAGCGCCGACGATTTTCGAGGACCCGCATCTCGCATGGGTTTCCGCCCAGCGCGGAGTTTACATCGTGGCGGCGGCGCTGGGATCGAGTTTGTTTCTATGGTTCTGGCTGAACAAATTTCTGCCCCGGATGCCAGTCATCAATCGCCTCATTATCACCGCCACTAGCGGCAATTCGCCAGCCACGCTGTTGTCACACTCGACCGCGGGATCGTCATCGCTCTGGCCACCCATCGGCGCCGTCGGCAAAGCCGCGACGGAACTCAAACCCGGCGGATCAGCGGAATTTTTTGACCCGGAATTATCCGGCTCGAGGGTTGCATCGGTGATCAGTGAAAGCGGATATATTCCGTCGGGGACGGAAATCGTGGTACGCACGGTCGACGGGCCAACGGTGATTGTGCGCAAGCGCGCGTGAAGTTTAGCGGCCCGCCTTGGCGGGCGATGCGGACCACAATTTGCGCTCACGACGCGAGGGATTATTCAATCGCCAGAAGCGTTCAAATCCACCGGCGTCAGCTTCGGCGCCAGCACCTGAATCATCACCACCGCCAGCATGTAAACGGCCGCCGCGATGATGAACACCTTCAAATAACTCCCGGATGCCTGCACGATTTTGCCGGCGGAGAATTGGAGCAGGATGCTTCCCAAACCGCCGCACAGTCCGGCCAGGCCGACGACCGATCCCACCGCGGCTTTCTCGAACATGTCGCTGGTAAGGGTGAAGATGTTGGCGGAGAAACCCTGATGCGCCGCGGCGGCGATGGCGATGAGAAACACGGCCGGCCACATGCTGGGCATAATCGGCGCGACCGAGACCGGGGCCACCGCCAGGGCACACGCGAACATCGCCGTCTTTCGCGCGGCGTTCGGAGTCCACCCGGATCGAATCAATGTCGATGAAAGCCAGCCGCCGGCCAGCGATCCGAAACTGGCCAGCACATAAATCACGATCAGCGGCAGGGCCAACCCTTTCATCTGCACATGGAATTTGTCGGCGATGAATTTGCCGGACCAGAAAAGATAGAACCACCAGATCGGATCGGTGAGGAATTTTCCGACCATGATCGCCCACGTCTGGCGATGCGGAAGAATCTGCCGCCATTTGACTTTCGCGCGCGGGGCTTGAACGCCGTCGCAATTAATATAATCGCGCTCGGCGGAATTGCAGCGGGGATGCTGGTGTGGACTGCGATAAATGTAGAGCCACAAACCGATCCAGACCACAGCGAAAGTGGGTGTGATGAGGAATGCCGCCTGCCAGGAGCCGAAATGGAAAATGACGAACGGCACCAGCAGCGGAGCGAGAATGGCACCGATGTTGGAGCCGCTGTTGAAAATCCCCGTTGCATGGGCGCGGTCGCGCTGGGGGAACCATTCCGCGACGGTTTTAATTGCAGCGGGAAAGTTGCCGGCTTCGCCCAGGGCCAGAAAGGATCGCGCGATGGCCAGGCCAAGCGTGGATGTCACCAAAGCCGTGCTCGCGCCGGCGGCGGTCCAGAGCATTAGCGAAATTGCATAGCCGGCGCGCGTTCCCACGCGGTCGATGAGCCAACCCATCAGCAGAAATCCCAAGGCATACGCAGCGCTGAATGCGGTGCCAATGTAACCGTATTGTGCATCGCTGTAATGCAACGCTTTTTGCAGCGTGGGCGCCAGGACGTTCAGGATGGAACGATCCATGTAATTCAGCGTCGTGGCATAGAACAGCAAAGCGCAAATGACCCAGCGATAGCGGGTCATTCCAGCGAAGGTGTTGGGATTGTTGTAATCCAGAACCGGTGCGGAACCGGCGGTCGGTTCGGACATGGGGCGGTCTCCTCGTAAAACTCCAAAAGCCAATCGCGCCGCCATCTTACCCGGCATGGCGACTTAAGTCGCCATGCCCGTTCTGCTACCATACCCCCTTGACCGAAAGGACCTCTTCATGAATTTGGCCAAAATCCTGGCGGATGATTCCGGCCCGAGCACGGGCGGCGTCGTTCTCATCGTCATCGTCGTCGTGCTCATTATCGTCTGTCTGGTCATCATCGGCCTGATGTTTCAATTCATCGGTCTGTACGTCCGGGCATGGACCAGCGGGGCGAGGGTGCGATTCCTGGAATTGCTCGGCATGCGGCTGCGGCGGGTGAATGCCAACACCATCGTCATCGGCCGAATCCAGGCGACGCGGGCGGGGTTGCTCGTGTCCCAGCAGGAGATGGAAAGCCACCTGCTCGCCGGTGGGGATGTGCCGCGCGTCATCAATGCCATGATCGCCGCCAGCAAGGCGGGCATTACGTTGCCGTGGCAGACGGCTACGGCCATTGACCTCGCCGGGCGCGATATTCTCGATGCGGTGCAGACCAGCGTGAATCCGAAAGTGATCGATGTCCCCAATCCGCAAATGGGCCGGCCGACCATCGACGGCGTCGCCAAGGATGGGATTCAACTAAAGGTCAAAGCCCGCGTCACCGTGCGGACCAACATCAAGAGCCTCGTCGGCGGGGCGACGGAAGAGACGATCGTTGCCCGCGTCGGCGAGGGCATCGTCAACGCCATCGGATCGGCCGAGGATTACAAGCATGTGCTGGAAAATCCGGATCGAATCTCCAAAGCAGTGCTGACCAAGGGGCTGGATGCGAACACGGCCTTCGAAATCCTCTCCATCGACATCGCGGATATCGATGTCGGCGAAAACATCGGCGCGAAATTGGCGGCGGATCGGGCCGGATCGGATATGAAACGGGCTCAAGCGGAGGCCGAACAACGCCGTGCCATGGCGGTCGCCCACGAACAGGAGAACGTCGCCAAGCAAGCCGAGAATCGCGCGGCCGTTGTGTTGGCCGAGGCGGAGATTCCCAAGGCGATTGCCGAGGCGCTTCGCAGCGGGAACATGGGCGTTATGGATTATTACAAGCTGAAGAACATCCAATCGGATACCTCCATGCGCGAGGCGATCGCCAAGCCGGGCGAAGGGGCGAAGATAAGCTAAGCAGGTGCTCCGATGGATGAAATCATAGAACTGCTGATTCGTGGATTGATCGCCTTGTTTAGTGGCGGCGGGGGACAAAAGGTTACGCCGCCGCCGGTGCAAAAGGCGCAGCCGACGGCACAAGAGTTAGCCCGCCGCGCGTTGATGGGCCAGGGAAACCGGCCAGTGCAAAATCGGTTGAAACAGCCGAAACGCCCGGCAGTTCGACAGTCGCCCCCCAGCCTTCGCAAATCCTCTGGAACCCTGCCCCCCCCGCGTCCCCCGTTGCCGACCAAACCGATAGCTCCGGTCGTTCCAATCGCGCCAGTCGCCCGGCCTTCTCCCCTGATCACCGGGACGGCCATTCGGCAATTAATCCGAACCCGCCCATCGACCATGCGGATTATCGTTGTGTTGAGCGAGGTATTGCAGCCCCCGTTGGCGCTACGCGAGCCGCGCTAAATAACTTCTCAATTCTCCCCCAGTACCCTGCATGCCGAGATCGGGCCGAGCGTGTCGTCGCTGAATTGCCAGACGACGTGTTTGTCCGGCGTGATTTCAAACACCGCCGGCTCGCCCAGAAAATTGCTTAGCACGGTATCCCCATTGGCCAGCCGCTGGGCGGTGCCCATGTAGTGGATTTTGAACCCGGCCGGGAGATCGGACTGGCCCAGCGTCCAGATGATGTGGGCATCCTTGTCGAATTCATACACTTCCGCGCCGTACCCGCCGGTGACGAGCGTGTTGCCATTGGGCAATCGGAATCCGCCATTGACGCCGCCATTTTTTCGGGGCGGAGGCGTAAATGTCTGGAGAACCTTGCCCGTGGAATCCAGCTCGCGCACGACCGCATCGGAACCGTAGGCGACGAGATACGTCCCCGCGTCCGTCTTTTCCGCCAGCCGAAACTGCTTGTGCGTCGGCTGCGTCGATTGCAATTGAATCTCCCACGCTACCGTCAGGTCGCGGTTGATTTCAAACAGCCGCTTGGACCCGCACTCGCAAATGAGCACGCGATCACCCGGCAGCGGCTGGCAGGAATGAATCTCAACTCCGCTGGCCGCCTTGTATTCCCAGGTGATCTTCCCGCTGTCGGTATCGATCTCGCGCACCCCACCGGTATAGCTGGCGAGCAGCCGACCATTGGGGAGGATCCAGCTATTCTCCCCTTTGGCCCCGACGGTGTATTCGCCCAGGATTTCCCCGGCAGGCCCGATCTTGTAAACTTTCCCCTGCACCGGCGAATGGAGCAGAAGGGTGTGCGTGATGCCGGTTGGAGAAATGACGCCACTGGGAAACGCCGGTTGGCTCGTTGGCAGTGTTTGCCCAAACCCCACAACCGATGCACCGGCGATGAAAAGAACAGCGACAATGGATAAACGAGCGATTGGAAAGTGGTGGGCCATTTGCCATTCCTCCATGCGCCGCCGATGGCGAATCATATCAAAATCTGAGCGGGAGTAGCGCCATGGGATTTTGTGGGCAGAAGAAGATTAATATCGGTTGCGGTTTCCTTGCCGACGTGTGATCGCTGGCTCGTATAGGGAACTCGCTTGGCGCTCTGAAGACCTTTGGCTGGCCAGGCGAAGTTCGCGGCGGCATTTTGCAATCAGCGAGGAGGTCGGACTTGCGGGGCTGTGAAGGACGGTTGAGGTCGAGCGCGAGCTCGAAACTCTTTAGCATCCGCCGCCAAAGGCGGGAAACTCATTCTTTGACTGCAGACGGCCGCATCGAGCGTCAACGGGCCAGCCCATGGCGTTCGCATCGCCGATGCCCGGGCATATTCGAGAAAACGCAATTGAATCGGCACGGGAACCGTTACCGATATACATCTTCTTTCGGCAACCCCGTTTAGATTGCCGAATCCAACGCCGCGCGAAAATCCTTCTCCGGCCGAAGCCCGACAAATTTCTGCGTCACCTGGCCACCCTTAAACAGCAGCACCGTGGGAATCGCGCTGATGGCATATTTGCTGGCCGTCGCGTGGTTGGCATCTGTATCCATCTTCCCCACCTTCACCTTCTGGGCATAATCCGTGGCCAGCTTTTCGATGGTCGGGGCCAGGCGAAGGCATGGTTGGCACCATTCCGCCCAGAAATCCACCAGAACCGGCACCGGCGATTTCAAAACCTCCTGCTCGAAATTCGCATCGGTGATCTGCTTTACATTTTCGCTGGCCATTGAATCTCCTTGGTTGAATCAGCCTCGTCGCTGCCGGGGAATGATAGAAGTCCCGGCAGGCAAGTGTCAAACGGGTGTTCCCGGCTGTATCGGCATTCAAAGCAGAAAAATGAACCACTAAGCCACCAAGACGCGAGGCGATTTCCCAGGCTCCCCCGTCGTCTGCGAAATCCGCCGTTAAATCCCTCAGATTTGAATCCAAGAATTAGACGGAAACCCAATCCGCATTCCCCCCAACTCCCTCCATTAGCCCCCGGCTCCGCCGGGGAGATTCGCCGATTGGCGCTGAAGAAGAATCCCATTTTGCACCTCCGGCGTGTCCTCCGTGACAACCCCGCAATCCGCCCGGTTTACCATATTCGTAGCCATTACATGCCATTTGGTTCGCGTCACTTTTAATTCGACCCCGTCACTTTTAATTCGACCCGGCCGTCGCGCTGACAGCATTCGCTCAAAAGGGATACGCGCATAGCGCTTTGCTCGCCGGGTACCAAGTCCACGTGCCGAAACCTGTTGATCCATACGAGTTGCTGGTCGTGGTCGCGAGCCTCGCAGGCCGCACGGGATAGTCTGCGCTGCGCAAAATGATTTCACCAAAAGAATAAACCATCGCGCGCGGCGACCGCCGGCTCAAACAAAGTACCAGTCAACGTCGTAGACCTTTTCTATGCACACAAATTGCCGTCGCCGTGATACCATTTAGAAATGTGCGCTCGCTATCGTCTTAAACTGTCGCTGAGGCACATTGCGAACCGACTCGGCTTAACTGTCGAGGAGTACGAAGAGTTTTCAGAGCGGCCCCGGTTGAATATTTCGATTTCGCAGCGAGTGCCGATCGTGAAGTTGCACGAGGGGCAGCGCAAGCTCGACATGGCCGAATGGGGATTCATCGCGCCTTGGGACAAGACGAAAAGGATTTTCAATGCAGCCGGCGAAACTGTTGCCGTCAAACCGACGTTCCGCGAATCCTTCAAAGCCCGCCGATGCTTGATTCCCGCCGACGGTTTCTATGAGTGGCCGAACAAACAGCCGACTCTCATTCACTTTGGCGATGATCGGCTTTTTTGTTTTGCCGGGCTTTGGTCGAGCAACGCGATGACGATGATTACCTGCGCGCCCAACGATTTCATGCGGCCCATCCATCATCGAATGCCGGCGATCCTACGCGACGAGGATTGCGCGGCATGGCTTGATCCACAATCTCCCAGCACCGATTTGCAATCTCTAATTGCCACGAGAAATTGGGACGGGATGCAAACAGATGCAATTCCAAAGCTGGCGTCGGATCGCCGACCGTCAGAGGAAACATGATGTGCAAACTGTAATTCGGGGACACTAAAGGTGACGCGAACCATTATCTGAATTCGGGGACACTAAAGGTGACGCGGGGACACTAAAGGTGACGCGAACCATTATCTGAATTTCGCCTCCACCCTCCGAGAAATCCCCGCGCATCCGTGGTCAAAATCCCCAATCCCGCCATACCGAACAAAAATATAATTTTTTCACTTAACAACACCCGAATTGTGTGGTATAGTGTCTTGAACAATCGGTCCCCGCTCTCTCGCGAGGCGGGCGCTGCTGGACTTGACGGTTTGCTCCGGTGGAAAAGCCCAGGCATAGCAATGCCTGGGCATTCCGCCGGGTGGAACCCGCTTGTCGGCGGGGTCATGGCCGATCAGAAATCTCGGAGCCTGTGTGTATTGGCTCCGAGCTGGAGAAACCCGCGCACCTCTTTGGGGCGGTGGAACCTCCAAGGCCCGCGTGTCGGCGATCGGGTGATAACCCCGATCTCACGCCACGGGGATGCTCCTGGAGCCATCTGAC
>JBEKUH010000117.1:0-11059 GCA_049515255.1 Tepidisphaeraceae bacterium | reverse complement strand
AGACAAAGACGATTGAGGAAAGGACACCGCCGCGCATTGATAATTCGCGCCCAATTCGGCTTAACCTTGGCCGTAGTCGATTTCGCAAAAACCTCAATGACTTTGTTCACAGGAGAAACCCGCATCTTTCCCGTGCCACGCGGATGTAATCGGGTGAAAGGTCGATCCCCACAGAGCGTCGTCCTAAATGGTGAGCAACAGCCATCGTCGTTCCGGTGCCGCAGAATGGATCGAGCGCTATCCCATCTGTTGGGCACGTCGCCAGGATCGGGAGCTTGCACAAATCTTCCGGGTATGGTGCAAAGTGGTCGTCTCTTTTTTGGGTATCCTCGGGCAGGATGTCCCAAACATCGCCCGGTTTACTGCCGCTCGGGTGATACTTCAAAAAATAAAAGCCCTTTTCTTGAATCTCCCGCGCCCGGCCCGACACCCTTTCGGAATCGGAATGCGTCGTGCGCTGCTGTCCCCTAATTATCATGCGGAAGTCAGCCAGCCGCCCAGCCTGTATTTCGCCAAGAAGTTCGTCGAGCGATTGGTAGGCCCTTCGCTTTTCCTCATCGGAGAGCCGGGTAGACAGTTCGATCTGGCGCTTGTACCTAATTCCGCTCACACCTGTAGCGGAAACAACCGACCCATTAACAACCTTCGCCTTTTTCGGAGCGCTTCGCACTGCATCGGCATCGTAGAAGTAACCTTTGGAGGCTTTAACAAAATGAAATAACAACTCATGAACATTGCGCAAGCGATCCTTTGCGGTGTCAGGCCCGCCTTTAACCTTGTTCCACACTACACTGTTTCGGAGAATCCACCCTTGCCGTTCCATAAGGGCAAAGGCAACGCGCCACGGAACACCGAGAAGTTGCTTGTCGCAATACGTGTCGCCGATGTTCAACCAGAACGATCCCGTAATCTTCAATACTCGATGCACTTGGGCGAACACGGCGCAAAGGTTGTCAACGTATTGCTGGCAGGAATCTTCCTGCCCGATTCCTCCATGACTGTACTGACGATGTCCCCAGTAGGGCGGCGAAGTCATGCAAAAATCAATCGAACTCGGGGGGAAGTCAACGAGGATCTCACGAGCATCACCACAGTAGAAGTGCGGCACACCAGATGGGTCGACCAGCCAACCAGAATTGGATGATTGCACGTCCCGGAATACCGCCCCTATTTCAACCGCTTTCACGACAGATCGCGCAATCCAACCATCTTCCAACATGGCTAAATCCTCAACGAATTGCGGCTCGATGTCAAAGCAGCCACACCACAACCATCGGCAGCGCATTTTGTCGGTTTGACCGCGAGCTTAATGTGAATATGCGTTAGGCCAATTGATCTCTACCGTTCTCGTCGCGCATAACAGCAACGCACGTTCAAGCCGCTAAGCACCCGCAATCCCGGACTTCTCCGGATGAAATTTAATCGCCGCGAGAATCGTGAGCACGATGAATATCACCAGCACGATGAGCTGCGTGATCGCAAACGGCGGCTCGGATTGCGTGGGGGCCAATGCGTGCAACGCGGGCACTTTCATGAATGACTGCACGATCAGAACGAACACATTGAAATAGAGCGCGATCATCGCGGTGATGACGTACACCGCGCGCCAGTGCCCGGCCATGCGCTTGCGATAGCGGGCAATGTACGCCGGCGTGAGCACTATCAGCGAGAGAATCCCCAGCACATAAGACGGCTTGAAGCCGTGGAATGGAAACATAAATCCGGTGATGCTCGTCAGGGCCGTGGTAGCCAGGAAAAGCATCGTCCAGCAGTCGGATCGTTTGGATTTTAGAAGTGCCAATGCTACGACCAGACCCGAAATGATTCCCACGAGGCTGATGGCGACGTGGAAGAGAGTGAAGAGGGTAAGAATCATGACGTGATCTCCTTGCTGGCGGTAGGAAGAACGCAAGGAGTATTGGCCGGTTCGGGCGAGAATTCCACCCCAACCGCGCACATTATTTTGAAGAGCCAACGGAAAGCGGAGCGCTTTGCCACGTCGCTAAAGATCGAGTGGAAAGTCACTTCCGTAATGAATGATTTCCGGCGGAATTATTTCGCTCGTTCACCGCGCTTTGCAGACCGCGCGACGGCGGATCAGGACAAGGGAGCCAATGCACAGGGACGCCAGGGAAGTCGGCTCCGGCACGGTCGCTATCGTGAATGAATATGTGCCGTTGCCATCCGGAAAGCTCAGCGTGAACTCGGCAGGCGTGCTTGAATAGATATTCGCGGTATCAACAAGCGTTCCGGTTCCACTAAAAGATGCTCCAGCCCCCACTCCGAGGTAGGTTGGCTCCGTAATCGTGGCTAGATTGAAGTCAAACCGATTGTTGCTCGGCGATGTACCTGACGTCAACAATGTTGCATCCGGCGTGGAGAAGACGAAGAAATCGGAGATCGAGTCCGACAGCGGACTGGTGGAGAGGCCGGTAATTGTCGTCGCGTCGGCCGTCAGGTCACCATGAGAGGGCACCTCTGTAGCAAAAGTACCGGATTCGGCGGTTGTTATAAGATTTTGCGCAAACAATGTGACTGACGAACTAGTGTAAGTGGCTGTCGAGGTTACAAATGGATCCACGACAGCGCCCATCGACCCAGTCATTACCGATGCATTTGCCGCGCCAGCAACAGTCAAGGCCATTAGACCGCCGGCGATTGCGAAAATGAATCGCCGTCCTGACGGAAAAATGGAATGACGAGAAAGAACACCGGCACCTTGAATATAGTCCCTCGAATGCATTTCTCCGCTCCTGCCGATATGTCGGCCCCTGAAAGAAATCAGCACGTCAATCACTCAATGACTGCCGTTTATGCAAGAACGCTCACAATATGAAGCAACTAAAAGAGACCGACAACGTCGACACGATTTCGTGCAATGTCGCCGGGCCTTGACTCATGCTGTTTCGCAAGAGTTCAAGTTCACTTTTAAGTTTGCTTACGTCTCAACTGCCGAAATGAGCAAAAGATTTGCTCCAACTGACGCAACAAGCATGCCCGATGAAGAAAGCGAAGTCAATAAGAATGTGGGATAAATATTACCATTGTGCGCCCGCGACGCAACTGACGCTGGTGTCCGGACGGAAATGCGACGAAGAAATTGGACTCCGCTTGATCAATACTTAGAGAGGGCGGAAAAGCCAGGATTTCCAGATTGGAATTAGGCTGCAGAGCAGAAATCACCGCGTTCGGCGGCTGGCGCGGCGGCGCATCAGGAACATGGAGCCAATCGCCAGGACGCCCAACGATGTCGGCTCCGGCACGGCGGTGATGTCCAGAAGGCCGGTGGCGTCGGAGGTGAAAGGATTGAGTTGATGGCTGCCGGCATTAATTCCAAAGCCTGGGATGACGTTGACCATGCTGAAAGATATATCGCCGCCGGTTGCGCTTCCGCCGTTGGCCAACAGGGCGGTCAGGAGGAGTCCTCCGGTGTAGGTGACGCCGCCGGGAGCGCTGAAGGTTGCGCCGTCGGAACCGCCGTCAAGGCCGGCGATGGTGGCCGAGGAGATGTTGCCGGAGAGGAGAAGGACCATATTGGGATTGGTAACGGGGAGAGTTGGAGTAGCCGGCGTACTGTTGCCGCTTGTGCTCCAAAGCTGGAACGAACCGCTGCCCAGCGATTGGCTATCCTCGACGCCAAATGGCAAAGTGGTTTGGACTGCGGAACCATTGGCCGCCAGTCCGCTCAGATAGAGCGAAGTATCATAAAAGACGGAATTGCTGTTGGGATCAGCCCCGGGGGCTGTGACCGGATATGCGGTGATCGCCTCCAAGCCGGGCGCGGTCTGCTGATTCAGCGGAAGATTTCCATCACCATTGCCCAGAGCGCCTGTGTCATTGGTGAATGCTGGAACACTTGGGTTAGGCGTGAATTGAAAATCCGGCGAGGATGCCAAAGGGGCAGGATTAGATGCCACTTGCACCAATACAACTCCGCCCGATGCTGGTCGGACGAACGAAAACAATGCCGCTACTGCTAGGCTAACCCCGATGGCTCGAACAAACATGCCAAGTCTCCTCTCTCTGACGTGCCGACCAACAGCCTATTACACGAGGCTTGCGCCTCGGACATCTTCCCGAGATGAAAGCGCGCCAAAAGACAAGGCGCTCAACATACAAATGGCACAAACCGAACGCGCCCCGCCGAAAAACCTGCAGCGCGAACGAATCGAATCAAATGCTCAGAGCGAAGAACCGCAATGGACATGCGCATCCGCGCAAAATCGCCACGCATTTTTCGCCCCAAAAATGTACTTCCAAACCGACAACAGAACGTGCCAAACCAAACAACCAAAACATGAGTAGGGACGTGCCTACTTTCCTGACCACAGTAGGCTAACCCATGAAAATGCTTTAGTCAACAAAATAAACTACGTTTTTATCGGATATTGCGCCGGCGAACACATCGGTTGGCTTTTATGTATCCATGCTTGAGCAAGGCTTCTTCGTCCCGCAGGGTTGGATTGTCCTAAATAGAGGCCGGGGCGAGCTTTGCGATGGAGCACCTGTTCCCAGACAACGGGCTGCACTTCCCCTTGGCTCGGAGATATAACTGGTTTCGATGCTTCAGCGAATCACCCTGCTGCCGTCGCCGCGCCAGATGAGGGTATCGGATGGCTTTTCTAATGGACCGGTGCGAGCGGTGATTGATCCGGGGGTCGCCCGGCCCCAGGGATATCGCCTGTTGATTTCACCCACGGGGATCGAACTGATCGGACATGATTCCGCCGGGCTCTTCTATGGACAGCAAACGCTTTCGCAGCTCCGTCGCCTTTTTGGATCGCAACTGCCGAATCTGCAAATTGAAGACTGGCCGGACTTCCCCGTGCGCGGCGTCATGCTGGACATTAGCCGGGACAAGGTGCCGACGATGGCCACATTGCTGCAACTCGTGGAAATGTTGGCTGAATGGAAGATCAATCAGCTTCAGCTCTACACGGAACACACCTTTGCATATTTGGGCTATGAAGAGGTTTGGAAAGACGCCAGCCCACTCACGCCTAACGAGATGAAGCAATTAGATGAGTATTGCCGAGAGCGGTTCATCGAACTGGTGCCCAATCAAAACAGTTTCGGGCACATGGAGCGATGGCTGCGGCATCCGCGGTATTTGCCGCTGGCGGAATCACCCGAAGGCGCTCCGCACCCGGCTGGGTATTTTTGGAAGGGGCCATTTAGTCTTTGCCCGACAGATCCGAAGTGCGTGGATTTCCTCGCGGATCTTTACGGCCAACTGCTGCCGAATTTTTCCAGCAGGTTGTTCAATGTTGGATGCGATGAGACATTTGACATCGGTTATGGCCGAAGCAAGAGCGAATGCGATCGGCGCGGGGTCGCCAATGTCTATCTGGATTTTCTCGAGAAAGTTCACAAACTCGTCGAATCGCACGGCCGGCGAATGATGTTCTGGGGCGATATTGTTTTGCATCATCCGGAATCAGCGGCGAGATTGCCCAAGGATGTGATCGCGCTGAACTGGGGATATGAAGCCGATCATCTATTTGATGCCGAGACCTCGATCTTTGCCAAGGCTGGAATCCCGTTTTACGTTTGCCCCGGCACGAGCAGTTGGTGCAGTATCGCCGGGCGGACCGACAACATGCTGGCCAATCAGCGAAACGCCGCTGAAGCTGGCCTTCGCAACGGTGCCATCGGATATCTCAATACCGATTGGGGCGATTTCGGGCATTTGCAATATCTTCCGATCACCTTCGCCGGTCTGGCCGCCGGAGCGATGATGACTTGGTGTTTGGAATCGAATCGGTCGGCCGATCTGCCGGCGGCGCTGGACACCCACGCATTTCACGATCGCGCCGGCGTGATGGGCAAATTGGCCCGCGATCTGGGAAATGTTTATCTATCAGCGGGGAAATTGATGAAGAATCGTTCTGCTCTTTTCAATCTGCTCGTGCCATCGTCCACGCATCTGGACCCGATGCAGGGAATCACGCGGGAGGCGATGGAAGCAACCGAATCCGCCATCGCATCGGCAATCGCTCCTTTGGATTCCGCCAAAATGGATCGTCCCGATGCGGATTTGATCCGCGATGAATTCCGCAACGCCGCCGCCATGCTGCGCGCCGCCTGCCGACGCGGCTTGGGTGAGAATCCCTCGATGGACGAGATCATCCACGAACATCGCCGGCTCTGGCTCGCGCGAAATCGCCCCGGTGGATTGGAAGACAGCATTCTTCGACTCACCAGCGGCAAGGACGCTCCGCTCTGGTAGGATATTGCCCATGCCTGAAACTGTGACCATCATCGGCGACGGCGCGATGGCGACGGTCTGCTCGCTCTTGCTTACCCAGGGCGGACATGCCGTCACCATCTGGGGGGCGTTCGAGGAATCCATCAATCGCCTTCTGCAAAACCGTGAAAATCAGCGTCTCCTGCCCGGCGTGAAATTGCCACCCAATGTTTTCCTCACCGGCAACGATTCCGAGTGTTTTCGCAATTGCACGCTCATCGTCTCGGCCGTCCCCACACAATATATGCGGGCCGTGTGGCAGCGATTGGAACGGCATGTCCCACGCGGCGTGCCGATCGTCTCCGTCGCCAAGGGAATCGAAAATCACACGCTGCTTCGCCCCACGCAGATCATCGCCGACTGTCTCGGCAAGCGCCCGCTAGCCGCTCTATCCGGCCCGAATATCGCGGCGGAATTGGCCAAGTATCTTCCCGCCACCGCCGTCGCCGCATCGGATGACTCCGCCCTTGCAGAACGAATTCAATCGACATTTTCCACGCAATGGTTCCGCGTCTACACCAATTCCGATCTGATCGGCACGGAACTGGCCGGGGCGACCAAAAATGTCATCGCCATCGCGGCCGGCATTCTCGACGGCCTGGCCGCCGGCAACAACGCCAAGGCCGCGCTGGTCACGCGCGGGCTGGTGGAGATCACCCGCCTGGGCGTGGCGATGGGCGCACAGGAATCCACCTTCCATGGTCTGGCCGGCCTGGGCGATCTCATCACCACCTGCGTCAGCCCCGAAGGCCGCAACCGAACCGTGGGCGAGCAGATCGGCAAAGGCAAAAAACTCGAAGACATCCTCGAGTCCATGGACAGCGTGGCCGAAGGCGTGCCGACCACCAAATCCCTTTTCGAATTATCCCAACGTCACAACGTGGAGATGCCGATCACCGAAGCCACCCATGCCGTGCTGTTTGAGGGCAGAGATGTCATCCACGCCCTGACCGACCTGATGACCCGGCAATCCAAACCGGAAAAAGAACTGGCCGGTTCCGCGACTAATCCAACCGCCAAGAAGCCCGCCGATGGCCCGGTGATGATGCGGTATCATGGGGATTGAAATTGAAGTTTTGTCATATTCCGCAAAGTTATTTTTAAAAACATGCGATTCGTGGAAAACGAACTATAATTGATTCTGCATTTATGCAAATAAATCACAGTTTTGTCAAACTCGTGCTTCAATTTGGCGCGGCCGGTTTTCCCTAACTTTCCGGGCTGGAACCAGTGAATTTGCCTAATTTTGCACGAAACTCGCTCGAAAATGCACAAAATCCATGAGCCATTTTGGAGTTTTGTAGCGCATGCGCCTAAAGCCTTTTGAGGCAATTAGTTGGGGAGCAATTGTAAGTTCCGGTTACCTTAAACTCACCCGCATCAACTACAATTCATCGGTGAGACTTTCCCCCTCGATGTTTGGAAACGTCCAATTTTTGCAGAAACTGAACGTTTGGCTAAAATCTACTTATGCTTGGTGATGGAAGATACTCGCAGAACTTTCGTCCGAGCGGCCGAATCTGGCGTCGATCTGCAGGCTCTAGGCGGGTGCATGTCCGCCGCGTGTGTGCAAAACTCATTGCAAAATATGGGGTCCCGCGATTGGGGAACCCCCGCGACCCCCTGGACGATCTGATATTCATCATGCTCTCAAATCGCACTTCCGCGCGGGCAGCATGTCGGGTTTTCAAGCAACTGAAGTGGCGGTTCCCGAGTTGGAATGGTTTGCTCGAGTCTTCACCGGGGGTGCTCCGTCGGATTCTAAGTCCCATCGGCCTGTCAGTGGTGCGATCACAGCAAATCCGCTCGACGCTCCGGCAAATTAGGCGCGACTTTCAGCGTTGCGAACTGTCTGCCCTGCGCAAGACCAAATACGGAGAGGCGGAAGCATATCTGACCTCGCTCCCCGGCGTCTCGCTGAAGGTTGCCAAGTGCGTATCTATGTATACCCTTGGCGCGGAAGTATTGCCGGTGGACGCGCACGTTCATCGTATCGCCGGAAGGCTGGGATGGGTCAATCGGAAGCGGGCAGACCAATGCCATGAGGAACTCGAAGCAATTGTCCCACCGGAATTGCGATATTCCTTTCACGTGGATTGCATCGCGCATGGCCGGGCGGTATGCAGGGCAAGGAGGCCCGATTGTGAATCTTGCTGCATTCGCCAATTCTGCGACCATTATCAGAAAGGGACGCCAGTCTGATGGCACGTCCGATCGGCATCGAGATATTCTGCGGCGTGGGGGGAATGTCACTCGGTTTCGAGCAGGCGGGGTTTCACGTCGCTGCTGCGTTCGATTCCGACCCTTTGAACGTTGAATATCACCAAAGAAATTTTCCTCGGACGTTGACTTACGAAGCAGACGTTACCGATTTATCTGGCCGCGAAATCCTGAAGAAATCCCGCATAGATGCCGGCAAAATTGACGTTCTATTTGGCGGCCCTCCATGTCAGGGATTTTCTGTCATAGGTCAGAGAAGAAACGGCGACCACCGAAATCTTTTAATTCTGGAGTTCGCCCGTCTAGTCCGCGAGTTGCGGCCGCGTTATTTCGTGGTGGAAAATGTGCGGGGCCTGCTTTATTCCTATTCAAAGCCGATTCTGGATTCCTTTCTCCGCCGTGTACGGCGAACCGGGTACGAGGTTGTGGCGCCCATCCGCACATTGGACTCAAGCTGTTACGGCGTGCCCCAGAAGCGCAAGCGAGTGTTCATCCTAGGATATTTGCGAGGCCTGCCGATCCCAGACTATCCCCAGCCCACCTCACTCGGAGGCAAGGCGGGTCAAACTCCGACTGTTGCGCACGCAATTGGCGATCTTCCCCAATTGATCAAATTCAATGAGCTATTAACCACCGACGCATTTGAGGGCGCATTAGGGCCAGCAAGTGAATACGCGAGAATGCTAAGAGGCGAGCTCGTAGATCCGGGCGATCTTTCTTACAAGCGGAGCCATAGCTACGACGGATTGAGCGGGTGCGCTCGTACAGCACATTCGCCTGCAACCGTCGAAAAATTCTCCGCGACGCCACCTGGAACCTACGAGCCGACTAGCAGGTGCTACAGGCTCAGGCTTGACGGACTAGCGAATACTCTGCGCGCTGGTACGGGGCCGCTTTATGGCTCATTCACGGCAGCGCGCCCAATCCATCCTACTGAGCCCCGCTGCATTTCAACCCGAGAAGCTGCGCGCCTGCAGTCGTTTCCGGATTGGTTCGAGTTCCATCCGACGAAGTGGCACGGTTTCCGACAGGTCGGAAACGCAGTGCCACCACTTTTGGCAAAAGCGGTTGCAACTGGTGTGAAGGATGCAATTTGCCGAATGTGAGTAAAAACAAGAAACGGTAGGACAATATGTCTAAATTGAAGCAGGCTCCCGATTCCGAAGTCGATGGGGAGCGATCTATCGACGTGACGCCTACGAAGGAATTATTCATCGACATGCTCACAAGGGACATCGCTTTAATCCCTGCCATAATCGATCTGGTAGATAACTCCGCAGACGGCGCAAAAAGGCTTCGTGGAAGCGATTCGTTTAAGGGGCTTTGGGCGCGCATCGAAATCGGTCCGGAGGGGTTTCGGATTGCCGACAATTGCGGCGGGATTTCCACGGAGGTCGCCGAGAAATACGCATTTAGATTCGGCCGCCCGCCTGGCGCACCAACCGTCAAACACTCCGTCGGCCAATTTGGAGTCGGGATGAAGCGGGCAATCTTCAAAATGGGGCGCAGGTTTCGCGTTGAGTCCTCGACGTCGACTAGCCGTTTTGCGGTTGAGATTAATGTCGAGGAATGGGCGAAAACCGTGAATTGGACGTTCCCTTTTGCGGAACTGAATGAAGACATAAAGGTCGACAAGGAAGATGCAGGCACTACGATTTCCGTGACGGCGTTGCGCAGGGACGTCGCCGACGCATTTCGATTGGAGAACTTTGAGACGGAATTGAAGAACGAGCTTCAATCTCGCCTGCAAGATCCAATTTCGAACGGGCTGGTCGTGACATTGAATCAAGTGCCCGTAACTGCGCAGCCTTTGTCAATTTTGGCTGATCCTCGTCTCGCGCCCGCCTACAAGAAACTGAGGTACCCGGAAAGCGGCCCGAAGCCGGTGACAGTTAAATTATATTGCGGCTTGGGGCAGAGCGAGGATCGGGCGGCCGCAGGTTGGCATGTCTTTTGTAATGGGCGTCTGATTCTTGAGGGCGACAAGAGTGATGTGACCGGTTGGGGAGAGGATGCGAATGGCATTTCAATTCCAGGATTTCACGGGCAATACAATCATCTGCGGGGTTATGCTTACTTCGACGCGGACGACTCTGGCAAACTGCCATGGAACACAACTAAGACGGGCATTAATACCGATTCCGACGTCTATCGTGCCGCCAAGCTCGAGATGATGCACCTTATGAGGCCGGTTGTCGATTTTCTAAACCGGCTGAAAATCGAGAAGGATCAGAAGGAGGAAGGCGACGTGAGGGGTCCGCTGGAGAGATTAATTGATGGAGCAAAGACGGCGGTGCTTGCGAGAGCCGAGACGCGGGAGGTTTTCGAGATGCCAAGGGTTAGGACGGCGCCCGCAAAACCGGGCCCGGTAATGCAGAGGATTCAATATTCTAAACCGCTTGCGGATGTTAGAAAGGCAATGAGCGTCCTTAAGGCGTCGACTTATACAGCCGTCGGCGAAAAAACCTTTGGAACCTCTGAATAACCCAAACATTCTTGATCCCGGATTTTTCCATGTCAATCGCCGCGACATTTTCGATTCGGTTTTCGTCTCATCGGAGCGGCCCAGGCCGTTTTTGCCGGCCGCGGCGC
>JBEKUH010000116.1:0-11371 GCA_049515255.1 Tepidisphaeraceae bacterium | reverse complement strand
TCACCGCCGCGCCCAACGGAATCGTCACGGTAAATCCAACACTCAGCGGGGCCGTGGGGGCAGACGTCACATATGATGGGCCATTGTCGTCCTTGGTCCCGACTCCGAGTGTTTCCGAATCGCTCGGCTCCATTTCTTTCCAACCATGGCAATTCAACATTTCGCCGCTCGTGCAGGACGTGGTTGATTTCATCGTGCCGAACACCGTGATTTAATTGCTCTTCGAATTTCCACTTTCCCCCCGCTATACTCACCACCATGAAAATTGCAGTCATGCCCGGCGACGGTGTGGGGAAGGAAGTGATCCCCGCGGGTCTGGCCGTGCTTAAACAGGCGGCGGGCAAATTTGGGTTCACCTATTCCACCACCGATTACCCCTTCGGCGGCGAGCATTATCTGGCCACCGGCCAGACGCTGCCGGATTCGGCCCTCAAGGAATTGGCGGCGCATGATGCCATTCTCTTTGGCGCCGTCGGCGTCGATCCGCGCGGGTCGGCCAAGATTCCGCAGGGGATTCTCGAAACCGAAATCCTGCTGAAGATGCGCTTCGAGTTGGATCAGTACATCAATCTCCGCCCCACCCGGCTGTTGCCCGGCGTTCCCACGCCGCTGAAAAATGCGGGGCCGGATGACATCAACATGGTGATTGTCCGCGAGAACACCGAGGGGCTTTACTGTGGCAACGGAGGATTTCTTTACAAGAACACGCCGAACGAGGTGGCCAATCAGATTGAAGTCACCACTCGCCGCGGGGTTGAGCGCTGCATTCGATATGCGTTTGAATATGCCAGGGATCACGGGCGGAAGAAGGTGACGCTGGTGGCCAAGACCAATGTGCTGCGGTTTGCCCACAATTTGTGGATTCGGGCCTTCGAGGAGATCAAGGGAGATTACACCGGGATCGAAACCGATTATCACCACGTGGATGCCTGCACGATGTACATGGTGACCAAGCCGAAGATTTACGATGTGATCGTCACGACCAACATGTTCGGCGACATCATCACCGACCTGGGCGCGGCCATTCAGGGCGGCATGGGCATGGCCGCCAGCGGAAACCTCAATCCCACGCGCCAGGCGGCCAGCATGTTCGAGCCGGTACACGGCAGCGCCCCGGATATCGCGGGCAAAAATTTCGCCAACCCGATCGCGACATTTTTGAGCGTCGCGATGATGCTGGAATTCCTCGGCCAACAAAAAGCGGCCGCCGCGATCAACGAGGCGTGTAAGAAAGTGGTTTCCGATCCGAAGAATCACACGCGCGATTTGGGCGGCACCGCGACGACAACGGCGGTGACGGAAGCGGTGTGCGGGAAGTTAGGCTGATTTCAAATAAACGCTGCGGGCGACAGGGAGAAATATTTCCCAAGATTTCGTGCATGCGAGGCGGTGATCGGCCGATCGCCGGCTAGAATCATGGACGCCGCGCTGGCGCTGATTTTGAGCAATCTAGCGAGCTCCGTTTGCCGCATGCCACGCGCCCCCATCAGATATTTCAAAGCGTCCAGACCAGTCGATTTTGATCGATCCATCGCGTCGTCGATCTCCTGCTTTTGAAATGCCTCGGTCAAAAGCACGAGCGTCGCAAGATAATCATTCTGATCCTTGGTACGCTTGTTCATTACCGCAAGCCGATCCATCAATTCCTCGGCGTTCTGTAGATCAACTTCATCCGTAATGGGACGCAGCGGATGCAGGAGATTCAGTTCCTCGAAGGTCCTGGGCAATTGGGAAGGAAGTTGGCTGGCCAAGATCATTTTCCTTCGGCCTGTAAAAGAAGTATTCTCCTTGCCCAAGTCGAGGTGTCGCTGTGGGATTGTTCCGCAGTTTTGTTGAGAACACGTCGCTCCATCGCGGTCAAACGGATGCGGAGGATGTTATTTCGACGTTTATTGCTTGCTTTGGGTGGCCTTGCCATGTTTGAATTGTAACGCTTGAATATTTGCAGGCAATTATTTTGGACTTGACAGTGGTATTAATGTGGCTACATTAACCTTATGAAGACCATGACCCAATCGGAATTGTTTGCGTCCTTGGACGACGGGACTCACCGTCGACGGAGACAGGGCGGCATAGCCACGACCGATGTGGTGCTTTCGGCGCACGTCGGCGGAAACACCGATGTTTTCAAGCAAATCCTGGAGCTTCACGTGCCCGATGGAGCAGTCGTGGCGGATGTGACGTACGGCGGCGGCGTGTTCTGGCGAAACGTGCCCGCTGGAAAATACCGGCTCAAGCCCACGGATATCTCCGACGGGATCGACTGCCGCAAACTTCCCTACGCGGACCATTCGATTGATTGTCTCGTGCTTGATCCACCCTACATGGAAGGCTTTTATCGAGGGAATGGAACGCAAAAGGCCGGATCGGGAACACATTCTGCTTTCGCCAGCTTTTATTCCAACGGCGACGAGCGCGCCAACGGAAGCGCAAAATGGCACGCGGCGGTCACCGATTTGTATTTCAAGGCCGGTGCCGAGGCCCATCGTGTGCTCAAACCCAACGGCGTTTTGATCGTGAAATGCCAGGATGAGGTTAGCGCGAATCGCCAATGGCTGACGCACATAGAAATTACTAACGAGTATGAATCAAAAGGGTTTTACGCGAAGGATTTATTCGTGGTAGTACGTGAGAATCGCCCGGTGATAAGCCGGTTGAAGAAACAGGTCCACGCTAGGAAGAATCACTCGTACTTTCTGGTGTTTGTAAAAATTCCGCGAGGCAAACGGAAGGAATCGATGCGATCCTAGAGCTTTCTTTCGCGTATGAGTTCATCCATGAGTGAGAATGGCTCAGTTCTAAACGGCATTTCGTTAGGCCAGCTTATAGCCATTAATGACGGCAATAGCATTGCTTGTTGGGCGGGGGTGTATTTTTTGAAAACATTCTTTGGAAGGTCTTGGTTTTTAGCAAAGATGAAATTCCACTTGTTCTGGAACCCGAAAAGATTAACGGCGAGGATGTCGAATTCGCCTCGGAGCCGGCAGGTTGTTTCCAGCGTCGATCCGTCGCGGAATTTGACGGCACGGCGATCGCTGGCGTCGCATTGCACTTTTCCAACAAATCTGCCCCCGGCTGTTTCTCGGATCGAGTTTGTCTGCAGCGATTTGCATTCTATTGAGAATTCGTGGCCGCGGTATTTCACGACCAAGTCGCCCTTCTTCTTCCGATTGTGGTCATCGTGCTTCATCATGTTGCTGATGCCTTGCCGCCCTGAAAACCAAAGTTCTCGCAGCTTGTATTCCGCAACATAGCCGAAGAGCATTCCCCGCAAACTCGGATTTTCGTCGATAGCCCGCGTCAGTCCTTCGGCGGTGATCGTCCAGCGATCTAAAACCGTCTGAAGAACCGGGTGGGGCTTCTTGGGCATGATTGGCCGGGAGGGTATCCGAGGCCACTTAATTGTCCAACTCGCCCGAATTGACGCAGTCCCCTACAATGTAGATATGCCCGAAAAACTCGTCATCATCGGTTCTGGTCCGGCCGCGTGGACGGCGGCGATTTATGCGGCTCGCGCGAATTTGGATCCGCTGCTCTACGAAGGCGCGCTCACCGAGGAAAATCGCCTGCGGGGAACGCTGCCGCTGGGGCAGTTGCATTTGACCACTGATGTCGAGAATTTCCCGGGATTTCCCAAGGGCGTGATGGGGCCGGAGTTGATGGAGCAGATGCGCGAGCAGGCGATTCGATTTGGAACGCGCGTGATTACCGAAGACATCGTGGAGGTGAACCTCTCGCACCGGCCGTTTGAGATGACCGATTCCATTGGGACATCGGTCACATCCCACGCGTTGGTCATCGCAACCGGCGCCAGCGCGAATTATCTGGGGCTGGCATCGGAAGAGAAATTCAAAAATTTCGGCGTCTCCGCGTGCGCGGTGTGTGACGGGGCATTGCCGAGGTTTCGCAACAAGCCGCTGGTCGTCGTCGGCGGTGGCGATTCGGCCGCCGAGGAGGCAAACTATCTGGCCAAGTTTGCCAGCAGCATTCATCTGGTGCATCGCCGCGATGCGCTCCGGGCCAGCAAGGTGATGAGCCAGCGCGTGCTGGGGAATCCCAAGGTCCAGCCGGTGTGGAATTCGGTGGTGGAGGAAGTGATCGGCAACGACGAGCGCGGCGTGACGGCGGTGCGAACCAAAAATCTCCACACCGGACACGTCACCACCCACGATGCCACCGGCATGTTCGTCGCCATCGGCCACACGCCCAACACCGCGTTTCTCAAGGGCCAACTGGAATTGGACCCAAAGGGATTCATCGTCCTCAAGGAACCGCAGCGAACGGTGACGAGCGTCGAAGGCGTCTTCGCCGCCGGGGACGTGGCTGATCCGATCTACAAACAAGCCATCACCGCCGCGGGCATGGGCTGCAAAGCCGCGCTGGACGCGGAGCGCTGGCTGGCGGAGAAGAACTTGGAGTGAGCGCCCGCGCAGTTTTGCCGATACACTTCCCCAGTGCCCGAAACATCCCACTCATTCCCCGCATCCCACCGCCTCACCGGCGAATCCACCTTCGCCGCCGTTTACAAATCCGGCCGCAAATCCTCGCGCGGCCCGCTGGTATTTTTCGCCATGCCCAACGATCTCCCGCATTCCCGCTGGGGACTGAGCGTTTCCCGCCGCATCGGCACGGCCGTCAAACGCAATCGCATCAAACGCCTGATCCGTGAATCCATCCGCCTTTTGCGGCCCGAGCTGCCCAAGGGATATGATGTCATCATCGTCATCAAACCGCACGAGACGATGAAGCTGGAAGATTACCAGAGATTCCTGCGAGAATTATGCGCTGGCTGCTGATTCAATTCGTGATCCTCTACCGAGCCACCCTCGGCCGACTGCTCGGCGGCCAATGCCGATTCACGCCGACGTGCAGCCAGTATGCAATTGATGCGATCAATAAATACGGCGCGTTTCGCGGCGGGTGGAAGGCGCTGGGAAGAGTGCTGCGATGCCATCCCTGGGGCGGGCGAGGGTACGATCCGGCGTGAAGGGAGTGATCTGGTGGGTCAATCGTGGTCTGCTCAAAATTGGATTCGTTTCTAGCGTGGGTACTTGAGGCAGATTCATCGCAATGCAATGGGCACAATTCTTACCCTCGCCGGGCGTCGGGCACATATCGCAGGCAGTACCGTCCGCGTGGTGTCCCGCTGCTTCATCCAGAAACCATTGTTCCAAGATTAGGAATTCGGGGTCTTTGTGCAGCGGTTTTACGTCCCATGTCCGTAGGTAGCCGTGCCGTGAAAAATAGAGTCCAAGGATGTTTATAGTGGGAAAGGATGGTTTCAATCGGTGCGCGTGCCGAGCGAGAATGAAGTATCCCAAAAGCTGGTAAAAATACTGCGCTCTTGGCGATTTTTCTTTGACCGTTTTTATATCAATCAACATATCGCCAAGAATCAAGTCCGCATCCGCCCCGCCTACAAGACGTGACGCATCGCCGAAAGTCGGATTCAGCAAAATATGCCCTCTGTCCACGAAAGCGTCAATTGGCGCGAGTGCCAGGAGGTCCACAAGCTCGACCGCCTCGTCTTTCGCGGGCTTGTCGAACAAATGCGCATCGAGTTTGCCCGTGCGACAAAGGACGTCCAAACGGGCCAATCGGATTGCGTGGCACGCGAGTTCAATCTGGTGCTGGCGGGTGGGCTTTCGTTTTCGCCGATAGTTTGATACCGCATCTTTTGCCTCGCGCAGATATCTGGGGACACACCTTTTAGTCCGTCGATAACATTTTTCAAATGCGTCCCAACTTTCGAACGGCTCTGCATCGGCGCTGATGCGATTTTCGGCGCGCTCGGCTACCCAAGGCCCATCTTCCAAACCACGTACGCGCCGTCCCAGCTCAAAACGAAGCAGGTAATCAAGCGCCGTTCCAACCCGTTGAACATTGTTCCCCCGTGGAGGAACTTGCATCGCGCAAGGGATGCACTCCGTTGGCGGGCAAAAATCCTGAAGCATTTTCCGCACATGCGGCTGTTGCACGAATTTGTTGAGGCTCATAAACGATGCTCTGGCATACGGGAAAAATAGCGGTTGCCCGGACTACATCTTCGGCCGATGCTGTGACCAAACTTTGGAGCCCAAATCGTTGACGACCGATAGCAACTCAGTTTGACCGCCCATGACTGATAACTGACTCATTCCGAACATAGCGAGGTCGCCGTATCAGCACTAGGGACGCCAAAGCAAGGATGGACACCGCCAGAGGTTCTGGCACTGGGACCGAAGGGGTAAGCAAAAAGCCATCGGTTTGTCCACCGGGGCTCATCCCGACGCCGACAATCTGCCCTGAATCGTTAATCGCTGTCGCATCTTCAAGCGTCCAACCCGAATTGGCAGGGATGAGGGTATTAAGGTCGATTGTCTCGCTCCCATCGTAGAGGGCCGCATCATTGCCGATAGCCCCCACAACCTGACCCTCATCGTTAAGCCCATCAGCATACTGACTCGCCGTCAAGCTTAACGTCTGAACACGATCGTCGCTGTATAGAAAACTAAAACTGGAAATGTCACGACCGGATACCTGACCAAGCACTTGCCCAGCCCCGTTGATTGCCGTGGCACTGGAAGCGATTTCCCCGCCGTCTGAACTGCTGAAGATGCTGGTTTCTTGAAGGCCCGTGGAGAGCGCTGCGCTGGGAAAGCCGCCATAGTAATCGTAACCAACTCCGGCGATTTGGCCGCTATCGTTGATAGCGAAGGAATCGCCGCCAGTACCTCCTCCACCATTGAGAAAATTGAAATTCAGCGGGGAAGGCGAAACGACTCCATTGCTGTATAGGAATCCATAACCGGTCCGGAACCCGCCGAGCTGAGAATTGTTCCAAGCAGCTTCGCCGACAACTTGGCCCAAGGAATTTATGCCACGTGCGATCATGGCTGTGCCTCCGGAATAAATGGGAAGCGTGGTCATATCCAACATGGTCCCATCGCTAAACAGGAAAGCGTAATCGGCGTTGAAGGGATCGTTGGGTACCGTTTGATAGCCCACCACTTGGGCACCGCTGTTTATGTCGTTGGCAAAACTTGAGGTGTAACCGGGCAATACGCCCAAGTCTTGAATGCTGCCATTGTCGTATATGGCCGCATGGGTTGTCCCACCGGTGGCGGGAATATTACCGCATATCTGTCCACTGGTATTAAGGCCCGTAGGGGTGAAGCTCCCCAGATCTGTCAAAGAATATTGGTCTGCCGCCGATGCACATGTGGCGTTGAGCGACACCGCTACTGCAATTCCCCAAAATACCGTCATGGAAAATAGAATTCTCATCGGAGCTTCAACTCCAATTATTTTGCTCCACCGATCCGTGCGCAGGACGTGCCGCGATTATTCAAATAGCTTTTACCGGAAGTGTGCTCATCAAGAATCTTGGATCGATACAGAGCATAGCGCAGACCGTATAGGAGTTCGTTGTCGTTGGAAAGGGTTTGGCGCACTCGGTGTCATCCATGGGGCGGACGAAGGGTACGGTCCCGCATGAGATCAATCGAAATCCCAGACGATTATTAAATGTCGTCTATCACTTTCGCCGCGGATTCCACCATAAATCTTCGAGGGAGATGTTCAGATCGTCGAACGGGGCGAGGCGAATTTTGTCGTTGCCGGCGCCTTTGCCGATCAGACGATATTTTCCCCGGGATAGTTTGTATCCCTCAATGGTTCGAGCCGCCGGATCGATGATCCAATAATGGGCCACCTTGCCCTTTTCGTATTGTTTAAATTTCTGTTTTCGATCCGCCTTCGAGCTGGAGGGGCTGATGATTTCCACGCACAAATCCGGCGGGCCTTCCATCGCCTTGTCGCCGATCAGATGCAGGCGTTCTTTGTCGAAATAAATCAGATCAGGCCGGCGCACGTCGTATTCGCCGAAGATCGTGTCGACATCGCCGAACAGGGCGCCCAAATCGTGCGCCAGGATATGTTTTTGCAATACGTAGGATAGCTTTCGATCCACATAGGAATGCTGCGGACTGGGACTTGGGCTCACCGTCACCTCCCCATCGACCAATTCCAGACGGATGCCCGGCGGGTCTTCGCCGAGTTCCAGGAATTGCCGGGCGGTCATTTTGATCGTTCCGAGCGTCATGGCAGGATTGATTGTAACCGTTTACCCTCTCTGTAACATAGAAGTATAATTCGACCCCACTGAGCGGGCCAAGCACATCTGGAGGAAACATGGCGATCACGCGACGGGATTTTATGCGAGGTGCTGCGTCGTTTGCAGCGATGGCGGCAGTTCAAAAATTTGGGTTCGGGCAAAGCACGCAACCAACGACCAATCCGTCGCCGGCGATGCTGGCGTATGAGCAGACGATTCCACCGGCCGAGTGGAGCGAGCTGCTCGCGCGGCTGCGGAAGACCAATGCCGATATCCGGGCGCGCGGGCTGCGAAAATTTCCCGGCTCGGAAGAGAAACTCCTGACCGGTTATCCATATAACGAGTTTTACGATTGGGATTTGTATTTCGAGAATCTTTATCTTTCGTATTACGGCGTCTGGCCGTATTGCTTTTCCAATCTCAAATTATTTCTCGATCGGCAACAGCCGGATGGGTATATCAATCGCAGCCTGATCAAGCAGCGGGATCGGCAGCATTTCAAGCCGTTTATGGCGCAGCTGGTCGTGCTGGGGGCGAAACAAAACAATGATGATTACCAATGGCTGGCCGGCAGTTATTACGGGCGGCTGAAAAAATATCTGGACAAGTGGATGTCGTACGATTCGGACGGCAACGGCTTGCCGGTATGGAATTCCGCCGACGCGGCCGGGACGGATAACCAGTGGAGCCGGGCCGGGCAACTGGGGGCGTTTGAAGTCGAAGGAACCGATCTGGCCAGTTACCTGGTACGGGAATTCGATGCGATGACCGTCATCGCCGAGCATCTGGGCGAAGATGACGATGCCAAGTCCTTCACCGAACGATCTCGCAAATTGAAGGCGGCGATCAACGATGTGCTCTGGGATGAGGATGCCGGCTTTTACTATGATCGCAATGAAAAGAAGAATCAGCGGGTACTGGTGAAATCCGGGGCCGGGTTCATGCCGCTCTTTGCCGGTGCAGCGACGCCGGAGCGCGCCAAGCGGATCGTCAACGAGCATCTGCTCAATGAAAACGAATTTTGGCTGGCATATCCGATTGCCAGTTACGCCAAGACCGAGCCGGATTATTACCAGGGTTCGCACAAGGAATGCAATTGGCGCGGCTCGACGTGGGCGCCATTCAATTACATGACTTTTCATGGGCTAAATCGTTATGGTTTCACGGATGTCGCCACAGAATTGTCACGGCGGCTATTCGAAATGGCGGTCGTCAAGAATCCGGTGTTGCGAGAATACTACAACGCCGAGACCGGTGAAGGCCTGGGCCAGACACAATTCTGGGGATTCACGGCCCTGTATTACGTGATGGGCATGGAGCAAGCGCTGGGCTACGACGCATCGGACCTGCGCAAGCCGTTTGAGCCGATTATTCCGAGGGAATTGGGGATTGAGTTTGAGGGGTGAGTAAAACTTGGTTGCGTGGGCGTCACCCCAAAACGGCGCGGCGCAGCCGGGCTTGCTGGTCGTCGGTTTGATGCTCGAAGAGATGCGCCAACGTGGGCGCGGCTTCCTCGGTGAATCGGCAGCCGAGGCTTTGCATGCCGTCGGCGACCGGGGCGCAGAACACCGCCTCGGCGATCAGCACCAGGGATTTGCTATCGTTGCGCGGAAGGCAAACCAATATCTGCCCACCGGCCGGCAGGGAAATGGTGGAGAGCAACCCTATCCCTTCCATGGAAATGTCGCGTGCCAGGGAAACGCTTCGCTGGCCCAGGCCACGATCTTTGATCACCCCGATGGGAATTTGTGCCCACACCTGCATCCGGCTGGTCCGGCGCAGCTCCTGGCCCTTGGCCGATGAAGGGCCGCGCTGAAGAGTTGAAATGATTTCCGCAAAGTACTGAGGGGGGATGGTCATACCGACCCGCTTCCTTGTCCCGACGTGTTCCCAAAACTCCGCAAGCTCCCTTCAACCGTCGGGCGGCAACATTCTACCTCCGTTGGAGAGATGAGCAAGGCGATTAAATTTCACGCTCGGAGGCGCATGGTTTAGGGGACACTCTAAGGGAAATCGAGCGGAAACCCGCGGAGAAATTTTTGCAATCGGTTGAATCGTTTGAGCACGCGTGACTTCAATTCGCCATGCCCCGGTTTTAATTTATGGCCGGTTTTGGCGAGGTGGACGAAGAGTTTCACCATGTTCTTCCAGTCGGAATAATCGATGAACTCCGGCCCAATTCGACTATGTTTCGTGTCCATGTTGTGATAATTCCCCAGCGGCACGCAAAGCGATGTGGCGGTGTAGCCCCAGATGTCGTAAACGGTGGCTTCGCAAACGCCGCCGGGCATGAGAGCGCGTTGATGTTTGAATGTGCGGTCCTTCTTTGCCAATTCCTCGGCTCGGGTGTTCAGGAAATAAGTCAGGGCGGAATTGAAAATGCTGGCGCGGTCGCCGACGCGGATGATGACGCCTGCGCCCTGCGGGGCGACCGGTTGAACGGCGCTGCATTCGATGGCGATCACTCGGTCGGATTTGCGGAGTAATGAGCCATCTTCGCAGGCGGCGATGCATCCAATGAATCCTTCTTCCTCCGCGCGCGTCAACAGCACGGCAATCGGCGATGCCGGCGGCTGATGTCGAAGTCGATCGAGCATCTCCAGACACGCAGCCGCGCCGGCGAGATCATCACAGACGCGGCTGAAGAACTTTCCGCCGGAGTATCGGCCGACGCCCTGGTCGAACATGCCGGGCGAGCCAGGCGCAACGGGGGATTTGACGGAGATGACAACGCTGCTTGGGACGGCGCGCTTGTCGTAATTTTCGACAGTAGTCTCGGCGACGACGCCGGGGATTTCGCGCGATCCGTCAAAGAATCGCACCTTCGCTCCGCGGACATATTCGACTTTCACCCAGCCGCGGAAATGCGCATGAAGTTTTTGCGGGCCAATCATCTTGTCGGCCACGAAACCCGGATGATCCATGTGGGCCGTGAAAATCCAGCGGGGTTTACGAGACCGGGACTTCAGCGAAATCAATAAATTCCCATGCCGATCGGCGCGGAGCGAAAGTTCCTTGCGTCTTGCAACGAACTGGCGAACAAAATCAACGACGCGCGATTCGGCAAACGGAGCAGTTGGCACGGAGCAGAGCGAACAGAGAATATCCATGATGAAAGTTTATCAGGGCCATCGAAAACCAAAATTGCGCGCATAAAAAAGGCTGCACGGTGGAGGGTTTAATTCCGTGCAGCCTGGCGGAGGAGGAAACGAGGCTTGTGGGCGAAGGGGCTTTTTTTGACCCCGGAGCACGTCTTCCCTGAAACATGCCGAGCCG
>JBEKUH010000115.1:0-20320 GCA_049515255.1 Tepidisphaeraceae bacterium | reverse complement strand
AAGACTGATTGATGGACCTTATCGCCGACCGCCGCCACCGCCACGAAATCCGCCTGAGAAACCACCCGAGAACCCATAGGCCGGCGTGTGGAAAATCGGACCACGTGAAATTGGGCCGCGGGGATATCCGCCAAAGTGATTGTGATATCCGCCGTAATACCCGCCATAAAATCCGCCGCCGACAACGATGCCGGGGCTGTAAAATCCGTAGTCGTACGGATAGCCGTCATAAGGATATGCGGTCGTGTAGTCCGGAACCGTGGGCTGGACATAAACGGTGGATGGCGAGATATAAACCGTTGACGGCTCGGCTGCCTGGGTTTCGGATGTATAAATATTCGGCTGCTGGCCGTAAGTCACAACCGGCTGGGGGGGACCAAAGGTCTGAGCGATCGCCGGATTCATTTCTGATCCGAGAATGTCTTCCACCTTGAAGATATCAAGCGTGATGCCGTTGGCCTGAAGCGTGACCAGGACTTTGCCATCGGGGACGCGCACCATCTGGCCGGTCACCCGGATATTCTCGCCGGACGTTTGATAGGTGCCGAAAATGACGGCGGATGCGCCGGCTTCCTGGCCGGCTGTGATGGCCTGTGGCGCATCAGCGGTCGTCAATGGCTTGGGCATCGCCACGGGCTGGACATATCCGCTATTGCCCGCCTGGGCGGCCATGTCCTCCTGCAGGGCCTGGCTGACCCATTGGTGCGAGGTTGCGGCATCAACTTGTTGGAAGGGGAAGATCAGAACCTTGGGCTCGGATGGCGCCGTCGTGGGGCCATCCGCTAATGTCGTTCCCGTGAAAAATAACGCCGTTGTCAGAATCAGGATTAGCGTCCGCATGGAACACCTCCTTAATGGGGCCTTTTACCATTATAGGCCCACTATCTAACGCGCTGGGTGAGCGCCTAATCCGCACGAGCGGCATGGCCTGCACATTCCGCGGCATAGTATCGCCATCAGCGATTTATCGGGCATGGCCAAAATGAAAAGCGTATAATAAATGGTCGAAATAAATTCAGCCAGAAGAGGGAAATGAAGACGATGGTCCGCCTTTTAGCTCTTGCACTGATGCTCAGCGGTTGGGCTCTGGCGGCCCTCTGTTTGCACGTCGTTCGCACCCCCGACCCCAACGACCCGTCCCGCTCGCGGCTGGTGGTGATCCCCAAAGCCCGGCTGGACATCAATGAAACCTACGTGGATGCGCGCCATTGGACCGCCGCGGATGTTGCGACGCATGCCGACCTGGTCGCCCGCATGCTCGATGCCGGCAAGGCGGATCAACTGAAATTCCTCACCGATCCCAAAAGCAAAGCGGATGTTCAGACACAGATCACCGACATGCTAGCCGGCGCCAAAGGCCAATCCCCCCGCACCGACGCCGCCGGACGAACGGTGAGCGTGGATATTTCGTTCTAGAAATCAAAGGAAAGAATTAGCCACCGATGAACACCGATAAGCACCGATTAAAAAGGATAATCCCAAAATCTCCTGCATTTATCCGTGATCATCGGTGTTCATCGGTGGCTAATTTTTCTCTTTGAATGATGAATTATCCCACCCGCGCCAATTGCAGCTTCCCGCCAAATTGATCTTTCAGCGCCGCCGCCAGCGCGGGATTCAGTTTCACGCGCTTCTCCAGCAACTTCGTCGCATCCTGTCTGGCCCAGAGGAGCAAATCCAATTCGCCACGAAGATCGGCGAGCTTGAATTCTGGCAGTCCATGCTGGCGCGTCCCGAAGAATTCACCGGGGCCGCGAAGTTGTAAATCCAGCTCGGCAATCTCGAATCCGCTGCTGGTTTTTGTCAGTGCTGACAATCGCGCTTCGGCGCCAGGTGTGGTCGCATCCGCCAATAGAAGGCAATACGACTCATGCGGCCCGCGTCCCACCCGGCCGCGTAGCTGATGCAGTTGCGACAGGCCGAATCGCTCGGCTCCGTCGATGAGGATCACCGATGCGTTGGGGACATCAATGCCGACTTCGATGACGGTGGTGGCCACCAGCACATCAATCCGGCCGGCGCGAAAATCGTCCATAGCTTTCTGTTTTTCCTTCGTCGAGAGTTGCCCGTGCATCGCCGCCAATCGCAGGCCCGAGAGCACGCCGGTCGAGAGTTGCTGGAATTGCCGGGTTACGGATTTGGCATCATCCCCCGTCTCATCTTCCACGCGCGGCAGCACGACATACGCCTGCCGACCGGCGGCCACCTGATGGCGGATGAATCCATACGCCTCCTTCGATTGCGATTGCCGCAGCCATCGCGTCTCGATCGGCCGGCGACCGGGGGGAAGCTGGTCGATCGTCGTCAGATCAAAATCTGCAAAGTAGGAAAGCGCCAGCGTGCGCGGGATCGGCGTCGCCGTCATCACCAGATAATGCGGATAAAGGGGACAGCCCCCTTTATTTCCCTCAAAATAAAGGGGGCTGTCCCCTTTATTTGTGAGGATGGCGCGCTGCTGGACGCCAAGGCGATGTTGCTCGTCGACGACGACGATGCCGAGGTTGGAGAATACGATGGATTCGTGCAGCAACGCCTGCGTGCCGACGGCGATGTCGATTTTTCCTTCGGCCAGTCTGGCGGCGGGATTGCCGTGGCCCTGTCGGCGGGTGCGGCTGGTGAATAGCTCGATATTCACGCGGGAATTTTTGAGCATGTTGCTGAGCGTCAGGAAATGTTGTTCTGCCAACACTTCCGTTGGGGCGAGCAATGCCGCCTGCATTTTGTTGGCGACTGCGACGAGCATGGCGTAGAGCGCCACCACCGTTTTTCCGCTGCCGACATCGCCTTGCAGCAGCCGTTTCATCGGCCGCGGGCGCTTCAGATCTGCGGCGATTTCCCAGATGGCGGTGGTTTGAGCTTGAGTGAGATCGAATCCGAAACGGGCGCGGATTCGCTCGTCCAGGGTTTTGTCGATCTTCATCGCCGGGGCGGCGATTTTTTCCTGCTGAGCCTCGTGTCCGAGGGCCAGACCCAATTGCATGAGCATCAGTTCGTCGTAAACCAGTCTTCGCCGAGCGTGCAGAGCTTCGGTGCGATCCCTGGGTTGATGGATGGCGCGGAACGCGTCCCGGCGGCCCATGAGTTTTCGCTTCCTGGGGATTTCCGAGCCGAACCATTCGTCGATTCCCGCCAGTGCATCGGTGAGATTAGTTCGGATGATGCGTTCGATCAGATCGCTAGGAAGTCTGGCGGTGGCGGGATAAATCGGCCGCAATTTAGCATCCAGGATCGGGGCGGTGTTTTCCTCAACGAGTTCCCACTTTGGATTGACCATCTGCGGGGAGCCGCGAAAATTTTGCACTTCGCCCTTTACCCGGATCATCAAACCGGGATGGAGTTTTCTGCGAAGATATCCGCCATTGAAAAAAATGAGGGACAGCTCGTCGATTCCGTCGGAGAGCGTCGCCATGAATCGCGGCATCGACCGGCCGACGACAAAATCGACGGCAACGATTTCGCCGCGCGCAAGGCCAATCTCGCCATGCTTCAGTGCCGTGATGGGCCGTTCTTCGGATTCAAACTGGTAATCGCGCGGGAAATATTCGAGCAGATCGCGCGCGGTCCGGATGCCAAGCCCCCGAAGCAGTTCGGCCCGCTGTGGACCAACCTCACGGAGAGATTCGACGGGGATTTCGTGGTTGGGAGATGGGGATTGTTTCACGCCGAGGGGGCGATTATACGCCGTCTCACGTCCGATGGCAGAACTGTTTAGCTGCGACCCGCAGGGGAGCGCGTTTCGGCGCTCCAACGCGCTCCCCCTCGGGTCGCGGCTAAACAGTTTTGCAAACCGGCGATTTTTACGGGTGCACAAAGAAATGCTGGAACAGGCCGAAGGCGGTGAGGGCCAGGCCGCCGAGGCCGCAGAAGATTCCTATGACGAAGACGTTGTAGCGTTTGGTCAGGGCGGCGACGGAGGCGAGGGCGATGCCAAGTTGGGTGGCCATGCCGGCGTAATTGAGGGTGTCGCGCTCGCCGAGGCGGTGGGTGCCCAGGGCCATTTCGATGTCGCGCTGATTGGCCAGGTCTTTGGCCTGTTGCTCGGGGGCGGTTTGTTTGTCGCGGAAATCGGCGGCTTCCTGGGTGAGTTGCTGGCGAACGGCGGGATCGGTGGCGGTTTCCAGAGCAGTCTCGGCGATGCGAGCCTTGATGCTCTCGGCCTGGTATTCCGCCCAGGCATCCGAGGATTGCGCCTGGCAAAGAACGCCGCGCGTGCTGTGATAGATGGCGTCGTTGGCCAGGTAGGTGCTGCGGACCGTCAGATACCCCGCCAGCGCCGCCAATCCGCCGGTGAGCATGGCGACGTATCTGATCCAACCAGGTCCATCGAGCGCAGGGGCGGCGGCGGCGGATTTTGATCCGAACATGTTTGATTCTCCTTGGCGGGATTATTCACAACCGTGTCGGAGAGACAAATGGATCGGGTTTCGGGGTTGGGGTCTCGGGTTTCGGGTGAAAGGCGAATGGAACGGGAAGCTCCAGTTTTCCTACCCGAAACCCCAAACCCGCGACCCGAACCCCGATTCGATTACTTCAAGTTCAAATCCGCGACCGTGCCGGCGTTGAGCGGTGGATCGAGATACAGAAGGCCCCAGGTGTCCGGGCGCAATTGCGTTTGCGTGGCCTTGGGGGATGACCAGAAGAAATCGGCAGCGCTCTGGAAATCGCGGATGTGGATGTTGAAGCCGAGCGCCCGCTGGTGGGCGGCATCGAATCCATGCAGGGCTTTGGCGGGGATGAACATCTCGACGATGTAACGATCGGGAAGAACTTTTAAAACCTGGTTGACGCCGGGCGCGGGAATCAGATTGTCCGTCAGTGCGTCGCCTTCGCGGTGCCATTGCCCGACGACACCATTGGGTATGGCGGGCGAGAGAACGGGATCGAAGAAGAATTGGTGGCAATCGGTGTCGTAGGTTTCCTGATCGGGGCTCGGGGGGCGGGTGGAAATCCACATCTCGATATTGTCGCGCGTCCACCACCAGCCGGTTGCGGGGGCGGTGGTGAGCTGGTTGTCGAAGACCTGCATGGCCATGTAGAGGCCCTTGGCCGTCCAACCGAGGTAAACATTGGGCGTATTAACGGGCCGGCGGTCGAGGCCGACGGTCTGATCGCGGTGGATTCCCACAAGCTCGGATTGGCTGGTCCAATCGGAAAGATCGCCATCCAGCTTGGGCGCTTTATCGAGATATGGCACGTGCATCAGCGGCATGGCGGCATACGATTCGCGCCAGACATCGGTCTGCGAATCGACCGAGCTTGCCGAATGCAGCGAATCCAGCAGCGGGGTCGTGTCGTGGACGGCGTCGGCCAATTGCTGGTACTCGCGGTCGTGAATATCCACGATGCCAAAGTTCACATCCTCGCCATCCGGCGACCGGCCTGAGGGCGGCTCATCGCTCCACTGGAACCAATCGGCTCCAACCACATACGGCACGCGCGCCAGGCGAGTGGTCATCAACCGATATCCATCCGCGCGGGCCTGTTGATCCGGCACCTGCGCGTTGAAGCCGACGGTATCTCGATCCCCGCTGCGACCATCGAGGGAATGGAAAGAATATTCGCTGATGACGATCGGCTGGCCGGAGCGCTGATACATCATGCTGAACATGCGCGAATCAAGCTGCGCATCGCCGACGTAATAATTCAGCGATTGGGCATCCGTGTAATCGCGGGATGCGGTGACGACTTCTTCCGGTGCGTATCCCTTGAAGCGAACGCCGAGAACGAGATGGTTGGGATCGTACTTGCGGATGAGCGTGGTGGTGGTGCGGAAATAATCTTCGGCCAGATGTTCCAGCCAAACGCCGCCGAGCAGTGTGTAAGCTGATTCCGCATCGCGCGGGAGAGCGGGAAGCTGATCGATCTGTTTCCAATCGGAAAGTTTGGTGCCCCATGCGGCATTGAAATCGCCAACGCTGTGCCACAGGCTGCGGATGACCGAAATCACCTGCAGACGATTAGGATCGTTGGCGGAGAGATGATCGAAATACGCACTGGGACCGGAGAATCCATCGCCCCAGTCCAGTTCGTTGTCGATGAAATATCCGGTGAGATTCCGGTTGTTCACCAATGGCAATGTCTGAGCCTTGGCGGCCTGCTCGGCCATCGACGCCCAGTCCGGCGAATAGAACCGTTTGGAATCATCCTTCACCCAAGTCCAGAGATTCAGGTCCTGGCTCATGGGAACATTGAGATCGTGGAATGCTGGATTGCACCAGGCGCCCAGGCCTTTGAATCCGATATCCCGAACGCGCTGCAGCGTGAGCATGGCCCAGCGCGCCATGCCGTTGGCGCCGCCGAAGGCATCGCGCGACACGTAATGCGGATCGGCAGGCATTTCACCAAATTGAACGGGTTGAACGGTGGTGACGGTGTTGAGGAATTCTTTTTGATCGTCCGGGGAATAGAACCACCAGACGCCGGATTGATCCTCGACCAACCGCCAGAATCCTTCATGGCCGCGAACTTGGCGGAAATCACCGGAAGCGGAAAGGACATCATCGGCGGGAGATTGAAATGCGATGGCGTGGGATTTTTCCGTGGCGTTGGTGAGATACGGACCGCCGAACCAGCCAAGCATTACCAGCAAGGCAAAGAGGACGGCGAAATTGCGAAGCATGCCTTTCATCCCAATCCCTTGGAAGAGTACGGTCCGTTACAGAATTTCGGGCGTTCTTTTCTTATCGGTCGGCCCGAAATGATTGATTAAGCAAAATCCCGATGGCCATTATCAACATAAATCATTACGAATAAAAGTTTTGTGAGGTTTTTCACATGTACGGATTTATAAAAAAATATGTGTGAATATGGAGGGGTTGCCCGGTTTGTAGGAGCATATGGCTTTCGGCTAACTTCCAAACCAGCGATTGCCGAGAAAATCGGCAATTTGAGGGGTGACGGAGTATTGCCGATAAGCCACGGCTTGACGGAAGCGGGTCGGCCATTACATTACTCGCCTTTCTGTCGCCAATACGAAAGAGTGCAAACTTTGTTTTGCCGATTTGCGTACTGTCGATAGTGTTTCGACAAGGAGAACGATGAAGCTGGAGCCGCAATAGACGGCTCATGCTGACTTAAAGCACGGTCGGCATGAGCGGACCGTGCCAAGGAAAGCTCGGAGAGCACTTCCAGCCTTTTCCCGCCGGTTCGCCCACCCACAAAGGAATTAGACAGCATTGGAATTTCGCTGCGTTTCGCAAGTGACGGAATTGGATTCCGCAGGCGATTCGCCTATTCCGTGAAAGGATTGCCATGGCAAGGGACCTGACCAAAATCCGCAATATCGGCATCGCTGCCCACATCGACGCCGGAAAGACCACCGTCTCTGAGCGGATACTCTATTACACCGGAAAAATCCACAAAATGGGCGAAGTTCACGAAGGCACCGCCGTCATGGATTTCGATGAGGAAGAACAGAAGCGCGGCATCACCATCAATTCCGCCGCCACCACCTGCCCCTGGGATCGCAACGGCGAGCGCTACACGATCAATCTCATCGACACCCCCGGTCACGTCGATTTCACGGCTGAAGTGGAACGCTCGCTGCGCGTGCTCGACGGCGCGGTGGCGGTGTTCGACGGCAAGGAAGGCGTGGAAGCGCAATCCGAAACCGTTTGGCGACAGGCCACCAAATACAACGTCCCGCGCGTCTGCTTCATCAACAAGATGGACAAGGTCGGCGCGGATTTTGATTTCAGCTTTAATTCCATCCGCGAGCGCTTGGGCGCTCCGGCGGTTGCCGTGCAAATTCCCATCGGGCAGGCCAGCACGTTCAAGGGCATGATCGACCTCGTGCGCGGCGTGGCGATGTATTACACCGTCGGCGACGACAAAGACCGTGGCAACACCATCATCGAAAAACCCATCCCTGCCGACGAAAAAGAACGCTACGAAAAATGGCGACACGATCTGATCGAAAAAGTCGCCGAGACTGACGATCACCTGATGGAAAAATATCTCGTCAACGAGGAACCCACGGAAGATGAACTTCGCAAAGGCCTGCGCGCCGCGACCATCAGCTTCAAATTACACCCGGTTTTCACGGGCTCGGCACTGAAATATGTCGGTGTGCAACGATTGATCGACGGTGTGGTGGACTATCTCCCATCACCGATGGATATGCCCGCGATCAAAGGGCATGACGTGAAAGACCCGGAAGTCGTCATCGAGCGGCATCCCAATCCGGACGAGCCGTTCTGCGGACTCGCATTCAAAATCGTCAACGATCAGCACGGCGACCTGACTTATGTCCGCGTGTACAGCGGCAGGTTGGAAAAGGGAAGCCGGGTGCTCAACAGCAACCGCGGCAAGAAGGAAAACATCAGCCGCATGTTCCAGATGCACGCCGCCGATCGCAATCCGATCGATGTCGCCGAGGCAGGAGACATCGTTGCTTGTATCGGCGTTCGTGACGCCCTCACCGGCGACACGCTTTGCGATCTGGACCATCCAATCATCCTCGAGCGGCCCACATTCCCCGAGCCGGTCATCAGCATGTCCATCGAGCCCAAGACGGCTGCCGACAAGCAAAAGCTTGGCGAAGCGCTGACCACTCTCAAGCGAGAAGACCCGACATTCCAAGCCAGCTACGATGAAGAGACCGGCCAGACCATCATTGCCGGCATGGGTGAGTTGCATCTGGAGATTCTCCGCAATCGCCTGACGCGCGATCATCACGTCGAGGTGATCGTCGGCCGGCCCAAGGTCCGCGGAAAGCACGTCAAACAATCCGGCGGCCGGGGCCAGTTTGGCGATTGCACCCTCAATATCGAACCCTTCGACGGCACCGGTGTGGATGCCGAGACCCTCAAGAAATGGGGCTGGAAGGATAATTTTGCCTTCGAAAACAAAGTATTCGGCGGCTCGATCCCCAAAGAATATATCCCATCGGTTGAGTATGGGGCCCGAATGGCCGCTAAAACTGGTGTATTGGCCGATTATCCGCTGATTAACGTCAAGGTAACTCTCACCGATGGCAGTTATCACCCCGTGGACAGCTCCCAGATCGCCTTCGAGCTGGCCGGGCAAATTGCCTTCAAAGAAGCCTGTCGGCTCGCAGGTCTGACCCTTTTGGAGCCGATAATGAAGGTTGTGGTCACTACCCCCGAGGAATTTGTCGGCAACGTCACCGGCGATATTAATCGTCGAAGAGGATTAATTGTTAATAGCGACCAACGGGGGGGGACGCGCATGGTAGAAGCAGAGGTACCGCTCAGCGAGATGTTCGGATACACTACCGAACTCCGCAGCATGAGCACGGGACGCGCTAGTTCGGTCATGGAGCCTCTTCGTTATGCTCCGGTGCCCGAAAGTGTGAAACGGGCGATTCTGGAAGAATTGAAGTGAAGCAACGGGTTTAACGGGTCGACGGGTAGTCGTTTTTTGTGATAAGGTTGTTTAAGGAAGTAGTTTAGATGAAATTTGTCGTTTGAACCGCCGTATTGATTATGGCACAATGACTTGGGGATGAAGTCAAGGATGCTATTTCCCACATGGACGTGCGGGCTTCGACGGAGGCAAAGCCTCGGATGTTGCTTCAGACCAACAGTTATATAGTCCCTCGTGACAAGCGCATGGAGCATGCCCGCCTGTTGCGCAAATTCCGGCAGACTTTGATCCGCCTCGGTTGCGACCATTTCGAGGTGTTCGAGCAGGTCGGACAGAATTGGAATTCCCAGGACACAACCGGCCGATTTGTGCAGCTCATGCGTTTCCGGGACCGCCGGCATCAGTTGGAGGTCCAGGCCGCCGAGCGAGCTGATCCCACCGCACAGGCATTGATCCGTGAATTCTGCGAACTCGTGAATTTCCCCTATCAGCAGCAGGAAGGCCTCTTCGCGGTGGGGTACTACGTCGGATTCATGCGCACCCCGCCGACGACCCAATTGTCGGCCCCGGCTGCGGAAGCCCCGCCTCAGGAAACTCCCGCGGAAGAGACGGCTGCCGTCGAAATGCCCGTTCAGGAAGAAGTGCTCGCCCCGGACGAATCGTCCGCGCCAGAGGAGCTTTCGCCGGCGGCCGAAGTCCCCACGTACGAGGAAAACCCCGTTCAGGAAGAGCCGTTCGCCGAAACCGAGCAAACCATCGCCGTCGATCTATTCGGCGAGCAATCCGAAACTCCGAACGACGAAGCGCCGGCAATTACAGAAGAGGAATCTCAGCCCGTTAAAGAATCAGCCGAGCAATTTGCCGAGTCCAATGGTGAGCATGTTCAGGAAGAATCGATCACCGAAGAGCCGGCTCTCCAAGATCTCGCCGCTGAAGATCCCGAATTGGAAGCCCTGTTCAGCAGCGAAGAGACGCCCGTTACCGAATCCCCGATTACAGGCGAAGCCGCCGAACTCGCACATGAAACCGGCGGCAATGGAGAGCATCACGCAGGCGGTAACGGCGATTCCTTAGTCCCCAGCAATGGCGACCATCACGCCGAGGGCAACGGCGATTCGCACGAGGCCGAGCCCGTCGAAACCAACGAAGCCCCCGCCGACGAAATCGCCGCCACCGCCATGGATTCCGTCTTCGGCGAGCAAGTCCCTCCCGTATCCGAAGACGATGCCTTCGACATTCACAGCTCCGAATCCGCCACCGGTTCGGGCAGCGAACAGTTGAAGGGCAATTACTAAAAAAGAATTTCCACCACGGAGACACGGAGAGGCTATCGAACTCCTTCCAATTCACATCGGGCTAGGGCACTTCAGTGCCTAGCCAAACAACGCTCGCTCCCACAATTTTCCACCCCTTTATCCCCCTGCAATTCCAATAAAAAAATTTACCGCAGAGGACGCAGAGGGCCGCAGAGAAATTCACAATCAAATCATTTCTTCCTCTACGGCCCTCTGCGCTCTCTGCGGTGCAAAATTTGAATTGATTCACTCCGTGCTCTCCGTGTCTCCGTGGTGGAAATTCTTTTTCGGATGACCGGCCAATATTTCTAATTCCGCAGGAACTTTTCCCAGATCGCCGGCCCGAAGATCAACAATCCCACGATGACCGAAGCGATCGCCGCGATCAGCGCCATGCCCGCCGCCAAATCCTTGGCCGCTTTTGCCAACGGATGAATTTGCGGCGATGCCAGATCGACGACGGCCTCAATCGCGCTGTTAAATCCCTCAACAATCAGCACCAGCGCGATCGTCAGCGCGAGGATCGCCCATTGATCAGATGAAATCCGCAGCCACCACGCCATCACGCACGCCACGGCGGCGATGACCATTTCAATCCGCGCATTACGTTGCGTTCGCAGCATCCGCCAGATTCCGGAGAACGCGAAGCGAAACGATTGGAGGAACCGCTTCATTCAAGGAAGTGCTTAAACCAATCGAACCGCCACACCGTGATCGTGCAGGAAATTCTTCACCTGCCCGACGCTGTAAGTACCGAAATGGAAAATGCTGGCCGCCAGGGCCGCGTCCGCGTGGCCGGTGGTGAGCACGTCCAACATATGCTGCGGGCTGCCCGCCCCGCCGCTGGCGACGACGGGAATCTTTACCGCATCGCTCACCGCCGCCGTCATTTCCAGATCATATCCACCGGTGGTTCCATCGGCATTCATCACATTCAGCACGATCTCGCCAGCCCCAAGTTCCTCGGCCTGTTTCGCCCACTCCATCACGCCGATGCCCGTCCCCACCCGGCCACCATTCACGAAAACTTCCCACATCTCCCTGCCATCTTTTTTCACACGATTGGCATCCAATCCCAACACCGTCGCGCACCGCCCAAATTTATCCGCCACCTCCGCGATCAATTCCGGCCGGCGAACCGCCGCCGAATTGAGGCTCACTTTTTCCGCCCCAGCCTGGATCAGTTGCGTGGCATCCTCCAGCGTGCGAATCCCCCCGCCCACCGTCAGCGGCATGAAAATCCGGTCCATCACTTGCCGAACCAGATCGACCATGATCTGCCGCCCCTCGTGGCTGGCGGAAATGTCATAAAACACCAGTTCATCCGCCCCATCCTCCTGATACTTTGCCGCCTGCGCCACCGGATCGCCGGCATCGACGTGATCGAAGAATTTGATTCCTTTGACCACGCGCCCGCGGTCAACGTCCAGACAGGGAATGATTCGCTTGGCCAACATCGCGGGGAATTGTATGAGGCAAATGAGCGGCGGTATAGTTTAGCGGGCCGCCTTGGCGGGCGATGGGAACGTACCGAACCGTCCACAGCCCCGAGCAAGCCCGGCCGCTAAACATTTTTCCCCACATGATTCGCCTCCACGGCAAAATCATCCCGGGCCTCGGATTGGCGACAGAATATCTGGCGATGCAATTGCCCCTGATCGCCAAGGAATTTCCCGAAGTCGCCAACTGTCATCGCGGCTCGATCAACCTCCGTCTGGATCGCCCGCTGCGCATCGCCACACCGGATTTCACGACCTCCGAAATCGACTGGGGCGAGCAACAGGAAATCTTCGATTTCACCCGCATCACCATCGAACCGCTCAAGTGCCCCGCCGGCCGCAATCCCAAATATCGCGCCTGGATTTACGGCCCGCGCAATTCGTCGCACCGGGCCGATCCGTTTCATATCGAGGTCATCCTCAAGGAAAAAATAAATCTCAAAGGCGTTCGTGGAATCCTGGTGCGGATTGATCGAAAAGTCCGCCGGGTTTCGCTGACCATTGTCTAATTCCAATTGGCTGGAAAAAATTCCCCTCCTCCGGGGGAGGGTTGGGGAGGGGGCCGAACGCCGATCGACGCACGAAAGCCCCCACCCTCGCCCTCCCCCGGAGTACCGGAGGAGGCGAAAGAGATTTTAGAATTTCACCCTTCCATCTATGACGAACTACTCCGCCAAAAGTTTGGGGATCAGATCTTCCATCTGCTCGCGAGCCTCGACGGTGCGGAGGATGCCCTTTTTGTCGATGAGAAACATGGTTGGAATGCCGTTGATGCCGTATCCGAGGGTGATTGGGTTCCATTGCTGCTGGGCCGCGGCGGCGGAATCGAAAAGTTCGGGCCAGGGCATTTGGTTGGTCGCCGTGAAATCCGTCAGTGTCTTGGCATCGTAATCGTTGGAAACACCCAGGACCTCTAATCCCTGTGCATGATAAGTCGAATACATCTTCTGCACGCGCGGCAACTCCTCGCGGCACGGCCCACACCACGTCGCCCAGAAATCCACCAGCACTACCTTCCCGTTCCAATTGGCCGTGGTGAAATCTGAGCCATCCGGTTGTTTGCCGGCGACCACCAGCGGCTTGTTCTCCAGCGCCTTGAGCTTCGCCTCGGCACCCAACTGCTGTTGAATCTGCTGAGCAACCGGCCCGGTCATCGTTCCGCTCAGCACCTTTTCCAATTGCGTCTTTAAATCAGGCAAGCCGGCCATCTGATCGAACATCATCGTCAAGGCCGCCAATGAATCGCTGTCGGGATGGGCCGTGTCCAAATTAATCAGATCACCCGCCACGCTCGATTGCCCCGCCGCATCTTTGCCCGCGGTAAACCAGCGCACAAAAAGTTGCGCACTCTGCCCCCGCAATGATTCAGACACATCGGGGCTGGCGGCCATCCCACTGAGACGGTCCGTGGCTGTCTTATCACCCAGCAGGGACTGGATCGCTACCAACTGATCCTCCGACTGGTCGATGTCCGATTTGGCTTCCGGTTGCAACACAGCCAATTTATCGAAGTCGGCGGTCACTTTCTTAATCGCAGGAATCGCCGTCGCCGCGATCGCTTTACGCTTGTCCGCATCCTGCAAATCCTGGATCCCGCCCATCGCCTGCTGCATGGTCTGCATGTCAGACTGCAATTGGGCCGCAACCTCCTGTGCCGCATTCTGCGCCGCCGCATCAGGCTGAGTCGCCGCGTCCTGCCCCATGGCAAACGCCGCAAGGCCAAGGACCAGACCTCCAGCGATCCCCGCCGACACCGATTTCATCCACCGCCGCGCGTTTCCGCTTACGAGGTTCATGGTCACTCCTGTAAAGTCTATCTTCGTGACAACCCGCCAGACCAACGCCGCACGACGGTCGCTCGGCGATGATTCTCAGGATATCGGGAATTGTAGGACAGGACAATTAAACATCATAGGATAGGTAGAATAACAACCTTGAATATTCTCGCTGCCACCAAAAGTTTTGAGCAATGGCTGAGCCAGCAGGTTCGGCTCGTCCGCGGTGATCTCCGCCAAAAGCATCTGGCGATGCGGGCGGATCCGTTTTCGTTTCTGCGCGCGACATACTATCGCTGGGCGCAACATTTCAATGAATTGGATGCAGAAACTTCAGGAGCGCCAAAAGTCCTGGCTGTCGGCGATCTCCACTTGGAAAATTTCGGAACCTGGCGGGACGCGCTCGGCCGATTGGCCTGGGGAATCAACGATTTTGACGAAGCGTATCCGCTTGCTTACACCCACGATCTGGTGCGGCTGGCCACCAGCGCGCTTGTGGCCATCGACATGGATCATCTCCGCATCGGCGGCAAATCGGCTTGCGGGGCCATTCTCGATGGTTACCGCGATGGCATCAAAGCCGGTGGCCGGGCGTTCGTGATTGGCGAGGAACATCGGTGGTTCAAATCGATTCTCCAAAACCCCGGGCGCGATCCGGGATTGTTTTGGGATCGACTCCGCCAATGGCCGCGCGAACGGGATTCGCTTCCGACCGAAGCGAAAACCATCATTGAAGAAGTTTTGCCCGATCCGCAACTCAAATATGAATTGCGCCATCGACTGGCGGGCCTGGGGAATCTCGGCAAAGCCCGCTACACCGCCATCGCCGAGTGGATGGGCGGACCCGTGGCGCGCGAGGCCAAGGCATTGACTCTCTCCGCCGCTGCGTGGGCAGAATCAAAAAAAGATGGGCCGTACTACCAGAAGATTTTGTCCAGCGCAATCCGCTCGCCCGACCCGTATTTGAAAGTACACGAGGCATGGATCGTTCGCCGATTAGCGCCCGATTGCCGGCGGATCGAACTCGCTTCCTTGGACGAGGCAACCGACGAGGAATGGCTGCTCAATGCCATGGGATTTGAGACCGCCAACGTGCATCTCGGCTCCGCCGACGCCGACAAATCCATCGCCCGACATCTTGAGGATTTTTCGAAGAAAGATTTACGGAAATCAGCGACGACGATGCAGGATCTGCTCGCAAAGGACTTTCAGCGTTGGAAAAGGAATGATTAGGCCGCGCTTCATTTTCCCGTCGCCAATGTTTTCTTTGACGCTTCGATGATCCGCTTCGCTTTTGCGACAGTCTGAACCTCGCTATGCCCGTCGATGTAGGTCAGGATCACGACATCGCCACGCCTGCTGTCGGTAAACGGCTGATCGAGCCGGGTGTAGAACATGACCGTTGTCCCCCACACCTTCGCTTGCGAGCCGTTGGCGGAATTGACGATCTTGTTGCGATCCACATCGGCGGCGAGGTAAACATATGAAGTGTTCTGGTTAATCCAATCCGCCGTGGGATTGTCGGGAATAGTCAGATTTCGCTCATCACCGGGTGTCAGGCAGATTTCGGCAAATCCGTGCGCCTCGATATCGGGATTGTTCACCAGCGACCCAATATCGTGCGGCAAATGACCATCGTTTGCCTGGGCATAATCCCACATGGCGCCGGCTAGAGCCTTCATTCTCTTTCCCGCCGGCGCAACGTATGCCGGCCAACCAATCGCGTCCGGCTTTATATCATCGGACTCGGTTGCGGCGTTGGGATTAGTTGGGGTAGTCGCACTCGCCGTTGCGTCATCGCCGCGAGTGATATCCGGCGCGAGCAAGGCCAGAGAAATAAGGAGCATCACCGGTAAACACGCTCTGATCCCAAAAATCACCGTGTTCCGCCATTGTATTTGGCTCATTTATGCCTCCTCCTTTTTCATCAATTCTACAAAGGCGGTTGCCTCGTTCAAATGGCCGTCCGTTCAATCGTGCGCCATCTCAAGCCTCAATTGATATAATGCCCCCGCATTGCGCGGCGGAGAAATCACATGGGACGATGGACCTTTTGCGCAACGGCGCTGCTGACGGCATGCGTCGCGCTCGGACAGACGACGGATCAACGGATTACACCCGCGATCAAGATGCCCAAGGTGAGCGAAGTCGCCGCCAACTTCGCGCAGCCGCCGAGCGAATATGGGGCGGCGCTCTGGTGGGGTTGGGGCGGGCCGATGGACGATGCCGCCATCGCGCGCGATCTGGACACGATTAAACGCATGGGATTCACCGTCGCCTGCGTCGAGGCCGACAACGGCGTGACCAGCACTTACCTCTCCCCTGCATGGTTCCACCTCGTCCGCACCGCCTGCACCGAAGCTAAGAAACGCGACATGAAATTGTGGTTCGAGGATGAAGCGAAATATCCCAGCGGATTCGCCGGTGGAAGATTCACCGCCGAGCGGCCGGATTTGGGGATGCAGGTGCTGTCGTTCGTGCCGGAAACGACTGTCACAGCCGCCGGCGGCGCGACGGTCACGCGCGATCTGTCGCCGGATATTGTCGGAGCATTGGCGACCAATGATGCCAATGGCGACGCGATGCCGATCGACGTTTCCGCCGGAAAATTAAATTGGACCGCCCCCGCCGGCGATTGGACGATCCGGTTCATTCGGCACGAATACAAAACCTCCCCCACGCGATCCGTGAACAATCCCAATCGAGGGGCCAAGGATCAATCGGAAACGCTGGAGGATTATCTCAATCCGGAGGCGACGGCGAAATTCATCCAGTGGACCCACGAGCAATACAAAGCCGCTGCCGGCGATCAATTCGGAACGACGATCCTCGGATTCACCGGCGATGAGCCGGATTTCACAATCGGAAATTCAATTCCCTGGACTAACGCGGTGTTCGATGAATTCAAATCTGAGAAGGGTTACGACGTGCGGCCGCTCGTGGGAGAACTTTTTGTTCGCAACAAAACCGACGAGCAGCGTCGTGTTTATGCCGATTACTGGGATGTCTGGTCGAACATGTTCCGCGAGAATTTTTTCCGCATGCAGGGCGATTGGTGCGCGGCCAACCATGTGCAATATCAGTTGCACATCAATCATGAAGACATGCTGATGTCGCTGGTGCAATCGGAGGGCGATTTCTTCAAGTGCATGCGATATGTGGAAATGCCCGGCATCGATCTGATCTATCACCAGATGTTCGATGACAACATCACCGATTTCCCAAAATTGGCCAGCAGTGTGGCGGATGTGTTCGGCCGGGCGCGCTCGTACACGGAAAGTTTCGCGGCCATGCAGCCGGTCGTGCCCAATGTGGTGCAGGCAACATGGATCCTCAACGCTCAGCTCGTCCGCGGGGTGAACATGGATGAGATCATGTGGTGGACCAGCCCCACCACCGGCGGACGCGGCGGATACGGAGCCGGCACGCGCCCCACGACGGCGCCATTTGGAGCCGCCAGCCGTCCCGGCAGGCGCGGATTTACCGGCGCGCGCGGGCCAAGTTTCTTCACCCAGCCCGCGTTCGTGCCGGTCGCCCAATATCTCCATCGCGCCAGCTACGTCATGTCGATGGGCCAGCCAACGGCGCAGATCGCGCTGTATGTCCCCTTCACCAGCATGTGGTTCGGCGACGCCGATGCGTATGCCGACTGCCTGGCGATCTCGGCGACTTTGCTCCAGCATCAGCGCGATTTCGATTTCATCGACGAACAAGCGCTTTCCAGCGTCCTGAAACTCGACGGCGGCAAATTCACCAATCTCAGCGGAACGAGTTATCAAACTGTGGTCATTCCCTCGGTGGACGTCATCTCGCAGGCGAGCCTCGATCGGCTCAAAACATTCGCCGCCGCCGGAGGCAAAGTGATTTTCCTCGGCCGATTACCGAGCATCGTGAGCGACAAGACGTTTCGTGATGCGACACCCCCCGGCGATCTTTCCTGGGCCATCACCGAAAACGCCCCGGTCGTCGCCAGCCCGCAGCCGTTTGTGAAAGCTGTGGTACAAATGTCCGACAAAATCCTGGCCGCCCTGCCCGCGCAAGTCCAATTGGCCACACCCGCCCCGGCGGTGAAATACAACCATCGCCACTGGAGCGACGGCGAGGTTTATTTCTTCTTCAATGAAAGCACGACCGATAGGGTCGATAATTCCGTGACACTGAGCACATCGCCCGAATCCGCCGCAAATACTTCTGTGCAACTTTGGGACGCGAGCAATGGAAATATTCAGTCAATCACCCCGACAGCGCGCACGACGGACTCCATCACCGTGCCCCTGAAAATCGCGCCGCAATCCAGCGCGATCATCGTCATCGGTCCCAGCGGGCAATAATTTCGATTTCACTCTTTGATCTGGACCTCGATAACGGATGCGTCAGAATTCGGCGCTTGAGTTGGCACGTCAATCTCAAATCCGTCAGTCACATTTCTGAACGACAATTCTCGGCCACCCAGAATCGCGCAGCTTTGGGCTCTCGCCGAAGTGTCGACATGCAATGGTTTGCCATCAATCGGCCAATCGAAAACGATGAGATACATCCGATTCCCGTGGCAAGTGATCCGGCCCCACTGTGGAACTTGTGCGAATCCGCACGGCCGCGTGCCGTAAATCGCTTCGCCGTTCACGCGCAGCCATGCACCGAGATTCGCCAGACGATCAGACTCCTGCGGGGTCCATGTTCCATCCGGACGCGGCCCAACATCCAGCAGCAAGTTTCCCCCTCGCGATGCCACTTCCGCCAACAGCCGAATGATTCCGGTGGATGATTTGTAAGTCGCATCCGGCCCTTTGTACCAAAACCCGCGCCCCTGGCTGATCGTAAAATTCGCCTCCCACCGCCCGGCGGGATTCTGCTCCGGCAACTGCTGTTCCGGCGTGACAAAATCCCCAAACTCCCCGGTGCCACGGTCATCCAGAATCAAATTCGGATTCATTTCCCGCATCATCCGCAACATCGGCGTGAAATCGGCCTGATATTCTTTCGGCCACGGAATGTCGAACCAGAAAATGTCGATCGGCCCATACTGACTGAGCAATTCTCGCACCTGGCTGGTCTCGTATTGCACATAATTCATCCATCGCTGCGGCGACTGATTGGGAAAATCCGGCAGTTGGAGCCAGTCGATGTTGGAGTAATACAAACCGATCTTGATCCCCTGAGCGCGAAACGCTTTGACGATTTGCGCGGTCAGATCAGCATGATATGGACTGCGCGGGGACGTGATTCGATCATCGGTCAGAGCCGTGTCGAAATTGCAGAACCCATCGTGATGCTTGGTGGTGAAGACGACATATTTTATTCCCGCATCTTTCGCCGCCCGCGCCCATTGATCGGCATCGAATTTTGTCGGGTTGAAAGTATCGCCGAGGTGAAAGTAGGCGGCTCGTTTGGCGGGGTCTTTTTCATCCTGAATGTCCCAGATGGCTCCATGTCCGGTTTGCGACCAGGGCCCAAAATGGATGAAAAGGCCCAGCTTCCAATCCTGCCATTGCTCGATGGTTTGCGAAGGCGCCGTCGTCGGCTGATCGGCCAGGGAAGGCTCGGCCAGGAAAAAGATTCCCAGCACCGCCAGGCCGATCAGGAATCTTTTCCCGCCTTCATGGTGCAATATGGATTTCCCCCGTGATTTGTCTGAAGGGTGGTCGACGGGGATTGAACCCGCGACCCCAAGGACCACAACCTTGTGCTCTGCCAACTGAGCTACGACCACCGTGAACGAGAAATTTTAGCAGAGACGGGGGATGAGGCAAGCAAGTGGATGAGAACCCATCCTCAAATCGGTTGCCCGCCAACCGTCACCGGAATCCCCGCGGGCTGGGCATTGGGCGAATAGCTCGGCTCGACCGCCAATTGCAACGGTCGCCGTTTGCCGGCGGGTGGCAGGCCGTCTTCGTCGATGATGCGCTGGATCGCCATGATGCCCTCGATCAATGTCTCCGGGCGCGGCGGACATCCCGGAACATACACATCCACCGGCATGAACTGATCGATCCCCTGAATCGTCGCATACGCATCAAACACCCCGCCCGTGCTGGCGCACGCGCCCATGCTGATGACCCACTTCGGTTCGGTCATCTGCTGATAAATATGCTGAAGCACCGGCATCATTTTGATCGTCACCCGCCCAGCCACGATGAGCAGATCGCTCTGTCGCGGGCTGAATCGCATGGCCTCGGCCCCGAATCGAGCCAGATCATATCGGCTCGACGCCGTCGCCATCAGCTCGATGCCGCAACACGCCGTCGCAAACGGCATCGGCCAAAGCGAACTCCGCCGCGCCCAATTGACGACCTTTTTGAGCTGCGTGGTGAGGATGTTGTCGGGGAGGGTTTGGGTGTCCATGTGGGTGAGCGATTATAGGGGGGATGGGGAGGGGATGACAAGGTGACAAGGTGAGGGGGTGACAAGGTGAAAAAAAGTTGAA
>JBEKUH010000114.1:0-11628 GCA_049515255.1 Tepidisphaeraceae bacterium | reverse complement strand
GCTGCCAGCGGATTATTCGCATCGGGAGCGGGGGCCAGAGGATTGGGCGCGGCAGTATTCTCCGCTGCGCCGTTGTCGCCGGAACTAATCTCCTTCTGATAATCCGATTCGATCTGGCTTACGTCTTTGTTCCGTTCGTCGATGATGGCTTGCTCGATGTCGCTGATATGCCGGCGATTGTGCGCATCATCCAGCAATTTCTGATGCGCATCATCCGGTGATTGGCCCTCCTGCGGCTGGTCGATGTTGTATTGCGTGAGGAGAGCGGCATATTGATCGTCGAGATCACGATTGGTCTGATCGCGCCAGGCAGAGAACGGCCCAGGCGCCGCATAAAGGGCAATCTGCTCATATTGCTCGACTTCTCCGCCAACACCGCGCGCATGCACCGGCCAGATGCCGTCGAGGATCGACCCGCCAAGATACACGGTCAGAAACAGTGCCAGTCCTAAAATGAGTTTGGACAGATGAATGGCAATCCTGAACGAGCGAAAGATGTGCGTGAATGGAAACGCTTGCCGCCAATTGATGCCGCGGATCACTTGACCGTCATCGGCCATGGAAGATCGCTCCTTTCCTGAGCGGACCGCGGGTTTTTGGCCCGCGTACTAACCGAAACGGCAAAATCGCGCGTCCGACGCCGTCGGCCCGCGCATTATAGTGAGCGGGGCTGGGTGTTCAAATGATGTGCTGAACGAGGGATATGCTCGACTCGGCGGCTGATGAGCCGAACCTGTTGCCAGATGGCCCAGAGCAGGATGAGCGTGAAGAGTTGCAATCCCACGGTCTTTGCGAGGAATGGTGAGAAAAACGGGACGATGAACATGGACGCCAGCAGCCAGTGGAATTCACCGCTCTGAGGAATTTCATTTTGATAGAGCAGATCGGCGGTTAACCAGAGGGAGGGAACGATCAGAATGCTGTCGTAGACGCCAACGTAAACATTGAAGCAGAGCGTGGCGGCCAGACCGATCGCCCAGCGCGATGAATTGGGAATATTTCGTCGTGCCAACAGCGCCCAGATGGTAACCGCGCCTGCGAGACAGATCGGCCAAGCCGGTGCATCGGGACGGTGGGTGAGCAGTTTGAGGAATGCGGATAGATCGACGAATTTCCAGATGGCAAATCCATCTCCGTGGGCGGCGGCATGGAGATAGGTGAGCATGAGCCGCAGAAATGCCAGGCATGCATCAGAGCCGGCGCCTAAGACGCTTGCGACAGCGCCGACCAACACGGTGACTGCTGTGCCCAAGAGAATCTTCCAACGGCCACTGAAGAGAAACATCGGCAATAGAATGGCCAGCAGCGTGGGCTTGTACGCCATCAATCCGAGTGCAAGTCCGCACAGAAATGGCCGGCCCCGTCGGTCCAGAGCGATGGCGGCACATGCGGCGGCGAAGCCGATGGTCGAGATTTGCCCGCCGTGCAGGCATTCCACAATGAATGGCTCAAAGGCTAGAGAAAGCAGTACAGCCGTCCAGCGGTCGCGCCGTGGAATCGACTGGCAGGTGGCAAACAACATCGCCAGGCCGGCGACATAAAGCATGCCAGAGACCAGTGTCCAAACGGCTGCAGCGGCTGGATACGAGAGCGATGCTAGCGGACGAAAAATCGCGGCAACGACCGGCGGATAGGCGTAAGGCAACGCCGTGCCGGGTTCCGTGAGAATCAGATGATGGAGTCGCCAGCCCTGGAGCGCGGTGTCATACAAATGGCTGCCGCCTGGATTGCTTAAGATTCCGGCCGCCACGTAAAAGCATGGAAAATCTCCCCCAAGCGTCGCACCAAATGGCGTGCGTCCATCCTTGGCAAAGACGAAGGCAATTATGAGAGCAATGACACAGACGGCCAGGATGCAGCCGGTCGTGAAGAGAATCCGTCGGCGCGGCAGAATGCGCGCGACGATTTCCCCCTCCTCTGGTACTCCGGGGGAGGGCTGGGGTGGGGGTTCGACTTTCGGAAGGCCTTCGTCACCGCAAAGACCCCCACCCTGACCCTCCCCCGGAGTACCAGGGGAGGGGAAATAGGCAGACGCGGGGCGTGGTGCAAGTTTCGGGCGCACCTCAAGCATGTCGGATTTATCGGCCGTTTCGGCGGGCGAGTGGAGCGCTTCTTTGCCAGAAACCGTCTTCCCGGCCGCCATAGAATTCCGACAGAGCGGCATCCATGACCTCCTGAGTGCGGAGTGCAGTGATGCCGGTGCTCGGCGATTGGTCCGCCGGCCGCAGGCCACGAAGTTCATCGACGATACATTGGATCAATGGCTGCTGAACGTGCGCGGGATTTGGAATGTCGAACCGATCTTCCTTGCCGCCAACTGAGACGACGATCGGCTCCGATGCGAAGCAGGCGAATCGCATCTCGCCACGTTCGCCGATGAAATGGTATTCGTCGCAGTTTTCGCTGGAGGCGAAATCCCAGTGCGCTGTTCCCTCGAATCCCTTGATACTGAATCGCATATCGACTCGATCCTCTACATCATATTGCCCCGCCCCGCTGCTGGCGGATGCTTCAACAACATTCAATGGGCCGAGAAAAAAATCGAGCAGGTCCAATGCATGTGAACCGACATCCAGAAAAAGCCCCCCGCCGGAATGTTCTGCTTGCAGCCGCCAGGGAACCGGTTCTTCGCGTCGGCTCATCTGGCTATTTGTGAGGCGATACGAGACGGAATGAATCCTGCCCAAACTTCCCGAATCGAGAATTTCCTTCACCTTCAGAAATCTCGGCTGTGCCCGGCGGTAATACGCCACGAAGAGCGGCCACCGCGCGGCGCCAAATGCCTGCACCATCCGCCGCGCCTCGGCAGAATTCCGTGACATCGGCTTTTCGACGTAACACGGTTTTCCCGCCGCACACACTTTCAGCGCAAAATGCTCATGCGTCCCCGGCGGCGTCGCAACGTAAACTGCGTCCACTTCCCGATCGGCGATCAGTGCCTCCGCATCGTCATGCCACTTGGGTACCCCATGTCGTTTCGCATAATCCGCTGCCTTGCGTCCATCCCGTCGCATGACCGCGACCAATTGGCTCCCCTCCGCTTTCTGAAAACCCGGCCCGCTCTTGACCTCGGTGACATCCCCGCAGCCGATGATTCCCCAGCGGACGATTTTCATGGTTGGACATCTCGCAGCAATTCATGATCGGCGGACTGGGTTGCCGGCGCGAGCCGCCGGGTCGGCAGACGATGGTTGGTGAGCGATGAAGCCAGCACCCAGCCGCCATACGCGCCGGTGAGGATGACGATGATTTTCAGAGTCCTCAAAAAGACACTTCGTCCGCTCATGACCCTGCTAAGTATATTCTGCACGCCAGCAGCGACAAAATGTTTGGGTGTCGCAGATTGCATGATGTTGGACCGCTGGTTAACGCATTCGGCACGTTTCTTGCGAAGGATTATTTCAGTGTCGAATCTTCGAGAAGGCAAAGTTTTTCAATAGAGGAGACTGCCATGGAACTGCAATCGCTTCAGGACTTATACGTCGAGCAACTCCGCGACCTTTACAATGCGGAAAACCAGCTCATCAATGCGCTGCCCAAGATGGCCAAGGCCGCTTCAAACCCGGCTTTGCGAACAGCATTTGAATCGCACCTCGAACAGACGCGAGGCCATGCAGAACGCATCGAGCAAATTTTTGATCGGCTCGGAATGAAGCCGAAAGGGGAAAAGTGTAAGGCCATGGAGGGGCTGATCGCCGAGGGGAAAGAGATGATCGATATGGACGGTGAGGATGAGATTCGCGATGCCGGCCTGGTCGCATGCGCCCAGCGCGTGGAACATTACGAAATCGCCGGTTACGGCTGCGTACGCAGCTACGCCAAGCTGTTGAATGACACCGATGGCGAGCAGCTTCTTCAGCAGACACTGAACGAGGAAGCCGACACCGACAAAAAGCTGACGAAGCTGGCGGATCAGATCTTGAATCGCCAGGCCGCCAGCCATTCGGTGGCCTAATGCGACCGCGAAGCCTCGATTAACTTTTGCATTGCCGAACCGGGCGCGATAGTCCCTCCCTCGCGCCCGGTTCGGTTTTTCATGGATGCCAAATTGGCAAGGCAGTTCCCCGATCAACCCAATCTCTGCCACGCTGACAGTTGCAGCATTAACAATCCATCCAGAGCCATAACCGTAACTGCTTGCAAATTCAGAATTAACATCCTAAATCACGATCTCGATTTCGCGGCATTCCCTTTGATAATGCAATCCCATCGGCGGCGGTGGACGGTCCCTCTCGGCGAGGAGTCCCCCGACGCATTTGAGCATCGCACAAATCAAACAGGAGAACCGGCATGGCAGCCAAGATGTTGACCTTCGACGCGGAAGCACGCAAATCTCTTTTGGAAGGCGTTACCAAACTCGCTCGGGCGGTGAAAGCCACCCTCGGCCCGCGCGGACGAAACGCCGTCATCGACAAAGGCTGGGGCGCTCCCACCATTACCAAGGACGGCGTCACCGTCGCTGAGGAAATCGAACTCAAGGACAAATACGAAAATATCGGCGCCAAACTCGTCAAAGAGGCGGCGACCAAAACATCCGATGTCGCTGGTGATGGAACCACCACCGCCACGGTCTTAGCGGAGGCAATCTTCAAGGAAGGCTACCGCAATCTCGCCGCCGGCACTGATGCGATGGCCATGGCGCGCGGGATTCGCGCTGCCGTCGAGGCCGTCGTCGAGAATCTCAAAAAACAATCCAAGCCCATTAACGGCAAGCAGGACATCGCATCCGTCGCCAGCATCTCCGCCAACAACGATCGCGCCATCGGCGACATCATGGCCGATGCGTTCGAGCGCGTCGGCAAAGACGGCGTTATCACCGTCGAAGAAGGCAAGAGCCTGGAGACCTTCGTCGATGTCGTCGAGGGAATGCAATTCGACCGCGGGTATCTCTCGCCCAATTTCATCACCAATCAGGATGAAATGACCGTGGAGTTTGAAAAGGCGTTTGTCCTGGTTTACGAAGATAAAATCTCCGCCGCCACGAAGTTGATTCCGTTGCTGGAGAAAATTCAAAAAGCCAAACGTCCGCTGTTCATCATCGCAGAGGACATCGAGGGCGAGGCATTGGCAACCCTGGTGGTCAACAAGCTGCGTGGGATTCTTAACGTCGCCGCCGTGAAAGCCCCCGGTTATGGCGATCGCCGCAAGGCCATGCTAGAAGACATCGCAATTCTCACCGGCGGCCAGGCCATCATGAAGGATCTGGGCATCGAATTGGACAAAGTAGAAATCGAACAGCTCGGTCAGGCGAAACTGATCCGCGTGGACAGTGACAATACCACGATCATCGAAGGCGCCGGCGAGAGCAAAGCAATCCAGGGCCGTATCGAACAAATCCGCCGCGAAATCGAAATCACCACCAGCGATTATGATCGCGAAAAACTCCAGGAGCGCCTGGCGAAACTCGCAGGTGGAGTCGCCCAGATCAACGTCGGTGCCGCCACCGAAGCGGAACTCAAGGAAAAGAAAGCCCGCATCGAAGACGCCCTGCACGCCACCCGCGCCGCGGTGGAAGAAGGCGTCGTCGCCGGCGGCGGCGTGGCGATGATCCGCGCGATGAAAGCCCTCAACGGCGGCGGAAATCTGAAACTCGAAGGCGATGAAGCCACGGGTGTGAAGATCGTCCGCCAGGCATTGGCCGCTCCGCTGAAACAGATCGCCGAAAACGCCGGAACGCCCGGATCGGTCGTCGTTCGCCGGGTGATGGAGAGCAAGGACAACGACGGCTTCAACGCCTTGACCGGCGAATACGTCGATGTCATCAAAGCCGGTATCATCACCCCGACGAAAGTCGAGCGCACCGCCCTGCAAAACGCAGCTGAAGTAGCGATTCTCCTTTTAACAACAGATTGCATCGTCGTCGAAGCCCCGAAGAAAAAGGACGACCACGCCGGCCACGGTCACGGCCCCGAAGGCATGGGCGGAATGGGCGGCATGGGTGGGATGGACGACATGATGTAAGCGGCCTCGAGGTGAACGATGAAATTCGAGTGGGACGAGCCGAAGGCGGCTGCGAACCTTCGAAAACACAAAATATCGTTCGCCGAGGCAGAAGAGGTATTTGTGGCGCCCACGATCTTTGAGGACTTTGACCACTCGCAGACGGAAGCACGATATGTCGCAATCGGCTTCTCGACAAAGAGCCGCCTATTGACGGTTTCGTTTACCCGGCCCAGCGCCGGATTATATCGAATCATCAGTGCCCGGAGAGTGACGAAAGAAGAGCGAGAACGATATGCCCAGGCGAAAGATCAAAGCAAATAAAACCCGCTCCTCGCACGATGCTTACGATTTGCCCGCGAACCTTGATTTTAGCAAAATGCGGCTCATCGGAATCGGAGTGGACGCACTGGAGCGCCATGCCGCCGCGCAGGAAGTGACCGTCAGACTCGATTCGGATGTGGCGAGGGTTTTTAGCACTTCGGAGTCGGTCAATACTGTTTTGCGCGGAATTATAAAGAGTCTGGCGGCCGCCTCCAGACGGAAAAAGTCAGCATAGGGAACGAATTACGAGATCGATAAGGCTATACATTTACATGAGGTGCATTGAACCATGAAACTTCGACCCCTGCAGGATCGCGTCATTGTCAAGCAATCGGAAGCGGAAACCAAAACCGCCAGCGGGATTGTGCTGCCGGATTCGGCCAAGGAAAAGCCGACCAAGGGCAAGGTTATTTCCGTCGGACCGGGCAAATTCGATGAGAAGGGCAAGCACATGGAACTGGCCGTCCGCGCCGGCGACACCGTATTTTACGGCAAGTACAGCGGAACCGATGTCGAAGTCGATGGCGAGAAATTCGTCATCCTCCGCGAGTCGGACATCCTGGGCGTGTTGGAATAATCGGAATTTTTGGACCCCGTCATGGGATGCTTTTACATCAACGTCACCATTCGACAGATCGCCGATCGCAGCAAATCTGCAGTGGTCGACAAGATGCTCGTTGACACCGGCAGCGAGGCAACTTGGGTTCCGCGACGAATACTCGAACAACTCGGCATCACCCCGGAAAAGAAGGATCGGACGTTTGTAATGGCCAACGGTCAGCGAATCACCAGGACGGTTGGATATGCCATCGTCGAGGTATCGGCTGATATTAAGACGGTGGACGAGGTGGTATTTGCCGAAGACGGCGATTTGCCATTGCTCGGCGCGCGCTCGATGGAAGGACTGAACGTGCGCGTCGATCCCGAGGGAAAACAATTGGTCGCCGCAGGCCCTATCCTCGCGGCTGGACATCTTCGTGTCGATTGATCGCAAATATATTTCAATGAATTGGAGCAATGAATCATGGCAGCGAAACAAATGAAATTCGATTCCGACGCCCGAACCGAAATCGCCAACGGGCTGGCACAGTTGGCCAGGGCCGTCAAGGCGACGCTCGGCCCCAGCGGACGCAACGTCGTGTTGCAAAAATCCTACGGCAGCCCACGCATCACCAAGGACGGCGTCACTGTCTCCAAGGAAATCGAACTCCCCCAACCATTCGAGAACATGGGCGCCAAGCTGGTGAACATGGTCGCCAGCAAAACCAGCGACGTCGCCGGCGACGGTACAACCACCGCAACTGTTCTCGCCGAGGCAATCTATAGCGAAGGCCTGCGCATGGTCACGACGGGCGTGAACCCTGTCACGATCCAGCGCGGCATCGTCAAGGCCGCCGAGATCGCCGCCGACGCGATCACCGCTCAATCCAAAAAGGTCAAGGGCCGCGAGGATTACAAGCGCGTCGCTACCATCAGCGCCAACGGCGATGAAAAGATCGGCGACCTGATGGCCGACGCGATGGAACGGGTCGGCAAGGAAGGCGTCATCACCGTTGACGAAGGCAAGAGCACCGAATCGGTTTTGGAATACACCGAGGGAATGCAGTTCGACAAGGGATATCTCTCCCCCTACTTCCTTACCAACACACAAACGCTTCAGGCCATTTTGGAAAACGCACTGATTCTTCTGCACGAAAAGAAAGTCTCCAACCTCGCCGAGCTGTTGCCCCTGCTGAACAAAGTCGTCGCTGGCGGCCGACCGTTGCTGATCATCGCCGAGGATGTCGAATCCGAAGCCCTGGCCGCGCTGGTCGTGAACAAACTCCGCGGCGTCCTGAACGTGTGCGCAGTCAAAGCCCCCGGCTTTGGCGATCGCCGCAAGGCGATCATGGGCGATCTGGCCGTCGTCACCGGTGGAAAATTCATCAGCGAGGATTTGGGCCTGAAACTCGAAAATATTGAACTGTCCGACCTCGGCTCCGCCAAACGCATTGTGGTCGACAAGGACAACACGCTCATCGTCGAAGGGGCCGGCAAGCGCAAGGAAATCGACGCGCGTGCCGAGCAGATTCGCAAACAGGTCGAATCCACCACCAGCGATTACGACCGCGAAAAACTCCAGGAAAGACTGGCCAAACTCACCGGCGGCGTGGCGGTCATCAAGGCCGGCGCGGCCACCGAGACGGAAATGAAGGAACGCAAGGACCTCATCGACGACGCCCTCCATGCCACCCGCGCGGCGGCCGAAGAAGGCATCGTCCCCGGCGGCGGAGTCGCATTCCTGCGCGCCATCGAAGCCGTCGAATCCGCCAAGAGCAAAGCGCGCGGCGACGAAAAACTCGGATTTGAAATCGTCGCCCAGGCCCTGCGATCCCCCGCCCATCAGATCGCCCAGAACGCCGGTGAGGACGGCGACGTGGTGGTCGATGAGATTCTCAGCAACAAAAATCCCGCTTGGGGCTACAACGCCGCTAGCGCCGAATATGTGGACATGTTCAAGGCCGGAATCATCGACCCGACCAAGGTCGCCCGCACCGCCCTGCTCAACGCCGCCAGCGTCAGCGGCCTGGCGCTGACGACCGAAGTGCTGATCACCGAATTGAAGGAAAAGAAGGGCGAAGAACTCACGCCCGTCGCCGGTGCGGTGGTTTAGACGGTGGTTTGATGGATCGAAAAACGGAACGGGATTTCCCGCGCGGTCGCTTCGCAGCGGCCGCGTTCGTTTCCACCGGGCTAAAACGCCGATAAGATCAGATGAGCGGCAAATGATTTGTCGTGCCAACCGCAAACGGAGACGCGTATATGCGATTCAATGTGACCATTGACCGTGATGAAGACGGCGCATGGATTGTGGAGTGCCCTTCGATACCAGGCTGCATCAGCCAGGGCCGCACCAAAGCCGAAGCGATGAAGAATATCCACAAGGCAATCAAGCTTTGCCTTGCCGTGCGGGCTGAGCGGGGACTTCCGCTAACGGTCGAGACGAGCCAGGTTGAGGTAACCGTTTAATGTCTTCCCAGCTTCCGGTCTTAAATGGTCGGCAAGTTACTCGCGCCTTTCAGAAGCTGGGCTGGCAAGTCGCCCGCCAAACGGGAAGTCATATTATTATGGTAAAACCCGGCGAGATTGTGACTTTATCCATCCCCAACCATCGTGAGGTGGCGCGGGGAACGCTCAGAGGTTTGATCCGATCCGCGAACATCACCGTTCAAGTTTTTCAGAACGCCTCGCGATGAAAAGTGATTTCATGAAGGGATAATATTGGCCTCCGCCAAACGAGATTATTACGAAGTCCTCGGCGTTGCCCGGTCGGCGGACGCGGAGGAGATCAAGCGCGCCTATCGCAGGCTCGCCATGAAATTCCATCCCGATCGCAACAACGGCGACAAGGGCGACGCGGAAGCCAAATTCAAGGAATGCTCCGAAGCATACGAAGTCCTCTCCGACACCGCAAAGCGCCGGCGTTACGATCAATTCGGCCACCAGGGCGTCACCGGCCAGCACGATTTCTCCCACATGGATGTCACGGACATCTTCTCAATGTTCGACGATATCTTCGGCGGCGCGCTGGGCGGAGGTGCCCGTGGTGGGCGCGGACGACAACAGGCGCGCGGATTCGATCTGGAAACCCGCGTCGAGCTCACGCTTCTGGATGTCACCCAGGGCTGCGAAAAAACGATTGAATTTGAACGTCAGGACCGGTGCGAGCAATGCAACGGCTCCGGCGCCAAGCCCGGCAGCAGCCCGGTCGTCTGCGTGCAATGCGGCGGGCAAGGCCGGGTCGCCCAGCAGGGATTCGGCGGCATGTTTCGCATGGTCGTCACCTGCCCCAATTGCCGTGGCCGAGGGACGGTCGTTCGCGAACATTGCACAGCCTGCGGCGGCACCGGTCGGCAACTCCGCAAGAAAACTGTCGTCGTCAAAATCCCCGCCGGCGTGCATGATGGGCAGGCCGTTCGCGTCACCGGCGAAGGCGAAGCGGGCGAAAATGGCGCTCCCGCCGGCGACCTGCACGTTTACATTGGTGTCAAGGAACATCCGATTTTCTCTCGGCACAACAACGATCTGGTCTGCCAGGTGCCGATTTCGTTCGCCGAGGCCGCGCTGGGCGCGGAGATCGAGGTGCCGACGCTTCGCGGGACCGAAACCATGGCCGTCCCCTCCGGCACCCAGCACGGCGAGGTCTTCAAGCTCAAGGGAAAAGGATTGCCGGATGTGCGATCCTATCGGGTTGGCGACCAACTCGTGCAGATCATCATCGAGGTGCCCAAGAAATTGACCGAGCGGCAGAAGACGTTGCTGCGAGAATTTTCCGACAGCGCCGACGTCCGCCTGACGCAGGAAAGAAAGAGTTTTCTGAATAAACTGAAAGGTTTGATTACTGGCGAAGAACAGAAATAACGCCGGGAGCGATAAATCATGAACTCAGAACCCACACCAACCAATGATGAAATTCAGGATCAGGATGATCTCCACGCGCTCAAGAACGAACGCGCCAGTTTGTTCGACCGTCTGGCCCGCGCGACGGCGGATTTTCAAAACGCCCGCCGCCGGCTCGAAGCCGATAAAGAACAGGCTGTCGCATTCGCCAACGCTTCGCTCATCCGCAGCCTGCTGCCGGTGATCGACAATTTCGAGCGCGCTCTCGCCGCCGACTCCGCCAAGGCCGATCCGGCCACGATTCTCAAGGGAATGCAGATCGTCCACGACCAGTGGCTGTCGGTGCTGAAAAGCCAATTCGTGGAAGACATCGCGCCCAAGCCCGGCGACGCGTTCGATCCATCCACGATGGAAGCGATCATGCATCAGGACAGCGATGAATTCCCGCCCGGCAGCGTCACGCAACTGCTGCAGAAGGGCTATTCCCTGCATGGCCGCACGCTTCGGCCGGCACAGGTCGCCGTCAGCAAATCGGAGTAATCGCACAACATGCCGACCTACGAATATAAGTGCGACGCGTGCGGGCACGAATTTGAAAAATTCCAATCGATCTCGTCGGGTCCGGCCCGCAAATGCCCCAAATGCGGCAAGCTCAAAGTCCGCCGGCTCATCAGCGCCGGAGCTGGATTGATCTTCAAAGGCGGCGGATTTTACGAAACAGATTATCGCAGCGACGCATACAAAAAAGATGCCAAGTCCGACAGCGCCCCCTCGACCGAAAGCAAACCGGCTGATGGCAAGCCCGTCGAAACAAAGGCAGCAACGGACGCCAAGGCGGCTGAAAGCAAATCCACCGAAACTGCTTCAACGAAACCCAAATCAACCAAGACGACGAAAACTCCTTCGACATCCGAGAAGTGATCGCGGCGTCAACGAATCTCCCCCTCTCCTGGTACGCCGGGGGAGGGTTGGGGTGGGGGTGGG
>JBEKUH010000113.1:0-11706 GCA_049515255.1 Tepidisphaeraceae bacterium | reverse complement strand
CCGCGGCCGGCAAAAACGGCCTGGGCCGCTCCGATGAGACGAAAACCGAATCGAAAATGTCGCGGCGATTGACATGGAAAAATCCGGGATCAAGAATGTTTGGGTTATTCAGAGGTTCCTAAGCTCAATGACGAACGAATTAGGGATCGCTCCGATGGCCCACTTTCGGCGTAGCGTTGGCAAAGATCATTTAGTTTAGCATCCAGCGGCAGTGGAACGAGGTCAAGAAAAAATTGCTCGCCAGAACACGGACCATAGCGCATATCTGGGGAAAGCGGACTAACACCGGCTGTCCCACTTGCGACCCGTTGCTCTTCCGCTTTCTTGGCTGCTGCCAATTGCTGACCAAGCACTAAATAGCGGGGTTTTCCCTGCGAAGTCCCCATAAACCCGGATCCTAACCATACCCGTCTCGTGAGTCCAAGAAACAATTGTCCCGCGCCCACTAGAAAGGAAAAAGGGGACATCACTGATTAATAATCAGTGATGTCCCCTTTTTCCTTGACACTTTTTTTAAAGCCCGGGACTTTCTCGTCGTTCTATTCATCTCCGTTGGATTCCGGCTCGCGGGCGACGACGACGGTGCCGGCGGCGATGTCGCCGATGCGTTGTCTTAGGGGTGTGAAGGGGAGGAACAGCAGAGGGAGCAGTGGGATTACATCGACGATCCGCATGAGGTTTCGCAGGATGATGGCAGTGGGTTTGGGGACCTGGCCTTCGGTGCCGACGACGCGCAAGCCCAGCATCATTTTGCCGATGCTTTGGCCGCAGAGAAGTTCGGCGATCAGCGTGTGGCCGACGTAGGTGAGGATGCCGATGCCGAAGAGAATCATGGCGGTGCGGTTGTCGGCGCTGGGGTCGTTGGAGGGCTTGGGCAACAGGCCGATGGTGGCCAGAAGCGGGAGCAAGTCGATCAGGCCGGCGGCCATGCGCACGCCGAGGGGCGCTAGGCGCAATTTCACGGGCTGGGCGACGGGCAATTCTTCGGTGGGTCGGCCGCGACGAAAACTGGTTCCGGCGAACGTCGCCACCATCATCACCAGCACGGCGCTCAGCAGCGCCGGCACCAGCGGAACCTCCTCGGGCCCGATGTTGGCGACGGGCTGGACGGTTTCGGTCGGCTGGAAAGTTTCCATGTCAAACGGCTCCTCAAGCGGTTCGCCGTTGGGGTTGACCGCCAGCCAGCGGAGCTTCTCGAAGGCAACGGCGACCGTTTGCGGGGTGGAATCGGGCGGGGCCTGGCCGGAAAGTTTCAGCACAACCGATTTTGAAAAATTATCCCCGGAAAAAATGCGCCCGCAGTCGGCGAGTTGGCCGGGCTGGGTGTCGGCGTTTGATCCACTGGCCACCCACAGCGCGGGATGATTCTGGATGTCAAGCAGCTTGAAATTCTCGACCGGACCCACCGCCAGCGCGATGGGATCGGACCATTTTTGATCGGCCCCGAGTTGGCTGATGAGAATCCGCCCGTCATCTTCTTCCCATGCCACGACAGGCCAGCGCTCGACCACGGCCAGGGAGATCTGCTGTGGAAAGCCGATCATCTGAGATGGCAACGGTAACGGATTGATCCATTTTCCATCGGTGATGCGATAGATCAGCAGGTGCTGCTCGGTGGCGGTCATGGAGGGAATAACGTCTTGAGTGGTTGCCTCGGTGGATGCGCCGGTGGCAGCGGGTTGGGTGCGGACGATGGCCCAGAGCGTGTCGGGGTCGTTGGCCATGGCGAGTACGGCCGCATTGCCAGGCGGGTTGGAGCCGAGGCGCGTGCTGTCCTCGTTGGCGATCATCCATTGGCCGTTGTCCAGCACGAGCAGCAGTTCGCCGCTGTCGCACGCCAGATCGACGACTCGATTGGAGACGGGCTGCAATTCGGTCCAGGCGCCCATTTGCAGGCGATAGAGCAGATGGGTGACATCGAATTGGCCCTGATCGTCCCGGTCGGTCAGGACCTGGGCGATCCAGAATCGATCCGGGCCTCCGAGGGCGAGCAGATCGCGCGGAACTTGCGGCCGGGTGGTGGGCGCGGCGAAAGCCGAGCCGGCCAGCAAGAGCGATGCGATGATCCAGGAACTAATTCGGGTTGGGTTCATCGAGATTGTGCACCACCTGGTTTGCGTCCCAGTTTGGCATGCGATAGTTGGCCGCGTTGGGATGACCATTGTGTGAGAGACTTACATCCGCCAGATCAAACGCCATCTTCGCGCCGGAGGGAGGAAAAAACAAATCATAATGCGTTTGAATTTGTGGCCATTGGTTTTGGGCGACACCGTCGATCTTCACGAGGCCGGGTTTGGAGAGTTTCGCCACCAGCAGCGCCCGGCCGTTGGAGTCGTACAATTTCACGAGCGTGGGCATCAGCGAGGCGCGGTCATACCAGACCTCTTTCTGCGCCACCCATCGGTCGGGGAGATGCAGATTCCAAGTCATGATGTACGCATCGGCTTCGTTGTCGAATCGCATGACCGGAACCGGCTGTTCGTTCATGTCCGGATCAATCGGGCGAACGCCAAGAACTTCGGGAACCAGGTCCGGCTGGAGGGGCACATCCTGCGGGCCGACGTTCATGAGCGTGTTGTAAGTTCCCTCCCAGACTTCATTGCCCTGCTGGATGGAGACCCAATATTTTTCGCCATCGGAGCCCATGTCGAAGAGATTTCCGTAGAGATCGTTGCTGGCCCGGAGGCGAATCTTGTTGGGGCTTGTGTATTGCAGATTGCCTTCGCCATCGACGTAGTGCGTTTGGTTGGTTTTGGGATCGACGAACCAGGCTTTGAAATGGTCGAAGTTGGCAAAGAGCGTGGGGATTTGCTGATTGCGGGCGTTGATTTGGGAGATGAGGTCGGCCATGGTAAGGGTGGGGCCGAGATAAAGTTTGGGCGGCGGCGCGGGCGGTGGAGGCGTGCAGGCGGCGAGAAGCAGCAGGATCAGGGCGAGACTCATCGGCGAAACGTGCCGCGGCATTTCCCCCTCCCTTGGTACTCCGGGGGAGGGTTGGGGTGGGGGTTGGTTTGTCGAACGCCGCTCGTAAGATCGAAGACCCCCACCCTTACCCTCCCCCGGAGTACCAGGGGAGGGGAATAAGAGCGCCTCCCGCGATCGTTCCCCGACACAATTCAATCTCATCCCTCATCCCCGCTGAGGATGCCGTTGAGTTGGCCGCTGACTTCGGCGACTTGTTGTTCGTCGAGTTTGGGATTCACCAGGTCCAGCGTCTGCTCTTTGCCGCGGAGGCGCATGGACCAGATTTCTCTTCCATCTTCGATGCGGGTGGATTCGTAGGCCAGCCGGCGTTTTCGCATGAGGATCAGGCCCAGGACGAAGCGGAAGTTGATCTTGGCCGGCTCGGGCGCATCGGCCAGGCGCTCGAACAATTCGCAAAGCACTTCGTCATCGACAAAAATATGTTTCTTGGCTTCGTGGGTCGGCATGGTGGTTTGCCAGAAACCGAGGAGGGCTGATTTGTCGAAAGCCGGCCAGCAGGCGGAGCAGATGTCGAGGCGCTCGAGGGTGGCCTGAGTTTGCCGCAGGGCGGCCATGAGTTTTTCGCCCGGGGCGATGGAGCGGGCACAGATTTGGCATTTGCCAATCGCCCTGGCCACTGAATATCCCGCGGGTGCAACGCTGCTCATTTCGGACCTCCGTGTCTCAATTGTCTCATTCCAGTCAGTGCACGACAAATTCGCGTGCATCGGTTCCATCCGGACTGATGCCGATCTTCACCGGCTTGCCGCATCGGGGACAACGCCCCAGGTACGCGGTGGCTTCGGGATTGCGGTAAATCCGCTGATACACCGAGCAGCAGGCGAAGAGGACGCTCAGATACGGCCGCTCGGATTTCGCCTGCTCGGATTCGGATGAATCGCTTCCGCCATTGACTCCGGCGATATCGAGCTTGTAATCCGGCGATCCGCTCATGGCTTTTGCATCCGCTTGGCGATCCGGGGCGCGACTCGCTGGACCAATGTCAACGCATGGCTCAGCATGGTTTCGCTGCTCTCTTGAATCTTCTGCCGCTGGCCGGGGTCGGCAATTTCGTGCAGGTTCGCCCGCACATTGTGCATGGCACATCGGCCGGTGGCCATGGCCAAATCCGCACAAACCGCCAAATCGGACAGCAGATGCGGATTGACCTGATCGACGATTTTATCGCAATGTTCCAGAATCGAAACAGCCGCGGCCAACATGGCCTGGGGAACGGTGATGCACGCCAGCACCGCGGCAGCGAGGGCGGCTTTGTGCGGGGGCGGTTTTCGGGCCGAGGAAAGGGCCTCGAAAGCGGACTGATCTTCGGACATCAGGCCGATCAGAAGGATTCGTGCGCGATGGAATTCCGCCAGGGCCGATTTGAGCGAGTCCTGATATTGCTCCAGGCCTTTTTTATCGATGCTGTAATTGGCGACCATTTCGCCCATGGAGGCGGCTAGCGCACCGACCAATGCGGCGACACTGCCACCACCGGGAGCCGGCTTACGGGCGGCGGCTTCGGTCAGGAATTTCTCGATGCTGGCGGTCTGGTCGATCATTTACTTCCCCGGAGAAAAGAGTTTCCACCACGGAGACACGGAGGTCACGGAGAAATGCATTTAGCCACCGATGGGACACCGATTGGCACCGATAAATACTGATGGATTTTATCCTCTTCAATCGGTGGTGATCGGTGCCCCATCGGTGGCTAATTCTCTATTTTTGAATTCCTCCGTGCTCTCCGTGTCTCCGTGGTGGAAATTGCAATTGAATTTGAATTCAGCTCGCCTCTTCATCCTGTTCGATTTCGTTGAGATAAGTGAGGGCCCGCTCAAGTTCGCCCTTGAGGTGCCGGACGCTCAGGAGACTTTTGACGCGCGTGACCAGCTCGAATTTGTTGACGGGTTTGCTGACGAAATCATCGGTTCCGCATTCGGTGGCTTGTTCGATGTCGCCCAGTTCGTTGAGGGCGGTCACCATCAGCACCTGAATATCCTTGGTCTTGGGATCGCTCTTGATTCGTTTGCAGACCTGAAACCCGCTCATGCGCGGCATCATGATGTCCAGCAGGATCAAATCCGGATTGTGCTGGGCGACTTTTTCCAGGGCATCAACGCCGTCGCAGGCGGTGACGACCTTGACGGGCAGGCTTTCCAAGAATGCCTGCAGCAGTTCCACATTTTGCGGGTTGTCATCAACGATGAGCACGGTGGATTGCGGGAGGAACGATTCGGCGTTGGCCTGCGTGGGAAGCGGGCTTGTTTTGGACCCCGAAAGCGGATTGGTATCAGTCATGAATACGGCTCCGTCGGGCAAAAATCGGTTCCGCCGGGGTCAAAACTATACGGTGGGGTCGGGGGGAAGTAAAGAAATCGGGTTTGGGGTTTGGGGTGTCGGGTTTCGGGTGAAGAGAAAGCCGGCGCGTTTTCTTCTTGACCCGAAACCCGATACCCGAACCCCGAAAACCGACTTTTCACTCCGTCAGCGCCGCCTCCAGCGCATACGCCGTCACGCGATATCGCGCAATCTCATTGCCATCGACGGTCAGGACGGGAATCGCCTCGGCGTATTTCTCTTCCAGGGCGGGGTCGTCCAGGATGTTTTTCTTCTCGAACTTGAACCGCCGCCGACGGGCCACCGCTCGCACTACCAATTCCATCTCGTCGCACAGCGAACAATCCGGCTTGCTGTAAACGGTCACAATATGCATGAGCACGCATATCGTCCCGGAGAGTCGGCTCTCAAGCAAGCGACTTTGGCTGGAACAAATGCAAAATTAGCCACCGATGGGACACCGATTGGCACCGAAAAAGGCGACAAGATCGCTCATGTGAAGCAGCGGCATTAGATTTCTCTCTTATCCGTGTTATCCGTGCCCATCCGTGGTCAAAATACTTTGGAACCACGGATGGGCACGGATAACACGGATAAAACAGAAGGATATTCAGCCTCATTTTTATGTAATTAATCGGTGCGTATCGATGCCCCATCGGTGGCTAAGTCTTTCGATGGATTTATCCGCCCGACACCACGCCATCGACCTTGATCTCATCGCCAACTCGGAGGATTTGGCCGCTGTCGCTGGGGGGGACGATGGTATTGATCGCCAGGCGATAGAAATGATTGAATCGGGATTTTTCCGCCCAATTTGGGAGCGTCTCTTCCCGTTTTTTTCGGAAAATCTGGCTGAATTCGGGATACCCTTCGCCGGTCATCGGATCGCGCGGGGGGACGGCGCAGCGCTGGCAGGGGTTGTTGCCGTGGAAGAGAACGTCGCCAATGTAAAAGCGGATCCATGAGCCTTTGGTGGTGTAGAGGCGTTCCTCCCAGAAAGGTTCGGTGCCGCCGATTTCGAGGTTGGCGCGGATGCGGAGGCGCAATTGGGTGGTGTCCAGCGGAGGAAACCAGGATGCGACTTCGCTGAGGGTGGACGTAGAGATTATGGTTGGGCCGGGGCAATCCAGGTCGTCAGGGAATCCGACATCGCCATTTTTTTGCAGCGTGACGGGCATGGAGAAAAATTCACTCAGCCAGGCATGCAATTCATCCCGCTGGCGATCAATGTGAAAATGTGACAACGAATCCGAATCAGCCCGGCCGAGGGACAGAATGTTTGTAATCGGGTCGTAACTGGAGCGGAGTTTATGCACGAGGGCATTTCGTTTTCCGTTAACGAATTTCCCCTCCGCATCGAACATCGCAAACCCCCGGTCCCCCGCCAACGCGCCGCTGCGCAGCACGGCCACTTCCGGCACCGAGACCGGCTGGAGCGATTTAACCGGGTAGATATATATGCCGCTGAGGTACGGCAACGGCGGACTCCCTTGCTGAGAAATCGGCCCCATTCGGCGGATCATCCCGAATCCACCGGGGGCGATCAAGCATTAATTGTCTTCCCGAAATCTCACTCCAACCGCAATCTCACTCCACGCTTATTCGGTCGCCGATGCGGACCATTCCCGGCTGAACGACCGATGCGTAAACTCCCACCCGGACTTCGTTGTATTTGGCGGCCGTTTTGAGGACGCCGGGGTCTTTGGGCAAATCGCCTTGTGCCAGCGTCGTCATCACGCAGCGCGGGCATGGGCCGGTGACTTCGATTCTTACATCCGGGCCGATGGAGAGTTTTTTGCCGATCCAGCCGTTTTCGACGAACCCTTTTTGGCCGCCGGTATCGATAATGAGATTGGGGCGGAACCGGCGAGGCTCGATTCGACCGGCGGGATAAAGCTCGCGGAGTTTGTCGAGGGTGCCGGTGGTGAGAATGTGTAGGACCGCCAGATCGAAAAATGTTCCTGGTGGCATGGCTTCATCGGTCACCACATCGTGATGGGCCAACTCTTCCATGTCCGGCCAATATTCTTCGAGTTGGGCGCCGGTCGGAGCGGCACTGAGCAATGTCACTTGTCGGCCGAGTTTCCCGGAAATCGTTTTGGCGAAATCCGGGTTGCTGCTCACCGCCAGTGTTCCATCGGGCAATGTCACGCGCACCGCAGGAATTGACGGCTGCGTTTCCGGCGGGCTGACGTAAGCCGCGCGATAGCTGAAAAGATTTGGCCATTTCCGCGGGTTCTTGGCGCTGACCACCATGTGCGTTTCGACATCGCTCAGCGCGTAGGCCCGGTCGCCATACAATCCACGCGGCGTGACCTTCACCGCATTCAGTTCTTCGCCCATCATCGACTTGACCGGATATCGATGCAGGCTCACGAGTGTTCCTGCTTCCGTGGTTGCGGACATGATGACTCCCTTTTTAACCGCTTGGAACAGGCGCGCCGACCAGGAGAGTATGATCGACGCGCCTGTTCATGCCAACGAACGATAACGGTCTGCCATCAGCTTAGCGCCGGCTCGGCGTCGGCGGGAGGCACAGCTTCGGATGACGCGGGAATCACCAGCATGGCCGTCTTCTCGTCCAGCACCTTGCGCACGCTGTCGATTTCCGCCATGCTCTTGCTCCGCATCACCACCAGGATAATACCTGCCACGATGTAGGCTCCAAAGATGAATGCGAAGTAATTCAGCGGATAGGACGGCTCCGGATAAACCGTGCCGACGATCGGGATCAGCAATAGAAGCAGTGCCATTCCCGCGAGAAGCCAGTGATAAAACTTGGCCTCGCCAATCTTCTTCAGGTAGAACGGCGTTGCCAGCGAGATCAGCACATATCCGCCGCAGAATCCCATGGCGCCGAAAAGGCCGGCATCATTGAATTCGTCGAACGGGGCGCCGATCTGTAACGCATTGGCCGCATTGTTGCCGGTATAGGTAATAAGCAGAACAATCGTGGGAATCAGGAACTGGATCAACGCAAAGCTGGTGATCGCAACGTGCGGCGTGAGATTGTGTTTATGCGAACTGCCGATGGAAATCGGGAAGATTCCGTATCGGCCCATCGTGAACAGAATTCTCGACCCGGCATTCAAGCAGGACATGGCCAGTGCGAAGAAGCTGGTCATAGCGCCAAACTCGATCACCACGCCCATCCATTTGACGCCAAGATTCTCGCTCAGCGTGGTCAGCGGGGCCTGGAGCTGATCCAGTGTGGGATTGTTGTTGGCCAGAGCATGCGTTTCGACATAGGTGATGAAGACGAAAAATGCGCCGGTCAATAACAGACTGGCGATGACGGCTCTGGGAATCATAATCAGCGGCCTTTTGGCTTCTTCACCAAATGCCGTCGCGCATTCAAAACCCACCAAGCTGAAGATCGCCACCACCACGCCCAGGCCGATGTCTTTCAAACCGTGGCCCTGGAGGTGAATTTGAGTCATATCGATCGCGCCGGTCTTCACTACCGCCAGAATGGCCAGCATCATGATGACCGCGACCGAAACGCCTTCAAAAATGAGCATCAGGATCGTGGAGAAGGTGATGTCTTTGTATGCCAGGAACCAGGCGGTGAACACGCAGATGGCAAAGAGCGTGATCGAGGGATGCGACAAATATCCCGAGCTCCCGCTCGCTTGTGCCAGCAGCAGAGACGCAAAGTGGGTGAAGCCGCAAACGCCGGCAATGCCGATGAACATGTATGCCCAGATCAGGGACCAACCCGACAGGCCGCCGAGCTTGGGGCCCAGGCCTTTGACGGTGTACTCATACATGCTCCCGGCGGAGGTGTATCGCTTGGCGAACTGGTTGAGATTGATCGCCACGAACAGCAGCATGATGGTGCCGAAGAGATAGCAGAGCCATCCCGCGGTACCGGAGGTGGCAAACATCAGCGGCACGATCAGTGCCGCCGTCATGCTGGGGGAAATCAGCGCAATCGCCTGGGCCAAGACCTCCCAGAAATTCAACGCGTTGTGCTTGAGATTCGTATGCGTTTTCTTAACGGTATCGGCATATGTGACATCGCTCATGGCAGACTCCAAAAAATCCTCGCTCACCGTCCAAGCGCGTGACGGCTACACACCGGCACACTGCGCCCGATACGGGTTCCTCGTCCGCCTCACTCTTTCGTACGGTCGTTTCTGCAGAGCGAAATGCCGGGCCAACATCGCCCGGATCAATCAATTCATTTCCGGGCTACCCAATCAGCCCAGCGGTTGCCGCCGTCGGTTCAGGACGGCGAGTGGTTGCGATTGGTATGGGAGAAGCCACGAGGATGATGTCGGCATCCGTGCCGCCCATCGCCTCCAGCCGATGCGGAAGACGCGCATCAAAATGCGCTGCATCGCCCGCATCAATTGCATATTCTCGATCTCCGAGCAAAAGTCGTAATTTTCCTGAAAGCACGAACAGCCATTCTTCGCCTTCGTGTTGAAATCGTTCATTCCCCCGCCGCCATGCTGAAACCACCAGGCGGATCGGCTCGAGATTGAACTGCGACCCGATGGAAAGCGGGGTGTATTTTATGCCATCGCCCTCACGCGTTGGGACAGCCCCGCCGCGGACAACGATGCACGGCTCATCTTTGCGTTGCGATCCGAACAGACTAGCCATCGGCACATCAAACACGCGCGCCAGAGTCAGCACCGCCGCGATGGACGGCTGTCGGCTACCGCCTTCGAGTCGGGAAAGATATGCCTTGGAAAGGCCCGATCGTTCGGAGACTTCTTCCAATGTCCAGCCGCGCTTGGACCGCATTTCTGCCAGCCGCGTGCCAAGCTGAGCCAATTCGGACTCGATCGCATGATCATCGACTTCCGGCATGGGCGGGGAATCTAACAAAGATGTTGCCCGTAAGGCAACAAAAAAATTCCAAGATTTTTGAAATTGCAGTTACTTTAACGAATTTACCTATGTACACGGTTGAAAATCGGTTGCCCGGCAGTCAACATGGAAGTGGGAAATGGGGTGGAAACGGCGGAAAGACGTGTGTGAAGGGTACCCACGAATAGTTAAGCGCGTCATGGAAGAATGTGTCATGGCTCGCATCAGCGCACGTCACCTTTAATTCGTCCTCGCCTTTTCCTCATGGCGTGCGGGGGCGTTCACACCCTGTTACGGCGTCGGCGTCGAGCCAGGAGGCCCATCGCAGCCAATGCCAACACGCCGACGGATGCAGGTTCCGGTACGGGAACAGAATCGGCCGTTATAGAAAAATTGTTAAACGTAACCGTAGAGGTGTCGGTTGAATTATTCCCCTGAGAATAAAGGCTGAATGCCAAATATGAAAGTGATCCAAACTCGTAGTGCCCACTTACTTCTTCTGTGCCATCGAACCAAGCGGCCAAATTGGGACCGATCCGGGTTATGGACAACGTACCAGACGTCGCCGATGTGGCAAACCCGCCCTGGATGTTGTTACCATCCCAGACATGAACATTGGGTGAGAAGTATTCCCCACTATTGGTTGCGAATATCATCCCAAGCGCTGCCGTCCGAAAAGCTGGGGTCCAAACTGATCTGTTCATCCCCTGGTCCGCTGAGGATGGCGTAGTTGGAAAAGTCAATTTGGGCCGAAAAGTCTCCGGTGATATTTCCGCCCAATTCAGCAAGATTGAGAACGACAGATACACCGTCAGAACCTGGTAACCCACCCGTATTGGCGAGTGAAACTCCAGAACTGCCTCCGGGGGCACTCACGGTGAGGATGCTGGGAGCTTGGTTGACAACACTCCAGTAGGTGGGGTTGAGTCCCGTGGAGAAGTTATCCGAAAAAGTCCCGGCGAATGTTCTGCCAGTTACGAACGCGGTCGCCAAGACCGCAAAAATAGCCAGTTTCTTCACTTTTCCCATCCTTCCCGGTCGTTGCGATGTGCGAGCGACTGCGCAATAGACAATCTAAAATGTGCAAGCTTGTTTCACAGGAGGTTTACCTGACTTGCAATACCTTGCTGGGCAAAAATCCGTTATCCGCCATGCCTTAGTATAAAGAATGATAAATCCGATGGCCACCTATTTCCTAGGCCGCATCAATGGGTGATGGTGCTGGTTTTCCGCCTCCTCCATCCGCGTAATCCGTGCCCATCCGTGGTCAAAATCCCTCTTTCCACCATACCGAACAAAAATATAATTTTTTCACTTAACATCGCCCGAATTGTGTGGTATGCTATTTTGAACAATCGGTCCCCGCTCTCTCGCGAGGCGGGCGCTGCTGGACTTGGCGATGTCGCCAAACTTGTCGGCGGGGTCATGGCCGATCAGAAATCTCGGAGCCTATTTGCTTAGCCTCCGAGCTGGAGAAACCCGCGCACCTCTTTGGGGCGGTGGAACCTCCAAGGCCCGCGTGTCGGCGATCGGGTGATAACCCCGATCTCACGCCACGGGGATGCTCCTGGAGCCATCTGACTC
>JBEKUH010000112.1:0-11892 GCA_049515255.1 Tepidisphaeraceae bacterium | reverse complement strand
GGCCAAGGCGCAAAAAACCGCCGCGCCGCATGCGGATATCCACAAATATCGCACCATCGCCGACATCATGACGGCGCTGAACCCATTCACCGGTGAATTTTATCGCGAGGCGCTTTCCATGAGCCGAATGACGCGGGAAATGTTCTGCCTGATGGAAGGCCGGCATGTGCATCCATCCACGCTCTATCCGGGCGGGGTGGGAACGGTGCCGACGGTGCAGCTCTTCACCGATTATCTCGTTCGGCTGATGAAGTATGTTGAGTTCATGAAAAAAGTCGTGCCGCTGCACGATGATCTGTTCGACTTTTTCTATCAGGCGTTGCCCGGCTACGAAAAAGTCGGCCAGCGGCGGATTCTGCTGGGATGCTGGGGATCATTCAACAATCCCGATGTCTGCGACTACACCTACAAAAACATGGGCAACTGGGGCAAGGCAATGTTCGTTACGCCCGGTGTCGTTGTCGATGGCAAACTGGTCACGACCGATCTCATCGACATTGGCCTCAACATCCGCATTCTCCTGGGCAGCTCGTATTACGATGATTGGGAACAGGAGGAGATGTTCGTCAAGCAGGATCCGCTGGGCAATCCCGTCGATCGCCGCCATCCCTGGAATCAAACGACAATTCCGCGTCCGCAAAAACGGAACTTCAAGGACAAATACACCTGGGTCATGTCCCCGCGCTGGTACGACAAACGCACTCAGGAACATCTCGCGCTGGACACCGGCGGCGGACCTATCGCCCGGCTGTGGGCGACCGCATTGGCCGGACTGGTTGATATCGGCTACGTCAAATCCACCGGCCAGAGCGTCAAGATTTATCTCCCCAAGACGATGTCGCTGCCGGAAGTCGAATTCGAGTGGAAGATTCCCAAGTGGAGCAACTGCATCGAACGAGATCGCGCGCGGACTTATTTCCAGGCCTACGCCGCCGGCTGCGCCCTGCACTTTATCGAGAAGGCGATGGCCGAATTGCACGCGGGCAACACCAAGACGTGGACCGATTTCAAAGTCCCCGATGAAGCGATCGGCTGCGGATTCCATGAAGCGGTTCGCGGCGTGCTTTCACACCACGTGGTGATACGCAATGGAAAGATCGCCAATTATCACCCGTATCCACCGACGCCTTGGAACGCCAACCCGCGCGACAGCTACGGAACGCCGGGCCCCTACGAGGATGCGGTGCAAAACACGCCGATCTTCGAGGAAAACGGCCCGGATAAGTTCAAAGGCATCGACATCATGCGCGCCGTGCGCAGTTTCGATCCATGCCTGCCGTGCGGAGTGCACATGTATCTCGGCGGCGGCAAAGTGCTGGAGACGCGTCACCAACCCATGTTCGGCGCAGCAGCGCACTAAGGAGATGCCATGCCCGATGCCACCGAAGACCGGCAGTTGCGCGAGCGAATTCGCCGGATCGACACGCTGCTGCAGGAAGTCGAGCGATTCAAGGATCCGCAGGCGCAGGCCAAGACCCGGGAGGTCGTGCAATGTCTCATGGACATGCACGGAGCCGTGCTGGAGCGGATGCTGGAGCGAATCGCATCCAGCCAACTAAGCGGCACCGACCTGATCGACTTACTCGCTCAGGACGATCTGATCGCCGGTCTGCTGCTGTTGTATGGCCAGCATCCGCTCGATCTTGAGACGCGGGTGCTTAAGGCGCTCGATAAATGCCGGCCTTATCTCCATTCCCACGGCGGCAATGTCGAGCTGCTCGGCGTGGAAGATGGTATCGTGCGCCTGCGCCTTCAGGGCAGTTGTCATGGCTGTCCATCTTCAGCCATGACGCTTAAGAGCACCATCGAAGAGGCAATCACCGAGCAGGCGCCCGATGCGGCGTCGATTCAGGTGGAAGGCGAATCTCCTTCGGCAAAGGAAGCGGTTCATCCCGGCCATGTCGCTCTAACTGTTCTGTCGAGGTGATCGATGTCGCCAACTGAAGCGACTCCACAACTTCCCGTCACAGCGCTCCGCGGATTCATCCGTCCGCGCCCCAAGGTCGAGAGCTGCGAACTTTGCAGCTTGCCGATTGGTCCAGAGCATTCGCATTTAATTGAAGTGCAATCCCGACGGCTAGTTTGCAGTTGCGATGCGTGTGCGATTCTGTTCAGCGGACAACAGAATGGTCGATATCGTCGAGTTCCGCGGCGCATCGAGAATCTCACGGATTTTCAGCTCACCGATGCACAGTGGGAGAATCTGCATCTCCCCATCAACCTCGCATTCTTCTTCTTCAGCACGCCGGCAAAGCGCGTCGTCGCAATGTTCCCGGGGCCGGCGGGGGCAACGGAATCATTGCTCACGCTGGAGGCATGGAAGGATTTGACCGTGGCAAATCCGATCCTCGGCGAATTCGAGCCGGATGTTGAGGCGCTGCTGGTGAATCGGGTTGCCCTGGCGCGGGAATATCACCGTGTCCCAATCGACGAATGCTACAAGCTCGTCGGCCTCATCCGCATGCATTGGCGCGGGCTCTCCGGCGGTGTCGAGGTCTGGGAGCACATCGCTCGGTATTTCGACGAACTGAAAAACAAATCGGTCTCCAAACGAGGACCCAATGCCTGACCTCACCTTCATTGTGAACAAGGCCGATCCCGTCCCGTTCGCGGCATCGCCGCTATTGAATTTCACACTGGCCATCGCCGATTCCGAATCCCAACCGATCCATGCGGTTGCCCTTCGTTGCCAGATTCGCATCGAACCGGCGCGGCGGACGTATCAAGAACCCGAAAAAGAACGACTCCGCGATCTTTTCGGCGAGCCGTCCCGCTGGGGACAGACGATGCGATCCATGCTCTGGGCGCACGCGGGTATTGTCGTTCCGCCGTTTGAAGGCGCAACATCCGTCGAGCTACCGGTCGCCTGCACATACGACTTCAACATCGCGGCGACGAAATATTTCTACGGACTGGACGATGGCGAAGTGCCGCTGTGCTTTCTGTTCAGTGGCACCATCTTTTACGCCGCCGAGGATGGGCATCTGCAAGTCTCTCAAATCCCCTGGGAAAAAGAATCGAATTTCCGCCTGCCGATCTCAACCTGGCGAAAGATGATGGACATGTATTATCCCAACACCGCCTGGCTGGCGCTGCGAAAGGATGCGTTTGACGAACTCTACGATTTCAAGATTCGCCATTCCCTGCCGACGTGGGAAGCAGCGATTGAAAAACTCCTGGCCGGTGAAGGCGAGCAGGTGATCGCATGAACCGAACGCTCGTGGACAAACTCGCACGCGCCCTGCTGTACGAGGGATACGTTCTGTACCCGTACCGGCCATCCGTGAAGAATTCGCAGCGCTGGACCTTCGGCGGCATCTATCCGAAGGCATGGAGCGACGCACAAGATGGCACTGATTCCTGTGCGATGCAGACGGAATGTCTGGTCTCCGGAACGGATCAAGCCAAACTGCGGATCATTGTGCGATTTCTGCATCTGACGGATCGAAAAGTCGGCGAGCTTTCGACGCCGCTGGATGAATTACCATCGGATGGCGACCCCGAATATCGTCTCGTGCAATTTTTGCAATTGGGTGATGCTTCCTATCAAGCCTGGCAGGAAGCCGAAGAACGTGAGATTGATTTGGGCGAAGTTGAATTTTCCGATTTGCTCCGGCAACCCCAAAATGTTCCGTTCAGCTATCCATCCCGACACACCATTGAACCGCTGCGCGAATCGGACAGGATCAAGGCCATTCTGATCCGCGATCAACAGCCCATTAACGGCACTGTCGAGATTTCCGCCTCCCGAATCTTCGTCGATCTTTTCAAGCTGACGATTCGCATCACCAATGAAACCCAACTGGCGGAATTGGGCAGCCGAGATCAGGCATTAATGCAATCGCTCATTTCCACGCATACGCTGCTCGGCGTCGAAGATGGCGACTTCGTTTCCCTCACTGATCCCCCGGATATTTATACCGGCGAGGCCAGGGCGTGCCGCAACATCGGCGCGTGGCCGGTATTGGTCGGCGACGGCGTTCAGCGCGACACGATTCTTTCCTCGCCGATCATTCTTTACGACTATCCCCAGCTCGCGCCGGAAAGCCCGGGCGATCTGTTCGATTCCACGGAGATCGACGAAATCCTGACATTGCGAATTCTCACGCTGACGGATGACGAAAAACGCGCTGCCGCCGGCGTCGATGATCGGGTTCGCGATCTGCTTTCGCGGACCGAATCCCTCGCCCGAGACCAGTTGATGAACCTCCACGGCGCCGTTCGCGGCCTTCGTCCGGTCGCGCAGGAGCAACACAATGAATAACTGGCAGCCATTTGAATTCGACCCCGAACCCCAAAACGAGCGACGGATCGAGCGCGTCGTCAAGGATGGGGTGGAAATCACCGTTGGCCATCGCGTGCGGCTGCGTCCGCTCGGCCGCGCGGATGTTTTTGACATCGCCCTCGACGGCAAGATCGCCACCATTGTCGGAATCGAGCAGGATTACGAAGACCGCATTCATCTGGCGGTTGTTCTCGAAGACGATCCCGGCCAGGAATTCGGTTTCGCCGGCCAACCCGGACACCGGTTTTTCTTCGGCGTCGAAGAAGTCGAGCCGCAAAGCATGATGCAGCAGTGATGTGATGACAAGCGTAAAGAAAAAAGGAGATGGTTCCATGAGCAAGACCAACAGTGAACATTTGGACACGGAAGCGAGAGATATCCTGATGCTTTCCGGCGGCGCGGCGTTGATTGTTCTGGGCGCCGGCATGGTGCTGGCGCATCCCGCGCTTCGCCAAAGCGCCAAAGCCGCATTGGGCGCGCTAATGCCCGATCTGGAAGGCCCATTCAAGGCTGGGATCCGAGGCGTTCTTCCCGATGTCGAGCGCTATCTGCGGCTCAAGGGCATGTGAATTTCGGATGTGATCCGATGATCAAGCGTTATCCGCTGGACTCACAACGCAGCCGATTCACGGTTCAGGCGTTCGCCACCGGAATGCTTGCCGGCTTCGCCCACAACCCCAAGTTCGTCATCCGGCAATTCGGGGGAGAAATGCGATTGGACCCAGAAATTCCGGCGGAATCATCCTTCGAGATGACGGTCCAGGCGGCGTCGCTCGAGCTGATCGACAACGTGAAAGAGAAAGATCGAGAGGAAATTCAGGATCAAGTGATGAACGAAGTGCTCGAAGTCAGCAAATATCCCGAAATTACCTTCGCCAGCACTGGGATTACGTTGACCAAAATCGCGAATGATTGGTTTCGAGCACAGTTGCGAGGCGATATGCGGCTGCACGGAGTCACAAAGACGCAATCCATCGATGTGCAATTGAGGCGAGCCGAGCGCGATCTTCGATTGACCGGGGATTTCACGCTGATGCTCCCCGATTACCGCATCAAACGCGTGACCGCGCTCGGCGGGATGATCAAGCTCAAAGACGACTTAAAATTTCAGTTCGACCTGGTCGGACAAGAGACGAATTCATAATGTCAGCTCCGCGCATTCTCATCGCCGGCATCGGAAACATTTTCCTGGGAGATGACGCGTTTGGCGTCGAGGTCGCCCAGATGATGATCCGACGACCGCTTCCCGATGGCGTGCGCGTTGTTGACTTCGGTATTCGCGGGTTGGATTTGGCCTACGCTTTGCTTGAAACTATACCGACGGTCATCATTGTTGATGCCGTGCCGCGCGGCGAACCGCCCGGAACTTTGTATTTGATCGAGCCAGACGTTTTGTCGCTGCAAGGTCCAGGCGAGAGCGATGAAATGATTGATGCGCACAGCATGGATCCGATGAAAGTGTTGCGATCGGCCGCCTCGATGGGCGCGAAATTCGGCAAGGTGTTGCTGATCGGTTGCGAGCCGACTCCATTTGATGCCGAAACGGACATGCAGATGGAACTGACCCCGCCGGTGCGAAACGCGGTGGACGAAGCGATCGCGATGATCGAATCGTTGGTTCAGGAAATTCTTCGGGACGAGCGCAATTTGGCAGGCGCCGGCGCGACGTCCAGAGGGCAAATGTATGGCGCTGCCAAGGAGATGTGCAATGAAACCGGCTCTTGAAATTACCGGCATTGTTGTCGGAGTCTTGGTGGTTATTACCGCCGCGACGTTTATTCCGTCGCTGATTCGTTATATGCGCATGAGCAAAATGTAGAGCCCACAGATGCACGAGCTCTCAATTGCCCTGGCCATCGTGGATGCGGCGGTCGAAGAATCCGACCGCCGCGGAGGTGCTCGCGTAACGCAAGTCCACTTGAAACTGGGGCAATTGGCCGGCGTCGTTCAGTCGGCCTTGCTCGCATCCTACGAAATGGCCGCGGAAATGTCGGGCGTTGCCGGGTCGAGATTGATCATTGAGGAAGTTCCCATCGTCGCATTTTGTCCAAAGTGTGGGGTCGATCGGCAAGTAGTGTCGCCCCAGCAGATTTGCTGCAACCAATGCGGCACGCCAACGCCCAATATCGTCACCGGGCGCGAACTTGAAGTTGTCGCGATGGAAATTGTCGAACAAGGGAGAGATTTGGATGAAATCACAAACTAGGCTCGTCGAAGTGCGTAAGCAGGTCTTAAAGCAGAATGATGTGACCGCGCGCGCCCTACGCGACCGCTTTCAACAGGCCGGCGTTTTCGTCGTGAGCCTCGTCTCCAGCCCCGGATCGGGAAAGACCGCCTTTCTTGAACGGACTCTGACATCCATGCGTTCCGATTATCGGGTCGCGGCTCTCGTGGGCGATCTGGCAACCGACAACGACGCCCAGCGCCTCGCCCGCAGCCAGGCGCCCGTCCGTCAGATCACGACGGGAACCGTTTGCCATCTCGAAGCTGAAATGGTTCGCACCGCACTGGAAGGTTGGGACGAGCGGGAGTTGGATTTTCTTTTCATCGAAAATGTCGGAAACCTCGTCTGCCCCGCGACATTCGACCTCGGCGAGAATCTTCGGTTGGTGCTGTTTTCGGTAACGGAGGGCGAAGACAAACCCCTGAAATATCCGACCATTTTCAACACCGCCGACATTTGCGTGATCACGAAAATTGATCTCGCCGCCGCAGTCGAATTCAACCCGGAATTAACCCGCCAAAACATTCAATCGGTACGCCCGGGCATGCTGATCATGGAAGTTTCCGCAAAAACCGGCAAGGGAATGGACCGCTGGCTGGATTTCCTCGCATCGCAACGGGCCGCGTTCGCAGGGGAGAAATCGCAATGAGCTATTGCAAATCTTCTAGGTGGCTCCCATCTTCTATGCAGCGAAAAATCCCACTAGTCCCACTTCTCACACCCTTTATTGCCATCCACCGCCCAGCGCTTTGTACAACGCAACCAAATCCGCCGAGACCAGCATCTGGCTTTGGGCCACCGCGCTTTGAGCGCCGAACAGATCACGCTGGGCATCGAGCACGCTTAGAAAATCCGTGCTTCCCTTGTCGTACAACTCGGTGGACAGATTCAGCGACCGCTGGCTGGCGGCCACCGCATCCCGCAGCGCCTGCAATCGCACCTGTTCACGGTTGAACGCAATCAGTGCATCATCCACATCCTGCAAACTCTGCAACACCGCTTTGCGATAGGCCTGCAACGCCTGTGCTTGCAATGCGTTTTGCACCGAGATACTCGATTTCACGCGCCCAGCGTCAAAGATGTCCCACGTCACGCCCGGAGCAATGTCGTAATAGCGATCCGCATAATCGAACAGTTGTTTGAACTGATCTCCCTCGGTTCCCAGCGCGCCGGTGATGGAGAATTTGGGATATAAATCCGCCGTCGCCACGCCGATCTGCGCCGTCGCCGCCGCCAACTGCCGCTCGGCTTCTCGAATGTCCGGCCGGCGCAGCAGCAAATCACCCGGCAATCCCGGCGGCACGATGGATGGGCCCGCGGGAATCGGCGAATCCGGGCCCAATTCCGCCGACACTTCGTTGGGCGATTTGCCCAGCAGAATTCCCAGGTGATGAATATATTGCTGCACCTGCGTTTCAAATGTCGGAATCGTCGCGGCCGTCGTGGCCACTTCTTCTTCCTGCTGGGCGACATCCAGAAATGGCGCCACGCCGCCCTCGGCGCGCGTGCGAGTCAAGGTGAGCGTTTGCTTCTGACTCTGCAAATTGCTCTTGGCGATCGTCAACTCCTGCTGCGCGCCGCGCAACTCGATGTAGTTCACCGCCACTTCCGCCAGCAGAGAGACCATCACATCGCGCTTGCCTTCGATGGCCGCCTGGATGCTGGCGTTGGCGGATTCGACACCTCGCCGCGTGCCGCCGAAAACATCCAACTCCCACGTCGCATCAAATCCCGCCTGCCAGAAATCGGTGATGAATGGCGCGGAGAAGGCCGTGAGCGGGCTCGAGGAAGAAGATGAGGATGATGACGAGGAACTGCCGACGGCGCCGAAGGCGCTGGTGGGCGTTCTGGAATGGGCGTATTCACCCGCTGCATCAATCTCGGGCCATTGACCCGATGAAACCACGCCGCGATTCGCCTTGGCCTCGGCAACCCGCGCTTCGGCGGATGCGAGATCGGGATTTCCCGCGATCGCGCGCTCAATCAGGGAATTCAATTCCGCATCGTTGAACGTGGTCCACCAACGCTGGTAATCATCGGGCGCGACATCGAGTGTCGCCGGCTGGGTGGACGGCTGCGTCGCGTCCGGCATGGTCGTCTCGGGCGTCGCCGGTTGCGTGGCGGCGCCGATCTCGCTGAATTGCGCCGGCATCGGCATTTGCGGCTGATGGTAATCTGGGCCAACCTTGCAGCCGGCCAGCAATAAACCGGGCAACAGAATCATCGCCGCATTTCGGAAGTTCGATTTCTTAGACATAGTCAGCGGGGATAATAGTCAACAACCCGAAGAAAGGCGCTTCGGAAATGTCTGGAGCCTGTGCGGCCGCGATCAGCCCCTAATTCTTCACCACCTCGATCGCATCCGGTCCAATATTGTAATTCCCTTCCAGAATCGCCCCCGCGCCGACGGCGAGACTTGGGGCTGCGACATCGCCATTGATCTCCGCATCGGGGCCCACCAGCACCGGGCCGCCGCTGGTGACGGTGCCTTTCACCTTCCCGCGCACGATCAATCCGCCGCATAGAACACGGTCCGTCACCACATTTCCCTTCCGCTCGACGGTCACCACGCCGCAGGTTTCGATGCTGCGCCGCGCCTGATAATCCTTGATGGCAATATCTTCCAGCTTCAGCGATTTGTGGCAGAACTTACAGACGATGCTCATCGCCCGCCGCGACACATTCTGCACGCGACGGCAATGAAGGCAGACAATCTGCGCGGCATCATCGCCGGGACCCTGCGAACTGATAATGGGCTCAAGCGGAAGGGGCATAAAATCAATGTCGAATACCGAGCCGATAGGCGCGTCGATTCAGCATTCAACATTTATCATCGGCATTTATCGTCGGCCTTATCCAACCCGCGCCGGTTGCGGGGCCGGTTGGCCGACGGGCGGCATGGGCCGCGCCACCGACACCGATACGGACGGCTTGGCCGAACCCTTGGCCGCTTCCGGGCCCACACTCACATGCCCGGAAAACACCGCGCCTTCTTCCACCACCAGCTTGCTGGCGCGGAGATCGCCTTCGAATCGGGCGGAATTTTTCAGCTCAATGCGATCGCTGGCGGAAATATTTCCATGAATCTCGCCCTCGACAATGATCGCGCTGGCGTCAACGTCGGCCATGAGCTTGGCTTCCTTGGCCACATGCAATCGGCCGCCGGAAGTGATCTTGCCTTCCAGCTTGCCGTGCACGCGCATGCCTTTTTCAAAAGAGAGTTCGCCTTTAAAACTGGCGTCGGGCCCGAGAACGGTGGGGAAATCCTGAGATGCATCAGCCATGAAAAGCCTCCTGCGATGGGTAACATCCTGTTAAAATGACGGCAGATTCAGCCCGCGAGCCGCCCTGCCATGGGCCGCACGACCCGATGGCCGGATTATAACGGTCGCGCTCCCAAGGGCCAGAGTCGCAACCGAAATAAATTAGAATATTGAATCTATTCATCCGGAGTCATTCATCCTTTATCATTCCCGCCATGCCCAAAACCAAAGAACAATATCTCAAACAAGTTTCCGACGCCGGCGTTGTCGCCGTCATCCGCGCCCAATCCAGGGACCAGCTCGTTGGCATCACCGAAGCGCTGCTGGCCGGCGGGGTGCCGAGCATCGAAGTTACCATGAGCACGCCCAAGGCGATCAGTGGCATCGAATTGCTGGCCGACAAATTCGGCGATTCGGCCGTGATCGGCGTGGGAACCGTCATTGACCCCGCGACCGCCCGTGATGCGATCTCCGCCGGGGCGCAGTTCGTCGTCTCGCCGGTGTTCGATGAGCAGATCGTCGCCACCACTCGGCGATACGGGAAGATCATGATCCCCGGCGCATTCACACCGACGGAAATCCTCCGCGCCTGGACCGCCGGGGCGGATGTGGTGAAAGTATTTCCCTCGACGGTGCTGGGACCGGGATATTTCAAGGATATTCTCGCCCCGCTGCCGCAACTTCGCCTGACTCCAACCGGTGGCGTGGATACGAAAAATGCCGGCGAATGGATCAAAGCCGGGGCGGTGTTCGTCGGAGCTGGATCGTCCCTGGTCACCAAAGATGCACTGGCGAAAAATGATTGGGCCAGCGTGACAGCCAACGCAAAAACATTTGTCGAAGCGATTCGGGCCGCGCGAGCGAAATGATTCTCTGAGCGTTACGTCGTCGTCTTTTTTCGCATTGTCCAATATCCCAGGATCGCTCCGGCCGGTCCGGCGCTGGCGTAATCCAGCGGCAATGGCCGCTCTAGCGCGCCCAGAAGCGTATCGGGATGACCGATCATCAAATTCGGATCGGTGTTCATCGCCGCCAGAATGTATGCAATGATTCCCACCAGCAGCGGCGCGGTCCAATACCAGATGCTCGGCCGGGCGGGAAAGCTGGTGTATGCGATCCAGGTTCCGATCACCGATGAAATTCCCACCGATGCCAGCACCTGATATTTCGCTTCGGACTGGCAGAAAAATAGCATCACCAGCGCGGTGACGATCGCCTGCGTGATCAGCGCGCCGATTCCGTTGGATTGCGATCCCGTTGCCGCGCCATCGTGATGCTCGGCGTTGATGACGGTCTTTTTTCCCAGAACCCACAGCATTCCCCACACGCCGATCAGGATGATCGAGAGCATCAGCAATTCCACCGCGAGAGTTTTGTACACATCCGGCTGGCCGTTGGCCTCCTGAAGAACAGATGTCATCGTTCCGGTGCGAAGTGAGATGCACATCAACCCCAGTGCCGCCGCGAACAACCCCGCCTCGAACCGCACCGCGCCGGCCAGCACGGTTCCCACCAACGCCGCGATCGGCATTAGAATTGCCACCAGAATAATCGCCATCGCCGGCGAGCTTTGCCGCAGCAGGCTGCCATCGAACCCCGGCAATTCCGGGACGCCGAACCATTGAGAGCCGAGATACAGGATTACCGCGCAGACCAACACCGACAGAGTCAACGCGATCCGCGCGGTCAGGCCGTGGGGTCGCCAGAATCCGATCACCCATCCCTGAAACACGCCGTCGTCGATGTGGTCGGGGGTTGCTGTCGATCCGTTGGTCATAGGTTGTTGAGAGTTTACCGGCGGTGTGGGAGAAAGTCTCCACTCGCCAGGAATCGGTCGCGTGATTCATTCCGCAAACTCCTTCTTTGCTTTCCACATCTGCCCGCGCGCAGCCGCGCTGCGGGGCGCAACATTGCCCCGGACGGGCGCAGCATCCCCGCGGCGCATTTTTCCTCCAACCCAAATTTTGCGGGCCGCTGCGGAACTCTTTTAATCTCAAACACTTACCGGTGGAGTCATGGCCGACCAGTTGAGACGCTCGGCATCCAGCGGCCTCTCACAGGTACCGCCGGGCCTTGAAGCTTTAGACTGCGTGGATGCGCCACGGGTCGATTCACGGCTA
>JBEKUH010000111.1:0-12752 GCA_049515255.1 Tepidisphaeraceae bacterium | reverse complement strand
CCGAGAGGCCAGTCACGACCGGCGAACGGACCAAAAGAGTTCCTGAAAAGGAAAAAGCGACACGCGATTTACGCGAGGAGAGTTTTTTTGTTGACCGGAGATGCCTTTCATGGATATTCGAGAAAACCGGGCCAATCGGCATGGGAACCGCAACCGATATAGTTTCGTTTGCCCCAGAGCCAAAGAATTTACATGAGTCATTCGATAGAATGAAGCCGAAGCATGGGATTCTTCAAAACCATTGTGGGGAAGATCGTGGCCGGCTTGGTGGCGTTGGCCGTCGTCGCCGCGGGGATTTCATGGTGGCAGATGGATTCCGATACCCGGCAGATGCTTGTGGATGGCACCGGCCGAATTTTCGCGTGGTTTGGGATCGTGCTGGCGTTGCCGTGGGTCAGTTTTTCCATCATCGGCTGGGTGGCGGGCAAGGACAGCAATGCCGCAGGTGGCGTGTTGGTAGGGATTTATGCCATCGCCGAAACCGTGTTGCTCGCCTGGCTGTTTCATTGGAAAATCGTCGGCTCGGCCGGTTGGACGTTCTTAATCCTCGGCGGGCTGGTTGCGGGTGTATATAATCTGCTGATCTGCGACTGGATCGCGGAGAAGGTTGTCTGAATCCATGGCACAAGCTGGCGATAGAGTGGGGGAATATGTTCTGGACACCCGTGTCGGCGGGGGAACCTTCGGCGAAGTCTGGCGGGCACACCACCATGTCTGGACCGATCAACTGGTCGCCATCAAAATCCCCACCGATCCGCAGTTCCTCCGCGATCTCCAGCGCGAAGGGGTGGCCATTCATGGCCTGGTGCATCCCAACATCGTCCGGGCCATCGGATTTGATCCGTATGCTCCGGTGCCATACCTCACCATGGAATATGTCCCCGGCACGAGTTTGCGAACATTGGTTCAGGCGCGAACCGCCAGCATCCCCGATGCGGTGGCCATCATGCAGCAGGTCCTGGCGGGATTGGGATATGCCCACAAGCAAAAAGTGATTCACCGCGATGTGAAGCCGGAAAATATTCTGATCCACGAGCGCGCGGCCCGCGAGGGATTCAATGTCGAGGGATTGGTGAAGGTGACCGATTTTGGATTGGGCACTTCGACCGGCAACTCGACGGGTTCAATCGCCTATTCCGCATCGATGAATTCCCCGCAGGCGCGCGAGATTGCCGGCACTTTGGATTACATGGCCCCGGAACAACGCAGCGGCGCCGAGTCCGATGCCCGCGTCGATCTGTACGCATGTGGGGTTGTCTTCTACGAACTTCTCACCGGCGAGAAACCAGCCGGGACGGAAGTCCCCAGCGATCTAAATCGCAATGTGCCAAAACAATTGGATGATGTGTTTCGTCGAAGTTATGCCCGGCTGGACAAAAGATTCGCATCGGCCGAGGAATTCGCCGCGGCGCTGAGGGCCGCTCCGATCCTTACCCCGCCGCCGTTGCCCAAACTGATGCCATTGCCCCCGATTCCCCGCCAGCCGACCTCGATTCCCGCCGGCCAATGCCCACAGTGCCGCCGGTCCGTCGATCCCAAGGATCAATTCTGCATGTTCTGCGGCCGGCAACTGGTGGCAAATGTGCGGCGTTGCCCCCGTTGTGGCGCTTATCCTGATAGCACCGACCGATTCTGCATCTTCTGCGGCGAAACACTCACCCCGCAGTCCGTGCCGGCATGATCGGAGCAGTTTATGGGACACATTGGCTTCGCCATCCTGATCGTCGGAGCGGCGCTCATCTTCGGGTGGCTGATGTTTGCCCTGTGGGTATTGTCACTGGTTCTGCGAATCTTCGGAAAAGTGATCGGCGGAATTCTGCGAGGTCTGGGCATTCTCCCACCGCGCCGCCGCCGAGTGTTGGGCAATGTCATGCTCCCCTGCGCGCGAATCCGCTGCGCGGCGAATAATCCCGTTAACGCCCGCTTCTGTCGCCGCTGCGGCGCGCAATTGTCCAACCACGCCCCAGCACAATCCCGTCAGGCAATGGCGGCATGTTTATGATCTCCCTCGCGCCCCGCCGGAATCCCTGATCCCATGATCTTCTCCCCCACGCAATGGATTCTCCAGCCCCCGGATCGTGGCGAGCGATTTGATGAAGCGCTAACCCGTGCGCTCAATCGCCCACCCAATCGACATCGGCCATGGGGCATCGCGCAAACCATCGCCGGCGCGACGATCACGCTGGGCCTATTGCCGCTATTCATCTGGCCCAAACGATTCTGGGACAACACAAACCTCGAGCAGTTGCAGCTCGAAACATTCCTCGAGTGGCTCGGTCGCAAATATGGTGATGAAAAAATCGCCGTGGCCAGAGAAGCACTGGAAAAAGCGAGATGTTCCCGATGGAATCGGGTTTGGATATGGTCAATCGCTGCCGGAGTTCTGGCGATTCAAATCTACTTCTTCGCCCAATCCGGATTTCAATGGCGGGCGCTAATCCAAATGAACTATGCCCGGCATGGACTGGGATTTCACGCGCTGAGCGCCGGACTGCTCAGCCTCGGCTATTTCGTGCATCAGGTTCAGATCGCCAGACACGCCGCCCGGATCAGGATTTTTGTCGACCGCCTGAATGAAATGTTGACCGCATCCGGCTCGGAACCAATTCCCTGGAATTCCCCCGGCCTGGGCTTGCGATTTGGCTGGACGCTGGCCGGAATCATCGGCGTGCTCTGCGGCGCCTGGTGGGCCATCTTCGCTACCACCGCCGGGGCGCTGCAACGCCGATATTTTCTACGAACCAACCTCCTCCTCCGCCGCGATCTGGCCCGATTGGTGAACGATCCCAGCATCAATTCAAAAGAGGATTAAACCACTAAGACACAAAGCCACGAAGCGGCTTTTGTGAATCCAGAATCATCCCGCGAAATCTGCCCATTCAATTTTTTTATTGAAATTTAATTGCGTGCCTCGCCGAATTGTGTTTGCGCGTCGAAAACCGCTTCGTGTCTTCGTGACTTAGTGGTTCAATCTCTTCGCATTTATTGACACGCACAGATCAAATGCCGGTCGCCGTACGGATTGTCGATCCGCCCTACCGCCGGCCAGAATTTATAGATGCGGGTCCAGGGGGCGGGGAAGACGGCGAGCTCTCTCGAATACGGATGCTTCCAATGATCCGATGCAATCGCCGCAGAGGTGTGCGGGGCGTTTTTCAGGGGATTGTCGGAGCGATCGGATTTGCCGATTTCGATGTCCGCAATCTCGCCCCGGATGGCGATCATTGCATCGCAGAATCGATCGAGTTCGGCCTTCGATTCGCTCTCGGTCGGTTCGATCATCAGCGTGCCGATTTCGGGCCAGCTCATCGTCGGGGCGTGGAATCCGTAATCCATCAGCCGCTTGGCGATATCATCCACTTTGATTCCAGCGCTGGTGTCGAAGTGTTTGCAGTCGATGATGAATTCGTGGGCACATCGGCCGTTTTTTCCTTTGAAGACAATCGGATAATGCCCCTCGAGCCGTTTGGCCATGTAGTTGGCGTTGAGGATGGCAATTTCGGTGGCGCGTTTCAGGCCGGCATCTCCCATCAGGGCGACGTAAACGTAAGGGATCGGCAAAATGCCCGCGCTGCCGAAGGGTGCGGCGGAGATGGGGCCGAAGGATTCCTTTTTGCCGGGCAGAAAATCGGCAAGATGGGCCGCGACGCCGATGGGTCCCATGCCCGGTCCCCCGCCGCCGTGGGGAATGCAGAAAGTTTTGTGCAGATTCAGGTGGCAGACATCCGCGCCGATGTCGGCCGGCCGGCAGAGTCCGACCATGGCATTCAGATTCGCGCCGTCCATGTAAACCTGCCCGGCGTTGGCGTGAACGATGGAGCAAATCTCCTTCACCGATTCCTCGAACACACCGTGGGTGGAAGGGTACGTCAGCATCAGCGCGGCGAGATCATCTCGATGTTCCTTGGCCTTGGCGGCCAGATCGGCGACATCGATGTTGCCCATCTCGTCACACGCCACGGCCACGACTTTCAATCCCGCCACCACTGCACTGGCCGGATTGGTGCCATGGGCGGAGACGGGAATCAGACAGATATTTCTGCCGGCTTGTCCACGATGCTGATGAAACGCGCGGATCGCCAATAAGCCCGCCAATTCCCCTTGCGAACCCGCATTGGGCTGCAGGGAAACCGCGGCAAATCCGGTGATTTTCGCCAGCCAACTTTCCAGCCGCGCGAACATTTCCAGATATCCGGCCGTCTGATCCGCCGGGGCGAAGGGATGCATGTTTGCAAATTCCGGCCAGGTCACCGGCAGCATTTCGCTGGTGCCGTTGAGTTTCATGGTGCAGGAGCCGAGCGGGATCATCGACTGCGCCAGCGACAGATCGCGGCTCTGGAGCTGATGAATGTAGCGCAGCATTTCCGTTTCGCTGTGATAACTGTTGAAAACCGCGTGCGTCAGAAACGGCGTGGATCGGGCCAGGTGATTCGGAAGATTGTCACCCGCCAATTGATCGACGCTGATGCGCATGGTCGAACCGCCGGCGAAGGATTCGATGAGTATCTCGACATCGCGGCGGGAAGTGGTTTCATCAAGCGACACGCCGATGCTGCCGTCGCCGAAATTGCGGAGATTGAATCCGAGCGATCGCGCGGCCGAGATAATCGAATCGGCCGGCAAACCGTTGGGGCGGACGCGGATGGTGTCGAACACAGGGGATTCGGGAACATCGTGGCCGAGCCTTCGCAATCCCGCGGCCAGCGCGGATGTAAATGCCTGCACCCTCCGCGCGATTTTTTTCAATCCATCCGGTCCGTGATAGACGGCGTACATGCTGGCCATCACCGCCAGCAGCACCTGGGCGGTGCAAATATTGCTCGTGGCTTTGTCGCGGCGAATGTGCTGCTCGCGGGTTTGGATCGCAAGGCGCAATGCGGGATTGCCGGCGGAATCGCGCGACACACCCACCAATCGCCCCGGCATTTTTCGGGCATATTCGGCGCGCGTGGACATGTATGCCGCGTGCGGGCCGCCGAAGCCCATGGGAACGCCGAAGCGCTGGGAGGATCCGACGGCGATATCCGCGCCCCATTCGCCCGGGGGTTTGATGAGCGTGAGCGCCAGAATGTCGGCGGCCATCACGACCAAAACTCCGGCGGCGTGGGCGGATTCGATGAGTTTGCCAAAATCGTGAATCTCGCCGCTGGTCGCGGGATATTGCAAAAGAATTCCGCACAGGGACGTGCCGCTGAAGATGATTTCTTCGGGCGAGCCGACCACACACTCGATGCCCAATGCCCGCGCCCGCCCCGCCACCAGCGCGATGGTCTGCGGATGGCAGTCATCGGCGACGAAGAACGAGCCGCGATTTTGCTCGCCAATGTGCCAGCACATCATCATCGCCTCGGCGGCGGCGGTGGCCTCATCCAGCAGCGATGCGTTGGCCAGCGGCAATCCGGTCAGGTCGGCGATCATGGTTTGAAAATTCAGCAGCGCCTCCAGCCGGCCCTGGGCGATCTCGGCCTGATACGGTGTGTATTGCGTATACCAGCCGGGATTTTCCAGGATGTTTCGCAGAATCACTGGCGGCGTGATGGTGCCGGAATATCCCATGCCGATGCAGGTTCGCATCACGCGATTTTTGGCGGCGATGCCGCGGAGTTCTTCGAGCAATTCATTTTCGCCTCGGCCGGGGCCGATGCCGATGGGGCCTTGCTGGCGAATGCCGGCGGGAATCGTCTGATCCATCAACTCATCGAGCGATTTTGCGCCGACGAGGGCGAGCATCTCTCGCACATCCGCATCGGTGGGACCGATGTGGCGATGCACGAAGGTGTCGGAGGGATTGAGAATGGACGGATCAGCGGGCAATTCAGTGGCCGGTCTTTTTCAAATAGTCTTCTGCCGAAAGAAGTTTAGCCAACTCTTTTGTATCGGTCACTTTCAGTTTGACGATCCAGCCGCGATTGTAGGGGTCGGAATTGATCAGGCCGGGGTTGTTGTTTAATTCGGTATTGACGGCGGTGACGGTGCCGCCGATGCCGGTGTAGAGATCGCTGGTGGCTTTGACGGATTCGACTTCGCCGATGGCGGCGTTGGCGGCGAATTTTGCGCCGATGGCGGGGAGTTTGACGTAGGTGATGTCGGTGAGTTCGTCGGCGGCGAACTGGGTGATGCCGAGGGTGATGACGTCGCCGTCGAGTTTGTGCCACTCGTGGGTTTCGAGATAGCGGCGGTCTGTGGGGACGGGCATTTCGGTTCCTCGGAAAATGCCCGCGGATTGTTATCCGTGGGCTTTAGGCTTTGTGAGCGCGATTATGCTGATCTTTTGTAAAACGGCAACGGGACGATTTTGGCGGGGTTTTTGGTGCCACGAAGGTCGGCGTTTACCATCGTGCCAATCTCCCCGTGGGCGGCATCCACGTACGCCATAGCGATGCTTTTGTGCAGGGTGGGGCTCATCGTGCCGCTGGTGACTTCGCCGATTTTGGTGGGGCCGTTTAATATTGTTGTGCCCTGGCGGGCGATGCGTGGGCCATCCAGTTCCAGGCCGACGAGTTTTCTTGCGGGGCCGTGCTGGGCGATGACTCGGAGTGGCTCAACGCCGATGAAATCTTTGGTGAGATCGACAGCCCAATTGAGTTGGGCGGAGATTGGATCGAGGCTTTCGCTGAGTTCGTGGCCATACAACGGCATGCCGGCTTCGAGGCGCAGAGTGTCGCGAGCGCCCAGGCCCGCGGGTTGGATCGGGGCATCTGGTTTCATCAGATCGGTAGAGATTCCTTTGATGATCGACTCGGCCGTGCTGGCGGCGAAGATTAATTCCACGCCATCTTCGCCGGTGTAGCCGCTGCGGAAGGCGGTGAATTTGCTCATGCCGTAAGTGCCGTTCTCGAAGGAATATCTTTTGAGTTGGCGGAGGTCGATGGCCAGGGAATTGCTGACTTCATCCAATGCCTTTGGACCTTGGACGGCGACCATGGCGGTGGTGAGCGTTTGATCGTCGATGGTCGCATCCATCTTAGCGTCGTCGCGCACTAAGTTGAGTTGTTTGAAAATCGTCGCGCGGTTGGAGGCGTTACAGACCAAAAGCCAATGCTTGGCGTCTTTGCTGATGATGACATCATCGAGCACCCCGCCGGAGGCGTTACAGACCACGCTGTAGCGGCTCTGGCCAATCCGTTGTTGGCTGACGTTGCGTGTCAGAGTGCGATTGATCAGAGACATGGCATCCGGCCCGGTGATATAAAATCGGCCCATGTGCGAGACGTCGAAGATGGATCCGCTGCTCCGCGTCTGTTCGTGTTCCCTCGTAATCCCCCGGTAAAACAGGGGCATTTCCCAACCGGCGAAGTCCACCATTTTCGCGCCGCAGGCGATGTGAAAATCATAGAGCGGCGTTCGCAAAAGCATGGGGGCAGAGTACTCGATCATTGGAGGGAAATAAATTCGATTTCCCGGCCCGACCCCGCGCGTTACTCTTGATGCCGTGATTTCCGTCAATCCCACGACCGAGAAACAGATTGCCGAGTATCCCGACCATAGCGGCGAGCAGGTCGAACAATTTCTCGACGATGGGGCCGCGGCGAAAAAAGAATGGCGGCGTTCATCTTTCCAGAAGCGCGCATCGCTCATGCGTGAAGTCACGAATCTCCTGCGGCAGCGGCAAGGGGAACTGGCGCGATTGATGACGGCGGAGATGGGCAAGCCGATCGTCGCCGCCGAGGCGGAGATCGCCAAGTGCGCGGGATGCTGCGAGTATTTTTCGGAGCATGCGGAGAAATTTCTGGCGCAGATTCCAGCGCCATCGGATGCGTGGCATAGTTATGTGAAATTTGAGCCGGTGGGGTTGGTGCTGGCGATTATGCCGTGGAATTTTCCGTTTTGGCAGGTGTTTCGGTTTGCCGCGCCGGCATTGATGGCGGGGAATGTGGGATTGCTGAAGCACGCGCCCAACGTGCCGGGGTGTGCGCTGGCGATTGCGGATATTTTCAATGATGCGGGTTTTCCACCGGGGGCTTTTTCGAGCGTGCTGATTTCCGACAATGCGATCGCCCAGCATCTGGCGGGGCACCCGGCGGTGGATGCGGTGACGTTGACCGGCAGCGAGAAGGCCGGCTCGCGCGTCGCCGCCGAGGCGGGTGGGGCATTGAAAAAAACCGTGATGGAATTGGGCGGATCGGATGCGTTCATCGTGCTGGCCGATGCCCAGATCGAATCCGTCGCCAAGTCGGCGGCCGAGGCACGATGCCTCAACAACGGCCAGAGCTGCATCGCGGCCAAGCGGTTCATCGTCGAGGAATCGGTCGCCGCCAAATTTGAATCGGCGATAGTGGCGGTGATGAACGCATTTCGCATCGGCGATCCGATGGACCGCGCAACCCAAATCGGCCCGCTGGCGCGGCTGGATTTGCTGGAAAATCTGGATCACCAGGTCCGGCATTCGGTTCGGCAAGGAGCGAAACTTTTGGCGGGCGGGAATCGGCTGGAGCGAAAGGGATTTTTCTATCCGCCGACGGTTTTGAGCGATGTGCATCCGGGAATGGTGGCGTTTGATGAGGAGACATTCGGGCCGGTGGCGGCCATCATCCGGGCGAAGGATGCGGCGGATGCGGTTCGATTGGCGAATCTATCTCGGTATGGATTAGGCGCGTCGATTTGGACGAATGATCTGGCCCGCGCGGAGGCATTGGCCGGCCAATTGGAATGCGGCAGCGTGTTCGTCAATGGGCCGGTCAAATCCGATCCCCGACTCCCCTTCGGCGGCATCAAAAAAAGCGGCTGGGGGCGGGAGTTGGGTGAATTTGGGATTCGAGAATTTGTGAATGTGAAGACGGTTTGGATCGGGAAATGAAGGCTACGAAACCCGGCGTTTCTTGGAGGGCGTCTTTTCGATGCCCGCTTCGTTCAATATCTGAGCAAGGTAACCGACGATGTGCGACCGGGCGGTTTTCTCGTCGATGTCGCCGTTTTTGACGAGGGCCTCCATGCCCTTTTCCAAAACGCGCTGCACGTGATTCGTTTTGATGCGGTTCCGAGGCATTTGGGGCGGCCCGCGCGTCGCCAAGCGACGCGGCTAAAAATTTTCGACCGATTCTTATTCCACCGTCACGCTCTTGGCCAAATTCCTCGGCTTATCCACATTGCACCCGCGGGCGACGGCACAGTGGTATGCAAGCAATTGCAGCGGGAGAACCGTCAGCAGCGGTTGCAGGCATTCCATCACGTGGGGGACGTAGATGACATGCTCGCTGTGACGCCGCATGGCCGTGTCGCCTTCGGTGGCGACGGCGATGACTTTTCCGCCGCGGGCTCGAACTTCTTCGATGTTGCTGATCACCTTGTCGTATTGCAGGCCCTTGGTGGCGACGAACACGACTGGCATGCCTTCGTTGATCAGGGCGATCGGGCCGTGCTTCATTTCGGCAGCGGGCATGCCCTCGGCATGGATGTAGCTGATTTCCTTGAGCTTCAGCGCGCCTTCCAACGCGACGGGGAAATGATATCCGCGGCCGAGGAAGAGCCAATTTTCCCGATCGCAGAACCGCAGGGCAATTTCCTTCACCTGGGCGCTTTGGGCGAGCACCGATTGCATCAGCTGCGGCATGGCGCTCAGTCCGTCGATCACTTCCTGGCATTGGGCCTGGCCCATGAATTTGCGGCGGCCGAGGAATGTGGCCAGCATCGTGAGCACGACGCACTGGCAGGTGAAAGCCTTGGTGCTGGCGACGCCGATTTCGGGGCCGGCGTGGAGATAAATTCCGGCATCCACCTCGCGGGCAATCGTACTGCCGACGACGTTGACGATGCCCAGGCACAGGGCGCCCTTTTCTTTTCCTTCGCGGAGAGCCGCCAATGTGTCGGCGGTTTCGCCGGACTGGCTGATGGCGATCATCACCGTGCCGTCTTCCACGATGGGATTGCGATAACGGAATTCCGAGGCGTACGTTGTTTCGGTGACGACCTTGGCGAGATCTTCCATCAGATAATCGCCGACCAAGCCGGCATGCCATGCGGTGCCCTGGCCGGTGAGGATGATTCGCTTGGCGTGGAGCAGTTCGCGGGCATATTGGCTGACGCCGCCCAGCACGATCCGCCCTTCGCGCATCTCGCAGCGGCCGCGCAGGCAGTTGCTGACGGCGGTGGGCTGCTCGAAGATTTCCTTGAGCATGTAATGCTCGTAATCACCGAGCTCGTACGCTTCGAGCTTGTTTTCCAACTGGCTGATGACCGGGCTGACGTCCGCATCATCAACGGTTGAGGTGCGGAAGCTGTCGGGCCGAAGGACGGCCATTTCGTTGTCGTTGAGATAGATCACCTGTGTCGTGTGCTCGACGATCGCGCTGGCATCGGAGGCGACGACGTATTCGTCCTTGCCCACACCGACGATCAGCGGGCTGCCCTTGCGGGCGACGACCAGCGTGTCGGGTTCATCTTTGCAAATCACCGCGATGCCGTAGGTTCCTTGCACTTCGTGCAATGCCCCTTGCACGGCCCGCTGTAAAACCGAAGTCCCCGGCGGCGTGTCATTCTTGGCTTTCAAATCCGCATAAACATCGCCGACCAGAACCGCCAAAACTTCCGTATCGGTCTGGCTGGAAAACGTGTGGCCTTTTTCGGTGAGAAATTGTTTGAGGGCGGCGTAGTTTTCGATCACGCCGTTGTGAACCAGGGCGATCATTCCGCTATCGTCGGTGTGGGGGTGGGCATTAATTTCGGTGGGCGCTCCGTGCGTGGCCCAGCGGGTGTGGGCCATGCCGATGTGGGCGCGGGGGAGCTTGTCGCCATTGTTGAGGGAATTTTCCAGAACGCTGATGCGTCCGACGGCCCGACGGATGTGCAGATGGCCGGTGGTGTCGATGACGGCAATCCCGGCTGAGTCGTATCCGCGGTATTCAAGCCTCTTAATCCCCTCAATCAATAACGGCTGGGCCACTTTTCGGCCCACATAAGCAACGATGCCACACATACGGCCTCCTCAAGGACGCACCGGCGGCGGTGAGTCCGAACCACATCAGTCTAACCAAGCACTCCCCAGCGGCAAGGAGCGGAAATGGGGTAAGCCTTATGTACAACAAATCGCCGGTATTGCCAAGCATTTCATGACAATTCCATGCGTTGGTGTGAAGCGGGGCAAACTGTTTCGGGGAATCGGCCAACCAAACCCAACCATGCCATCCGCTGGAAACCGCGGCGACGGGGAATACAATGCCCGGCCCGTGGATTTGAAAGAGTCTTCGGTGATTCGGGTAGGTAGCTCAGTTGGTAGAGCAATGGACTGAAAATCCATGTGTCGCCGGTTCAATTCCGGCCCTACCCATGAGAATTTCGCTCAGATTTAACGGTTTCGCCTCGTGGAAAATTAACCTGTGATCGTCACGACACAGGTTACGACACAGGTGGGCGACATGACCGTTGCTATTTCTCGGCCCAAAAAAAATGATGCATACCCGTTGCGTCGACATCGCAACGGCCAGTGGTTCAAATCAGTTTGGAATCCCCGAACCAAACGCAGCGAGCAGTTTTATTTCGGAACCTGGGCCGATGACCTGGAGGGAGAGCGCGCCCTGCTGGATCCGATCACCGGCTGGCTAGCCCGGCGCAAAGCCATCGTAGCCGGCGTCGACAATTCCAAAGTTGAATTGGGTGACGACACTCATTCCCCTGGCGAATTGATGGCCCGGTTCCTCACGTTCAAGAGAAACAAGGTGCAGGCCGGCGAACTGTCCCTAACGACCCTCGGAGATTATCTCCGCGAAATCGAGCAATTTGTTTCGTTTTGCAAACCCTCGACGCCGGCGGGCGGGCTTCGACCGGAGCATTTCACGGCGTACATGAATCACCTCACCAACGGTCGTAAGTTGGGCCGAATGGCGCGCAAGCGCGTGCGAGCCTATGTCACGGCATTCTTGCGCCATGGCGCGAAAAATGGCTGGTACACGATGCCCAACACCGGCAGCGATTGGGTCGCGCCCGCCACCGATCCTGCCGCTATGCGGCAAGCTCGCGCGCGAGCCGGTTTGAAGGACAACTCCCAGCGCATCATCAGCGGCGAGGAAATCGATCGGCTTTTGCAACGCGCCTCGCCAACGTTCAAGGCCCTGATTCTACTCGCCGCGAATACCGGGCTCGGCCCGGGCGATTTGGGACGAATGACGTGGGACAAGATCAACATGAAAAAACGAACTCTTGTGTATCCGCGCTCCAAGAGCGGACAATTGCGCGTCGGATTCCTTTGGAAAAAGACCCGAAGAGCTCTCTTATATGTGCGGCGCCTAAAGCACAATCGCTTGGCGATCGAGAACAACGGCGACGCTGCCCTGGTCTTCATAACGCGCCGCGGTCGCGCGTACTATTCCGAACGCGAAATCCAAAAGGCAATTGATGTCGGCGGAAAATCGTTGCGAAAGTTAACAGGTGTCGCGATTTCTAACGCAATTTGCGTTACCTTCGGACGCATCGCTAAGGATGTTGGGCTCAAAGGTATCGGGATTTATCGACTGAGGCATTCTTTCCTGACACACGGAAAGAAGGCGCGTGATCCCGATGCCCTCAGCCTCATGATGGGCCATACAGGGGGTTCCCGAGGTGTCGCACACACTTCTTACGACCACGAAGAAATAAGCTGGAGGAGAATTCGTCATGTGGCGCGAATCGTCTACAGCCAACTTTGGCCTAAGAGGGGACTTATACCGCTTCCATTTTTTAAATGCGCGCCCGCGCGCGGGGTCCTTTTTTGTGGCATGATTACCGGCAACTCTGGCAAGGAGGCCGATTCATGCATGTTGTCGAACATCACGCCATCGATG
>JBEKUH010000110.1:0-13313 GCA_049515255.1 Tepidisphaeraceae bacterium | reverse complement strand
GAGCCAGATGGCGGTCCAATTCAGCGAGGAAATGCTCGGCGGCCGCGCGGTCGAATTTCTCCGGGGCCAGCAGGTGCAATTTGCGTGGCGGATTAATCGATTGGCAATCGCGCGAGAGGAGGATTGATCCGGGAACTTCCGCCGGCGCGGCGGCATCGCGCAGAGTCGTCGTCAACGTGTACGCCGGGCCGACGGTTCCGTTAATCTGCTTCAGCACCGCATCGACCGATTCCTGGGGAAATTGCAGAAGGGCGTCGAGCACGATGTCGAGCAACGGAAGTTCGCTCAGCGGCGACTCCGCCCGCGGCTTGGGCAGATCATTTGTGGATCGCCGCAAACGCAAACTGGTGGCGGACAGCGTTTCCAGCAATTCGCCGGGCGTGACAGGCGTCACAAGATAATCATCGCAGCCGAAATCCAGCATTTTTTGCGAGAGCGGTTCAAGGGTAGGGTGCCCAAACAACAGCAACCGGCCCTCGCCCGTCAGTTCGCGCAAACTCTTCACCGCCGCCTCCGGCCGCCGCTCAATCGGCTCGGCGGCGGCCAGCACGGTGGTGTATTGCTCATGCGTCAGCTCCGCCAATCCATCGAAGATCGTCGCCACCGATCGCACCTGCGCCGTCGGCAACGCCTGCGAAACGGCCGAATAAATCTGCCGATCGGCATCACCAATCAGAAGCACGCGCTGTTGGGTCATGAGAACCATCTGCTCTTCAGAATAAATCGTAGGGGGCAAAAGGCAATGAAAATCAGTGAGATTGTTGGGTGCCCCTTTGACGTTGGCGGTGATTTGGAGGTTTGGGTAAGGCAACTCAATTCTTTGCCAGCGCCAGCGCGCGCTTGGCGATTGCCGGGCTCGGCTTGGGTGCTTTCCAAAGGTCATAACTGTTTTGCAAATTCAGCCAAATCTGCGCGCTGGTTCCCATTGCCTCGCCAATTGCCAAGGCGGTTTCGGCCGTAATGCGTTTCTTTCCCGTCACGATCTGGTTTACGGTTTGTATCGGTCGACCAATGATTCTCGCAAATTCGCCCTGTGTCCAACCACGGGCGCGCAGCTCGTCACGAAGATATTCACCGGGCACAAAAGATTCGGCAGGGATAAAGGTTTTCATCACGTTTCTCAATGGTAGTCCAAAATCTCGATTATCACTATGGTTTTCGACGGAATCCTTTCAATGCGGAAAACCAAACGGAACTGGTCATTCAACCGGATCGAATGTTTTCCAGCGCGATCACCGGCGAGCTTCTCAAAGTGCAGCGATTTCATCGCATAAAAATCGCGTTCGTCAACCGCATTGCGAATGAAGTTCATTTGGCGGCGGTACGCCTTTACAACATTTGATCCAAAACCTCCGGTATATTTTTCATCCGATTCAAGCCGCTCCAGGCGACGGTCTTCATGCCTGACTTCCATCCATTATAGCCTAACAGCGAAAGGGTGTTAAATCCAAAAATAAGGCATTCAAGGTTTTCCTAAGCCATTCATTCGATTCCAGGCGTTGGCGATTCCTGAAGCAATGCCCGCAATTCCTCGGCAGTCAGCAATGGATCGGGGCCGCGCTCCGGCGGGGGGGTGGGTTCGATCGGAGACGGAATCGGCTCGATTTCCACCGGCATCGGGGGAGCCGAGGCGATTTTGGGCGGAGTAATGGCCGGGGCGGCAATACGATGCAGGCCGTCATCGGCGATCAATCCATCCGCTCCCAATCTCACCGCTTCCGCCAGCGCCGCTTGGCGGCCATCAGTATCCGAAAGCCAAATTTCCATGTGCGAAAATCGCCGCTTGATCGCGGGAATCATCTGCAATTCTTCGCGGTACAAACTATTGAGGCTCAGGATCACAGCGGAATAAAACAAGGGCCGGCGGCTGAGCTGCACCATCGCATCGTACGGCTCATCCACCTCCGTACAACCAAACCCCAGACGCACCAACGCCGCCACCGGCGCCGACCGGCATGGCGGTTGACCGACGATCAAAGCTCGACCCGTTGGCCGCGTGACTGGCAAACTAACCGCCGACATCCCACTCCAAGTTACTGCAACGCATTGCTGGCTCGCTTGCGCAAATCTAACTCCGGGGCGCGAGTGATTCAATTCGGGCCGCGAAGATTGGATCACGAGGCGCGGGATTCTGGGCAGGTTATGCTGTTGGGGCCGGTTGTGATATGTAGATTGACCCGGCGCGGGCCTGGTCATGGAATAACCAACAAAGCAACCGCCGAGACGCCGAGATCGCCGAGGCAGACGCCGAGGAAGACCATACAAATGACCACGGATTACACAGATGGGCACGGATAAGAATTAAATCCATTTTGTATTTATCCGTGTCATCCGTGTAATCCGTGGTGAAATTGGATTCGAATTTCTCTGCGTCTGCCTCGGCGATCTCGGCGTCTCGGCGGTTGCATTTCTTTTCGATATAGGGAGATCGTTTCATGCTCAAAATCATCAAAAGTCCTTCCAAGATCGAAGCGGTGGGCAAGCCGCCCAAGAGCATCGAGGAATTCATCGGCCGGGTGGCGTCGCAGACGACGGGCGTCAGTATCGCGCGGATGAGAAGCCCCAGCGGCTGGACCGAGCCGGGCCAGACGCCGCAGTTCGACGAATATTCCATCATTCTTCGTGGCCAACTGCGCGTGGAGACGCGGGATGGCGTGCAGGATGTCTCCGCCGGCCAGGCGGTGATTTCTCCTGGCGGACAATGGGTGCGTTACAGCACTCCCGGCCCCGAGGGCGCGGAATATATCGCCGTGTGCATACCAGGATTCACCCCGGACACGGTGCATCGGGACTCCTGAGCCTCTGGGCGTTGCAATTATCGGGCGCAGAGATTTCATCAAACAATCCACAGTGCCTCAATTCCCGCCGGAGAATTTCCGATCTGTAATGCAGAGGGAAGAGAACGCAAAAGTGGGAGAGGATAAGGGCGTTGGTCAGTTCAACAATGCCTTTAGAGCGGTGCTCCTTTTCCTGAAGCGTCTGCGTCGCCGCCATTTGCGGCACAGGCTAGGCACGACGACGAGTCGTATCTGTCTGAACGATACGGCGAGAAGGAGTAACGACGCATGGGCCGCAAAGGGCGACGACCCGAAGGGTTGCGTCCAGAGGGGCCGTTCGCGTCGTCATCGCTCCTCGGAGGGTCTTACGAATTGACCCGCCTCGTCGCGATTCCTAGCGCTCGGCCCCTCTGGACGCAACGCAGACGCTTCAGGAAAAGGAGCACCGCTCTAGACTCCAGATTCAGACGGGCATCGGACTTTTCGGTCCGATGCTTGTTTGTTTTACATAGAACGAGTTTTCCGCCTTGGCCATGAGGCACATAGGAATGCGTAAAGGAGGCTCGATTTAGTGCCCCCTTCGTGCCTTTCCCACAAATTTCTTGACACCCGCCCCATCCAACTCTAGTGTCTCTGATCCGAACCGGCTCCCGCGCCGGTTCTCTTTACATTCGGAATCAAGGAGCATTTTATGGCTAGTCTTAAAGTCGGTATCAATGGTTTCGGTCGCATCGGACGCCTCGTGTTTCAGGCCCTGTGCGATCAGGGGTTGCTCGGCAAGCAGATCGATGTCGTGGCGGCTGTGGATATTTCCACCGATGCCGAGTACTTCGCCTATCAACTGAAGTACGACTCAATCCACGGCAAATTCAAACACAGCGTCGACGCGATCAAGAGCGAAGAGAATCGCGAAGAGGCGGACACGCTGGTGGTCAATGGCCACAAAATTAAGTGTGTGCTCGCCACCAAGGAACCCTCACAGCTTCCGTGGAAGGCACTTGGCGTTGATTGGGTGCTGGAATGCACCGGGTTGTTCACCGATTCAGAAAAGGCCAAAGGCCATCTCGCCGCCGGCGCCAAGCGCGTGATCATTTCCGCGCCTGGCAAGGGCGATGTGAAAACGCTGGTCATGGGCGTGAACGATCATGAATACGATCCCGCCAAACACCAGATCGTCTCCAACGCTTCCTGCACCACCAACTGCCTGGCCCCGCTGGTGCATGTGCTGCTCAAGGAAGGCATCGGCATCGAAACCGGCTTGATGACGACCATCCACTCCTACACCGCCACGCAAAAAGTCGTGGACGGGCCGAGCAAAAAGGATTGGCGCGGCGGACGCGCTGCCGCCATCAACATCATCCCCAGCACCACCGGCGCCGCCAAAGCCGTTGGCGAATGCCTCCCGGCCGTCAAGGGCAAACTCACCGGCATGAGCTTCCGCATCCCGACGCCCGATGTGTCGGTGGTCGATCTGGTCTTCCGCTCGACCCGCGACACCTCGATTGAGGAAATCGACAGCCTGCTAAAGAAGGCTTCGACAACTTATTTGAAAGGCATCCTCGGCGTCACCGAGGAAGAACTGGTCTCCACCGATTTCATCCACGACGCCCGCTCATCCATCTACGACAGCCTGGCCAGCGTGCAGAACAACCTCAAGGGCGAGAAGCGATTCTTCAAGCTCGTGAGCTGGTACGACAACGAATGGGGCTACAGCAACCGCGTGGTCGATCTGCTTCTGGCGATGGCAAGGAAAGAGGGATTAGCGGTTTAATCGTTCAGCCTAGGACGTTAGGCGGACTCTTCTCACCCCCTCCTCCGGTACACCGGGGGAGGGCAGGGGTGGGGGTTTTCGTCGCAGCCTCTCAAAAAAAATTAGCTACCGATGGAGCACCGATTCAGCACCGATAAATGCAACTGAAATGTCGGGCCAATGCCGGCATTATTAGATTTCACTCCTATCCGTGTAATCCGAGCCCATCCGTGGTTACAAATTATTTTTTCACCACCGATGGGCACGGATTACATGGATAAAAAAATAGGTTCCAGGCTCGATTTTATCGAATTTAATCGGTGCATATCGGTGCCATATCGGTGGCTAATTTTGACGTAGGTTTCAATGAATTTGTGTCTCCCCGCCGCCCGCCTCTATAATCCGCCCGGCGATCATTGCGGCAACGAGCGAGCAAACGATGAGATTCCACCCCGCGCCCGTAGTGGCGATTGTGTCGGCTATTTTCGTGGCGGCTTATATCGATTGGTCCCCATCCGCACACGCGGCGGATGCCACAAGTAATGGCTCCATCACCATCCATGTCGATCAACCCGCCACGCGCATCAGCCCGACCGTTTACGGTCTGATGACCGAAGAGATCAATCACGCCTACGACGGCGGTCTCTATGCCGAGCTGATTCAAAACCGCATCTTCAAAGATTCCCCCGCCAGCACGCGCCCGGCCAATCGCATCGGTAACGCCAGCACCGAGCCGTCCACCATGCACTGGTCGCCGATCGGCGATGCGAAGATTTCGCTCGACTTCGATAATCCCGTCAACACCGTCGCTCTCACCAATAGTTTGAAATTGGAAATCAACTCCGCCGATGCCACAAATCGCGCCGGCGTCGCCAATGAGGGTTATTGGGGAATCCCAGTCTGGCCGAACACCAAATACAACGCATCGTTCTATGCCCGCGCCAGCAGCGATTTCTCCGGCCCGCTCACCGTGGATATCGAAAGCAATGACGGCAAAACGAATTTCGCCACCGGCACCGTTCCCTCGATCACGACCGATTGGCAAAAATATCAAATCCCACTTTCAACCGGCCAGGTGGATGCGACCGCTGACACCCGCTTCGTAATATCCGTCGCCGGCAAGGGAACGGTTTGGTTCAATCTCGTCTCCCTCTTCCCGCCAACCTACAACAATCGCCCCAACGGCCTGCGCGTGGACATCATGCAGAAGCTCGCCGACATGCACCCGGCATTCCTCCGATTCCCCGGCGGAAATTATCTCGAAGGCGACACGCTCGATACCTATTTCAACTGGAAGAACACCATCGGCCCGCTGGAAGATCGGCCGGGGCATCAATGCCCGTGGCAATATCGTTCCTCCGATGGACTCGGATTGCTCGAATTCTTCGAGTGGTGCGAGGATTTGCACATGCAGCCGGTCCTGGCGGTGTATGCCGGATATGCGCTCAATCGCACAAGTGTCCCGCAAGCGGATTTCGGCAAAGTCGTGCAGGACGACATGGACGAACTCGAATACGCCACCGGCGATCAAACCACCAAATGGGGCCAGGAGCGCGCCAAGGATGGGCACCCCGATCCGTTCACCGTGAATTATGTGGAAGTCGGCAACGAAGACAATCTCGGCCGAGGACCGCAGACTTACGAATGGCGATTCGCCGCGATCTTCGACGCCATCAAGGCGAAGTATCCCAACATCAAAGTCATCGCCACCGCGCATGTGAAAAGCAGGCCGGCGGATTTGTTCGACGACCATGCATATCCCAATCCGCGTGCGATGCTGCGAATGACCCATCGCTACGACACCTGGCCGCGCACCGGCACCAAGATTTTCTTCGGCGAATGGGCGACGAGGGATGGCTCGCCGATTCCCACCAACAACATGACCGACACGCTCGCCGATGGCGCGTGGCTCATGGGATTGGAGCGCGATTCGGATGTGGTGAACATCGCTTCCTACGCGCCGCTGTTCGTGAACGTGAACCCCGGCGGCCGGCAATGGCATACCAATCTGATCGGATACGACGCCCTGAGCAGTTTCGGCTCGCCGTCTTATTACATGCAGAAAATGTACGCCGAGAATCGCGGCGATGTCGTATTGCCGCTGGAATTGGACGTGAATTCCGCCGCCCCCGCAACCCGGCCCGCGACGCCGGGCCCGGTATTCGCCGAGGCTACCCGCGATGATGCCAGCGGGGATGTGATTCTCAAAGTTGTCAACGACGGCGCCGATCCCCAGCCGCTGGAACTCAATCTCCAGGGCGTCGGCAGCGTGGCGAACTATGCGAAGGTCCAGGTTCTCACCGGCCAGCCGCGCGATGTGAATTCGATTGAAGAGCCAACCAAAGTCGCCCCTGTCGAAGCCGACATCACCGATGCCGGAACAACTTTCGTCCACGAATTCCCGCCGTATTCGGTGACGGTGATGCGTTTGAGCGCGAAGTAATAAACGCAGATGCAACCGCCGAGGCGCCGAGACAGACGCCGAGAGAAGCAAATGCTTATTTTCACGGAAAAGAAATGAAATCAGAATTCTCGGTGTTCATCGATAAAAAAATGAATTGAATTTGAACTCCTCGGCGTCTGTCTCGGCGCTCTCGGCGTCTCGGCGGTTGCATTTGCATTTGATTTGAAAGAAGCTTCCCGCAACACAAAACTCAGGACCTCATCCCCATGCGAATAATCCCCCGTCCCCAGAATCCGGTTCCGCAAAAGTGGATGAACTTCCACGGCGTGCGGACGATCAACATCAACGAATTGGCTCAGATTCTTCCCGGTTATCCGCCGCTGGGAGAAGTCCAATTGACGGTTCCCGCTATCATGATTCCCGGACACATGACCCTGATCGAGCTGGCGGTGCTGGTCTCCATCGTCCGTTACACCGGAGCAACCAGCTTCGCCCAAATCGGGACATTCGACGGCATCACCGTCCGTAATCTGCTGGACAATTGCCCCGATCTTCAGAGCATCGTCACCGTCGATCTCCCCAACGACCAGCACCTCGCCAAGGGCAGCGGCACCGTTTACAGCACCGATATGTTCAACGCCTCAATCATGAATTACGTGGACATCGGCTTCCGCTTCCGCAACCACCCCCGCGTCGGCATCGTGCGCGACATCCGCAAGGACTCCGCCAAACTCACGCCCGAGGATTTCCCGGTGAAGCCCGAGATTTTCTTCATCGACGGCAGTCACACTTATGATTACTGTGCCTCCGACACCCGCATCGCCCACCAGGTGCTCGCCAAGCCGGGCATTCTCCTCTGGCACGACTTCGACAAGATCAACGATCTCCCCGGCGTCACCCGCGCCCTGACCGAACTGGCGGATGATCCATACTACACCCTCTATTGGCTCACCGATTTCCCCGAAACATCCTTGGTGATCGGCATTCAGAACAATCCGCCGGGCTGAACAACCGCCGGAACACCCTGTTCCATCCTGCCCAAGAATTATTTTTGGAATTCCAGAAATATTTTAGGTATATGTTCGTATAATGATTGGCGGAAATTGCGCCAACGGCAGGCGGCGTTTTTTCATCCGGACAAAACGTCGTGGGTTATCGGAGAAAAATGAAACAGAATGAAACAAAATGCAACATTTACCCCCCCCCTCCCCTCATGTGGGCGGCCATTTTGACGCGGTGCGTTCTGTAGCTGTATGTCCAACGGAAGTCAGTGCAATGATATGAAAAATTGCCCAGGACAGGGGTCGAACAATCGCAGATTCTGCCGAGAAATCAAGCCATTCCCCAAAGGGCGCTGCAAAAAGCGCTGCAATCGATCCAATGTTAGCTGAACTGCTGGCGAGATGGAACAACCTACCGCCTGTCATCAAGTCGGCAATTCTTGCCGTCGCGCGACAGCACCATGCGTCCGAATAGACGAACCGTCGGTTCCAAAGGTCACTAAACGGATCGGGGTCTCTTAGGTCAAGAGCCGGTGAGGACGGGCGGGAGATTAAAGCGCCTGGATTTCGGCTGGAGATCAGGTCGCCGGGCGGATGAACTTGAATGACTGGAAGACGGTTTGATCGAACAGCCTGTGAAGGCCCGGCGAATTTTGGCTCGCGCATGAAACGCGTGTGTCCGGGCTCGAAACGGGGCATCGCCTCGACGAACTCGGGCGGAGCCGGTGCGGCGACTCCAGTGCGTTACGCGTGTTCATGATTGTGTGGCCCTGCCGCAGTGGCAAAGGGATCGCATCCGATCGGATGGGAAATGGTAGCCCTGCGCAGATATAATGTAGATTTCCGGGGCGACCAAGGAGTACGACATGACGCAGATGAACGTGACGAATGTGTTCAAGGCGGCAGGTGAGGATGTGCGATTGGTCATCGCCCACTCGACCGCCGATAAGCTCGGTCAGGAGACTGTGGATGCCCTCAAGAAGAAGCTCGCCCCCGGCGTGGTCGTCGTCGCCGAGAGACGCATAGGGACGTTAGCTGAGTTGCTGGACCTGGTGCAGAGCGCCGGGCGGTTCAACGTGTTGCTGGTCGTGGCGCATGGCAACAAAGGTCTCAATGCAGCCAGGCTGTTCGCCGATCTCGATTCTGACGGAAAACCGGTGCGGCTGAAGGCGGCCGAGCTGGCGCTCTTCGAAGGATTGCTCGACGACAAGCTGTGTCTGTTCGGCGTCTGTTACTACGGGTCAGAGGATTTGGCTTCAGCCGTTGTGGATCGCGCTATGGCCTTGGCCTGCATCGCGCCCAAGACGACTGATACCATCACCAATCTGGACATCATCAACGGGTTCTCGTCGCTGCTTAACGAGTTGCAGGCCCGAAAGGTTAACGACATCGGCACAGGCGAGCTGGGTCCGTTGCTGATCCCGAAGCTCGACAAAAAGTTCGGAAAATCGCCCAAGACGCTGAAAGAAAAGTTGAAGGTGTATTTCGGCGCATAAGGTCATATCCGCGCCTATGCTTTGAATTTCTTCATCATGCGATCGCAATTGTCCTGAATCAGTTTGGCGACGGCCTCGACCACGGGATGGTCTGTTGTCACTGCCGGCATCTTCGATAGGATCAATTCCGCTAGGTCCGGCACGCGCCGCCTGACCATGGGTTTGGCAAGGCCCGCCTCTTCCGCCAACTGTTCAAAATGTTTCACAGTGATCTTGGCCGACAAATATTCCCCGCCGATCTTCATCGCCATTTTAGGGGAGAGTTCTGGGTAATAGCTGGTGCTGAGCAGATCATAGAGCGGCGCAAGGCGAGTCTGCCCGCCCGTGTACAGGAATGAGAAATTCTTCCCGTGCGCATCGTGGTTGCCGATCAGGAAATTGAAAATCACCGCATCGAGCAAGGCTTGGAGGTCGATGACCGGAGCCGAGGACGCATCGCGCACCAACGCGAAGCATTGTTTGAGCGAAGGTCCGCCTTCGGCCTGATATTTGTTTTCCGGGACAATGCCAAGTGCCTGGCAAAAATCCTCCTGATGCTCGCGCTTCAAGGTTTGAGTAGCACCCTGAGCGTCCGAAGAAGTGGTCCGGTCATACCGCTCGACGAGCAGGTAGTCGATGCCTTCAACCTGGCCGGTTTCCGCGTGGGCCGCGTTCATGCCGATTTCGCGGGCCAGCTTCATGCAAAGGGCTTCGTTGAAGACCACCCCTTCAAATCGTTCGATGGCGGGTTTGAGGATGTGTGTGCTGGGCGAGGCTCCAAGCGGGATCGAGATTTTATTACCCGAAACATGCACCGCGATTTTGTCCTGCGCTCCCGCTAGGGAAAGACGGACGCCTTCATCTCCCGCCATGAGTGGCCGGCGGGGCAACGCCTTGAGAATCTCGGCCAGTTCCTTGTCCGTTAGGGCGCGATAATTGTTTTCGCGTTTGGGCAGTTCCGTGCCCGCCGGAAGGAACGTCACCGCTCCGGCACATTCACCACCGATCTTCTCCAGCATCGCATAGTCGTTTCTGGCGCTAATCCCGAGATTCTTCGCAACAATCTCTCGCTTGCTTTCTTCCGGCAGAACGCCGGCAAAGAATCCCCGGCATTCGTTTCGATTGAAATGCTTTTTGGTAAGGGGAAAAGAGTGTGACAGAGCGATCGCCGTCGGGTCGTTCAGCCAGGTTTCGGCGTAATCAAACGTGATCTGTCCATGCTCGTCCTGCACGAGGTTGCCAACCAAATGCCGGTGCAGATAGACATCAAGTTTGCGTTTCATGGCCTAACCTTTTCCCCGGCACCCCCGCCGGCAGGTAAGGTCAATTCCATCGTGATGCCCAGCGTATGCAGGACGGTCAGAACCTTGCCGATCTGGCAAGTGGCCTTACCCTGCTCCAGCTCGATAATGAACCGCAGCCCGGTCCCGGAAGTCAGAGCCAGATCCTTTTGCGTCACGCCCAAGGTCTTGCGCGATTTCTTGACAAGCTGGCCGATCTGCTGGGGAGTGTATTTCATCGGAGTTTCTCTCAATGTTACCGTACGGTAATATTATCGGCTTCATATTCGCAAATCAAGCGAAAGATTCCCGATCGGGAACTATTGTCGTCCTCGGCAACGAAATCGGCGCAATGATTCCCGCTCGGGAATGGTGATGGTTGCCGCGACATTGCACACCTTGCATTCCTGTTCGACATCGTGGTGGAAAGTAGCGCCAAAAACGATGTACGATGCCCGATAATTTCACTGAAATGGTCTATTTCAACGTGCGTTGAAAAGCTCAATTCGATATTGACTATAGCCGATTTCACTAATATGATATATTTCAACGGATGTCGAAAATGAGCGTTTCAGTGAAATCGCCCACCGAAAAATCCTTGGTTCAGCAGGCGGAATCCGCGATCCGTACATGCCTGGCGGACATCCCCTTTAGCAAGATTGATGAGGTCGTTATCGAACGGGGAACCGACGACCGCCGCGACCTTGAAATTTTCGTCCGCTTCGGAAAACTCCGTAAGCGATTCATTGTCGAAGCAAAGAGCAGCGGTCAACCGCGCATTGCTCGGCAGGTCGCTACGAATCTACGGCTGCTTCGCCAATCCTCCCCATCCATCTACGGTATTTTCGCCGCGCCGTTCATAACTCCTGAAACCGGTGAGCAACTTGCCGAGCAAGGCATCGGCTACGTTGATTTTGCGGGCAACTGCCGGCTCTGCTTCGATTCCGTCTACATTCGCCGCGAGGGACAAGCCAATCGTTTTACCGAGAAGCGTGATCTGCGCACATTGTATTCGCCGCGCGCTGAGAGCGTGTTGCGTGTGCTGCTGGGCGATCCCAAGCGCTCTTGGAAGGTTCAGGAATTGGCGACCGCCGCCGGCGTCAGCTTGGGGTTGGTCTCAAACGTCAAAGGTTTGCTGGAGGCGCGCGAATGGCTGGCGTCCGGCGAGGGCGGCATGAAGCTCGCCCAACCTCGAAGACTTCTCGATGAATGGCGTGGCGTCTACCGGCTCGACCGAAGCCGCCGATATGATTTCTTCACGTTGGACTCAATCGCCACTATCGAGCAAAAGCTCGCCGACGTTTGCAAGCGGCAATCGGTCCGTTACGCCCTTGCGGCATTCTCGGCAGCGGCGCGATACGCACCGGCCGTTCGTTACCAGCGAGTCTTTGCCTACGTTGATGCGGATATCGACGCCCTAACCAAAGCACTTTCTCTCAAGCCGGTAGACAGCGGTGCTAACGTGACATTGATGGAACCGTATGACCAGGGCGTGTATCTGGACAGCCGGGAGATCGAAGGCTGTAAGATTACTTCACCGCCGCAAACCTATTTGGACCTTTTCAGCCTGCGCGGCCGCGGCGAGGAAGCCGCTGATTTCCTGTTGAGTAACGTCATGGAGCGAGCATGGTAGGCAGTCGCATCGACTATCCCGATCTGGCCACGGAAGCCGCCCGCATGGTGATGCTGGAATTGGTGCGCATCCTGGGCGAATACAAGGATTCCATGGCCATCGTCGGAGGTTGGGTGCCAGAACTGCTGTTTACCAACGCCCATCCCAAGCACGTCGGCAGCATCGACGTGGATATCGCGCTCGATCATCGCACGATCGACGCCGATGTATACCGGACGATCCGCGAACACCTGGCCAAACACGGTTACGAAGAAGGGCCGCAGCCTTTCATCTTCTTTCGCACCGTGATTGTCGGCGGCCAAACATCAATCCCGGCGGTTCTTTCATGTGTCAGCCGATCATGTTCGAGCCGGGGGGCGCGGCTGAGAGAGATGAGCGCGGCATAATGCGGTGGAAAGTGTCAGCCGATCATTACCGCGTCGGGGGGCGCTCGCCGCCGTCGCTCTCCCCGGCGACACCCCAACGATCGTGTCAGCCGATCATTACCGCGCCGGGGGGGCGCTCACGCGATCGTGGCGCTGGTGCTGGCGCTGTCGCAGGCGTGTCAGCCGATCATTACCGCGTCGGGGGGGCGCTCAGGCCATCCACCAAATGGATCGCCGAGCATGTGCAGTGTCAGCCGATCATTACCGCGTCGGGGGGGCGCTCTCCGATCCAACATTGCATCGCTGGCTCGCAGGGCAGTGTCAGCCGATCATTACCGCGTCGGGGGGGCGCTCGTCACCGCGAATTCCCAGACCCGATAAATATTGTGGTGTCAGCCGATCATTACCGCGTCGGGGGGGCGCTCACTGCGCGATATGCGGCTGCTGCCTTGAACTCATGGTGTCAGCCGATCATTACCGCGTCGGGGGGGCGCTCTTATGACTAATGCAGACAGACGAGGACTAGCATGGGTGTCAGCCGATCATTACCGCGTCGGGGGGGCGCTCCCAAAAATACGGAGCGATATCATGAGGAAGATCGACGTGTCAGCCGATCATTACCGCGTCG
>JBEKUH010000109.1:0-14466 GCA_049515255.1 Tepidisphaeraceae bacterium | reverse complement strand
CTCTTTTGGTCCGTTCGCCGGTCGTGACTGGCCTCTCGGCGGTCCATATATCCATTCGTGCTGGCCGGCCCGATCCACTTCCTTTGGCCTGGCGGCACATGATCTCATCCGGCGCGGGCGGCCCAATTAGGAGCATGGCCTCTCAAGTCCCAATCGCTTGGGACTCGTGGCCAATTCGAGCCAGGGCTGGCCCGTTTCCGGACGAGAGCAGTTCCTGATATTTTTTACTTCCTGGTCTCGGGGGCGGAACCTCCTGGTAATCCTGCTGGTTCTTCCACATGGCATAGACGATCCGGCACATTCGGTTGGCGACCGTGATGTAGCCGCGTCCGCGATCCTGCTTGCCGCCGTTGGTGCGGCGATTAAACAGCTCGCGCAGGAACGCGTCTCTTCGCACCGCCGAGTGAGCCGCCTGGATGAAGGCCCACTGCAAGGTCGTTCGACCGGCATGGCCGATGTGGCGGCCGATCGGTTTGCCATCGCGCTCTTCTCCGCTGTCGTTGGCCTGCGGCGCCAGCAGGCTGTATTGCAGCAAACAGCGCGAGCTGGCGAAACGCTCGATGCGCCCGATCTCCGCCACCAGCGTGTAGGCCAGCACGGTCGAGACGCCCGGCAGGGTGATCAAACGCTGGCCGATCTCCGATCTTCGGATGGTCGCGCGGAACTGGCGTGTCACACGGGCGATCAGGCGACGCAGGGTGTCCAGGAGGATCAGCTCTCCCTTGAGCGTCTGCCGCGTTGACGATGCAGGATGGCATGGATGCGATTCTTGGTCTGGGTCTGCGCCCGCACCAGGGCCATGCGATAGCGCAGCAGTTCCCGCTGATCGCGCACCTCCTGCGGCGCCAGCCACACTTCCCACCAGTGTTTCATCAGGCCGCCCTTGAGGATGGGCTTCTCGTTCCATAATTCACCCAGCAGGAGGCCAGATGCGGCTGCATGTTCAACGCCTGCAATTCATCGCAGAGCCATCCCCAGCCGAACGTCGCCTCCAGAATCACCGGCGTGCGGCGCGGCCATTGGGAGATTCTCTCTTTGAGCTTCTGGCGGTCCATGTGCTCCAACCGTTCTCGCGCGATGACCTTCCCAGCGGCATCTCGCAGACTGGCCGTGGAAAGATGGACGTCCAAACCAACCTGAGTTAACTTCTCGTACATCTTCATGGCTATCTCCTTGTATTGAATAGACCCATCGGAATCTTAACTTCCGACAGGGAGATGGCCTTTCATGTGATTAGGGATCGTCGCTGGCGCCGCGAAACCCTTTGGCTGGCCCGGCGATGTTCGAGACGGCATCCTGTGGCGAAAGGAAAACGCGGAGTTCCCGCCTTCGCCGGATGGATGTTAATGAGTTTCGCGCTCAGGCGCGCCCCTCAACCGTCCGTCACGCCCGCTTGTCCGACCTCCACTTCAAAATGCGTATTTGCCAGGGAGGTTGGACAAGCGGGGCTGTGAGGACGGTTGAGGTCGAGCACGTGCTCGAAACTCCTTCTCATCCCGCCGCCGTAGGCGGGGAACTTTCTCTTCGACGGCAAGAGGCCCGCACGAACGTCGCCGGGCCAGCCAGCCGTCTTCGCAGCGCCAACGCCCCCACCTATTCGAGCCCGCGGACGATCGTCGGCGCGGAAACCGCAACCGATATGATTCTTCTCCCGCGCCCGACTCACACATTAAACTTCGGAAACTGCGGCGGCAGGTCGAACATCAGGCCGAAGCGCTTCCAATACGCGACGACGATTTCCGTCGCCCACGGCTGCGCGGCGGTGGGGTCCAGTCGATGCCACTGATCGCGCCGCGAAACCTGTTGCGGCGAAAGCGTCGTTCGGCCTGGCGCAGGCACGTGCATCACCGACTTGGCTTTCATCACATCATCGTGCCAGGGCACATCGAATTTTGTGAACAATTTCCGAAGCTCGCCTTCCGTGTCCCGCAGCAGATCGTCGAACGAAATGGCATATTCCAATCGAGCTGTCGGATGCATCATGATGGCGGCGTGCTCGTCCAGACATCCGGCTGTTTCCATCCCCAGAAATCCGCCGAGGACAGCACCACATCACATGGCTGTCGCAAAATGGTGAAGAAACGACCTTGCGGAAACGTGTTATTGAGCACGCGCCAATACCAGTCGGCCGGACACGGCTGCCGCTCGCCGGCCGCGGGATCGTATTCCTTGGGATAGGGCCGAAGTCCCGGCAGGCCGATCGGCTTTTGCATCCAGCGCGGTTTATTACTCGGCAGCGCTCCAACCAGCGCGCCGCGTACGGCCTCTCCACATCGCAGGTCGTGGGCCACTTCCTTACCTTGTCCGTCCAACTGCCAGCGAATCGTGTCCCGCGCCGCCTCGGCCGCCATGTAACTTCCGAAGATTAACTCCGTGGTCTCCCCCGCGGCTTCGAACAAGGGATGGTTGTCAAACACTGATTGCAGCAGCGATGTGCCCGATCGCCCGTATCCCACGAGAGTAATCGGGGCACCGACGTTCGCTAAATTTGGCAATGGACCTCCCGGTACCGAGCCCTTTGAAATATCCTTTTCAATACTCAGGTTGATCATTACAAAAATTCCCGCCGCGATGCAAAGAATTCAAAAGAAATTGAACCACTAAGGCACGAAGCCACGAAGCAGCTTTCGACGGTCGGAAGCAACTTGGCAAAGTTGGCGTTTGAAATCAAAATTCATTCAGAATAAAAAATTTAGCCACCGATGGGGCACCGATTGGGAGGGATCTGATTCTGGTATTTATCGGTGTTCCATCGGTGTTCGTCGGTGGCTAATCCTTCTCGTTTTTAAGCAATTATTTCAAGGGCCAAATTCGCAGAATCGTTCTGGAACCACGAAAGCCGCTTCGTGTCTTCGTGACTTCGTGGTTCATTCTCTTTTTTTGGAGATCCTATACGGCCGCCAAACCCGCCTTTTGCCCCCGCCCCGTTTGATTTACACTTAGTCATCCATGGCCTCAGAGCGATCCCAAAGCGCTGCGTCGGGCACCGGGCAGACACGCGGCGGTGGACAACGCGAGCAGTTCTCTGCCGAGGAGCTTGCCGTGGTCCTCTCCCATTACGATATCGGCGTCGTCGATTCCGTCGTCGAATACCCGCGCGGTTCGCGCAAAGCGCCCAAGTTGCTCATCGTCTCCGAGCAGGGAAAATTTCTGCTCAAACGCCGGGCGCGGGGGAAGGACGATCCGTTCAAGGTCGCATTCACCCATTCGCTTCAGCTTTACTTGACCAACAAGGCGTTCCCTCTTCCCCATCTGATCGGAACGAAAAAAGAAAATAATTCGATGCTCCAATGGCGCAACGGCGTCTATGAATTATTTGAATACATCCCCGGCACCGGCTACCCGCAAACCCTCGAGTCCACCTTCGACAGTGGCCGAATCCTGGCGCTCTATCACAAACTTCTGGAAGAATTCAAATCCGAATGGCATCCGCCCAGCGGCAGCTATCACGCATCCACGGGCGTCGAAAACGGATTGAAAGCCATCGCCGCCTCCATCCCCGCCGGCGCGGACAATGAAAATCATGATGTCCACCAACTGCTGGCCTCGCTGCAAATCAGCTATCGCAACGCCGGCGAAAAAACCCGCGCCCTGGGCATCGACACATGGCCGAAACAAATCGTCCACGCCGACTGGCACCCCGGCAATATGATCTACCGCGACAATCACGTCGTCGCTGTCATCGACTACGACAGCGCCCGCCTCCTGCCGCGCATCATCGACATCGCCAACGGCTCCTTGCAGTTTTCCATCATTGGCGGCGATGATGATGTCTCGAAATGGCCTGAACATCTCGATGAAGCGCGGTTCAAGCGGTTCCTGCGCGGGTATGATGATGTGATGCTTCTCTCCCAGGCCGAGATTCGCGTGGTGCCGCTCTTGATGATGGAGGCCCTGATCGCCGAGGCCGTTTTCCCCATCGCCGCCACCGGCACGTTTGGCCGCGTGGAGGGCATGCCGTTTTTGCAAATGGTGCAGCGAAAAGTGGCCTGGATTCAGCGAAATTACGACCGCCTGGTCGAACTGGCCGAAGTATGAAGGTGCGACCGCCGATCCGAAGAATTCTTATAATTCTGGCTTGCGCCATGATGCTGGGGCTGGCCGCGCGCGCGATTCCGGCATTCGCTTCCGACGCGACCACGCAACCGGCGGATGATTCCAAGTCGGCACAGATTTCCCAATGGATCAACCAACTGGCGGATGACGATCCAGATCTCCGTCGCGCCGCGGCACAATCTCTCATGGGCCTTTCTGCCGACGATCTGCCGACGCTGCGAGAATGCGCCCTCAAGCAATCGCCGCTGCTGCCCGGGCAAATCTCGGCGTTGCGCGAGATCGTCACGCAGGTGTATCTCAGCGGCGACAACGAGCCGGTCACGCCGGCCGTGGGATTTTTGGGCCTGCATTGGCCGCCGCCCAACCCGCAGGGGATGATGCAGATCGGCGTGATCCAGCCGGATGATCTCAACACCGACGGTCTCCCCGTCGTCGAGCGAATTCCCGGATTCCCCGCATATCGTCTGCTCCAGCCCGGCGATCTAATCACCGGCGTGCTCAACGAACCCGATATCGACGTTCACGATCGCAGCCAGTTCATCCAGTCCGTTTCTCAGATGAAGGCCGGCGATGAATTGGATCTGCAAATCAAACGCGGCGGACAAAATATCGAAATCCCCCTCAAACTCGCGCCCCGTCCCCTGTCGCTGCTGGGCGAACCCGCCAATTACGATGCCTGGCTGGACGAGCGCCTGACCGATGCCCGCGATTTTTGGAACAAAAGCTTTTCCGATCTGGAACCTCAATCCCCCCAAACCTCGGCCGACACCACCCAACCCTGAAACCCCAATGGCGAATGACACATTTGATTCGATGATCGACCAGCTCAGCCGCTGCCGCCGCGTGCTGATCACCACCCACGTTCGCCCCGATGGAGATGCACTCGGCACCTGCGCCGCAATGTCGCTGGGATTAGCCCACAAAAAAATCGACAGCGAAGTGCTGCTGCTCAGCCATCTGCCGAAGAAATATGCCTTTGTGTTTGAGGAAAGCCGGATTCAGTATCGAGATGTCGAAGCCGGCTGGCCCGAGGATTTTTCGCTCGATTCCTACGATGCTTTTTTAGCGCTGGATACCGGCACATGGTCGCAACTTCCCGGGATGGAAGCAAAGCTTGCCAACTTCAAGAAGCCCAAGCTCGTGCTGGATCATCATCTCACCCAGCAGAATTGGGCGGATGTGCTGCTGGTCGATACCACTGCCGCCGCCGCCGGAGAAATCGCAGCGGAATTGCTGGAGCGATGGAAAGTCCCGATGGATTCCACCGTCGCCTCGGCCCTGTATCTGGCCATCGTCACCGACACCGGATGGTTTCAATTCAGCAACACATCCCCGCGCACCCTTCGCCTGGCCGCCAAACTAATGGAAGCCGGCGTCAACACGGATCTCATTTACAAACGCCTCTACCAAAACGAACGCCCGCAGCGATTAGCATTGCAAACCCGCGCGCAAGGCACGATGGAATTATTCGCCGGCGACCGCCTGGCCGTCATGCGCGTCCGAAAAGAAGATTTCGAGCAGACCCATTCCTCCATGAACGACACGGAAAACCTGATCAACATCCCCCTGCAAATCCGCACGGTCGAAGTGTCAATTTTAATCACCGAACCCAAAGACGACGCCGATATCCGCATCAGCCTCCGCAGCAAAGGCTCAGTGGACGTCGCCAAATTCGCCGAACAATTCGGCGGCGGCGGTCACGCGCGGGCATCAGGCTTGCGAATCCCCGGAAAATTCGAGGACGCCCGCGATCGCGTGGTGAATGCGATGATCCGACAGCTTGAGAAGTAAAGGGGACACGACCCTTTATATAAAGGGTCGTGTCCCCTTTACTTCTGAAACGAGGTCACTGCCTTGGTGGGACGCTTACTGAAGTATCTATTCAATCTGGGAGCCGTCATATCATCAATTCCGGTGTTGTTGATTATGGCGGTCTACATACAGTCGTCAATCACCAATCTCACTCCGCCAAGCCTTTCGGAATACTTCGTGATCTCGCACCGTTGGCCGATCACTCCGATATGGGTCGTGCTATTAGTATGTTCTTTTTTGCCTTTGCTTCGTTTGATCGTATTGTTTTGGAACAGAAGGCACGCGAATAAGCCGGAAATTGTCCAGAATGCGGTTATGATCTTCGCGCTACGCCAGACCGATGCCCGGAATGTGGTACGAAGGTATAAGCGCCTGAACAGGAACCGCCGCGGAATTCTGCCGGACCGTCAGTATGACCAGGCTTACCCATAAAAGTGTCGTATTAAATTAAAGGGGACACGACCCTTTACATTTCCCATCGCCTGCGATACACTCCTCTAATGCCACGTCCCGCTCGTGTCGCTCCTGGCGGATTTGTCTATCACGTCCTCAACCGCGCCAATGGACGGTCAAACCTATTTCGCAAGGAGCAGGATTTCCTTGCATTCTACGACGTTCTCATTCAGGCCCACACCCGCCATCCTACCCGCATTCTCGGCTGGTGCATCATGCCCAACCATTGGCATTTCGTGGCGTGGCCTCGCGAGGATGGCGAGCTTTCGCGATTCTTCGGCTATCTCGGCCTGACCCACGCAACACGCTGGCAAGTGGCCCACAATGCCGTTGGCACCGGACATGTTTATCAAAGCAGATTCAAGAATTTCATGATCCAGCAGGATGAGCATCTGCTATGGGTGCTGCGATACGTCGAGCGAAATCCGCTGCGCGCCGGCCTTGTGCAGCGCGCCCAAGACTGGTCCTGGAGCAGCCTCCATGCCCGAATGAATGGCCCGACTGAGATCGGAAATCTTCTGAGCGATTGGCCGATCGAGCGGCCAAAGAACTGGATCGAGCAGGTGAATCGTCCGCAGAGCGATGCCGAGGAGGAAGCAATTCGCACCGCCAACAGTCGCGGCCGGCCGCTGGGCGGCGAGGGATGGTTGCAGCGAGCGATCACGCGCCACGACCTGCAAACCACGCTGCGCCCGCGCGGACGCCAAATCGGCTGGCGGAAGGTAAATAGTGAATAGAAGGGCGAAGTAAATAAAGGGTCGTGTCCCCTTTATTTCGGGTTGCGGGGGCGATGGTTGCTCAGATAGGCTTGGGGGCAATGAATCGTTCCGACGTCAATCAAATTCTGGCTAACGCCGTTGCTGCCCATACTTCCGGGCGGCTGACTGAGGCGCAGATTTTTTATCAGCAGGTTTTGGCCCAGCAGCCGAACAATCCGGCCGCGTTGCATATGCTGGGCGTGATCGCGCTGGGTTCGGGGAAGACGCCAGAGGCAATTGAACTCATCGGCCGGGCGATTCAGATCAGGCCGGATGAAGCCGAGGCTCACAATAATCTCGGTAGCGCTTTGCGCGCCGCCGGCAGGTTGGACGAGGCCGCGAAATCATATTTCCGCGCCGCGCAGCTGAAGCCCACATTGGCCAGCGCACGCAACAATCTCGGCGTGGTCCTCGCCGCGCAATACCAATATGAGCCGGCCATTGATTCCTATCATCGGTCCATCGCCATCCAGCCCGATCTTGTTCAAGCCCATCACAATCTCGGCAATGCGCTGGGGGCGATCGGCAAGTTCGATGAGGCGGCCGAGAGTTTTCGCAAAGTCATCGCGCTCAAGCCCGACAATGCGGACGCCCATTTGAATCTGGCGATGACGCTGCTGATGAAGGGCGATTATTTGCCCGCCTGGCCGGAATACGAATGGCGATGGAAAGTCGCTACATCGGCGAAGAAGCCGCAATTCTCCCAACCGCAATGGACCGGCGAGCCTCTCGATGGAAAAACGATTCTCATCCATACCGAGCAGGGCTTCGGCGATGCACTGCAGTTCATCCGATTCATTCCCATGCTCGCCGAGCGCGGGCCGCGGATCATTCTGCGGTGTCAGGAAAATTTTCAGAGGCTGTTCCAGACGGTTACCGGGGTGAAAAAAGTTGTTTCCATCGGCCAGCCATTGCCGGAATTTGATTTTCACTGTCCGCTGCTGAGCCTTCCGGGGATTTTTGAGACGACATTGCAGACGATTCCCGTGGTCGTTCCGTATTTGCAGGCTGATGAATCTCTCACTGCCGAATGGCATCAGCGTATTCCGGCTCATCCCGGCCGCAAGCGAATCGGCCTGGCATGGACCGGGCGGGCGCTTTTTGTGAATGAGCCGCATCGCAATCGCTCGATTCCGCCGGCCCAATTCGCGCCGCTGGCCGATGTGAGAGACGTGGATTTCTACAGTTTGCAGGCGGGCCAATCTGGACAATCACTCCCGCCGGGCTTGAACGTGACGGATTTCAGCAACGATATCCACGACTTCGCCGACACGGCTGCCATCATGGAGAATTTGGACCTGATCGTCACGATCGACAGTGCCGTTGCCCATCTTGCCGGTGCGCTCGGCAAACCGGCCTGGGTGCTCTTGCCACAATCCCCCGATTGGCGTTGGACGCTGGATCGACCCGATTCGCCCTGGTATCCGACAATGCGACTTTTCCGCCAAAAGACGCCGGGCGATTGGGGGCCGGTGATTGCCCAAGTGATCGAGCAACTGAAGCGATATAATCCCGATCCATGCCCATGAAAATCGCCATCATCGGAACCGGGAAAGTTGCGTGTGAGGAATACGTGCCGTTCCTTGCCGGGCAATGGGATGTGACGCTCGGCTTTTACAATCGCACCCCGCAAACGGCCCGGGATGTGGCTGAAAAATTCGGCGGCGAGGTTTTCCCGACACTGGCAGCGGCAGTGGCGTGGGAACCAACGGCGGCGCTGGTGCTGACTGCCGAAACCGCGCGATTCGAAATGGGCAAAACGTTGATCGAATCCGGCGTTCGCAAAATATTTTTCGAGAAACCTCTCGTCGCCGCCGCCGGGCAGGCGCATGTTACCGAAGAGGATTTTACAAACGCCAAGGCGCTTCTCGCGCTGGCGCGGGCGCGCGGATGCGAGACGGCGATGGTTTTCAATTACCGATTTTTTGAACAGACCGCCGCCGCAAAACAAGCCGTCGAATCGCGCAAGTTGGGCAAGGTGATCCACATCGCCGCACAGGTTCATTTCGCCTGTTGGAGCCATTGCATCGACTTGATTCACTTTTTCGCCGGCAATGTCGAGGAAATCACTGCACTTGCGGGAAATGTATCGCGTCACAGCCCCGAACTCGGCATCGACGCCAACGATGTCGCCGCCGCCTTGCGCATGTCCAATGGCGCGACCGGCACTCTGATCGGAACCACCGGCATGAAATGGCAACACCCGCTCTACGAATTGATTTTCACTTTCGAGAATGGCCGCATTCATCTGCGCGATCTGGATGGAACAACGGAAATCCTCGACGGCTCGGCGAATGTTCATGAGACGATCTCGCTGGTCCGCCACACATCGCGGTGGGATCAATACAGCCGATCGTTCAAGCAAGCGGTTGGAGCATATCTGCAATCGCTACGTGAAAATCGCCCGCCGCCCGTCGCGGGAATGGAAGGTTTGCGAGAGTTGCAGGTCGAGGCGGCGCTGAAGCGATCCATCGCCGAGCGTCGGCCGGTGCGCGTGCAGGAGGAGTTTGCCCTCGAATGAACGTCGATCAGGAAATCCAACGAGCGATCCAGCACCACCAGGCGAAACAGTTGGCCGAGGCGGAGGCGATCTATCGCCGGATTCTTCAGCAGAATCCCAATCATCCCGATGCGCTGCGATTGCTGGGAATGGTGGCGATGCAGACGGGTCACTCCGATGCGGCAATCGAATTGCTCAGCCGTTCGATCCAGGCGAAGCCCGATATTGCAGAGACACACGCGAGTCTCGGCAATATTTTGGCGATGAAGGGGCGGCTCGATGATGCCATCAGCGCTTACGAAAGAGCGTTGCAACTCAAGCCGGATTATTTTGAGGTGTGCAACAACCTGGGAAATACAATGCAGTTGTCCGGTCGACTGGACGACGCGATTGCTTGGTATCGGCGCGCGGTACAGATCAATCCGGATTTTGCAGATGCACACGCGAACCTGGGCCATTCGCTTTTGGGAAAAGGGCAGATCGATCAGGCCATTGCCGCCAGCCGCCGAGCCATCGAATGCAATCCGAATTATTCCGAAGCCTATAACAATCTCGGGAACGGCTTGGCGCAGAAGGGAAAACTCGACGAGGCCATTGCCGCCTATCAGCGCGCGATCCAATTTGGCCCCAATCTCTTTCAGGCGCACAACAATCTCGGCAACACGCTGAAGGACAAGGGACACGTGACGGCGGCTATTGGGGCGTTTGAGCGAGCGATTCAGATCCAACCGAATTCCGCCGAAACGCATACCAATCTGGGCAACACGTTGATGCAAAAGGGGCAAGTCGATCATGCCATTGTGTCCTACCGGCATGCGATGGAACTCAAGCCCCAATCTCCCGAGATGCACGGCAATCTGCTTTTCGCGCTGATCCATCATCCAGATCGCACGCCCGAATCGCTGCTGTCGGAACATCTGGAGTGGGGGGAACGCTACGCCCGGCCTTTGGCGAGCAATGTCGCACCGCATGCCAACGATCCATCGCCCTCGCGGCGGCTGCGCATCGGATATGTATCGTCCGATTTCTACCGGCATTCGGTCGCATCTTTTTTTATGCCGTTGGTGGAGAATCACGACCGAACCCAGTTCGAAATTTTCTGCTACGCCAATGTGCGGAAGCCGGACGCGATGACGGATAAGATGAAACAGCAAAACGATGTTTGGCGCGACATCCTCCCCTTGTCCGACGACGCTGCCGCGAAACAAATTCGCGACGACGGCGTCGACATCCTCGTGGATTTGTCCGGTCATACCTCCAACAACCGGCTTTTGGTTTTCGCGCGCAAGCCGGCGCCGGTGCAGGTGACTTATCTCGGCTACGCCAACACGACGGGAATGACCGCCATCGACTATCGTCTGACCGATTCCCTGGCCGATCCGCCTGGAATGACCGAGATGTTGCACACGGAGCAGCTTTGGCGATTGCCGACATGCGCCTGGTGTTACCAGCCGCCGGCGGATGCTCCGGAAATCCGGCCGCGCGAAGCTGGGCCGATTATCTTTGGATGTTTCAATGCGTTTCCGAAGCTCACGCCGAAAATGTTGGATTTGTGGGCGAAGTTGATGGCGCGCGTGCCGGATTCTCGCCTCGTGCTGAAATCCAGCGGCGGCGGCGATCCATCGTCTCAGAAAAGTTTGCGAGGCCGGTTTGCCGCGCACGGTATCGCCGGTGAGCGCATCGAAATGGTCGGCTGGATCGAGAATCCGAAAAAGCATTTGGACTATTACCACCAGATCGATATCGCATTGGACACGTATCCTTATCACGGAACCACAACCACCTGCGAGGCATTGTGGATGGGCGTGCCGGTCGTGTCGCTGATGGGGCAAACACACATTTCCCGTGTCGGCGTGAGCCTTTTGACCAACGCCGGTCTTCCGGAATTGATCGCCGCATCGCCGGATGAATACGTCAACATTGCCGCCGAACTGGCGGGCAATCCGTCCCGGTTGGCGGAACTGCGAATGGGTCTTCGTGAACGAATGCGAACCGGCCCGCTGCTGGATGGCAAACGATTCACATCGGAAATCGAATCCGCGTTTCGCCAGATGTGGATCATCTGGTGCGAACGACAAGCCACAATGTTGCCGAAGTGATTTACACGCTCTGAATTTATTCATCGAACCGCCGGTGCTGCATCGAGGGTCACGTTGCCGTCCGTCAAACCTTTGGCCGAGGCATTCACGATAATTTCGCCCGTGGCCGCATTGGACTTCACCACGGCAAAACAAATTCCTCCGTACGCCTGCCGCTGCGTGCCCCGGAACGATTCGTGATACGCGGTATCAGCGCTGTCCACAGCGACAATCGAACCCGGGCCGCCGACTTGAAAAGATATTTCGTCGTTTGCACTGGGAACCGTCAATCCATTGGCGTCGACGACCGTCGCGCGGATGAACGAGACATCATCCCAATCGTTCGGCACGCTGGATTTGTCGGCGGTCAAAACGATTTTTGTGGCGGGGCCGGCCGTGTGTAATTCATCGCTGGCCACGGCATTTCCTGAAGCGTCGTATCCAACCGCTTTGAGCACGCCGGGCGCGAAGGCGATCGACATTGTCTTTGCGCCGGAAGCAGTAGTGGTCATATTCCCCTGAACCGGCGCGCCGTTGAGCGTCAAATCCAATTTCGGACAGTTCGTGTAAATGGTGACGGTTTCCGGATGAGCGTCCAGATTTGTCGGGGTCCAATCTTGTGTCGGCCCGCGCCGGCCGAATGCGGCAAACACACCCGCGCCGGCTGGGCCGGGTCCGCCGGGTGCGCCGAAGTCACCGTCGATCGGGCTGGGCGCCGTGGTACTGGCGACCACCTCCTGGGTGGTTGGTATTGCGCCGCCGCGTCGGCCACCGCCGCGCGCTCCGCGGCCGATGGGAGCGCCGCGGAAAATCGCCACAAAGGGTTTGCTTGTCCAAACCGTTGCCACCTGATACGCGCTGGCTTTTGGCAAATCGGTCCGGTCGAGCAATCCCGATGCGCCCGTGATTTGCGGAAAGCGGAACGCCTCGCCGAGATAATCCACGCCCGACCAAATGAAAATCCCCGAGAGCGGCGGATTCTTCGCCAGGATTTCCACATCGCCCAATTGGTCCTCCGTCCCGATCAGCGTGCGCGTCGGCTTGGCCTGCTGGGCGGCAAGCAATTCGCTCATGCGATAATTCGTGCCGACCACGTCCAACAGATCGGCCAATCCATCATCGTAATCATGGCTGGCATTGGGCCGCAGCAATGCCTCCGTCACCGGGCGGGTGGGATCATTGGCGTGAAATTCCTTGACCAGCCCCGTGAGAATGCGAATCGACTCGACGGCATTGGGCGTGTCGTGAATCTCGTTGCCGGCGCTGTAAAGAATGATGCTCGGATGATTGCGATCTCGCCGAACCGTATCGCGCAAATCCGTCAGCGACCACTGATCGAAATAGAGGTGATAATCATATTTGTTCTTGCCCACGTCCCAGCAATCGTACATTTCATCCATCACCAGAAATCCCATGCGGTCGCACAGATCGAGAAATGCGGGCGATGGGGGATTGTGCGCGGTGCGAAGACCGTTGACGCCGAATTGTTTGAGCGCACTCAATCGCCGTTCCCACACGCCCACTGGAACGGCCGTGCCGAAGGCGCTGTTGTCGGCATGGAGGCAGACGCCCTGGATGCGGATGTTTTTGCCATTGAGCAAAAATCCCGTGGCCGGGTCGAACTTGATGGTGCGGATGCCGAAGATTGTCTCGTGGTCGTCCAGGGCCGAGTCGCCGTCCAGGATCGTGACCTCCGCTTTGTAAAGCTGCGGGTGGTCAAGGTCCCAGAGTTTCGGATTCGTGACAGTGAGATTCTCTGAAAAATCACCCGATTTTCCCGCATCGATCGATTGGCTTGCGATGGGCTGCGCGGTTGCCTGAATCGTTTGGCCATCGGGGTCGATGAGCATGACCTTCGCCGAAATATTTCGCGCAGCATCCGATTGATTATCGACCGTGAATTTCACATTGACGACGGCATGATCGGCCGCAACTTCCGGCGTGGTGACAAATGCGCTGTTGTGCTCGACATGTACGGGGTCGGTGATGACCAGCCGAACGTGTCCGATGATTCCCGCGCCCATGTAATAGCGGGATGCGGGCTGGCGTTCCTGATCGACGCGCACCGCCAGCACGTTGGATTTATCCGCGCCGAAATTCAGATGGCCGGTCAATTCATAATTCAGCTCGACATATCCGTACGGCCGATGCCCGAGGAAAATTCCGTTGATCCAGACATCGCTGTTGGCCATCACGCTGTCGAAGACGATGAAAATTCGCTTGCTCGCGTCGTCCTCGCTGAGGGTGAAATGTTTGCGATACCATCCGATGCCATCGGGAAAAAATCCACCCGCTCCGCCGCTGGGATTTGTGGCCGCGGCCGCGCCCTCGATGCTCCAGTCGTGCGGCACATTCAGCTTCCGCCAATTGGCGTCCCGAAACTCCGGCTCCTGCGCGGCGTTGGCGTCCTGCTCGAGGAATCTCCAATCCGGATCGAAGGAAACAATCTGGCGCAAACCCGCTGAAGTCGTCCGGCAAGAAACGCAGATTAAAATGCAAAACGAGAGCGAGACCCACTGGCTGCAAAGCAGCCGATGCGTGATCCGCATACAGATTCCTCCGACGTGAGACCTCCGCCGCGCGGGGAGTGTAACTTGTTGGGTCATGGGGGGCCAATTTTGCTATGGGTTAGGATGACAAGGTGACAAGGTGAGGGGGTGACAAGGTGATGGAATACAAAAGGCGCCCGATGCGCGCAATCGTTTAGCCGCGACCCGCAGGGGAGCGCGGGCGGATGCGGTTGGTCAACGCGCTCCCCTTCGGGTCGCGGCTAAACAGTTCTGCCATCCACGCTCATCTTTTCATCGGC
>JBEKUH010000108.1:0-13546 GCA_049515255.1 Tepidisphaeraceae bacterium | reverse complement strand
GCCGCCCGCGCCGGATGAGATCATGTGCCGCCAGGCCAAAGGAAGTGGATCGGGCCGGCCAGCACGAATGGATATATGGACCGCCGAGAGGCCAGTCACGACCGGCGAACGGACCAAAAGAGCTCCTGAAAAGGAAAAAGCGACACGCGATTTACGCGAGGAGAGTTTTTTTGTTGACCGGAGATGCCTTTCATGGATATTCGAGTCCGAAACCGTCATCGGCACGAAAACCGTAACCGACCAAAATCTTTCTCCGGAAACTCTGTGGATGCTGTGTTGGCGTCGTCGATACCATCGTGCCACAATGGAACAAGCTAATTGAAAGGATTTCGGAGATGACGCCGGCGGCGGTTGAACAGGAATTGCAGGTCGCGTTTGAACACCATCAGGCCGGCCGCATTGCCGAAGCGGAGCGGATTTACCGCAAAATCCTCGTTTCTCAGCCGAATCATGCCGAGACCCTGCATCGCCTGGGCGTCCTTGCGGCTCAGGTGGGGCAATCGGGAATGGCGGTTGAATTATTCAGCCGCTCGTTGCGCCTCAATCCCGAAAATCCTGATGCGCGTTTTAATCTGGGGATTGTCCTGAAGAAGGCGGGTCGTCTTGAGCCGGCGGTTGCGGAATTGCGCGAGGCCAGCCGGATGCGGCCGCAAATTCCCGCCATCCACGTCGAACTGGCATTGGCACTTTACGGTTTGGAACGATTTGACGAGTCGGCTGCCAACCTGTCGCGCGCGGCCGAACTGAGCCCGCAATCAGCGGATATCCAGAGCTACCTAGGCAACGCGCTTCGGGCCGCCGATCGAATGGACGAAGCCGAAGCGGCCCATCGCCGCGCCATCGAGATTGATCCGAATTACGCACCGGCATACACGAATCTGGGCATCGTGCTGATGGATCAGGGCCGGCTTGACGAAGCCGTCGCCGCTTGTCGCCGGGCAGTTGAACTCAGCCCGAAAGTTTTGGAGACCCAATACAATCTCGCAGCCGCCTTGGGCGACAGCGATCGCTTCGATGAGGCCATCAAAGTCCACGAGCACGCGATCAGCCTCGATCCAAATTCCGCCGTATCGCACTTCAACCTGGCGCTGGCGCTGCTGATGACCGGCGACTACGCGCGCGGATGGAAGGAATTTCAATATCGGCTGGATGAAGTCTATTCCCAGCGGCATGTGCCGGGGTATCGCTGGCATGGGGAAAATCTCGATGGCAAGACGATTTTCCTTCGCTCCGATCCGGGCAGTTTCGGCGATGTGCTGCAATTTGCCAGGTATGCCAAACTCGTCGCCGATCGCGGTGGGCGAGTGATTCTGGAATGTATGCCGGAACTGAAAAGATTGATGGCCAACACGCCGGGGGTTGATGAAGCATTCGCCGGTGATCAACCCGCGCCGCAGTTTCAGGTGCATTGCATGCTGATGGGACTTCCACTGATTTTCGGCACGGAATTAGATTCGATCCCCGATGCCGTGCCGTATGTGAAGCCCGATGCGCGACTGGTGCAAAGCTGGGGCGAAAAACTCGGAAAAAAATCTGATCGCTTGCGCGTTGGCATCGTCTGGGCCGGCGCCAGTCGATCGATCTACAAAGGCACCCGCAATCGATCCATGCCGCTGGCGCAGCTTCAGCCGCTGGTTGAATTCTCCGGAGTGGAATTCCACAACCTGCAATTGGGCACTGCTGCCAAAGAGATTTCGCCGCACACTCTGCCAATGATCGACCACACGACCGAGATCAGGGATTTCGCCGACACGGCTGCGATTCTGGAAAATTTGGATTTGCTGATCACAGTGGACACCGCAACAGCGCATCTCGCCGGAGCGATGGGCAAACCCGTATGGGTGATGCTGCCTTTCGTCGGCGATTGGCGATTTTTGCGGGATCGATCCGATAGTCCATGGTATCCAACGATGCGATTGTTCCGTACCAAATCGGTTGGGGACTGGAGCCAGGTCTTGCGGGAAGTTTCAGAAGAATTGCAAAAACTGATCGAGAAATCGCGCGGCTGATTGCTACAGCGCGTTTTCCTGTTTCACGATCACATCAAACATTTCCTGCGCGCTGGTTGCCAGGGCGAGCGACTGACGAAATTTGTCGATGGTCATCAATCGGCTGATGCGCGCCAGCGCGTGGATGTGCGGACCGGTTTTGTCGGGGGGCGATGCGAGCAGCCAGATGAGTGATACCGGCCGGCCATCGATCGCCTGGAAGTCGATGGGCGCGGCGAGTTTTCCGATGGCCATGACCAGCGCGGCGGTGCCGGAGGATTTGCCGTGGGGAATCGCCAGGCCGTTGCCGATGCCGGTGGTGCGAGTTGTCTCGCGTTCCAGAACGGCGTCGAGGACGGCCTTGGCATCCTGCACGTCGCCGTTGCGCGCCAGCAGACCGACCAACTGACCGATCGCTTCACTCTTTGTTTTGGCTTCGAGTGGAATGAGAATATTTTGTGGTTTGAGAATCTCCGTCAAACGCATTACAGAACTCCGGGAATGACGTTGAGCGCCGTCTTACGGTAAGGGGGTTATCGTAACGATCTCGAAGCGGGGAAACAACTGAAAAGATGCCATGCGACGATGTGGCGATCGCATCGCGATCAGATTTCGGTCAATGGAACAGTCGGATCGCCCAGGCGCTGCTCGTTGCCGTTGATTTTGGGACGTTGGCGGAGCAATTCCGGAAGCTGCCGGTCGCTGCTGCATGGACCGACGGCGATAATCTGGGCGAGCCGGCCGTCCTCGGCGATGCCGAATTCCACGAAATTCGGCGAATCGGCGTTTGGCGATCCGCGAATGACACGGCGATAGACCAATTTCGCTTCGCCCCAGCCGTGAATTTCCAAGCCGAAAATCTGGCTGTCGAATTCGCTCAGTCCATCGAAACGGAGATCGGCGCCGGCGAGGTTGGCGCCGGCGATCTGGCCGGTGGCGGCGGCGGTGTCGGTCGGACCAGGAACGCGATGTTTGCCAAAGAGATCGTCCTTCATCGCCGCACAGTCGCCGGCGGCGTAGATGTTCGGGACGCTGGTGGCGCAGTGGTCGTTGACGAGAATCGCGGTCTCCGCGGCGATCGGGCTGGAGCGGAGAATATCTTTGTTGGCATGCACTCCGACGGCGGCAACAGCGAAATCGCATGCGACGGACGTTCCATCCGCCAACGCGACCGATTGCACGCGTCCATCACCTTCCACTCGAATTGCCGGTGCATCGGCGTGAATATGCACGCCGCGATTTTGCAGGAAAAGCGCCAGGCATCGACCGGTCGCTTCGCCGACGATGCGATTCCAGGGATGGGATCGGCTGAGAATCAAATCAACCGACAACCCCGCATCCACGAGCGAGCTGGCGATTTCCACGCCAAGCGTTCCGCCGCCGATGACCGCTGCGCGCCCGCGGCCTTTTTCATGTGCTCGCCCTTCCTTGCGGGCTTTGTCGGTTGCATGAATCAATGCCTCTGCATCGCTGATGGTCCGGAGATAAAACAGATTCGCCAGATCGGCGCCGGGCATGCGCAGGGCATTGGGCGTCGCGCCGGTGGCGATGAGCAAACGATCAAAGGAAAATTCCTCGCCGTTGTCCACCTGCACGGTGCTCCGCGACACATCAATGTGTGCCACGCGTCGGCCGGTGCGAAGCTGAACATCGTGCTCGACGCACCAGTCGGAAGAAACCGTGAAAAGCTCGGCGCGCGGTAATTTACCAAGGAGAAATTGTCGGCTAAGCGGTTTTCGGAAATAGGGTCGATTGATTTCCTGCCCGAGCAGAAGCAGATCGCCGCGCGCGTCGCGGGCACGAATGGCGCGGGCCGCCTCGCTGCTGGCCACGCCGCCGCCGATCAGAAGATATTTTACGTGAAGTAGGCTCATTGGGTTTATCAGCCTCTACTTTATACAACGGCTTTCCCGTACAGGATGTTCAAAAATGGATAATCGGCATCTTGGCGACAGACGAGGTTGATTGGACGAAATTGCTTCAATGCAGGCGACGACGCCGAAATGCCGATGATTGCCTTGCCCCAAGGGAACGCTATAATGCTTCCGTTGCATAGACGATAAGCAGTTGTGGATGCGGTGGTTGTGGCGGATTATACCAGGAAAACAACATGACGCAAACGTTAAGTAAGCCAACCGGAAAATCCTCGCCGAAGCCGGCGGGTAAATCCTCGTCCAAACCGGCGGCCAAATCGCTGGAGTTCAAAGTCGCCAATTTGGAGTTGGCAGATTGGGGACGCAAGGAAATCATGCTGGCCGAGCAGGAGATGCCGGGATTGATGGCGGTGCGCGACGAATACGCCGCCGCACAACCGCTCAAGGGTTTGCGGATCATGGGGTCGTTGCACATGACGGTGCAGACGGCGGTGCTGATCGAAACGTTGGCGTCGCTGGGTGCGTCGGTGCGCTGGTGTTCGTGCAATATTTTCTCCACGCAGGACCATGCGGCGGCGGCGGTGGCGGTTGGGCCGAAGGGAACGGTCGCCAATCCCAGCGGCACGCCGGTATTCGCCTGGAAGGGCGAATCGCTGGAGGAATACTGGTGGTGCACCGAGCGGGCGCTGGATTTCGGCGATGGACTCGGGCCGAACCAGATTGTCGATGACGGCGGCGATGCCACACTGCTGATCCACAAGGGATTCGAATACGAAAACGCCGGCAAAATTCCTTCGCCGGATTCCACGGACAACGAAGAGTTCAAGGAAATCCTCAAACTGCTGGGAAAATGCTACAAGCAGGATCCGCGGCGCTGGCACAAGGTGGCCAAGGAAGTTCAGGGCGTTTCCGAGGAGACCACGACCGGCGTGCATCGGCTGTACGACATGCAGAAAGCCGGCACGCTGCTGTTTCCCGCCATCAACGTCAACGACAGCGTGACCAAGAGCAAGTTCGACAATCTGTACGGCTGCCGGCATTCGCTGGTGGACGGCCTGATGCGCGCAACCGATGTCATGCTCAGCGGAAAAGTCGCGGTGGTTTGCGGATATGGCGATGTCGGCAAGGGATGCGCCCAATCGCTCAAGGGTCAGGGAGCGCGCGTCGTCGTTACCGAAATCGATCCGATCTGCGCACTGCAGGCGGCGATGGAAGGATTCCAGGTGTTGACGGTCGAGGATGCGCTGCCGTTTGCGGACATCTTCATCACCGCCACTGGAAACCATAACATCCTGACTGCCGAGCATATGAGCAAGATGAAGGACAAAGCGATCGTCGGCAACATCGGGCATTTCGACAACGAAATCGACATGGCCGGTTTGAAGAAGGTCAAGGGAATCAAGAAAACCAACATCAAGCCGCAGTACGATATGTGGACTTTTCCTGACGGGCATAGCGTGCTGATCCTGGCCGAAGGTCGGCTGCTGAATCTCGGCTGCGCGACCGGGCATCCAAGCTTTGTGATGAGCAATAGTTTCACGAATCAGACGATCGCGCAAATTGAACTGGCGACGAACCGATCGAAGTACGAGAAAAAAGTTTACGTGTTGCCGAAACATCTGGATGAAAAAGTCGCGCGGCTGCATCTGGCGAAGATCGGTGCGAAGCTGACGAAGTTGAGCAAGGATCAAGCGGAATACATCGGCGTGCCGGTGGATGGGCCGTATAAGGGGGAGAGTTACAGGTATTGATTGTGCGCGACTAGCGATGTTTTCTACTCCACGCACTGTTTTGGTTGATTTCTGAGCCGGCGATATCATTGTCGCGACGGAGTCTTCTACTCGGTCATCGAAGGACGAAATGCGACGCCTGATGGAGCAAATCCAGGGCGCGCACAAAGCATTTTCCATTGAATGGAACCGGGTACGATCGGGTGTGTTAGACAGCATTTCGCCGAATTCCACAAAAAGAACCTGAGAGGCGGTATGGCATGCGAACGGGATCGCGTATCGTGGTGCCAACTCGATAGCGCCGAGAACTCAAAGCGATTCCACTTTCCGAGGATCAGCAGGAGCGATTAAGGCGCTACGCGATCCAAGTGATAAGCGCGTCTCGGGGAAAAGGAGAAATTCGGGAAATCGGGCGACTGATGGTTCGCATCGCGAACGGGCCGTTTATCAATGAACTGCACGCTTTGACTGGGAACAATAATAGCTACATCCATAGAAAGGCCGCGAGTGTTGCGGGTTGTTCTCAACGGCAGGCCCGATCTAAAATCGGCGGTTGAATACAACGACAAAGGTGGTGACCAGTAACCTCACCCCTCACACCGCCACTGACATCTCAATTCGCGAAATCTGCCCGTATGGAATCATTTTCAACTGCTTTCCATCCGGCGTGACGACAAGGCGATCTTCCATGGCCGTGAACTTCCACGGCCCCACCACGTCAATAGTCGTCCCGTCTGTCAAGAAGATTCGAAACGCTTCGAATGGCCGTTTCATCTTGAGCGAGCGGAATGTTTCTGGGTCAATCGTCACGCAAACTCTCCAAGCTTACGATAGCGCCATAGTCCAGAATAAACCAGCCGGATTTTGGCGGAGCGAAAAAGGCGTATCGATCCATCAGTGTTATGGAATCCGCATGCTCCACGTCATAATGAACACCGTTCACTAAACGCATGCGAAACGGTTCAAATGGAACCTTGTCCAACTGCTCTTGGATGTCTCCCGGGTCGATCATACCCCGAGCCTACCTCGGCACCCCGCCCGGCAGAAATCCTTCCAGCTTCCGCGCTCGCACCGGATGCTGCAGTTTGCGAATCGCCTTGGCCTCGACTTGCCGCACGCGCTCGCGGGTGACTTTGAAAATTCGGCCGACTTCTTCCAGCGTGTATGTATAGCCATCGCCGATGCCGTAGCGGAGCTTGATGATTTCGCGCTCGCGGTAGGTCAGCGTCTTGAGCACCTGCTCGATTTTGTCCTTGAGCATTTCCTGGGTGGCTGATTCAACAGGATTGTCGGCTTTTTCATCTTCGATGAAGTCGCCGAAATAGCTGTCTTCGCTTTCGCCGACCGGGCGGTCCAGCGAAATGGGATGCCGGCTGATCTTCAACACCCGACGTGTCTCCGCCACCGTCATCTTGGCGCGCTTGGCAATCTCTTCGATGGTCGGCTCGCGGCCCATCTCCTGCATCAGGCCCTTGGAGATGTTCCGCAATTTGCTCATCGTCTCAATCATGTGCACCGGAATGCGGATGGTGCGGGCATGATCGGCAATGGCGCGGGTGATCGCCTGGCGAATCCACCACGTCGCGTACGTGCTGAATTTGAACCCCCGGCGATATTCGTATTTGTCCACCGCGCGCATCAGGCCGGTGTTGCCTTCCTGGATGATGTCCAGGAACGACAACCCGCGGTTGCGATACTTCTTGGCGATGGAAACCACCAATCGCAGGTTACCGCCGGAGAGTTTGCGTTTGGCGTCTTCGTACTTGAAGAAGATTTTGCGAACGGCGACGACGCGCCGATGCAGATTCTGTGCATCTTCCAGCACCAGATCTTCCAGCCCGCTCAGTTCTTCCTGGCAGACTTCCAGATCCTCGCCGGGTTCCTTGGATTTCTTGAGTTCCTCAATGCGCTGCTCGAGTTCCACCATCTTCGTGCTGATGGAAGAAAGCTTTTTCATCAGCGGCGTAACCTTGCTGGTCCGCAGCGCGAGTTCTTCCAGCAATCGCACCGAGCGCCGGCGCCGGCGACGGATGGCCAGACGCACTTCGTCCAGTTCTTTCTTGTTCTTCGCCTTGCGCATCTCGTCCCAGTTGTCCCGATTGCGGGTCAACATCTGACGCACGGACGTGAGATTCATGGGAATGCGCTGCCCGATGGTTCCCTTGTCGGCCATCCCCTCATCGGTGCTGATTTTCATCGTGCGATCGAACGGCAGATTTCCATCATCCACCTGCTGGAGGATCTCCACCGCCGACTGCAAACAGTAGTCGCTCTCCAACACCTTCGAGCGGAAAATCTTGCGGGTGATTTCGATCTTTTTGGCCAGCGCGATTTCCTGCTCGCGAGTGAGCAAAGGGATCTCGCCCATCTGCGTCAGGTACATCCGCACCGGATCGTCGATCCGCTTGTTGGATGCCTCGGCCAGCTCGGCCGCCAGATTCAAATCCAGCGCCTCGTCGTCGTCTTCATCGAGAATGATCTCTTCTTCCGTGGGCTGCTGGACTTTCGGCGGGCGGGGCGTCTTGGGCAGCTTGATCGGCTTGCTGGGGATCAGGGCCGGCTTGTCCGCGCGATCCAGCTTCGGCCGGGCGCTGGGCTTGAGATAATCGCCGATGTCCTGCTCGTCGATGAGCGTGATGCCCATCTCGTCGATCATCATCAGGAGAGAATCGAGTTTGTCAGGGGAAACCACTTCATCGGGAAGACGGGTGTTCAGTTCCTCATAAGTGAGGAATCCGCGCGAAGTGCCAAGGTCCAGAAGAGCCTGCACGCGCAGGTCAACTTCTTCCTGAGAGCCAGAGCCGATCAGGGGAGTTTCAATCGTTGCCATGTCTGCTTTTCCACTTTCCTAGCGATACCCGGCTCGACGGTTGCCGGGTTTTGGCGCCGAGATTCGCGGGCCAAGGAAGTCGGGTTTGTTCCCAATCCTTGCAACGAGCGAAACCAACGGCCATCCGATATTCAGTTTTGACGACGCCCCTCGATAGTGCGTCGTTCTTAACACTTTCTTCCCACAAAAATCACGAATCCACAGATTTACACGCACCTGCAAATTCACACGCACACTCAAAGTGCCACACGCTTCAAATCCGGCCGACGGGCATTGTCCTGCAACTGCCGCATCGCCTCTAAATCATCCAAGAGCATTTCACTGGGCGGCTTCACCACCGATGATTCCGAAGAATCGCCGGTACGTTGGAGGTGGGCCGTCAGTTTTCTGCCTTCTTCTCGATGCCGCTCATCCCTGAGATATTGTAGGCCGCCCTCCATGACCGCCGCCGCATCTTCAACCTCTTGCGCTTCTCGAACCCACTCGAGCGCCACCGACCGGGCGGCCTCATCGAGCAGGCTCAAAAACTCATTCAATTCCGGCTGTCCCTCATCCCGCTGATGCCTCCAGAACAAGTCGGCAACAGCCCGGAGCTGATCATCCATAAAATCAGCCGGGGCAATGTGTTGCTGAACATCGTCCCATCGCGCCGGCTCCAGCAGCAGCAGGCCCAGCATAAATCCCTCGGCCTTCTGCCTGGCCGTCATCGGCGGGAGGGGAGAAGGCATAGTCGGCTTTGCGGCCGCGGAAACTTGAGCGGCAGTCTTGCGCGGGCCGCGTTTACCGGACTTTATCCGGAATCGCTGGTTCAACTCCTCCTTGGGAATTCCGGTCAGCCGGCTCACCCGCAGCAGCGCCGCGCCCCAGCGAAGGGGATCGACTCCGCCGGCCGTCGAGCTCCGAGCCTGCGACAGCGTTCGCATGTATTCATCCAGCGCCTGCTGGCGTCCGGTGACGGCATTGGCCGATTCAAATCGCCGCGACAACTGCCGCCACTTGAAACTCAGCGCGTCCGCCGCATCCGCCAAAACCTTGTTGAATGCCTCCAGCCCATTGGCCAGCAGGAATTCATCGGGGTCTTGTCCATCCGGAAGCGATGCGATGGCGATTTCCACCGGCTGGGAGAGAAAAATCTCCACCGCCCGGTTGACCGCCGACTCGCCCGCCGAATCCGGATCAAACAGCAGCACGATCCGATCGGCAAACCTTCGCAGCAATGTCACATGCTGCTCGGTCAATGCGGTGCCGAGCGGCGAAACCACATTGCTGGCCCCGAACTGATGGGCCATGACAACATCCGTGTATCCTTCGACCACCGCGACGGTGCGGGTTTCGACGATTCGCTGCCGCGCTAAGTCCAGGCCGAAGACGCACCGGCTCTTGGAAAAGAGCGGCGTTTCCGGGCTATTCAAATACTTGGCCGGGTCTTCCGATCCCGGCATCACGCGGCCGCCGAAGGCGATGATCCGGCCGCTTTCGTCACGGATGGGGAAGATCAGCCGGTTGCGGAAGGTATCGTAATACCCATCGCCGCGCTCGCGCGGTTTGACCAATCCCGCCAAGGCCAGTTGCGCCGGGGCGAACTTTTTCATCAGCGGGGATGTCACCAGGGCATCCCATGAATCGCTCGCCAGTCCGAGCTGAAACCGCTTGGTGGATTCGGAGGTAAAACCACGCTGTGCGAGATAATCCCGCGCGGGTTTCCCCAATTGGGGATGAGAGAGCAACTTTTCAAAGAGCGCGCATGCCGAGGAATGTGCGTCCAGCAGGACTTGCCTTTCCGAGGCATTGCTTTTCTGTCCGGCGGCGGGCATTGGTATGCCGGCCTGCTCGGCGAGCAGCCGAAGGGCGTCGATGAACTCGACGCGGTCGCGCTGCATCACAAAGTCGATGACATTTCCGCCCTTTTTACATCCGTAGCAGTGAAAGAACTGCCTGGACGGACTCACGTGAAACGAGGGCGTTTTTTCCTGATGAAACGGACAAAGTCCGACAAAATCTTTTCCGCTGCGTTTAAGTCGAACGGTTCGGCCGATCAATTCGACGATATCCGTGCTTTGGAGAACTCGCGCCTTGGTGTCCGTCCCGTCGCTGGTCCCCGATCCGATCATTTCACCGCCCCGAAACTGCGTCGCTGGGTCATCTCCCCTAAATCTTTAGGGCAAAAGGTTTAATGAACGCCTCCGACAGGCGCTTCGAGCAAATATATCACCGGCGTTAACGTGGGTCAAATAATACTTTCCGAATTGAACACAAAAGTCCAATAAACATAAATAGTTATGCGAGAATCACATCCAGCGGATTTTATTGGCAATGGCAGTAAATCGATAATGGGAGGATGGTGTTCCAACCGGCATCTACTGCTCTACTGTTCCATTGCTCTGCTCTCTCCCCCGCAGGGGGAGGGGGGGGTAAGTGTTCCATTCTGTTCCATTGTGTTCCATTTGCGAGGAAACGGTATCTTCAAGGTCGGTCGCCGAGGCCGGCGACGCTAAACTGGGGGGAGGGGGTGTAACCGTAACATTGTATAACATCATGTAACATCTACCGTATAACATATGTTTTTAGGGCGCCGTTAATTGTCTCGGCGGGCATTTATACCCTTACATAATACAAACTTCGCCCTTGGATATTCCCGGAATTCTGCAAATTTTTTTTGGAATGGTAGCATCGCCGGAATGGAACCGGCATCGACGGCCGTCGCCTCTCCCGACTTGGGGGATCCTTCCGCAAAGCCGGCATCGGGGGCGATACAGTTGCTGGGCCGGATTCTCATGCAGGTGGTTCTTGCCGCGGCATTGACGGCTTATTCCATCCATTTCTCCATGCTCCACCACCGCCTGATGTGGCGGCCGATTGGGGATGATGCGTTTTATTTCAATGACGCACTTTGGCGGCTCCGGACGCTCCATAACGGGGGGCTGATTGCGTGGCTGCGGGAGTTTTGGAATCAGCCGCCGCATGCGCCGTTTTCGACGCTACTGGCCATGGGGTCTTTTTCGGTGTTCGGTTGGCACGACTGGGCGCCGTATGCCGGCAATGGGTTGATCGTGCTTGGGCTGCTGCTCGCAGCTGATTGGCTGATCGGGCCGGCGACGTGGTGGCAGCGGCTCTTGGTCTATGGACTGGTTCTCTCGACACGACTTCCAAAAATGTGCATCGAGGAATTTCGCCCGGATTTCGCCAGCGCGCTGGCGAGCGCGATTGGGGTGATGTTCACATTGCGCAAACCGATGCTGCGGTCGAGGGTGATTCATCCGCTGGTCGCGGGGGTGTGGTTCGGCTTGGCGATCTTCTTTAAGCCGACGACGTTCGCGCTGTCGTCCATTGCATTTGCGCTGTCGATGGCGCTGAGGATGTTCATGGATTACCGGCGTACTATCCCCTCCCCTGGTACTCCGGGGGAGGGCGAGGGTGGGGGTTTTTCTTCGCAATCGCACGAGCGGCCCCCACCCCAGCCCTCCCCCGGAGTACCGGAGGAGGGAGAAAGAGGCGGAATCGTCAAAAGTTTCGCCCTCGCGCTGCTCGGAGCCGCGATCGTTGCCGGGCCGTTTTTCATTGCGGGCGGCCGGGAGATTTTCAGCTATTTTTACACCAACGCCTTCGGGGATTTGCAGCAGGTTTGGGCGGTTCATCTTTCCTTGCTCGATTCGCTACGATATTACATCGATGGTCAGGCCGGACGATTTGCGATTGGGCAGGGGCAGATGTATTTGCTGCTCGCCGTCGCGGCGGCTGGGGTGATTATCGCATTGATTCGTGGCCAGTGGGACAAACTCAAATTCGCCGCCGCGCTGGCGGGGGTGATGCTCGTCGCCTACGCGGTTCCCACTGCCGCCGTTGTGAAAAATGTTTTCTTCGGCGGGCTTTGGCAAATCCTGCTCCTGATGGCCGCCATCCGCGCGCTGCATCTTTTACTGACGGAGACTCGCGGAAAATGGGGACAGGCCGCCTTCATTCTGGCCTGCGTGCTTTCAATCTGCATGTTTGAGAAACCGATGGCGCGGGAGGCGTATGCCGGCGCGAGCGATCCGCGCGTGATCGCTTCCAATCGGTTGACGGCCGACATTTATCAGGCGATCAAACAGCGCAGCAGTACCGCGTACGTTTTCATCCCCGCCGAGGGCCAATCGGTGGAGCCGGCCTGTTTGACGTATCTGGCCGGGCTGGATGGAAACGCGCTGAATTTTCATCCCCTCGATTTTGCACGATGGAATGATGAGGCCCTGATTCAGCAGCAATTGGACGCAGCCGATTTCGTCATCGTCGGCGATCCCGGGAACGACGAGGTCCGCACCAATCTCCCCACCATTGCCGGCGTCGCCAAATATCTGGCCGACGTTCAGGGCCGCCCCGATTTTCAGGAAATCGGCTTCTATCCCACCGCCAACGGAAAGAGGTATTATCTGTATGAGAAGAACAGGCTGAAAGGGTAGCTGATGGGTCAGGCGGCCAAACATTTATCGTCCCCGGCCAAACGCCGCGCGGGATTTGGCCCGATGATCGTGCTATGATTCGCCACCGTGGGGCTGGAACATGACGCGATTTACACTTGAAATGCAGACCGATGGATGCAACGACATTCTCAATGTCAGCGCCGAGCTTAAGCCCAAAATGCGCGAGCTTCGCGGCGAAGGGTTGCTGCATCTTTTCATCGTCGGCAGCACGGCGGCGCTGACGACCATGGAATACGAATCCGGCCTGGTCAAGCACGACATGTCCGAAGTCCTCCAGCGACTCGTCCCCGATGACGCCCACTATGCCCACGAAGCGACATGGAACGACGACAACGGCCACAGCCATGTCCGCGCTTCGATGATCGGCCCGAGCCTGACCATCCCCTTCGCCGATGGCCGACTCCTCACCGGCGAATATCAGCAGGTGGTGCTTTTAGAATTTGACACCCGCCCGCGCAAACGCTCGATTATCTGCACGGTGATTCAATAAAAACGTAAGAAAATTCGTATCGGTTGCAGTTTCCATGCCGACGAGCGGGCGCGAACTCGAATATCCATGAAAGGCATCTCCGGTCAACAAAAAAACTCTCCTCGCGTAAATCGCGTGTCGCTTTTTCCTTTTCAGGAACTCTTTTGGTCCGTTCGCCGGTCGTGACTGGCCTCTCGG
>JBEKUH010000107.1:0-13625 GCA_049515255.1 Tepidisphaeraceae bacterium | reverse complement strand
ATTTGCCCTGAAAATTGCCAAGGATCACGCCGTCCCCTGGTGGCTCATGACCGAAGACCTTCCCGATCCCAACAATCGCGTTCGCATCGTCGATGGTGGCATCCGGCTTGAATATACCCCCAACAATCAAACCTCATTCAAACGGCTCAAAACTCGGTGGATCGACGTGCTGAAACGAGCCGGTCACGCCAATGCGGTTTTCGCCTGGCACGCCTACTTCAAAAAGAACATCAATATCGAAGGTGTCGGTCACCAGAATGGCACATGCAGGTTTGGAGAAGATTCGAAACAATCCGTGCTGGACCTTAATTGCCGCGCTCATGATCTCGACAATCTTTACGTCGTCGATGGGGCGTTCTTTCCGTCCTGCGGCGCCGTGAATCCTTCTCTGACAATCATCGCCAATGCAATTCGCGTCGCCGATCACTTGATCGAACGAATGAAATGATCCGCGGGCAGATGGACTTCGCGGTGATGCGCTCCTTTGATGGCTGTTGCGATCATTATGTCACAATTGGCTCCACCACCGACCCCAGCCCAGAATGTCCCGGCCGGCGCAGCCCTGATTATGGGAGCGTTTCTGCTTGTGGCCATCATGAGCGCTCTTGGAAAAGGCGCTGGAGTTTCCACTAGCGCAATCGTTTTTTTTCAAAACTTCATCAGCCTGCTGCTCTTTCTCCCGTGGGCATTGCACGACGGCGTCGCCGGTCTGAAAACACAGCATCTTCTCCTTCAAGGAGTTCGCGGATTAGGGGGAGTTTTGTCACAGGCACTGATGTTCATCGCCATTCTCAAGATGCCCCTGATGAACACGGTGCTCTTAAGCAACTCCGCGCCGCTGTTCATCCCGGTCGTCGCCTGGATATGGCTGAAGGAAAAAATCAGATTCAGGACGGCAATTAGCCTAGTCATTGGGTTTGTTGGCGTTCTGTTCATCCTCAGGCCCGGGCCAGAACTATTGCGCAATCCCGCCGCGCTGCTCGCAACAGCCGCCGCTATTTGCTCGGCCATCGCGCTAGTGACGGTCAATCGACTGTCCAGCACCGAGCCGACGTATCGCATTCTGTTCTATTACTTTCTTACCGCATCGCTCCTGACTGCGCCTTTTCTACCCTTTGGTTGGCATTCACCCGACAAAAAGCAATGGCTTTCCCTGCTTGGCATCGGAATCTGCCAAGCCGCGGTCCAACTGTTGATTATTATCGCCTATCAATACGCCAAGCCCGGCCGCATTGCGCCGTTCAATTATTCCGTGGTCGTATTCTCTGGCCTGATCGGATGGATCGTATGGCACGATCGGCCAGATGCGCTGGCACTTGCTGGCGTGCTATTGGTGACCGCCGGCGGTATTTTTACCACGCTCAAGGCCGGTCCCAACACCCATGGCCATTTTGGCTGGATCGGACACTGGAATGCCGAGCGTCTTCATCTCAGAAAATGGGAGAGAAAATGGCTGCGTCAACAATTTCCGGCCAAGACGTCCAATGCGTTCTGATATGGGACGCCATCGTTGGTGAATCCCCGCTGTGGCATCCAGTCGAGCGCCGCCTCTACTGGGTCGACATTCAGGGCAAAAAGGTTCACCGTTTCAACCCCCAAAACGGTCGTAACGAAACGTTCAATCTTCCCGATTTGGTCACCTGCCTGGCCTTCCGTAAAAGCGGTGGGCTGGTGCTGACGCTTCGTAAGAATTTCGCCTTCTTTGATCCTGATTCCGGCAAACTAGAAATGCTCGCCGAAGTAGAAACGGATAAGAGCGATACCCGCTTTAACGACGGCCGTGTCGATCCCCAAGGCCGCTTCTGGGCCGGCACGATGGGAGATCCCGATTGGAAAAAGCCCATAGGTAGCCTGTATCGTTTTGATCCCGATCAGACCGTGACCCGCGTACAGGATAACGTCATCTGTTCCAACGGGACCGCCTGGAGTCCCGACGGCCGGATCATGTATTACACCGAAAGTTTCCGTTACGCGATCTTCGCTTATGATTTCGATTCCGAGAATGGGTCGGTGGCAAATCGCCGCACTTTTGCCGACGTTGACCAGTCACTCGGTGCATTCCCCGATGGTCTGTGTGTGGATGCGGAGGGACATGTCTGGAGTAATCAGGTCGGCATTGGGCGTGTGGTGCGCTACGACCCCGCCGGTCGCATCGAGCGTCATATTCAGCTTCCTGTGCCCAGAGCTGTCGGCTGCACGTTCGGCGGCGACGATCTCGGAACTTTATTCATCACTTCCGCCCGCGAAACGATGACGCCGCGTCAACTGGAGAATGCGCCGCTATCCGGCAGCATCTTCGCGGTCAAACCTGGGGTGAGAGGACAAATAGTGACCTCGTTCGACGGGTGAAAAAAACGCCGTGATTGCTGGGTCGCGCCAATCAATTCATCTGCTACTTTATCTTCGAAGTGCGGCGGTGAAATGGGCAGATCAATCATTGATTGGCGGCGACGACTGAATCAGAATTGGGCCAAGCTGCGTTTCGGATAAATTAAGATTGGAACCGGCAAGGATCGGCATCAATTTGAGGTACAGTTATACAGCGAAGACATCGATCCCGCTTCGATAAGCGTTGAACTTTATGCCAATGGAGTCAAGGGCAGCGCTCCGGAACGTCAAAAGATGAAGCGAATACGCCAACTCTCGGCCTCCAGCGAGGGTATGTGTACACTGCGGAAATTTCTGCTTCGCGTCCGCACAGGCTATGCCGCTCGCGTAATTCCTGTGTTGTCAGGTGTTGCTGTTCCCTTGGAATCCACCGAAGTGCTGTAGCAAAGGTGATCAATTTGTGAACGCGGGCGAACTGAATTTAGAGGCTTTTTCAATCGAGGCGCTTAAACTCATGTCCGACGAACATCGCCCCATTCCCGTTCTTCCCAGCCGTCCACGGGTTCATCCGATTGCGGGCCATATCGCACGTTCTTATCCCGTGGGACGTCAGAGTTTCTCCCGCGCTTGCCAGGGGGAAGTTCTCGAATTGACGATCACTACGGATAGCCCGTTGGCGAACAATATCCAGGCAATCCTCACGACGACGCTGAACTCCAACGATGCCAAATCATGGACACAGATCCCATTCGAGCGCAACGGTGACCGAAAGTTTAAGTGCTGCATATCCCCCGCTCACCCAGGTCTGCATTCTTTTCGTGCTGAATTCTCGCTTGATGGCGGCTCCTCCTGGTTCCGCGATACGGTTCCGGACGCCTGGATATTGATCGATCCTCCGCAAGTGGACGCGCTGCGCATTTACACGCTGATCCCCAATGTCTCCGGTACGCTTGCAAATTGGAAAGCCGACCTCAAGCGGATTAATGACATGGGCTTTAACGCGATCCACCTGCTGCCCATAACAACGATGGATAAATCCCAAAGTCCGTATTCGGCCAAAGATCTCTTTGAAGTTGATAGCGGCTATCTCACCAAAGGATCGCGTCAGGATGGCCTGTCACAGTTGGAAGAGTTCATCACTGAAGCGAAGAGAGTGGGCATTCGGCTTGTGTTCGACCTGGTGCTCAACCATGTCGGTGTCCAAAGCACCATGGCGACGCAAGCGCCGGACTGGATCGTCCCGAACGAGAACGAGCCGGATGGATTAAAGCGCGCCAGATATTGGTGCAGCCAGGGCTGGCTCAACTGGAACGATCTGGTGTTGATCAATTACGAGCATCCAACAGAAGTGGTCCGCTCGGAAATATGGTCTTATATGATTGACTATGCCCTGTTCTGGGCGAAATATGCCGACGACACTGGGGGTTTCGTACGCTTTGATAATCTACACAGCAGCGATCCTGATTTCGTTCGAGCACTGACTACTTCATTGCATAATAGCTATCCCGAAGTTGGCATCCTCGCCGAGTATTTCGCCGATGAAAGCATCCTGCTTCGCAACGGACCTGAGTGGGGATTGAACCTGAATCTGGCCACGCCCTGGAATTGCAAGTTCGTCCCTCAACTTCGTGACTACTTGAAATACATCCACCGGGTATCTGAACACATTCGATATTTCATGCCGATCACGTCGCACGACTGCGGCGCGCCGGCGCAGGAGTTTGGCACCGCGGATTCTACGGTCCCGCGCTATGTGGCGGCTGCCCTCTTTGGCACGGGGGCCACCGGGGTTCCGCAGGGCGTGGAACTTGGTGAGAAAGAGCGGATCGATTTTATTGGCAGGAAGCCGAGGATGTCATTTCCGGATAAACCGAGGTTTGCCCAATTCATCCGTCGGGTCAACGACATTCTCGCGAAGTATCCGGCATTCCGGCGCGGGGTAAACTGCTGGTTCATCGATAACGATCATCCTGCAATCATCGCGGCATTTCGTCGGGACAACGGACCTGATGCATTTGGATTTCTGGTGGCTTGTAATTTCGATACTCTCAAGCCGCAATGCATCACGATTGAACTCGCGCCATTGTTCAAAAGAGACGGGCCGTTTGACTGCTGTGAGCTACTGAGTGGCGAACGGCGAACCTATCCGCATCCACGTTTTGAGCTTTCGCTTCCGCCTTCCAGCGCGCAAGTGCTGAAGTTTCCGAGGGACGCGACTGCCCTCTGAAAGACGGAGCCACAATCTGCCTGCTTTGCCTGTTGACCGGTGAGCGGTGCAGAACATACAGTATTTTGTGTATAAGGAACTTACGAAAAGTTCGGATGACTAGATAAAGGGTAATCCTGCCAACGGCTGGGAGACCGGCTAGAGAGTAAGCCGACGCAATTGAATCCCGAATCCTCGGGATTCGGTTGTGTCGTTTTTTTTTCGGCGCATCGTTACGGCGTTCTCGGGAGCTTCAGGGCCGTGAAAGCTGATGCGGAAATTCCGATGGAGTTCATACAATTTCAAAACGCCAAGACGCTCATCCATGAAGAAACGAGGAGCCAGCATGCCAGAACAACCCAAAAGAATTGTGATTGTGGGCGGAGGTTTTGCCGGAGTGACCTTGGCCCAACGCCTGGAGCGCTCGCTCCCGACGCGGACGGAGATCATCGTCCTCAGCGCTGAAAATCATCTGGTTTTCACTCCTATGCTCCCGGAAGTGGTGGGAAGGACCATCTCTCCCCTCGACGTTGTCGTGGCCGGCCGCCAGTTGACCCGGCGCACGAAGTGGCTGGAGGCGCGCGTCAGCCGGATCGACCGGAAAAACAACGAAGCGCATTATGTCCGGGGAGACGGAACGACGGCTTCAATTCGTTACACACATTTGGTGCTTGCCTGCGGATCGGCGGCAAATCTGGAGGAGATTCCGGGCGTCGCTTCGCGGGGCTATCCCTTGAAAACGGTCATCGATGCGATCGTCATGGGCAACGACGTGATCGGCAACTTCGAAGCCGCCGCGACCGAACCTGAACCGGGGGCGCGCCAGCGGCTGCTCACTGTTGTCGTCATCGGCGGAGGCTTCAGCGGCGTGGAGGTAACAGGGCAAATTGCGGACATGATGCACGCGATCCGCCGGTTCTATCCAGAGTTGAAGGATGAAGCACCTCGCGTCGTTTTATTACAGAAAGCCGAGCGTCTCTTGCCGGAGTTGGATCACGAATCGTTATCCGAATTTACGTTGCGAAAGCTGCGGCAAAATGGAATCGACGTGCGGCTGAAAACGTCTGCCCGGAAGGCTGACGCCGATGCGGTGCATCTAACTTCTGGCGAGCGCATCGAAACGCGATTGATTGTCTGCACGGCGGGTACGGATACGCATCCGCTCATCAAGGGCTTGGATCTCCTGCTGGAAAAAGGTCGACTGAAGACCGACCCAGATATGAAGGTGAGTGGCACTGCAAATCTTTGGTCAATCGGCGACTGTTCGCTCGTCCCCAACGCCTACGATGGCCGGCCGTCTCCCGCGACCGCGCAGTTCGCGATGCAGCAGGCCCGGCAGTTGGCGAAGAATCTTAAGCGCACGTCGCTAGGCACCGCGACGAAGCCATTTTATTTTCGTCCGCGAGGCATGCTCGCCTCCATCGGGCATCGCAACGCCGTGGCGGTGATTTATGGAGTTAAGCTATCCGGCTTTCTCGCCTGGTTTTTGTGGCGAGGAATCTATCTGGCGAAGCTACCGACTCTCAGCCGTAAGCTTGAAGTGGCACTCAACTGGGCCTGCGGCATTCCATTTCCGCCGAATATCGTTCAGCTTCAGCTGTCGCAAAAGCAATCGCCACATGCGGAGCGCGAACCGGAAGAAACCATTTATAAAGAGGAAGTTCTTCATGAACATCAGACTTGAAGGTAAACGGGCCCTAGTCACAGGCGGCAATTCAGGCATTGGTGAGGCGATTGTGCTTGCCCTTGCCGACGCCGGCGCCAAAGTGGCGATCAACTACGTGGGCCATCCCGAAGCAGCGGACGGTCTTGTGGAGACGATCAAACAGAAGCGCGGCGAAGCGATCTCAATTCAAGGGGATATTTCCGATCCCAAGGCAGTCGGGGATATGTTCCGGCAAATCGACGCGGCATGGAGCGGGATTAATATTCTTATCAACAACGCCGGCATTGACGGTACTCGCGCTTTCGGCTGGGAGGCTGATATCGCCGCATGGCGAAAAGTAATTGAGGTTAATTTGTTTGGAGCCTTCTACTGCGCGAGCGACGCCCTAAAACGCATGGTGCAACAGAAAGCGGGATCGTATTGAGTACCACGTCGATGCACGAAGAAATCGCCTGGTCCGGATACAGCGCCTACACCGCCAGCAAGGCTGCCGTCAGTATGCTGACCAAGACGCTGGCCCAGGAAGCGGCACCGCACGGAGTGCGAGTGCTGGCGGTCGCCCCGGGGGCGATCAAAACGCCGATCAATCGCGCCGTCTGGAGCGATCCAAAGAGTTTGCAAGACTTACTGGAGAAAATTCCGTTGAACCGGATTGGCGAGCTCGATGAGATTGCTCGCATGGTAGTGGTGCTAGTCTCTGACATCGCCTCCTACGTGACTGGACGCACCATCTTCGTGGACAGCGGCATGACCGATAATCCCGATTTCGCCCACGGCGGCTGATCACAAAACGCCTGCCAAAAACGGACGTCACGGTCTCACAATAGAAAGGAAAGTCACATGGAAATTGGCATGATTGGACTGGGCCGGATGGGTATCAATATGGTGCGGCGCCTTCGGAGCGCAGGTCACCAGTGCGTCGTTTACGACATCCATCCCGAACCCGTGGATATCCTCGTCAAAGAGGGGGCGATCGGGACGAAGTCGCTCGAAGATTTCGCAAAAAAGCTGCAAAAACCACGCGCCATCTGGATGATGGTACCGGCGGCCGTGGTCGACCCGACGCTGAAGACGCTGGTCCCACTCCTCGAACGTGACGACGTGGTCATCGACGGGGGCAACTCCTATTACCACGATGACCTCCGCCGTGCCGCCGAGCTGAAACCAAATGGCATTCACTACATAGACGCCGGAACCAGTGGCGGAGTCTGGGGATCGGAGCGGGGCTACTGTCTGATGATCGGCGGAGAGGAATCCGTCGTCAGGCGCTTAGACCCAATCTTTGCCGCTCTGGCTCCGAGTATCGACACAGCGCCGCGAACGCCTGGCCGCGAGAGGCTAGGCGGTACGGCCGAACACGGCTATCTGCACTGCGGTCCGAACGGCGCGGGACACTTCGTCAAGATGGTCCATAACGGGATCGAGTACGGCATGATGGCCGCCTACGCGGAGGGGTTGAACATCCTTCGCCATGCCAACGTGGGTAAGCTGAAGCGCGCCGTCGATGCCGAAACCACGCCGCTGCGTCACCCCGAGCTATATGCGTACGATCTGAACGTCGCTGACATCGCAGAGGTCTGGCGGCGCGGGAGCGTTATCTCCTCGTGGCTTTTGGATCTGGCCGCCAAAGCGCTGGTGGAAAGCCCGGATCTGGCGAAGTTCGCCGGGCGCGTTTCAGATTCCGGCGAGGGACGTTGGACGATCGCCGCCGCCATCGACGAGTCCGTTCCAGCCCCCGTTCTCAGTGCCGCGCTGTACGCGCGCTTCAGCTCGCGCGGCGCCGACGAATTCGCAGACAAGCTCTTGTCCGCCCTTCGTTATCAGTTCGGCGGTCATGAGGAAAAGGCCACGGAGCAGAACGGGGGATTCCAATGACTCCCTCCCGTTCCGATGCGCTGGTGCTCTTCGGCGTGACGGGTGATCTTGCCCATAAGATGATTTTCCCGGCGCTTTATGCGCTCACGAAGAAGGGTAAGCTGAAGATCCCGGTCATCGGCGTCGCATTTCCGAAGTGGAATCTGGCGCGTCTGCAAAAGCGGGTGACAGACAGCATAAAACAATCAGGCGGAATCAATAACAAACGCGCCCTCCGCCATCTTCTGTCCCAACTCAGTTACGTCAGTGGCGACTACAACGACCCGGGCATCTTTACGAAGATAAAAGAAGCGATGGGTCACGCTCGTCGTCCGGCGCATTATCTCGCCATCCCTCCTTCGCTATTCGAAACCGTGATCAAAGGGCTCGGTGCTGCGAAGTTGGCCGATCATGCGCGCGTCATCGTCGAGAAACCTTTCGGACGCGACCTCGCATCCGCACGGGAACTCAACCGCGTCGCGCGGTCGGTCTTCCCGGAAGACTCCATCTTCCGCATCGATCACTTCCTCGGGAAAGAGGCGATCATGAACATCCTCTACTTCCGTTTCGCCAATTCCTTTCTTGAGCCGATCTGGAACCGCAACTATGTGGCCAGCGTCCAAATTACCCTGGCCGAGAATTTCGGCGTGGAGAAACGCGGCGCGTTTTACGAAACTGCCGGCTGTCTTCGCGATGTGATCCAGAACCACCTCTTCCAGGTCGTCGCGTTGCTGGCCATGGAGGCGCCGGCAGGGAGGGATTTCGGCGCCGTGCAGAATGAGAAAGCAAAGGTCTTTGAGGCGATGCGCCCGCTGACGCCCGACGACGTTGTGCGCGGCCAATACGCCGGCTACCGCAAGGAGCCTAACGTCGCACGGAACTCTGACGCGGAGACGTTCTGCGCCATGAAGTTGTTCATCGATTCGTGGCGTTGGGCAGGTGTGCCGTGGTATTTGCGCTCCGGAAAATATCTGCCCCACACCGCACATGAGGTTCTGGTGGAGCTGAAACCCCCACCGCAGAGGCTTTTCACAGACTCCGCGCCAACGATCGGCCCAGCGAACTATCTGCGTTTCCGGATCTCGCCCAATTCCGCTATCGCGCTGGCAGCGCGCGTCAAGCGCGCGGGTAAGGAGTTCGTCGGAGACCAGCGCGAACTCTATTTGATTGAAGAACAGCCGGGAGAGGAATCCCCCTACGAGCGACTCCTCGGTGACGCGATGGCTGGGGACGGCGCGCTCTTCACCCGCGAGGATGCGGTCGAAGCCGCCTGGGCGGTCGTCGATCCCGTTCTCAAGAAACACGGTCGCGCTCGCCTCTACAAACGCCGCAGTTGGGGGCCAAAGGCGGCCGACGCGCTGATCGCTTCCGATGGCACGTGGCACAACCCCAAACCCAATGAGGCATCGTCGAAATGAACAGCGTGATGAATATTCCGGCAATCTTCTCGCCTTATTTGGTGCGGACGCGTAAGATGAGACGTGTTTGGAGCTTTGAATGAATCGGCTGCAGCCAGAATAAAAATGTCTCGGATGACTAAATAAAGGGTAATTCGGCCAATCACCGGAAGACCCGTTTACGAGTAAGCCGACGCAATTGAATCCCGAATCCTCGGGATTTGGTCGCGTCGGCTTTTTTTTGCAATGTAGATGTAGAACACACAAAGGTACGCAACATGAGAACACCCAGCCCGTTTGCAGCGCTGATTTTCTTTGTAATTCTGGCCATCGGGGGAGGATTGGCTTTCGCCGGCTACAGTGCCGTAGCGCCCGAAAAAAGCATATTCATCGGGATCATCGCATTTGTGATCGCCGTCGTCGCTGCGCGCTCCATCAGGGTCGCCGATCAGTGGGATAGAGCGGTGATCCTTCGCTTGGGCCAGTTCCACTCTCTAAAAGGGCCGGGGCTTTTCTTCATAATTCCCATTGTCGATGCGATTCCCTACTGGATCGACACCCGCGTGATCACCACCGGGTTCAAAGCAGAAAAGACGCTGACTAAAGACACCGTCCCGGTGGATGTTGACGCAGTGCTGTTCTGGAAAGTCATCGACCCCAAAAAGTCGGCGCTGGGCGTAGCGGATTATCGGAGTGCCATAAGCTGGGCATCGCAAACCGCGCTCCGCGATGTGATCGGAAAGACCATGCTTTCAGACATGCTGGAAGGCCGCGACAAAATCAGCGCGGTGTTGCAGAAGATCATTGACGAACGCACCGAACCGTGGGGCATCAATGTCATTTCCGTGGAGGTGAAGGATGTCTTGATTCCCCAGGCGCTTGAGAATGCCATGTCCATGCAGGCGCAGGCCGAAAGAGAGCGTCAAGCCCGAGTGATTTTGGGAGATTCCGAGCGGCAAGTGGCGGAGAAATTCGCTGAAGCTTCCAAGAGCTACCAGCATAATCCGGTCGCGTTTCATCTCCGCGCCATGAACATGCTTTACGAAGGTTTGAAGCAGAATTCCACCATCGTGATCGTGCCAAGTACAGCCGTGGAATCCATGCAACTCGGGGGTCTTGCCGGCTTGACCGCTTTGACCATGGGAATTGGTCAAGACGCCGCCAAGGGAAACGGAAAGGATCTCGCGAATCCTGAGACCAACGGCGACCCTGCAGAGCAGGCACTAATCAGATAACCAGGAAATATCATTCATACGCTAAATAAAATTTCACCAGATAAGATTTCGCCTGCGGAGAAGGCTCCAGGCGCGCCTGGGGTTCCGCCGCGTTGGACTTCAAGCGCCAAAACTGGCGTGGGGACTGCCCTGAGTAATAAGAGTCACGTTTGGTTTACTCTGAGCCATGGAATCTTCAACGAAATCTTTTATCCCCGCATTGATCAGGCCTGCATCCGCGACATGGGTCTGATCGTTACCGACGGAGCGGATTTCTTCTCCGAAGAAAAGACCGACACCGACTCTGAGCTTCATTGGCTGGCTGAGGGTGTTCCGGCATTTCGGCTGGTCAACACATGCCGCGCCGGCCGATACCGCATCGATAAGCAAGTCGTGACCGATCCGCAGCGAAACACTGTCCTACAACGAATTCAATTCGTGGCGATGCAAGGTGGTCTATCCGATTATCATTTGCACGTCCTGCTGGCGCCGCACCTGGGGAACCGAGGCGAAGGCAATAATGCTTGGGTCGATGAGTTTGAGGGATTGCCACTCCTGTTTGCCCAGCGTGCTGGATATGCCCTGGCGCTGGCCTGTTCCGCGCCATTCCTGAAGCGGTCCGTCGGTTATGTCGGTTCGTCGGATGGCTGGCAGGATCTGAAGGCGCATAAGCAGATGACCTGGGAATACACTCGCGCTCAGGATGGCAACGTGGCCCTGATGGCCGAGATCGATCTTTATCATTCTAAGGGGCACAGCGAACTGGCGTTGGGCTTCGGCAAGAACCCGGAAGAAGCGGCACAAAACGCGGTCGCAAGCCTTCGTGAAGGTTTTGACAACATCAAGCACGAATACATCGCGGGTTGGCAGCATTGGAAGAAGTCGCTCATCCCAACAAAGAATGAACATCTCGCTCCCGGCGATCTCTTCCCGATTAGCCTCGCTGTCTTGCGCACGCACGAATCAAAAACTGCCCTCGGCGGTCTAATCGCCAGCCTCGCCATCCCATGGGGATCAAGCAAAGGGGACGGCGATCAGGGTGGTTATCATCTTGTCTGGGCGCGCGACATGGTGGAAACGGCGGGCGCGTTGCTGGCTGGTGGCGCGCATGAGGACGCTCGCCGCGCACTTTCATTTTTGCAGTCAACTCAACAGCCCGATGGACACTGGCCTCAAAACATGTGGGTGGATGGCACACCCTATTGGAACGGCATCCAACTGGACGAGACGGCGCTGCCTGTTTTGCTGGTCGATCTGGCCCATCGTGAGAAGGCCATATCTGACGCCGATGTGGTGCGATTTTGGCCGATGGTACAGCGCGCCGCGGGCTATCTGGCGCGCAATGGCCCGGTAAGCCCGCAGGATCGCTGGGAGGAAGATCCGGGCTATTCGCCTTTCACGGTCGCGGCGGAAATCGCGGCGATCCTGGTAGCTGCGGACATGGCTGATTCGAACCATGAATCATCCATGGCGACGTATCTCCGCGAAATCGCGGATGTTTGGAACACCTCTATTGATCGATGGATGTACGCGTCCGCAACGGACTGGTGCAGGAAGTTTGAAGTCGACGGGTATTACCTCAGGATCGCCTCAGCCGAAATTTCAACTGGTGCACGTTTTCAGGATTTTGTCCACGTCAAGAACGTGACGGCCGCGGAAGACAATCGCATGGCCAAGCATCTGGTGAGTCCTGATGCTTTGGCTTTTGTGCGTTTCGGTTTGCGCGCCGCGGACGACTCGCGCATACTCGGCACGGTAAAAGTCATTGATTCATTGCTCAAAGTGGAGACGCCCACCGGCCCTAGTTGGCACCGATACAACGACGACGGTTATGGCGAGCACAAAGACGGTGCACCATTCGATGGAACAGGCATTGGCCGGGCGTGGCCGCTACTTACCGGCGAGCGCGCTCACTATGAACTGCTGGCACGGCGGGTCGATTCCGCAAAGAAGCTTCTCACCACGATGGAATCCTTTGCCAACCAGGGCGGACTGATCTCCGAGCAAATCTGGGACTCTCCTGATCTCCCTAAGCACGACTTATTTCTCGGCAAGCCATCCGGTTCGGCAATGCCGTTGGTCTGGGCTCATGCTGAGTACATCAAGTTGCGTCGCTCCTTGCGCGACGGGCACGTCTTTGATTTGCCGACACAGACTGTAAAGCGCTATCTGGTCGACAAAACCGTATCACCGCGCTTGGTGTGGCGGTTCAACCACAAAATTCGTTCGATGCCTGCTGGAAAATCGCTGCGTGTTGAAACGCTGGCGCCTACGGTTATTCACTGGAGCGTCGACAATTGGAAGACTCCCCAGGACGCAAAGTCGCGCGATGTTGGGCTGGGTCTTCACGTCGCGGACCTGGCCACCCAATCCCTTTCTGCCGGCCGAGAGATCAAATTCACTTTCTATTGGCCGGACGCCGGCGATTGGGAGAAAACCGACTTCGCCATTCGCATCAGCACATGAGGTGACGGGATTGTCTGGCGTCGAAAGTGGTGAGGTTGATGCTTCTAAAGAACAGCACCAAAACGGACACGAAACTCTTTGTTTATCTTGCCACGGCCGTCGCGGCCCTGGGCGGGATGCTCTTCGGTTATGATATCGGTGTCATTTCCGGCGCGATTTTGTTCGTCAAGAAAGACTTCTCGCTTTCTCCCGGCCTCGAAGAAATCGTAGTCAGCTCCGTGTTGCTGGGATCGTTAATCGGCGCCGTCGCTGGAGGAGCGCTGGCCGATCGCTGGGGGCGCCGGAGATTGTTGATCATCACTGCGATCGTTTTTGGTTTGGGCGCTATCGGGGCGGCTCTGTCGCCGGACACGGCTTGGCTGATCGCTGCTAGGGTGGTTGCGGGGACTGCCATCGGAGTCGCTTCATTTGTCGCGCCACTTTACATCTCCGAAATCGCCCCGGTGACAATTCGGGGAAAGCTCGTTTCGGTCAACCAGGTCGCTCTAACCAGC
>JBEKUH010000106.1:0-13663 GCA_049515255.1 Tepidisphaeraceae bacterium | reverse complement strand
TCGGCCATGACTTCGCCGGTAAGTGTTTGAAATCAAAAGAGTTCCGCAGCGGCCCGCAAAACTTGGGTTGGAGGAAAAAAGTCGGTGGGGGATGTTGCGCCCCGATGCGGGGAACGCGCGCCCATGCGGCGCGGTTGCGCCAGTGGTGCGGATACATGGAAATGCGGTTGGGAAGCCGTGAAATGCAAATGCCTTTGCTCTTCACACATCTTAGCACCGCTTCACACCCTTCACACCTTCCCCGACCTTGCGTATCGAGCCTATGCTATCTCGGAAAGTCACCTCTGAAGAAGGAGCATCCTATGGCACAGAAAGTGGCCGACGTAATGTGGGAAATGCTGGCCACGGCCGGCGTGAAGCGTTGCTATGGCATCGTGGGGGATGCGCTCAATCCCGTGATCGACGCACTGCGGCGCAATGGGAAGATCGAATTCATCCACGTTCGACATGAAGAATACGGCGTCTTTGCCGCGGTGGCGGATGCGTATTTCAGCGGCAATCCCGTGGTGGTTTGCGGAACCGCCGGGCCGGGCGTCACGCATCTTTTCAATGGATTGATGGATGCGCGGAAGGAGGGGGCGGCGATCATTGCCATTGCGGGGGATGTTGAGACCAAGCTGATGGACACGGCCGCGCTGGAAGAATTGAATCCATACAAATTTTTCGATACCGCCTGTCTCTACGTGGGGCGGGTGGTCAATTCCGAGCAGGCGCGGGCGGTGTTCACGCAGGCGATTCTGACGGCGGTTGTCGACAAAGGACCGACGGTGATTTCGATGCCTGGCGACATCGCCTCGGCCAAAGCGCCGGACGATTCTTTTCACGAGATCAGAATTCCCGCGGCGCCGCTGTTTCGACCGGCGGATGCGGACATCGACAAGCTGGCCGACATGATCGACGCCGCCAAGACGGTGGCGATTTTTGGCGGCGATGGTTGCCGGGATGCGCGCGATGAAGTGCTGCAACTGGCGAAGAAACTAAAGTCGCCCGTTGGATATTCCTTTCGCGGAAAGCAATGGCTGGAGCATGACAATCCCAATGCCGTCGGCATGACCGGATTGCTCGGTTATGGCGGGGCGTACAAAGCCATCAACGATGCGGATTTACTTTTGCTGCTCGGCACCGATTTTCCATTCTCGGAATTTCTGCCCGGCAATGAGGTCAAGAAAGTCCAGATCGACCGAAACCCCAAACACATCGGCCGGCGAACGGCCATCGATCTGGCTTTGGTGGGCGATGTCAAACCGACCATCGCGGCATTGCTCGACAAAATCCACGAGAAATCCGACACCCGATTTCTGGAAAAACATGGCAACGAAACCGCGGATTTTCACGAACTTCTGCAGCATTACGTCGAGAAAGGACCGGGGATCAAGCCGATCCGTCCGGAATTTCTGGCGGCGACGCTCAGCGAGCTGGCATCCGATGATGCGATGTTTTTCGCGGACACCGGCACCGCCTGCATCTGGCTGGCGCGGCATGTGAATGGCGGAAAAAACCGCCGAATCTTCGGCTCGTTTTCGTGGGCCTCCATGGCCAACGCCGCGCCCAATGCGTTCGGCGCGCAGCTGGCATTCCCCGGCCGACAAACCATCGCCATGTGCGGCGACGGCGGATTCACCATGCTCGGTCTTGGTGATCTGCTGACGCAGGTGCAGCGGAAGTCGCAAGTGGTTCAGATCATCCTCAACAACGAATCGCTCGACTTTGTGAACATCGAAATGCAGGAGGCCGGCGTGATCCCGTTCGGCGTCGATTTCAAAAATCCAAATTTCGCCAAAGTCGCCGAGGCGATGGGCGCCAAGGGCATTCGCATCGAAGACCCCGCGGATGTGAAAGCTGGCCTGGCCGAGGCACTGGCCCATACAGGCGGGCCAGTGGTGGTGGATGTGGTGGTTGATCCGTATGCATTGTCGATGCCCTCGCACGTTCCCTTCCACGCCGCCGCGGGTTTCACGCTCAGCCTCGCCAAGCAGGTGCTCAATGGGAAGATGGATTCGGTGATAAAGACGATTGGAAGGAATGTGGGATTGGTGTGAGGTGGTGTCGTTGATGCGCCGGATACGGGAACAAGATTGGAACGTGACAGAGGGATGCAAATCCCGTCACTCTGATTTAACATCCTCTGAATATCAAACCCCCACCGTTGATTTCGCCGCAATGCAGGTGCACTATCTCCCCATGCGAATCGCTCCCTTCTGCCTCGTCCTCATCGTGACTACCGTTTCTCTTGGCCAATCAACTGAACCCGCCGCCCCCACCACACGCGTCTATATGCCGGCGGTTCTTCCCGGTAACGGGTTGGCGCAGCACCCCTTTCTCCTCACCGGCGAATGGGATTTCCGAAAACCCATGCAAACCATCTTCGTTGTCCGCGACGGCAAGGTCGCCTGGTCCTATGCCATTCCAATCAAGGATCACGGCACGCTCCAGGAACTCGGCGATGCCACCATGCTCTCCAACGGCAACATCGTCTTTTGTCGAAAGGTCGGGGCCAGCGAAATCACGCCCGACAAAAAGATCATCTGGAATTACGACGCACCCGCCGGCACGGAAATTCACTCCGTTCAGCCCCTTGGACTGGATCATGTCCTCATGACCATCCAGGGCAACCCGGCCCGAGCGCTGACAATCAATACCGTCACCGGCGTCACCGAGAAGGAAGTCCAGCTTCCCGTGGACCACCCTGACAAGCCGCACATGCAGTTCCGCCGTGTCCGATTGACAGACGCCGGCACCTACCTGACGGGTCATGTCGATAGCGGCGAGGTCGTCGAATACGACGCTCAGGGAAAGGAAATCTGGTCCGTCAAAGCCTTCCAGCCCTGGAGCGTGGTCCGACTCAAGAATGGCAATACTCTCATCGGCTGCTCAACTCACGGCGTCATTGAGGTCAATCCCCAGGGCCAGACCGTCTGGGATTTCACTCAGAAAGATTGTCCCGACATCAAATTGTTCATCATTCAGGAGGTCAGCCGCCTGGCCAACGGCAATACCGTGATGTGCAATTGGTGCGCTAACGGCGTCAAAAATCCCAAAGACTGGCCCGGCACCGTCCAGGTCCTCGAAGTCACGCCGGACAAAAAAGTCGTCTGGGCCCTGAGTTCCTGGACCGACCCGGACCTGGGCACCGCCTCTTCCATCCAACTCCTCGACGAGCCCGGCATCCCCGAAAAAAACCAGCTTCAGCGATAATGATGCTTGCGAAAACCAAATTACGGGGATTAAACTTCGAGGCCCCTGGCACTTCCATAACATCGAGTTTCTCGCAATCAATGCCGAGGAACGGAAAGGAAACTTATGAGCAAGGCGGAACTGAAAAATTTCGGTAAGCCGGATGAGGTTCGGGAATTTCCCAAAGGCAGATTGGAGTTGATCAAGATCGGCGGCGCAACCGTTGGCCGAGCCGTTTTCGAGCCGGGCTGGCGATGGGCCACGTCCGTGCAGCCGATTGTGAAAACAAAAAGCTGCGAAGCGCCGCACTTCCAGTATCACGTCGCCGGAGTTTTGCGGGTTCGCATGGACGACGGCAAAGAGTTCGACTGCAAGCCCGGCGACGTTTCCCTGCTGCCCTCCGGCCACGATGCCTGGGTGGTCGGCAATGAAGCCGCGGTCATCGTCGATTTTCAGGGCATGATTGATTATGCGAAATCATTGTGAGGCGGCCTGGTTGGCATGACGCCGCATTGCCTGTCGCCAAGCCTGCGACTAAAGTCTTGCATATGAGTCTTTTTAGGGTCAACGTCGTCGCATGCAACCCTCAGCACGAGGATCGAGTGACGCCATCGATCGATGTGCTCGTCGATACCGGCGCGGAACTCACCTGGTTGCCTGCCGAAATGCTGGAGAAAATCGGCATTCAACCACGCCGCAAACGCACCTTTCTGACCGCGACCAAACAATTGATCGAGCGTAACGTCGGCTACGCCATTTTGCGGGCCGAGGGTTATGAAACCACGGATGAAGTCGTCTTTGCCTTGCCGACTGATTTGAGCCTTCTGGGGGCGCGGACCATCGAAGGATTTGGCGTCATGGTTGACAATCTGGCTCACCGTTTTGTTGCAACGACCACCCTTGTGGCAGCCGCCTCGTTACCTTGATGTTTTCACGGCTCGAAAATGGCTTTGGTGGGACATCCGAAATCAACTATAATGCACGCAGATGACGCACCACGATGTAATTCGCAAGCTGGACGATCAGCCGTTCAAACCGTTCCGAATTCGGCTGGTCAATAACTCGACTTACGACATTCTCGATCCGGGAATGATCATCGTCGGAGACAGCAGCGCGGTGATCGCCACGCAAAATATCCGCGACGACAAGGGCCACCGCGTGACGACCGATTGGCGCACCGTCGCCATTGCGCACATGCTTGAATTCTCTGATCTTCAATCGTCCGGAAATGGGAAGCGGAAGGGAAAGAGCTAGGAGAATGTGGCGGGGTTGAACCAGAGTGGGAAATTGGGGAGAGTTGGCAATCCGGATTTTGAGTGTTCCATGGCCGTCACCGAACAAGAATTTATTGAGTCAATCGACTGCCGGTTCCCCTACCACGACGAGGAAAAGTGGAAGATGGTTATCCAGACCGCGATCTCACTTTCTCCGAATTGTGCCTTCATGGTCCTGCACGAGCTTTGCCGGCCGCCTCGCAGCAGTACCGTCAATCCGCAAGAACGGAAGAAGATATTCGATTATTGGTGTTGCCAATTTTCCCACCCCATCGTTCCCATAGTTTCCAAGGCTGCAATCGCTTTGATTGAGGGCGGCGACCATTCGGTTGCTGAAGCCTCGGACGCAATGATTGCCGTTGCAGATTACCCTGGAGAATACTGTGCACTGTCGATCTTATATTTCTCGTGCGACGACGTAGGCGGAAAGGTTGATGAGTTATATAGGGGAATTATTCAAAGGTGGGGGATGAAGACATCGGTGCCGTAATCGGCCAGTTGATCTGCGATGGCATTTCCCGAGGAATCAAAATATCCACGGTATAGCAAGCGATAAGCCGAAATCAGAAACCTTGATCTCGCCTTCCTAACTCCCCTTGCTCTCCATCAACCGATCAATCAGCGCACTCAAATCCACCGCCGCGATGCCGCTGGATTTGTCGGCTTGGGCGTAGGGGATCAGAAGTTGGCCGGCGTGGACCATTGCTCCGCAGGTGTAAACGACATTGGGAACATATCCTTCGCGTTCCTCGCCCAAGGGAGCGATGAGCGGCTCGCGCAGGTGGCCGACGACTTTTAGCGGGTCTTGCAGGTCCAGCAGGATGGCGCCGATGGCGTAGCAGCGCATCGGGCCGACGCCGTGGGTGAGCAGCAGCCAGCCTTCGGGGGTTTCGATGGGCGAGCCGCAGTTGCCGATCTGCATCAGTTCCCACGGATATTTCGGGGCGATCAAGCGTTCGGCATGTTCCCAGAAATAAATGTCTTCCGAATAACCGATGAAAAGATTTTCGCCGTCGATGCGGCTGCACATCACATATTTTCCGCCGATGCGGCGAGGGAAAAGGGCCATTCCCTTGTTCAGCGCGGCCGCGCCGTTGAGCGAATGAATCTCAAACCGGCGGAAGTCCTGAAAGCAAATCATCATCGGCAGGGTGCGGAATCCGTTGTAGGCGTTGTAGGTTCCGTAGTGGACGATGGAGCCGTTGTCTTCGACGAATCGGACCATGCGCAGGTCTTCAATCCCGCGGGCTTCGTCGGCACTCATGGGGAAGATCACAAGTTCGGAAAGCGGCGCGCCGGGTTCAAGATCGATGTGGTAGTTGGACTGCGCGAGGAAGAGGATGGTCGTCAGAGTGTTGCCGGCATGTGCGTTTTCAATGGTCACCACCTTGCGCACCTGCTCGACGGCCGCGGAGAGTTGGCGCAAGGTGAAATGGTCGGAAAGCTTCTGCATGACCATTTCGGTGGTGGGGCCATTGACGCCGATCTCGCCGAGTTTGCGGACGAAGAGCGCGCGTTCATACGCCCGGTCTGGGGCGACACGAGAACGGTTCAGCTTTTTCGGAAGCGCATCGACCTCGACTTTGAGGTCCGCGGAGATGGTGCCGGTGCGGAATACGATGGATGAGACGTGGCCTTCACCGGTGGCGCGCAAGCTCATCAAAAATCTTACCGCGCCCGCGGGCAAACCAGATTGATCGGGATGCGGCACGATCGATGGATTAAAAAGAGCGGCCGAATCGACGGAATACTCCATGGTGAGATAAGCCCCGGCCAATTCCTGCCGCGCCTTGGACCATGTGCGGTTCCAGCCGGTCAGTTCGACTCCGATTTTAAAATTTTCCTCGAATGATGCGATGAGCCTGACGTGTCGATCGGCAAAACTGGCCGTCACTTCGGCCAGCAGTTTCTCGACGACATCTTCGGGCATGGCGTGCAGGCGCTCAAAGAGCGTGCGTACCCGGCCATGGCTCATGACAAATGGACGAAGAATGACCCGGCGGTCATCGCCTTCGAGCCGGATTGGCAGACGACGGACGGGTAAATCAGTTGATGTCATTGTAGCGCCCTTCCCGGGACTCTTCGTGACTAGAGGCCGGGGACTTAAGACAATGTATCACTTTAATGTATTACTTTACCGCATGCCCGTTGCCATTGGATGGGGCGGCGACACCGTTGGAGCCTTCTTCCAGCACGGCGCGGCTGCGATGCAGGTCCATCATCGTCAATAGAGCGATCAGCCACGCCAGCGTCGATTCAGCCCCCTGATTGAGATTGGGGCCATCAGCTTGAAGTCCGTCGCGGCAACCGCCGGTTTGATAGTCATAAAGGCTGGCTCCGGTGTCGTTATTGCCGGTGAACCAGTCGAGAAACGTGCGGGCGCGGTCGAACCAGACTTCTTCCTTGGTGACGCGATAGGCTTCAGCACAGGCTTCGGTCATCGCCATGGCCTCGACCGGCTGCTGGTCGAATCGGGCGCGCTTGCCGTCACGGGAGAGCCAGCCGCGATTGCCGATGAGGCTGACCCGGCCGGATTCCATGATCTGCAAATTCACGAGCCACTCCAGCGATTTCAGGCCGTGCTGGAGCATCTCGGGGTGCCCCGATTCCTTGGCGGTCAGAATCAGCGCATGCGGCAGCTTGGCGTTGTCGTAAGTCAGCGTGTCTTCGCACCACGGCCAATCCAGCGAGGCGTTGTCTTTGAATTGTCTCATCAGGCGATTGGCCAGCGTCTGTCGGATGCGCCGCGCCGGTGTGTCGCCGGAGAATCGTGTCAGGTAGGCGTGCAATCCGACCAGCGAAAAAGCCCATGCCCGTGGCGATGTGAAACTCTCCAGGCGTTCAAAAGCCTCATGCAGCATCCGGATGGAGAGCGACAGAATCGCATCATTGGGCGCCAGCATCACGGCCGAGCCGAGGGCCCAGACGGTGCGGCCATGCACGTCTTCGCTGCCGATGTCCTCCAGCCATCGCCGGTCGTAACTGAGAAAATTTCGGAAGCGTTTCTGCTCCGGATTGAATGCGTGATGGATAAAGGAAAGATATTTGTCGGCCAGAGCGAGGGCGGAATCTTCATGCGTGAGTTCGTAATGCCGCAGGCAGCAGACGAGCGCGCGGCAATTGTCATCCGTGCAATATCCATGATGCCGATTGGGGATCGCATAGATGGCGTGTTGCAGAATTCCGGTGTCATCGGTGAGACGTTTGAGGTGGGCGAGATTGACATCGGGGATTGCGGCGACTTCGGTGGCTTCGGCGCGAGCGCCGAGGATGGGCCGGGCGCGACGGCTGCGGTCTTTGATCGCGGTTGCCGCCAGCGACAGATAGGATCGCGCCACTTCTTTCCAAACCATCGGCCGGCCGTATTGATAGGCGCGGCGGCGGATGGACAATTGCTCGGTTTCGTCGTCGAGCAGTTCATTCACATGGCGCGCCAGCTCATTGACATCGCCAAATGGAAACAGTCGGCCGCGGCCGTCGGCCAGCATTTCTTCAGCATGCCAATACGGCGTCGAGACCACGGCTTTTCCGGCTCCGACGGCGTAGGCGAGTGTGCCGGATGTGATCTGCTGCTGATTCGGATAGGGCGTGATGTAAATTTCCGTAACGCCGATGTAGGCCTGCAATTCGTCCGGCGTGACAAAGCGATTGTGGAAGACCACGTGATTGTCCAGGCCCAGCCGATCGACCAGCCGCTCCAGCGTGTTGCGATAGGCGTTGCCATCGTTCTTGAGCACATGCGGATGCGTGGCTCCGAGGATGATGTACATTACGTCCGGATGTTTGGCGACGATCTGCGGCATGGCGCGGATGGCAACTTCCAGGCCCTTGCCGGGCGAGAGCAATCCGAATGAAAGCAGCACCCGGCGTCCTTCCATGCCGAAGCGTTCCTTCAGGGAATTGGGATCGACAAACGAAACGTCCGGGATTCCGTGCGGGATGTAGGCGATTTTTTCCTTCGGGACGCCATAGACTTCGTGCAGCATTTTTTCCGCCAGGTGGCTCATCACCACCACGCGATCGCTCAGCCCCGCTAATTCTTTCAAAACAGCGCGCTGGCTGGAGGATGGCTTGAGCAGGATGGTGTGCAGCGTGGTGATGATGGGCATGCGGAGGGTTCGGGTGAATTCCAGAATTTGCGAGCCGTCTTTTCCGCCGTAGATGCCGAATTCGTGCTGCAACAGGACGCAGTCGATCTGGTTGACGTTGAGCAGGTCCGCGGCGGAGATGTATTCCGATTGTTTGTGCTGTGGAATCTGGAAACGCACTTCATCGGGATAGGCGTAGCCGTCGGCGATATCGTCGATGGCGATGACGCTGGCCTGGCGCGGTCCGATCTCGGCGGCGACGGCGTCGCGCAGGTCCTTGCTGAACGTCGCAATCCCGCACTGGCGCGGGACATAGCTGCCGACCACGGCGGCGGTTTGGATGGAAGCGGCTCGAAGAGTCACGTTGGACATAAATTGATCCAGTGGTTCCCAGAGTTTCACGATGCAAGCGGCATCATCACTCGCGCTAAAAACGGCGAGCGAATCGAAGCGGTCTGAGCGATATCAACCTCATTCTAGCATCTGGAAGAGGTCGGCGTAACGTGTGATGTTGGAAAGCGCAGCGAAAAATTTGCGGTCACGATCCTCGTATCATCGCAGATCGAATCGGCGTTCAGCGCGCGTTCCGCGAAAAGAATTTTCATCAGGACGCAACCTATTTTGCGAATGTTTTTCCCTGCTCCGGTACGCCGAGGCAGACGCGGAGGCAAGAAAAATGCATTTGAACCACGGATTTCACGGATGCACACGGATAAATGCTTGATGGATTTTGATTTTAATCCGTGGCCATCCGTGTAATCCGCGGTCACATTGTATTTCTCGGCGTCTCGGCGGTTGCCTTAATTTACGATGATAAATACAAAGGACCTCCATGAAGTCACGAAAGATCGTTTATTGGATCACCACAGCGCTCACGGCGTTTGTTTTCATTTCGGGCGGTGTCTTTGATATCGCGCGGCCGGATTTTGTGATGAAGGGCATGGCGCATCTGGGATACCCGGTGTATTTCGTCGTGATCCTGGGCGTGTGGAAAACTCTCGGCGGACTCGTGGCGCTGGCGCCACGCATGCCGCTGGTGAAGGAATGGGCTTACGCGGGGATGCTTTTTGATCTCACCGGGGCAACGGCATCGCACGCATCCGTCGGAGACCCGGCGATCAGGATCGCGACGCCGATCATCATTCTTTGCATCGTCATCACATCCTGGGCGCTTCGGCCCACAAGCCGTAGGATTTGCGGCGGCTCTATTAATCCCGTCATTTAGCGAATTTAATTGATCGCTTGGAGCGGCCGGGAGTATAGTATTGCTCTTATGAAAACCTGCTCCGCTCTCCTGTCGTTTCGCCGGTTGCTGCCGATATTGGCGGTCGGTGTTTTGATGATCGCTCTGAAACCCGCCGCTGCCGATCCACCGGCACCTGCGACGCCGATGCCCAAGACGATGAAGTTTCAGTGGCAGACGGTGATCGACAATTCGCCGACCATCGGCGGCGGGCCGGTGTGTAAATTTTTGATTCCAGCGGGTTGGAAATTCGATGGCGGAGTCGTCTGGAACATGGGCAGCGCGCGGCCGGCGCAACTTAAATTTGAAGTATCTGATCCGAACAGTCCGGCGGCGTTTTATGAGTATCCCGGCGCCTATTTTTGCTGGGGCGCGGGCCTACGGCCGGGGATGAATTATATGGGCAGCATCGTTCGCCAGCCGCCGGCGGATCAGTTTCAGGCGTTGCAGATGGTGATCCCGGCGTATCGTCCGGACATTACTGATCCGAAGATCGTGGAGACGGAAAATCTTCCCAAGGTGGCCCAGCAGGTTTTCCAGGCGCTGCCGCCGGGGCCCAACGGTAGGAGTATGGTTCTAGCCGGGCGAATGCGGCTGGAATATTCACTCAATGGCCAGCCGATGCAGGAAGATTTTTACATCGTCTTCCGACAGGATTTGAACATGCGAACTGGCGGCGAATCCTGGTCGCTGGACCAAATCCGATCGATCCGCGCTCCCAAGGGGCAGATGGATCTTTACACGACATTGCACAAGGTCGAGCAGCAGTCGGGCGTGCCCAACCCGGACTGGAATCAGAAGTATTCGCAACTGATTTTGGGAAACTATCGGCAGGCCGCGAATAACTCCATCGCCGCGGGAAATGCCGCGCGAGCCCAGGCGGCCCAGGCACATGCCCAGGAGGATGCCACCGCCCAGCAATACAATGATCATCAAGCCAATCAAGATGCGATGAACGAGCAGACCGCCGAAACGATGCGCGATGAAACGCCTTGGACCGATGCGGATGGCACGCGGGTTTTATTGCCCAGCGCCTACGGAAAGGCCTGGCAGGATGGCAATGGGGAATACATTGTCAGCAACGATCCGAATTACGATCCCAATCAGGATGGGAGTTTGCATTCGACATTCACGCCGATGAATCAGGCCCCGCCGCCGGGACAGTGATGTTCGCATTACTTAAAAAAAAGAGATTGAACCACGAAGTCACGAAGCGGCTTTCGTGGCTCCGACCCAACTCGGCGAATTTACCTTTTTCACTTTTTAGATTTTAAATTGAAAATCATGTTTCGCACGGTCCACCGGAGCGTCGAAACCCGCTTCGTGTCTTCGTGGTTCAATTTTTTTCGATCCGAATTATGGCCGCCAACGGCTCTGGTTGTTCACAATTGCCGCTGATGTATAATTACGGCCCGACATCCGCGACCGTCGTGGGGGATTTGCCAGATGGGATGTTCCCGCGAGGGGCGAAGTGTCGGCTCTATTTTGTCGCCATCGCATGCCTAATTCCACAACCACCGATCCGCAGGCGATAAATTTATCCTCGCAACTCAGCAGATTTCCGGGGCTTCAGCTTTTTGCGATTTCTTTTGCGGCTCTGTTTCTGGAGCTGATGGTCATTCGCTGGGTTCCTGCGGTGGTGCGCTTTGTGGCGTATTACAGCAATCTTCTTCTGATCAGCTCGTTCCTGGGGTTGGGTCTCGGCGCGCTGATGGCGCGGCGGCGATGGAATCTCTTCCAATGGTTTCCGGCCGTGCTGGTCGCAAATGTGGGCTCACTCATTTTATGCAAGCATCTGGTTGAAATGCCCGCCACCAATGCCGAGGCGAGGTTCGGGGCGGGCAGCTCGTTCCTTTTCGACTATGCGGTGCTGGTTGGCATTTTTATTCTGAACACGGCCGTGTTCGTTCCGCTGGGCGCGCAGATAGGGCGGCTATTCCGCCAGCAGCCGCCGTTGCGGGCTTATGCGTTTGATTTGGGGGGAAGTCTCGCCGGGACAATCTGCTTTGGAATTTTTTCGCTCTATCATTTTTCCCCGACCATCGGCATGTCGATCGTTGCGGCCATTTTTATCTTGATGAGCCGTCGACGGTTTTTCCTGAACGCCAGTCTCCTGGTCATCGCGGCGTTCAGTGTTCCGCTCTCGACCTCGCCGGCGGCGTTTTGGTCGCCGTATTACTACGTGACCGTCCACCCCTTTTCCGTCGACAGGCCGGCGGTCTCGGATCCTGCCCCTGATCTGCGGACGATGATCGATCCCCCGTTTTATATCGTGAGCGTCAACACCGATTTCTACCAATATGATGCGACAATCGATTTACATCGCTATTCCGACGGTCCCCTGGGCAAGATGATTCGCGAGATTCTCGATGTGGAGTATCTCCTGCCTTACGCTCTGCACCCCAACGCGGGCAATGTTTGTGTGGTTGGCGCCGGCGGTGGGCTGGATGTCGAAGCGGCCCTGCTCGCCGGCGCGCAGCATGTTGATGCGGTGGAGATTGACCGGACGCTTACGAACATCTCCCGGCGATTCAACGCATCGGACATCTACGACAATCCGAAAGTGCAGATTCATATCAATGACGCGCGGGCTTTTTTTCAGTCGTCTCCGGGCGGATTTGACATGGTGGTCTTCGGCCTTCTCGATTCGCAGGCGCTTTTCAGCTACTCCAACAACATCCGCCTCGACGGCTACATTTACACCGTCGAGAGCATCCGCAAAGCCTACAGCTTGCTCAAGCCGGGTGGGGCGCTTTGCATTTCGTTCGTCATGCCGCGCGATTGGCTCGGGTACAAGCTCATTGATATGATCCGAGCGGCCACGGGCCGGGATCCGGTGGTTTACGCGGGTCATCATCGATTCATCATGGCAGTCGGCCAGCAAATCGACCCCGCCACCGCTCCACTGGAAATTGGCGACTATACGCGCTTCACGGACGACATTCCCAAAGTCGATCTGCCGACCGATGACTGGCCCTATCTTTACCTATCCCATCGCGCCATTCCATCGGATTATCTCATCGTCATCATTTCACTGATGGTGCTCTCCGCCGGGGCGGTGGGAGCGCTCTGGTGGACCGATCCGGAAGTTCGCGGCAATTCCAGAATTGGATTCGCCAGCGCCCATTTCTTTTTCCTGGGGCTGGGATTTCTTCTGCTGGAGACTAAGAGCATTGGCGATTGCTCGCTTTATTTTGGAACCACCTGGTTTGTCACCATGATTGTGGTCACCGGGGTGCTGCTCATGGTTTTGGCGGCCAACACGATTGCCATGCGGCTGCGAAAAACATCCTTTTGGTTTTACGTTCCATTGCTGCTGTCGCTATTGCTGCTGTATGTCGTGCCGCGCGATTTCATTCTTGGCCTGCCGTTTCTTGGGCGGATTTTGTGGGCGCTGTTTGTCGTTCCACTGCCGATTTTCTTCGCCGGGTTGGTCTTCTCGACGACGTTCAAGATCAGCGGCGATCCGGCCACGCTGCTGGCCGCCAATTTGATCGGCGCGACCATCGGCGGGTTTCTGGAATATCTTTCCATGGTGACGGGAACCCGGGCGCTCATGCTCATTGTCGCGGCCGCATATCTCATCAGCCTGCTCTGCCGATATGTCGCAAATCGAGGCTCCGCGCGCTCGAACCCGGATTTGCAGGTGGTAAAGTCGGGGCAGTAATAGCACAAGATCAAGAGATTGAACCACTAAGTCACGAAGACACGAAGCGGCTATCGACGCGCCGGAGGACTCGTGCGAAACACGATTTTCAATTTAAGGAACCTCTGAAAAACCCTTGACACGTCCAGTATACTGATGGAATCGAAAAATCGACACGGAGGTTCGCATGCGTGAACGTGAGCAATCCCAACTCTCCTTCGCCGACGTCGTCGTCGGC
>JBEKUH010000105.1:0-13663 GCA_049515255.1 Tepidisphaeraceae bacterium | reverse complement strand
AAGCGACTGTGTTAAATGTCAATGTTCTTAACGACGTCCAGTTGTTCCCAAGTCAGATGGTCACGAATCATGGCGTTGAGCAAGGTCAGGAGCTTGCGCATACAGGCCGTGATGGTGACTTTGCTCAGCTTGCCGGCTTTTTGCAGTCGCGCGGCGAAGCGGCGGATGACCGGATTAAAACGGATGGCGGCAATGGTGGCCATGTACAACACCGAACGCACCGTGGTGCGTCCGCCGCGAATGCAGCGCTGGCCTTTCATCCGGCCCGAATCGTGGTTGAACGGAGCGACGCCGACCAGGGCGCTGATCTGCTGGCGGTCGGTGGACCCCAGTTCGTTCAATTCCGCCAGGAGGGTGGAACTGACCACGGCGCCGACACCGGGGACCGAACGAAGCAGCTTGTCGATGGAGTTGAAGTCATCGTCGGATTCGATGAGCTTTTGAATCTTTTCATTGAGGTCCTTGATCTGCTCATTGACGGTCTTCAGGACGGCGTCGATGGCATTTTTGGCCGACTTGCTGGAGGTGGCTTGCCGGCGGTTGGTCTGCTCGGTGCGAACGTGAATCAGTTGCCGGCGACAGGTGACCAGCGCGTCGAGTTCGACCTGATTTTTCGAGCGTTTCTCCAGCAATCGCGGCGAGGCGAGCTTGGCAAACTCCACCAGCACGCGCGCGTCGATGGCATCGGTTTTGGCCAGAACTCCGATGCCTTTGGCAAAATGGCGGACGTGACCCGGATTGACCAGGGCCACCGGCAAATGAGCGTCGAGCAGCGCATCGAGCAGCGGTCGTTCCAACCCGCCGGTGGCCTCGACGACGATGACGGCCGGCGGCGTGGATCGCAGCAAATCCACGACCTGGCGAATGCCGCCCGGATCGTTGGCGACGGTGAGAATCTGGCCCGAATCGGAACGGGCCAGGTCCAGCTTGTTCTTGGCGACATCAATGCCGGCAAAAAGAGAAGCAACGGGTTGAGAAGAGGCAACGGATTGAGAAGAGGAATTGGTCATGCGAGCAGCCCTTCCTTGCGAATGCGAGCGTCCCGAAGCCCCGGGGTTGGCCTGGGAAGGGAGCTCAGTCGACTGTTCGGGCGAAGCGACACGAGACCGGCTTGGACCCCGCTTTGTGGCGGCCGATGAAGGCCGAGACACGATCGGTCGTGGGCCGGTCGTCGTGATCGCATGACTCCTCGCTGCGCTCGTCGTCACGCGATCACGACGAGGGGAAGTAGAACCGATGGAAGACTTTTTGAACATACAAGACACAAAGACACGAAGCGGGTTGGCCGGTTCCAGAGCCATTCGGCAAAGTTTACGTCTTCATTTTTAATATTTGAATTGAAAACCGCGGCTTTCGATAGGCGCGCTCGAACGTCGGAAACCGCTTCGTGTCTTCGTGCCTTAGTGGTTCAAATTCTTCGTATTTAGACTTACGGAACAACGCTCGCATCGGGATACGCGCTGGCCAATCGGCTTTGCAGTGCAACCGCCTGCGAATACGTCGCAACATTGACGGTCCGGATGACCGTCAGATTCCGCGCCGTTGTCTTCAGCGGCATCACGCCCGCTGCCAGAAGTGTGGACGCGGCTCGCTCGGCATCTTCTGAATCCGAAAACGCCCCGATCTGCACATAAAACCCGCGCAATCCCTCGCGCTGATGCGCGCGACTGGCCGGCTCGGTGTTGGGATACATCTGCTGCACCCGCTCAAAAGTCGCATCCGCATCCTCAAATCGGCTCAGCCGCTGCTCGCAGATGCCCGAATAATACATCTCCCACATTTTTAAATCGCCCCGATCCAGCAGCGGATCGCACATCGTCCATTGCTCCAGCGCATCCGCATATCGGCCCTGGCGATACAGCACATTGCCAAGCTGCATCCGGCAGAATCCCTCCAGCGTGCGGGAGGGTTGCAAATCCAGCGCGGCGGAATAGTCGGCCGAGGCGGTTTGCAGATCGGCGTTGGAGGCTGAGATGTTGATCTTCTGCCGATCCTCCACCGCCCGGCCTCGGAGGTAGTGGGCCTGGGCTAAAACATCCGAATCCTTCTCCCCCAGCGCAGCGTTAGCGCAGCGGATCGCCTGCTCGTAATTCTGTTGGGAATACGCCTGTTCGCCCGCCTGTAAATCCAGCCGGGCTTGCGGGTTAGTGGCACAGCCGCCGGCAATCAAAAAGAGGGGAATTATCGTCAACAAACGCCTGGGGATTCGCATCCATGCCTCCCAAAGGTATAGTAGTCACTATGCTTTTCGAATCGCTGCTGAATCACGCCAAAAACACGCCGCAAGAGATCGCGATTCAGGACGACACCGGGCGGTTTACCTATCAGCAGGTCGCCGCCTTCGCCGTCGGGCTTGGCAAATATCTGCCGATGCTCACCCAGCGTTCCAACGTGGGTTTGCTGCTGCCCGCCGGCGTCGGGTTCGTCGCCAGTTTCTACGGAACGCTGCTGGCTGGCAAGAGCGTGGTGCCGATTAATTTTCTACAGGGGGAACGGGAAATCAGCCATGTGATCGCCGATAGCGGCATTGACACGATCCTCACGATTCCATTTTTGGCCGGCAAAATCAAAGCCGAGGGGATCAGGATCGTTGATATCACCCAACTCCCGCAGCCATCGGCTGAGGGTCCGATCGAGCAAAATTGGCCCGCCGCTTCCGCCAAGTCCGCCGATGACATCGCGGTGCTGATGTACACCAGCGGCACCAGCGGGCTTCCCAAAGGCGTGATGCTCTCCTTCGGAAATCTCCAGAGCGACGTCGATTCCTGCATCGCCTATGTCGGCCTCGAACGCCGGCACAAATTCCTGGGCGTGATCCCGCTGTTTCATTCCTTCGGCATGACTGCCATGATGATCGCGCCCATCCAGCTCGGCGCCGGCATCATCTACATGGCCCGATTCAGCGGCCACGGCGCCGTCGCCGCCATCCGCGAGCATCAGGTTTCGCTGCTCTTCGCCGTCCCCAGCATGTTCGCCGCCATGGCGCATGTGAAAAACGCATCGGCCGAGGATTTCAAAAGCATCTACGCCCTCATCAGCGGCGGCGAACCGCTGCCCGGCACCGTGCGCGAAAAATTCACCGAGCGTTTCGGCATGCCAATTTACGAAGGATATGGATTAACCGAAACCAGCCCCGTTGTCGCGCTCAACACCCCGGAAATCAACCGCCCCGGCAGCGTCGGCAAACCCGTCCCCGGCGTACAAGTCCGCATCGTCGATGACGATGGCGACGATGTAAAACCCTGCCAAAGCGGCGAAGTCTGGCTGGCCGGGCCGATGATCATGAAGGGATATCACAATCTCCCCGCCGAAACCGCCGCCGTTCTCACGTCCGATGGATTTTTCAAAACCGGAGACCTGGGCCGGGTCGATGAAGACGGCTTCCTCTACATCACCGGCCGAAAAAAAGAACTCATCATCGTCGCCGGCGAAAAAGTCTCCCCGCGCGAAGTGGAAGACACACTGGCCCAACACCCCGGCGTGCACGAGGCAGCCGTGGTCGGCAAAAAAGATTTACAACGCGGCGAAGTCGTCGTGGCATTCGTCCTGGCGAAAGAAGGCCAGCAGATTCGCCCCGATGAACTGCGCGATTTTTGTCGAACCCAGGGCCTGGCCCAGTTCAAGGTCCCGCGCGAGGTGTTCGTGGAAAGCGAATTACCCAGATCGCCGACGGGAAAAGTGCTCAAAAGGATTCTGGTGGAGAGATTGGCGAGTTAGGCGCCAGCCGATCGCAATTTCGCCAGCGCCGCCTGTTCGATCTGCCGTACTCGCTGCTTCGAGAGTCCCAAGCGCGACCCGACTTGCTCATACGTCGCCGGCACCTGATTTCGCAATCCATAATGGCTCAGCAAAATTTCCCGCTCGCGATCATCCAGATTCGAAAGCAACCGATTCACTTCATCCCGATGCAACAGATCCCGCAATCGCTCCGAATCCCGCTCCGGCACCGCATCCAGCAGCGCCTGATTCCCCGCCGCCCGCCGCGCGGCTGATTGCATCGCCGGCACGCCGCGAGCAAATCCCTTCATCAAAGCCAGCGTCGCATAGGTGCTAAAGCGATGCCCCTTGTGCGTGTCGTATGAATCCGCCGCTCGAATCAATGTGAGATTGCCGTCGCTGATGAGTTCCATCAGCGCCAGATTCGGCCGCAGATGCCGTCGGGCCACGCTGACCACCAGCCGCAGGTTCGCGCGGATGATCTGATTTCGCGCATCCACAATTCGCCGGCGAATTTCCTCCAGCGACCTCACATCCCGCATCCGCGCAAATTGCGGCTCCAATCGCCGGCGCTTCGTGGCGAACTGGAATTTGTGGAAATTGAATTTCAAAAACAGCGCCCGCTCCCGGCCCGGCGTGAGCAGCGGAGTGCGATACAAATCCTGCAAATACGCCGGCAAATCCCGCGGAATGCGCGGCGGCTCGGCCGGGGCCGGCAACTGCTGCTGCGAGACGATCTGCTCGACCACCTCATCCGCATCCGGCTGGTGATAGAGCGGATCATCAATGAATTTCATCTTCCGCCGAACGAGTCGGGCCACGCGATCGTCCAGAATAATGCGATAAATCGCCCAGCGCGGCAGACCAAATTGATCCGCCAATTCACACACCGATGCCCCACGCCGATGCGACCGCGCGATCTGCGCACGCTGATCCTCCCCCGGCGCTTCGGCCGCGCGCAACAGAATTCCATCCTCCGGATGAACCCGATCATGCGATTGAATGACCCCCGCAATCGTCAACGGCGCGCGCCCAAGCCGGCACGCCAACCGCCGGAAAATCTCCTCGGCCCAGCAGCCGGTTTCCACCAATCTCCGCGCCCGCCGAAGAATCTCAATTTCCTCTTTCCGTTCAATTTCCGAGAAATTCGCTTGATGTAAAACCTGATCGCGATGGGCACAGAAGAATCGTTCGACCGTCGAGAGCAGGAATCCCACTCGCCGTTTGCCATCCGCGAAAAAAAATCGCCGCGCCGCCAGCCCGCGCCTCCGCCAGCGCTGAATCGTCTTGCTCGTGACATTAAATCGGCTGGTGACCTGCTCGATATCCAACACCGGCTCGCGGATTCGGTCCACGTGCAAATCCAGCGTATCGCTGGCCTGCTCGATCAGGAGGCCCAAATCGTGCTGCAATGCCAATCCGGTCAAAAGCGAAGAATCCACCCGCCGGGGGTGATACCCGGTGATGCGGAAAACGATGAAATCAACGGGATAAGCCTTGGCAGGATCCAGAGATAAAAGCAAATCCTCCGCGGCAGCGAGCTGGTTTACGCGAGCATCCTGCGGCGTGAACGCCAATTGCCGACACAGTTCTGCGATCTTGTCGATGCGGAACGTGGCCACCACCAAATTATCCGTCGTCCAATGATATCGGTCAAGATGAAAGTTTGAGGAATGCCCCACCCCAAAGCCCACGGATAGCAATCCGGGGGCTTTCCCGCCCGATTTTGACAATTATCCGCTCCCCGCCATGATTACCGCGCTTGTCCCTCACCTCCACACTCCCCGCCATCACCCCTATCCCCACGCACCCCCGTCCCCACCTCCGCCCCGAAACCCTCCGCCGCCTCTCCATCTGCGCGGCGATGCTCGCCCTCCTGATCCTCTGGGCCATCCTCTGGCCCCAGAGCGGCGACGGCGATGCCATCACCCATTTCATCAGCGCCAGAGACGGCCTGCACCAACCGTGGAAACTCATGGGCTCCTGGGCCCGCGTCGGCGCCATGCTCTTCTATCTCATCCCCGCCCAATTCGGCATTCTGCCGGCGCGATGCATGGCCGCCGTCGTCTCCATCATCTGCGCCTGGCAAACGATGCGAATGGCCGATGATCTCGCGCTCCCCCACGCCATTTGGGCCGGCCCGATGCTGATCTTCCAGCCTCTCGTCTTCGCCCTCGCCGCCGACACGATGACGGAAATCCCGATGGCCCTGGGCTTGGTGATCGCCATCCGTCTCTGGTGGCGAAAACGCTGGCTGGCCAGCGCGCTGGTGATGTCCTATCTGCCAACCGTTCGGCCCGAGGGATTTTTCCTCTGTGCGCTATGGGGCGCGATGTTCCTCTTCAACGCTGATGTCGGAAATATTTGGCGACGACTCCCCTTCGCCGCCGCCCTCGCAACCGGCACTCTCGCCTGGATGATCGCCGCCCACGTCTTCTGCGGGGATGCCGGATATTTTCTCCACCGCGGCTGGGGTTGGCCGGCCGACAGCCGCGCACTTTATGGATCGGGATCGTTCTTCAGCTACATCAACCGAATCCCCTTCTACTGCGGCGCGGCATTGTTTCCATTGTTCTTAATTGGATTGCGCGGCGTACTGCGTTGGCCGTGGCTGTGCACCGCCGCGATTGTCATTCTGGCATCGGAATTGATCGCGCCCGCATCGGTTCGGGAAACCGTCTTACCCTTCGCCATGCTCGGAATTCTCGGCGGATTCGCCTGGGTCTGGCGACGAGAAAAAATTGCCATCGCATGGTGGGCATTTTTACTCGTGCTGTCAGTCCACAGCATCCTCTGGTGGCGCGGATGGTTCGCATCCGCCGGGTTATTGCGGATTCTGGCGTGTGTGTCGCCGGTCATCGCGGTCATTTGTTTGCGCGGCTGGAATCAACTCCAACGCGCTCCCCTGTGGGTCGCGGCTAAACGAATTGTGACCATCGCGCTGTTGGTGCTCATGCCGCTCACCGCCATGGATGTTTACGCCATCGATCCGATTCACTACCGCATCTTCGGCATGCGCGCGACGACGCAGTACGCCATCGACCATCATCTTTTGGACGCCGCCCCCCGAATCCTCGTGCGCGATCCCATCGCCCAGCCGTTGCTCGGCCACGACGTATTCCTACCTCTTCAGGGTCGCGCCGCCGAACTGCGCCGCCTGGCGACAGCGCCGGTGGGATCAATTGTTTTCTGGGACGACCAGCGCGAAGGCCAGCCGCAGAATGTAAATCTCCGTGATCTCTCAGCGATGGGATACCAGAAGATTTTCGAATACACCCAGACCATTCATCGTCCCATCCCACGTATCTTCGGCCGCGATGGATTCCTGGACCGCCAAAAATTCGAAATCCTATCGAAAGCCCACGGATAGCACTCCGTGGGCATTTCCCATGACCTCCCCAATCCCCCAAAGAAGCCCCGACACCCCCAATCGCCTCCTCCTCTGCGCCGCCATGCTCGCCCTCTTGATCCTCTATGCCATCCTCTACCCCCAAACCGGCAAGCGCGACGCCATCATCCATTTCCTCAGCGCCCGCGACGGCCTCTACCAACCCTGGATAATCATGGGCTCGTGGTACCGCATCGGCGCCATGCTTCCCTATCTGATCCCCGCCCAGTTCGGCGTCCTCCCCGCCCGATGTGTCGCCGCGATCATCTCCATCCCCTGCGCCTGGCAAACCATGCGAATGGCGGACGACCTCGAACTGCCCAACGCCATCTGGGCCGGCCCAATGCTCATCTTCCAACCCCTCGTTTTCGGCCTTGCCGCCGACACCATGACCGAAATCCCCATGGCCCTATGCCTCGTGATTTCCATCCGCCTCTGGTGGCGAAAACGCTGGCTCGCCAGTGCATTTGGTGATGTCCTATATCCCCACCGTTCGGCCCGAAGGATTTTTCCTGTGCGCGATGTGGGGCGTCATGCTGCTGGCGAATGCTGATGTGGGAAATCTCCGGAAGCGCCTGGCAATCGCCGCCACATTGGCCACCGGCACGCTCGCCTGGATGATCGCCTCCCGAATCTTCACCGGCGATGCGCGATATTTTCTAACCAACGGCTGGGCCTGGCCGGCCGACAGCATGGCGATCTACGGCTCCGGTTCCTTCTTTAGCTACATCAATCGCATCCCTGTCTACGGCGGCATCGCGCTCTTCCCACTGTTTTTGTTGGGATTGTGCGGTTTGCTGCGCTGGCCGTGGCTCTGCGCCGCTGGGATTGTCGTTCTGGCATCGGAACTGATCGTGCCCGCCTCGGTCCGGGAAACCGTCCTGCCCTTCGCCATGCTCGCCGTTCTAGGCGGATTCGCCTGGGTCTGGCGGCGCGAAAAAATTGCGATTGCCTGGTGGGCATTTCTGCTCGTGCTCTCCCTGCACAGCGTCCTCTGGTGGCGCGGCTGGTTCGCATCCGCAGGATTACTGCGGATTCTGGCGTGTGTTTCGCCGGTGTTCGCGATGATTTGTCTGCGCGGCTGGAATCAACTCCAACGCGCTCCCCTGCGGGTCGCGGCTAAACGAGTTTTGACCATCGCGCTTTTCGTCGTCATGCCGCTAACGGCGATAAATGTCTATGCCCTAGATCCGGCCCATTATCACGTCTTCGGATACCGCGCGTTGGCGGCGTACGCGATGGATCATCACCTGCTGCAAAACGCTCCGAAAATAATTGTCCGCGATCCGATCGCCGAACCGGAACTCGGCATCCCGCCCAATCCCGACAATGTGCTGGTCTCGCTCCCCGATCGCGCCCCGAGCTGGCCGTCCTCCAGTCCGCGCCGGCCGGCACCATCGGATTCTGGGACGATCAGAATCCAAATATAAATCCTGGCGATCTTTCAAAATTGGGATATCAGGTGATTTTCGAATACACCCAAACCATTCGCCGCCCAATCCCGCGTCTGCTCGGCCGCGACGGATTTCTGGAGAAGCAGAGATTCGAAGTGATTCGAAAAGATTCCACGCATTAAAACGAAATCAATATCCACCACGGAGACACGGAGAGCACGGAGGAAATTCCTTTTTAAAGAAATTCAATTCCTCTCCGTGCTCTCCGTGTCTCCGTGGTGGAAACTGAATTTCCGGTTTAATTCCCGCTTGGCGGTTCCTCACCGGCATGCGTCGGATGAACCACTTCGCTGATCACGCCGACGGTGGTGGCGACCACTTCCGTCACCATATCCGCCGCCGCCCCCAAGGGTGCCAGCACTTTCCGCACGACCGTTCGCTTGGCTTTGGTCACTTTCTTCTTAGCCTTGGGGACAATTTTCTTTTTCTTGGCGACGGGCTTAACCAATTTCTTGATTACCTTCTTCGCCTTCTTCTTGATTGCCGGTTTCTTCACCTTACGTTTTGCCGCCTTCTTGGCCATGAAGCCTCCGATATGTTTCACCATGTCTTACCAGAAATACCGTCATACTTGCGAATAACATACCCGGCTTTCGACAGACCCCCAATCCAGAAAATCCACCACGGAGACACGGAGAGCACGGAGAAAACTCAATGAGTTTGAATTCAAGCCTATCCACATTTTAAATTTCCCTCCGTGCTCTCCGTGTCTCCGTGGTGGAAATCCGTATTCCCCCGTGCTCAATTCTCGTCCCACTGCAGCGTCTCCAGATGCCGCTGGATATCCCCGGCGCTGCCGAAACGCTGCAATATCAGCGAATCCTTCTGGCCCCGGATGATCTCCTTCACCACCCGAGGCTGGCGATGATAGGCCTCCCGGCCTCCCGTGATGATCTGGAATACCTGGATCAAATTCAGCACATCCTTATGAATCTTGTCCTTGCTCGGCCGGCCCAGATCGAAGAAATCCAGCAACCGCACGTCAAACGTGATCCCCTGCCTGCGGACCATGATGTTGTCATCATGAATATCCCCGTGATATTCCCCCATGGCATGAATCGGGGCGATTCCCCGGGCCAATACATAGAGCACATGCAATGCCTCGAATGTTGTCAGCCGGTGGGCATGCTGTTTTTGGAGGAATTCGCTGAGTTTCTCCCCCTCGACCAGTTCGCTGATGACCACAATCACCTTTCGCCGCCGCACATAGGCGATCTCCTGGTGGTGATATTGCATCAGGATCGGACAGTGCCGCAGGGCGTCGAGCTTGCGGGCATAGGCGATGGCGGCCTTGCCCATGGGGTCGCGATGGGGATAGTAAAACTTCGCCGCCCGGCGGATGCCGGTGGTCTTCTCAACAATTCTATAAACCTCGCCCTCATAACCACTTCCAAGCAAATCCTCGATGACATATTTGCCCGCAATGGTCCTTCCGGCGGGAAAGTCGAAGCGCTTTATCTTCTTGCTGGGCCGATACATCCCCACAGTTTAGCCGCCGCGGCCTCGCGGCGGTATTTTCCCGCCTTTTCGGCCGCCTCCACGGGAAGACGGAACCGCGAGGCCGCGGCGGCCAAACTTCCCCTTCAAACCCTTCTTCCCCTTCCCACCCCGATCTTCCTTCGCCAGCATCCGCCGCATCTTCTCCGCAAACGCCGCATACGCTCGCCCGGTCTCGCCGGCATCCCGACCGAAAAACCCATGCTTCAGGGCGTTCATTCTCGAAAACATCTTCCCCACCTTCGTCCGCGGCCCCGTGCTCTTTTTCCACGGCCGCAACTTCAGCATCCGCCGGCGACGCTCGCGCCGCTTTTTGGCGGAAAGCCGATATTTCCGCTTCGCCGGCCGCTCCGGTCGCAGCGATGGCAACACCGGCGGCTCCATCGGCAACACCACCGGCTTGGGCGATTCAATCTGCTTTGGCGCCACCGCCGGCCGCGCGACCATTTTCGGCTTTTCGACGGCCGGCTTTTTTCCCACCGGCAAGTCCCATGGCCGAGCGCGTTTTTTTCCCCGGCTGGGCTGGGGCGGGGAGCTTTTTGATCGACGCGTTTTTTTCAAATGCCGGGGTTTTTTCAAACGCCGGGAAGGTTTGGATCGCTTTTTTGCCATGCTCGTCCATCGCTCCGGTCACAAACTGCTGGGCCGCGAAATTGGCCTGCCGGATGGCAGTGAAAGACGGCCGTGCCGGCCGGCGGTATCGGTCCAATGTTAACATCTGCTGCCGAAAAGTGTTCGCCGTCGTGTCCGCCGACTGGTGAAAAACCTTTGCCCATTTCTGGTCCTTCTGATGGACCGAGAAATAGGCCATGACCGCGTGCCGGGCGTTGGTCAGGATCATCTGGCCGACGAGCATCTCCTCCAGATCGTCCCGCGGGTCCATATCCCGTAGCACCCGCCGAGCGTGCCGCTCCATCGCCCTGGCCACTCGCTGCGCCTCCGCGGTAAACAGTGGCGCCAGGATCATCCGCACCATGCGTCCAATCACCGCCCGAAAATCCTGCCGCCGGCTGCGGCCGATGAGGTTTCCAAGCGCCGGTTCATTGCGTTCTGTTTCAATCATGGAGATATCCTAACATTGCACGAACTTTTTCGCAAGCAAAAAGTTTTCCGTGTGAGGCAATGGGCACTTTTAGCCGCGTCGCTTGGCGACGCGCGGTTCCACTACATGGATAGCAGCCCATGAGCACCAGAAAAACTCGCGCGACAGAAGTACAAATCGGCGTGCGAATTTCGAGCATTTTTGAGCATTTTTCGTGTAAAATCCAGAAGAATTGACCATTGGCGCTGGAAAAGATAGGGTAAAACGGCTACGCCAAAACGCGCCAAGAAATTGACAAAAAAGTGATTGCGGCGATAAATCGAAGATCGTATTATAGTTCGTTTGCCACGTTTTGGAGATTTTTAAAAATAACTTTGCGATACATGACAATAGTCCAATCAATTTGGCGGGCTGCGGACCAGATGATCGATGTCGCAAATCCGGGTGTGGACCACTTCGGAAATCTTCCAGCCGGGAAGATACTGGGAGATGATATTCGCATCGCCGGCGAACACCCACATCGAGTCGAACGAATCCAGTTGCCGCTGGAGCGCGGGGTCGGCCGGCTGTTGGAGGATCAGCCAGGGGCGGCGCGAATCCGGAGCGTAGTATTTGAAATCCATGTACACCATGCCCGGCGAGGACCAGGGATCGTTGCCAATAAACACCAACAGATCGTTCGGCTTGGCATCGGAATTGAGGATGCTGGCGTTTTGCTGGATGTCCTGTTTTGGGGCCGTGCCATTTTGGAGCCGTTGAATGTCGATGAGCAGGAGGACGATCAGTGCTGCCAGCGGCAACGCATCGCGGATGATCCTTCGCCGCGGCCAATCGATGGAGGCCAGCAGGGCGTACACCGCCGGGGCCGCCAGGAATATGAAGCGGATGACCTCCGAGGTTTTCCACTGGTGAATCAAATCTTCGCCGGCTGAGACGCCCAGTGTTCCGAGAATCCAGAGCACCCAGAGCAACAAATCCCGCCGGCGTCGGAGGCGGAAGATCGGGACGACGATGATGACGATGGCAAAAAGCACCTCGACGGCGGTGGGCAGGAAATACGCCAGAACATCCCCGGTGAGAAGCTGCAGCGGGGCATTGATGACGCGCCAGAATGTTCGGCCCACGATTCCTGGGGCGTTGTCCTGAATATAAGGCGGATTGGTGGAGGGAAGTGTGCGGACTTGCGAAAGATATTCCGGGCCCCAAACCACGGCGGCGAGCAACCCCGCAAAAATGAATGCCGCCATCGTGTGTTTTCTGGTTTTGCCGTGGAGGCGAAAAATGGTGTAAATCGCCAGTGCCCCGATGGCGCCGATGGAATAGTAATGGGTCAACGGCAATGCCGTAAGAAGTAACACCAGCGAGATCAGCCGTCTTTTCGTCGCTCCCAATCGCTCGATTCGCACCAGTGCATCAGCACACCCCAACCCCACCAGCATCATCATGCCGTAGTTCCGGGTCAGTTGGGCGAAGTCGATTTGCGCCCCCGAAAATGCCATCAATCCCGCAGCCAGCAGCGCGATGCGCGTGCCATGCAGAATTCGACAGACATCGAAGAATACGAAAATCGCCAGCAGCGAAATCACGGCCGACAAACTGCGCGTCGCCCCCGGACCCGGGCCGAATAAATCCATCCACCATCGCAGCGCGAGGTAATAGATTGGCGGATGGGGATACCCGTCCATGTGCGTCCAGATTTGCCACCACGGCGCGGCATTGGTCAGATTGGTAAGATCGAGTTGATCGAAGCGGATGATTCCATCGGGAAGATGATCATGCACCGATCCCCGGCCATTGGCCATTTCGATGGACCAGATTTCATCCACTTCAAGGCTGTTGGTCCCGATATGAGCGAATCGAACCACCGCCCCGAAAGCGACGATGGCGATGAGAATCATTATTTGCGGGGGTGCAAGCGATGATTTTGCAGACGACAGATCGGCTGGCATCGCCACTTTAAGTTTAATGATAACGGTCCTAGTTGGTGGGTCAAAAAGCGATCTTGGCCAGTTAGGATGGAGGAAGAGGATAATCGGTTGCGCTTTCCGTGCCGATGGATTGGCGCTTTCTCGAATAGGTGGAGGCGCTTGCGCTGCGAAGACATTTGGCTGGCCCGGCGACGCTCGCGGCGGCATTTTGCAGCCGAATGAGTTTCCCGCCTGCGGCGGCGGGATGCGAAGGAGTTTCGAGCACATGCTCGACCCCAACCGTCCTTCACAGCCCCGCATGTCCGACCTCCCTGCAAATTACAAAATGCTGCGCCTTTGTTCTTCTGAAGGTGAGGTCGGACAATGGCACGTGACGGACGGTTGAGGGTCGGCCCGTGGCCGAAAGTCGATCGCATCCGTCGCCGCAGGCGGGAACTCCACATTTTGTCTCGCAACAGAATGCCGCCTCGAACGTCGTCGGGCCGGCCAAATGTCTTCGCAGCGCCATGGCCGTCCCCTAATCACATGAAAGGCCATCTCCCTGTCGGAAGTTAAGATTCCGATGGGTCTATTCAATACAAGGAGATAGCCATGAAGATGTACGAGAAGTTAACTCAGGTTGGTTTGGACGTCCATC
>JBEKUH010000104.1:0-26773 GCA_049515255.1 Tepidisphaeraceae bacterium | reverse complement strand
TCACATCGAGATGGGGATCATGTTCCGCCATTGGGGGCCTTAATCCTCCACCGTTTCCACGGCCGCGGCGCCGATGGATTTGAGGAAATCGGTCGTTTTGCCTTCGTCGAATTTCGCGTCGCTGGCGTCGATAAAAATGAAGAATTTGTCGTTGGTGACGCGCTTGAACCGCTTGATCTTAAAGAGCGGGTTGTAGTGCAGCGGCAGGCGATTGAGGCCCAGCATGCCGAACACCGCCGTCAGCGCGGAGAAGAGGACGGTGCATTCGAAGATAATGGGGATGTTGGCCGGAAGACTCCAGAACGGCTTGCCGCTGATGAGGAATTGATAGTCGTGGGCGTTGGTGTACCACTGAATCCAAAGGCCGAACGCTAACCCGGTCAGGCCGCCGCAGAGCACGAGCCAGGGGAGGATCGTCGGGCGAATGCCGATGACGGCGTCAATGCCGTGGATGGGGAAGGGGCTGTGGACATCCCAGACTTTGTATCCCTCAGCGCGGACCTTGGCGGCGGCGGTCATGATGCTGTCCACATCGCCAAACTCCGCCAGCACCCCGGTCACGCGCGGCGGGGCTGCTTCTTCCGTTGTTTCGACTTCGTGTTGTCGAGGTTCGTGCAGTGTCGTCATGGCATCACCTTATCTATTCGAAAGCCGGGGCGCATCTTTGTCCGGGTTGTAATGTTCATCCGGGCGATAATCCGCCCGCTGGCTGTCAGGGCCATGCGGGCCGTGGGCATGCGCCTGCGGCATCACCGTCTTCACTTCCGCCAGCGCGACCGTCGGCAAATACCGGCAGAAGAGCAGGAACAACGTCATGAACAATCCAAAGCTTCCGGTCAGCGTGCACAGGTCCACCCACGTCGGCCAAAAGTTATGCCAGCTCGTTGGCAGGAAATCGCGCGTCAACGACGTGACGATAATCACAAATCGCTCGAACCACATCCCGGCATTGGCGAACATCGCGATGATCCAGAGAAGAAGCGAATTGTTTCGAATCTTTCCAGACCAGAGCAATTGCGGGATGAACACGTTGCAGGACATCATGGTCCAGTAGGCCCAGGCATACGGTCCGAGCACGCGGTTTTTGAACGTGAACACTTCGTACTGGTTGCCATTGTAAAACGAGACGAAGATTTCAGTCAGATACGAGTAGCCGACCATCAGGCCGGTGGCCAGAAGAATCCTGCCCATGTTATCCAGATGGCGCTTGGTGATGATGTCTTTGAGTCCGAACAGTTCGCGCGCCGGAATCGCCAGGCAAAGCACGACGGCAAATCCGCCATAGATGGCCCCGGCCACGAAATACGGCGGGAAGATTGTCGCATGCCAGCCGGGCAACTGGGCCGTGGCAAAATCGAAGCTCACCACCGAGTGCACCGACAACACCAGCGGCGTCGCCAGCGCGGCCAGCAGCAAGTACGCCCTTTCATACCGATGCCAGTGCCGGCTTGAACCGTTCCATCCCAGAGCAAAAAAGCCATACACCAGCTGCTTCACCTTCGATGTGGATCGGTCGCGGAAGGTGGCGATATCGGGAATCAGACCGACATACCAGAAGAGCAGCGATACCGTCGCATAGGTGCCCACCGCGAAGACGTCCCAGAGCAGCGGGGAGCGAAATTGCGGCCACATCTCCATCTGATTGGGCAACGGGAACAGCCAGTACGGCAGCCACGGCCGGCCAATGTGAATGCCGGGAAACATTCCCGCGCAGATGACGGCGAAGATGGTCATCGCCTCGGCGAATCGGTTGATTCCCGTGCGCCAGTTTTGCCGGAAAAGAAACAGGATGGCGCTGATGAGCGTGCCGGCGTGGCCGATGCCGACCCAGAAGACGAAGTTGACGATGCCGAATCCCCACGCGACGGGGATATTATTCCCCCAAACGCCAACGCCGGTGAGAAACAGATATCCGATGCATGCCCCGAGCAGTCCCAATGCTGACAGAGAGATGGCAAACGCGACGTACCATGCTTTGGGCGGCTTGTATTCGGCGAGATGGGCGACGGTTTCCGTCACTCCCGCGAAATCCAGTCCCCCCACAACCAGGGGCGCGCGGAAGCGCGGATCGCCGGTGGTGTTGTCCGCATCGTGCTCGGAGGCGATCTGGCGATAGATATCACTTGCTTCGGTCGTCATGATTTACGCCTCGCTGGGGTTGCTCACTTTCGCCAAATATCGGTTGCGCGGCCGGGTGTTCAAGTCGCCCAGCAGGTTGTAGGAACGATTGCTCTGATGCAACTGATAAACTGCTGAATTCTGATCGTTCAGATCGCCGAAGGTGATCGCCTGCGTGGGGCATGCCTGTTGGCAGGCGGTGAGGATATCGCCATCGGCAAGTTCCTCGCCGGCGTTTCGTTTGATGATCTGTGTGTTGTGGATCCGCTGGACGCAGTAGCTGCATTTTTCCATCACGCCGCGCATGCGAACCGTGACATCCGGGTTGAACACCATCCGCTTGACCTCGGGGATCGTGTCGAGCTGTTGTTGATCGGGGATGTTCAGCCAGGGCATGGGATATTTGTCGTGCCGCGGGTCCTGGCTGTGGAAATCGAGATAATTAAACCGCCGAACTTTGTACGGGCAGTTGTTGCTGCAATAGCGCGTGCCGATGCAGCGGTTGTACACCATGACATTCAGGCCTTCGGTGTCGTGCATGGTCGCGCCGACCGGGCAGACCTGCTCGCATGGGGCATTTTCGCATTGCTGGCAGGTCACCGGCTGGAAAACGATTTCCGGGGCATCCACATCGCCCTTGAAATAACGGTCGATGCGAATCCAGTGCATCTGGCGATTCTTCTGCACCTGATCCTTGCCGACGATGGGGATATTGTTCTCCGCCTGGCACGCGGCCACGCAGGCGTGACAGCCGATGCAACTGGTTAGATCGATCGCCATGCCCCAGGCATGCGGATCGGTGAACTGCATGGGCGGATCAAATAATTGCAGCGCCAAACTCCCGTCCGCCTTGCGCTGGAACATCACGGGGTCTGCCTGATATTCCGTCAGCGTTCCGTCTCGGATGATGTCGGCGCTGGTGTGGGCCTCTTCGCCGACGCGCTCTTCGACGCCGCTGAATCCTATGGAATCTAGAAGATAGTGGTTTTGGGTCATCGCCAGGTCGTACGTGTCGCCGGTCTTTTCGACTGTGGCGCCCAGGCCCGTGTACATGCCATCGGTGCCACGCAGCAGATAAGTATTGCTGCCCACATCTGACCCAATGTGCCCCGCTGCGCTTCGGCCGAAGCCCAGCGGCAAGCCGATCACGCCGATCGGTTGGCCCGGCAATATATATGCAGGGATGTCCAGCGTTCGGCCATTGAGCGTGATGCGGATCATGTCCGTGGTATTGCCGTCGTTGTGGATGTCCAGCTCATCGGCATCTTTCTTGGAAATCAGAGCCGCGTTGTCCCACACCAATTTGGTGATCGGATCGGGCATCTCCTGCATCCAGCCGTTGGGGGCGAATCGGCCGTCATAACGGGAATGGTCCAATTGGAAGCGGACTTCCAAAGCGTTGTTGGCCCATGTGGTGAGCGAGGATGGCGCGGTGATCGTGCCGTTGAACGATGGATACATCTCCGCCGTCGCCAGCGGGACAAACCCAGCAAGCAGCACCTGGCGGAAATTCAACATCTTGTCGTCCATCGGGCCATTTGGATCGATATTGAAAGTCTTGTGGACAATCGACGAGCTGTCGGTGGCGGATTCGCCCGCGATCCACGCCAACATTTCCGCCGGCGTCTTGCCGCCATAAAGCGGGAAAATGAGCGGCTGGGCGATGCTGGTCAGGCCATCCCAGGCGCGGGCGTCGTTCCAGGCCTCCAGATAATGCGCCTGGGGAACGTGCCATTGCGAAACAGCGGTTGTTTCATTCGCATACAAACCGAGATGAATCGTCGTCGCGCTCTTCAATGCGGCGGCGAAATTCAGATCGGTCGGAGCGTCGTAGACCGGATTGCCATCGAGAATCAGCAGCGTTTTGATCGATCCTGATTTCAGTTTGGAGTTCAGATCGGAAATGTCGCCGGTGATTGGATACATCGGCTCCGAACGCAATTCCAACGTCTTGCCCATCGAGCCGAGTGTCGAATTCAGTGCCAACGCCAGCGCCTGAATATCCGGCGCGAGATGGCTGCCGACGGCGACGACGGAGGTTCCCTTGTTGGCGTTCAGGTCCGCCACGACGGCGTCAACAAATTTTTTTTCATCGGCGGCAAGCGTCGCATCCCCGCCGGTGACCTTGATGCCGAAATTGCTCGCAATCGCCGCCAAGAGCGAAGAGATGCGGGAGGGTTTGGTCGGCAGGCGATTGTCGGCAACCGATCCCGTGATCGTCAGGGCCGTCTCGGCGCAATACACCCGGCTCATGCTGGCATCACAATTTCGGCGGCGCGAGGCCCAATCGGATGCGTAGCGCGTGTGGGCCGGATGGGTTCCAAGTGGATCGGCATCGAGCAGCACAACGACATTGGCCACATCAAGATGCAGAATCTGTCGAACTGGCTGGCCACATGCGATTCGTGATCCGGCAATTTCATTCTCGCGGCCGACCGGTTCGTAAACACACCAATACAATTTCGGATATTTCTGCTGAATCGCCGACATCAGTCGCCCCGCTGACGGGCCCGAGAGCGGCTGCATCAGGATCGCAACGCCATCGCCCTGCGTCGCGGCCAGGCCGTCGATGATCGGCTGGAATGCGGCGGTGAACTCTTCAAAACTCGATGGCGTTGTTCCATCCTTCAGAACCATCGTGCTGCGATCCGGGTCGTACAAATCCAGAATGCTGGCCTGCGAAAGCAAATCGGCGGAGCCGCGCTTGCCGGCGACGGTTTGCGACCAGGGATGCTTCGGATTTCCCTCCAGCTTGATCGGCCGGCCGTCGTAGCTGGTGGCAATGAGTGGAACGGCGACACCCGACAATTCCGCGACGGTGGCGTATTGCTCCGGAACACCCGGCGAACGATCCGCCGGCCTCTTGGTGTATGGAACCAGATGCTCTTCCGGCCAGCGGCGGCATCCCGTGAGCGTCATGCCCGCCAGCGCCATACCCGCGCTCATCAGTTGCATGAATCGCCGGCGCGTCACCGAGGGCATTTGCAGCATTCCATCCGGCTCGTAGGTGGCGAATTCTCCCTCGGAGAATTGTTTCAAGTCGGGAGAACCCGCCAGGTGCTCCAGGCTCCGCCAGTATTCTCGTTTTGTCGAATGATGCTTCATTAAACTTTTACCTATGGCACGTTGAGCAACTGGTCATGTATTTCTGATCGTGAATTTTGTATTCCTCGACCAACTGCTCGGCATACGCCGGATCGGTGGAGGGATCTTTATCGCCTTGCGCGGTGTCGGGCCAGTTCATGTTGGTGACGGCCACATCCGGCGGACGAAGATGCGCGCCGGGATCGCGGTGGCAATCGAGGCACCAGCCCATCGACAGCGGCTTGGCCTGATACACCCGCTCCATCTGGTCGATGTGCCCGTGGCATTCGATGCAGCCGACGCCGTGGTTCACATGAGCGCTGTGGTTGAAATAAACGTAGTTGGGCAGATTGTGAATCTTCACCCATTCGATCGGTTTGCCTGTCGCCCAGCTATCGCGCACCGGCTGCAAGGCGACGCTGTTGTTGCGAATGTTGGTGTGGCAATTCATGCACGTTTGCGTCGGTGGAATCGCGGCAAACGCGGCTTTTTCAACGGTAGTGTGACAATATCGGCAGTCGATCCCCAATTGTCCCGCGTGCAACGCATGGCTATACGGCACCGGCTGGACCGGCGAATATCCCACCGCGGTTGTTTTCGGAGATGCTCCCAAGCCGACGACCGTTGGTACGTAGAAGAGTCCCCCCACCACGCCCACGATCACGGCCGGCAACAAATAATTGGCCCACTTGGGGAAAACGAAAGGCTGCTCGTACCACTCGTGCTTCATCGCGTTTGCACAATCCCTTGGCTTCTCAACTGTTGACTCAACAGCGCCGCGAACACGAAAGCCATACTATCGACCGTCCACCATGACAGCGACACCGAGAGGGTGTGGCATATGGTCGCAGAGAATGTATCCACATGCTTGCGGAATGCAATGGGTTGTGGAGCGACATATTGAATCCCGCGTCCGTCGATTTGACTACTTGTAATCTATAGATTACAATGAATTGGTGATCGAAATACTTCACTACCTGACCACCAACGGTAAGGACGTATTTGAGTCTTGGCTGGGAAGTCTGAAGGATGATCGGGCAGAGGCGAGAATTGATGCGAGAATTAACCGTCTATCGCGCGGAAATTTCGGCGATTGCAAGCCGGTGGGCGGCGGAGTCTGGGAACTGCGAATTGATTACGGGCCCGGATACCGCGTGTATTACGCCATGGTCGGACAAACGTGTCTGCTGCTGCTTTGTGGCGGCGACAAAAGGAAGCAATCCGGCGACATCGCCAAAGCGGTAGAATATCTGAGAGATTATAAGCAACGGAGTAAAAGCCCATGAAAGACAAAACCAGCATATCGCATGACCAAGTCATGGTGAAAAAACTTCGAGAGCGCCCGCGCTTTGCCGCTGAGTATCTTAAGGCGGCCATGGAGGACACGGATGAGCCGGAGGTACTTTTGACCGCCCTGCGCCATATTGCCGAGGCCAGGGGCGGTTTGGCGAAAGTGGCGAAAGCAGCTGGCATTGAGCGCGAGAGTCTATACCGCGCGCTTTCGGCACGTGGGAATCCTCGGCTTTCAACCATTGTGGGAGTCATGAAGGCGGTGGGTCTGAGGCTCACGGTGGAAGATGCGCAGCCGGTTCATTCCTAATCTATTGCCGATTCCATTGTTCCATCACTCCAGCACCCCGAATTCCAAATCCGCCGGCATCGGTTTGGGCCGATGATATTTCACGCGCGGAAAATATCGTCGGCCGGTCTTCGCGGAAATCAGAAATCCCAGCATAATGTCCAGCACGCACCAAATCTTTTCCAGCCCCGCGCGCATCGGCCGGCGGCGGCGGATTGCATACGCCATGTCGAGTAGCCCGATGCCGCGCTCATATTGATGGCTGAAGACCGGCGGAACATCGGCGAAATCGGAGTCGCCGGTTCGGCGAATCCGCACCGATCCATCAAACCGATTTGGGTCCGGAACCAACAGTGTTCCCTCCGTTCCATAGATCACAATCGGCCAGCGGCCATCGTATTGCGGAAACTTCGTCGCAAAGCTGGCGATGATCGTGCCGATCGCGCCCTGCTCGAATTCCATGATTCCGCAAACGTGATCGGGTGTCGCCACCTGAATGATCTTCCCGGCATTGGGCTGGCTGGTGATCGTCCGCCGGGGAATGGCGATCGACGCCATGCCGCTCAGATGTTTGGCCGGGCCGAGAAGATTGAGCAACGCCGTGATGTAATATGGCCCCATGTCCAGCATCGGCCCCCCGCCCGGCTCGTAAAAAAAATTCGGCAGCGGATGCCAACTCTCATGCCCGGCCCCCATCGTGTAAGCGGTGAACCCCACCGGCCTGCCAATCAATCCATCATCGATCGCCTTGCGCGCGGTTTGCAGTCCCGCGCCAAGAAATGTATCCGGCGCGCCGCCGACGAGTTTTCGATATTTGGTGGAGAATCTCGAAATCGCCATCGCCTGCCCCCGGGTGATCCCCAGCGGTTTCTCCGTATAAACATGCTTGCCCGCTTTGATGGCCGCCAATGTTACCGGCGCGTGTGCCTTTGGAACCGTGAGATTCAGCACCAGCTCTATGGATTGATCCGCCAGCACTTCATTGAAATCCATCACCCCTTCGATCCCAAACTCTTTCGCCTTTGCCTCGGCCGCTTCCCGATTGATGTCGCTGCAGGCAACGATCTCGAGCAACGGAAATTGCCGGCAGGTGTTGATATATGCCCCACTGATCGCTCCGCAACCAACGACTGCAATTTGCACAGGTCTTAGCATGGCGGAGGATCATCGCCGATTTTGCCGGTTGTGGAAAACATCTTCAGAATGCGTGCATCTTTTTCGCTGCCCTCGGTCGTGATATCTTTCTCAGAATCTCCAATGAATAAAATCACTCTGGCTGCATCGCTCATCCTGATCCTCGCCCCCGCGCTCCTGGCCCAGACCACCGTGCCCGACACCATCGCCCCGCCATTCACATCCCCCGCCGATGTTTATTCCGGAATCAGCGGACCCGGCAAACCGGTCGTCGGCGCGGGCACGGGCGGATATCGCTCCGGTCCGGAAGGGCTTATGTATGACGGCCCTGATCCCAAAAAAGGTTGGCTCCCGCTGGGCGCACATGCCAGCACCGGCTCAATTGTCAAAGACGGCCTTCTTCCTCCGCTGCGGCCGATCTGGGACCTCCATCTCCGCGACACCGTCATCTGCGTCGGCGGCGACGGCCTCTATTACATGACCGGCTCCTCCGGCGACAACATCTGGGACCGCAACGACGGCATCGAAATCTGGCGGTCCAATGATCTCCAACATTGGGATTATCTCGGCCTGGTCTGGAGCTTCGACAAAGATGGCACGTGGCAAAAAAAATGGGGCACACTGCATAACAAACCGGTGCGCGACATCTGGGCGCCGGAGCTGCATTATCTCAAACACAAAAAAACATTCGTGCTCGTCTACAGCCTCGCCGGCGGCGGCGGCACCGGCATCTTGCTCAGCACCACCGGCAAAGCCGAAGGCCCATACGTCAATCCCCTGCAACCCGATACCCGTCTCACTGGCGGAATCGACCCGACTATCTTCGAGGACGATGATGGAAAAATTTATGCCACCTGGGGCCGCGGCGGACAGATCGGGCAACTGAAGGATGATCTCAGCGGTTGGGAGATTCCTCCCAAGGATGTGCAGGTGGACAAATCCGATGCCACCGCCGCCGATGGATCGCACGATGTCCCCGCCGATCTGCTGGCACGCAAGGAAGTCGCATTTGAAGGAGCCACGCTCTTCAAACACGCCGGCAAATATTATCTCGGCGGCGCGGTCTTCTGGCGCGGCATGGATGGCGGCCGATACGACGCTGTGGACGCCATTGCCGACAACATCTGGGGCCCCTACAAACATTGGCACGAAGCCGTCCCCTGCGGCGGCGGCACCGGATATTTCCAGGACAACAACGGCAACTGGTGGTGCAGCTACTTCGGCAACGACGAACAATCCCCCTTCCGCGAAAAACCCGGCATCGTCAAAATCGACTTCGCCCCCGACGGCAAAATCTTCGTAGCCGATGAGCAGCCCGCTTTCGTTTTACAACCGGGGTCGCCGACGAAATGGCGAAGCAAGCCGTGAGCTTTCGAGGCGGCTTTTCCGAGATTCAAAATAAATGCAACCGCCGAGACGCCGAGGTCGCCGAGACAAACGCCGAGGAAGATAAATTCGATATTGCCACAGATGCAAACCAGATGGACACTGATAAGAATCATGTCTGTGCGCATTTATCCGTGTTCATCTGTGGCAAAAAATTGAATTTGAATTTCTCGGCGTCTGCCTCGGCGCTCTCGGCGTCTCGGCGGTTGCATCTGTATTGGCCTCCCGACCTTGCTTGACATCCCCCCCCACTGGGAACACTATTCCCCCGTCCAGCGCCATTAGCTCAATTGGCAGAGCAGCTGACTCTTAATCAGCGGGTTGCAGGTTCAAGTCCTGCATGGCGCAATGACTTATGGCGCGGCGGGGTTTCCGGTGTTACGCCAGTGTTACGCTTTCAGCTGGTTTTCGGCGTGATCCGGTGGGATTACTCCCCCCCGCTCCGGGCAGCGGTGGGGAGTAATGCGGAGATCGGAAAATCAAAAACCGGCACCCCGCCACAAACCACTGCAAGCGGGGTGCCGGCCAGCCGGACCATCCGGCCTACAGTTCGGCCAGCAGGTCAAACGCTTTCTGCTCATCGGCTTGTGCGTCCGCAAGTTCTTTTCGCACCGCTTCCATCTCAGTGTCAGCGGCGTCGGCGGCGTCGATCATCGCTTGCCCTCGTGCCATCCGGCGCGCCTTTTCTCTCGGCAAATGCTCGTCGCCCCAACTGCCATCGCGCACATGCTCACCTTGATGTCGAGCAGCAGCAGTCTTGACAAGCTGATTCAACCGCGCACCGATTTCGGCCTTGCGTTGGCAAACCATTTCCAGGTGTTCGCGCTTCTCTGGATCGTCGTTCAAATCCAACAACCTTTGCCGCGCTTCGGTCGCCTTGGCGTCGGCTTGTTCGATTTCGCCCAGCCGCGCGACCAGCGGCCCACCGATGTCATCATACTTGCGCCGCGCTTTTTCCAACTCAGCTTGCGCGTCCGCCAGATTCGCATAAATGCCCGGCAGTTCCTTTGCCATCGTCGCGTGAGTTTGAACGATGCCATATAAACGGACGCGCTCGCGGTGCCGCTGTGCAGCGGCGAAAAGATCGTCGATGGTTTTCCCGGCGGCGTCGATAACCGGCTGGATGATCGACAGCGGAAATTCTTTGCCTTCGGCAATCTGCTTTCCCATTTTGCGAAATTGCGCATCGGCCGCGCGTTGCTTTGTCGCGGCCTCATCGGCGATTTGCGTCTTCACTTGTTCTAATGTCTGCATGATCGTTCTCCAAAAAAAGTAAAATGTGATTCTGCCGGCACGCGCCGGCGTTATTCGATTGTTCCGTTGGGGTGCATCAGCCTAAATAGATCGAGCGCGCCTCGAAGATTTTCCCCCATCATGCTATCCAGGCGAAAATGCTCGGTAAGCCACGTCGAAAACTTCGGTGTCTCAGTGTCGGCCGGTGCATCGGCGGCGCTGGCATTTATCGTCGCCGTGCCGGGCAGCCTCACCGCGCCGGCCGCCAGCCGATTGTTATCGCGCAACATCGCGCGAATCTCTCCCCACTTTGGCGATGTCTCCATGCCCTTTGCCCGCAATTCCTTTTCCAATCCCTCGAGCGCGGCAACGGCAATCTGGTCATTCTCATCGCCGGTCAATGATCCTACAGGCAATCCCAAAAGGTCACATGCGGCGGCGGCGGAAACAGTTAGAACACTCGCCAACCCTTTGCTCGCCGATGCGCGAAGTAACGTGGATTCGTCAATTTCAAAGGTGCTCATCGTAATCCTTTCAGCCGATCAGTGTCGGCAGCGTAAAGTTTTGAAAATTCGCCGGGCGGTTCGCTGGCGAGAATCTCCGCGATGCTCAGGCCGATCATCGTGGCCGGCTCATCTCCGATCGCGCGTTCATATTTCCACGCGGGTGACAATCCGTACAGTTCAAGATCAGCCACAACGTCAAGCTGCATGGCCAGCAGCGGCCAATAGTTCGTTGCACACGCGCGATGATGCAGGTGAAGGATCGCGCGAATCCATTTCGCATCGTGGTGTTCCCGGTCGCTGCGCCGTTCCTCGCGTGTCGCCGTCGTCTCTGTCAGTGCAACCCGAAACGCGCGGAGCGTTTTTGTACTGACGTATTCAGCGGCCTCCGGTGAAATGTCCTGCCGCGCCGTTCCATCCACCGCAAGATGTGCGGCCTCATGCAATGCGACACTCAGGCACAAACTTTTGAATTTCGGAAATACTGGCAAGCTAGTTGTGCCACATTGTTCCACGGCGATTTGCCACATCATTTTCTCGTTAATCATCAGGGCCGGCCCACGTCCGCACCATTGCCCACGGGATTCGATTGACGGCCGGGCAAGAACATCGAGCAGGCTGGTTGTGCATCCGCCGATCCGCTCTACGTTTTTATCGCCAATAATTTCGGATCCCAAAACGACGTACAGCGGCTTGTCATCGAAGTCGATTAGCGCGCACTGCCGGCAAAGGTTTTCACAATCGGTGCGGATTGTTTCAAGCTCATCGGGTGTCGGCATTGTGCTCATTGCTCACCTTTCAGAACGATGTACGTTGTGGATCGACCGCCGCGACGTTCGATCAAACCTTCTGATTCCATCTTTTCGAGCTCGCGCGAGAATTGCATTCGTTCCTTGCCGCTCAATCGACGGTCAATCCATCGTGCCGGTTCGTATTTCACCTCGCCCGCTTCGGCATGATCGAGGCCAACCGCCAGTAGTTTCATTTCGGGGAATGTCTTTTGTCTTTGCGACGGTACCAGTCGGCGCCAGTTTTCAAAGCGCTCTTTTTCTTCTGCCGATTGAAAGCGCTTCAGGTCGCCTTTGGCACCGTCGAGGATGATTTTTCTGATTCGCTGGGGGATCATCGCGTAATCCTTTTCGGGCGGTTGCGGTTGCGGCCCGTGTCAATCCATTTTTCTGGTAGTTCGTGGTACCAGCGCCCGGCGAAAAATCGCGCAGGGAGGACCCGGCGCGGGAGCGGGTTATTTGCCCCGCCAGGCCTTCCCGGATCGCTCAGGATCGACGTTGTGGTCCTCATGTTGGAATAACCTCCATCCCGGCGTCGATGTCCCGCATGGCCAGCGGTGTCTTGCGGACAACCCACCGATTCTTGCGTTTTGCCCATGACCAAACCTCAAACCGGCTTCCCGATCCGAACCAAGCGCGCAACCGAATCTCGGATTTTGCCTTGGCGATTCGATTCGCATGATGCGCCCCGCTCGTGCACTGGATCAATAGCGGTCCTTCACCAGATCGGACGGCCAGCACATCGCCTACTCCAAACAGATCGCGGCGGATGTTGACGCGGGGTATCCATTGCTCGACCACGCCGGCGGTGTAACCATCACGCCGAAGTTCCTGCAATGTGCGCGCGGTGGGGGTCATTGTGCCGCTCCCAACGTGTGAAGCATCGTCCGCCGCTGGGCCTCCAAATACTGCGCGTCATCCGCTTCCTGTTCGCGCTCATGCTCGAACGCTTGCACGTCAATCGCCGCGTCGATGGATTTCCGAAGCTCATCGGCCAACGTCTCAGGTGATAGCGCTTCCAACTCCCACGCATCATCTTGAATCGCTTCACTTGCTCCGATGTCAGCGCCACCTTGACCGCGCGAATGCGATCCTCAGCAATTCCAAAATCATCTCGCATCGACCGCGCGAAACTCTGCGCGATGCCTTCGCCGTCCGGGTCGAAATCGCTCAGCAGCAAAATCACCAAATGGGCGCGGCCGCTCGTTTTGAATCGCTGGGCCAATTCATATCGCGGCTGGATCGAACAAAATCCGCGTCCGATGGTGACGGGAATCGTGTAGTCCTGGGCCACGCGCTCCACAATGGTTTTGACGGTCAATTTCTCGGCAACAATTTCGACGTGATGCGGCTGGGATTGCATCAGGTCGCGCCAATAGTGTTTCAGAAAATCGTCGGCTTGTTGCCGGATAAATACGCCCGGTTCGCGCCAGGTATTCCAGCTTGTATAAGGGCGAGTTTCATCGCCGATTGTGTTCCACGGAATCGAGCCAACTAAACGGGCGCGCGTGAGTAAGTCTGTCAGCGCCCGATAGCTCGGCAAATCATTCGCGTAAGCGCTCTCCAGTTTGCTGGCGTGAATCAGCGGTGGATCGTTGAGCAATCTATAATGGACTTGCCGATCGGACAGGGGCCAGAAATCTCGGCATTCGTCGATGATTTTTTGAACCGCCGCCAGCATCGGTCCCTTGGCGCGGGAGATTTCGGCGCGGCCTTTTCGCTCGCCGATTTCCACGCCGGCACCCCGAAACTGACCATGATCAGTTTCTCGCTGGCGATACTTTTTCAGATGAGCATAGGCCTCGGCTTTATCGACAGATACCAGCGCTTCCCTCGCCCGCTCGTCGCGGGTTTTTACCCTCTGCAAATTGTGCTCGGCGAGCAGTTTTAAGAATCCATCCGGGTCATCAGCCCGGCGGATCGGAAGGCGACGGCATGGAATGACCGCCAGGCCCGCCGCTGTCGCCGCCGCATGGCGACGATGCCCGCTGATGATCCAGTTGTCGGCAGTAATTGTCAGCGGCTCCAAAATGCCGCTGGCGGCGATGCTGGCCACAAGCTCGGCGAATGCAGGATCGTCGGGATTGATTCGCTGGTACAGCAAATCGTTTTCGGACGACGGCCGCACTTCGGACAACGGCAAGGTGATTTCCGCCCGCGCCGATCGGCGCGGTTTTTTCCGAGAGGATGATGTGAGCGCTGCGATCATTCCGCACCGCCGATCCACCGATACCGGGTCGCCTTCCGCTCATTGCCGCGCTCGAGGATTTCCAGCACACCGACGCGGGAAAGCATTTGCAGCAATCGCCAGGCGGCCGGCTGTTTGATGTTCAAGCGCCGCGCCGCATCGTGGCTGGAGATGAAAAATCGCCCGGCCGGGTTTCGGCTCAGTTGCCAGCACAAGCCGATCAGCCGTCGCGTCGGCAAACCGTCAAAATTGTTGGCCACGTCCGGCAAATCGTCCGGGTCAATCCGCAGCGCCGCTTGATCGACTACACTCTCGCCCAGCGGATGTCGCGCGCGATCGAATGCGTGAACAAAATCGGCCCAAGTTTCGTCCCAAGATTTCGTGCGAATGATCGGCAACGCCAGTTCATGCCAGCGCCGGACAATCGGCATGAGCGATAGCAGTGGCGCATCTCCCAGACCCGCGTTGTATTTCAAGCCACGGGCAAGGCCGAAAATTCTGGAGTTCCGTTCGCCGGCAACTTTTGGAAGAGTCCGCCGCACGATTTCATCGGGGCTGGGGCATGAATCAGAGATGTCAGAGACATCAGAGACATCAGAGACATCAGAGATGTCAGAGCATGGCACCCCTGATGTCTCTGATGTCTCCGATGTCTCTGATTCAACGCGGGGAAAAAAAACGGCCGATCCGACAAACGGCAACCGCCCTGCCGGCAGCGGACAAATCCACTGATATCGCTCGCCGGATGGATGCAATGAGCGGGGCGCGATTGTGTAACCCGCACCGCGATACTCTCCGTCGATCATTTTTTTAATCCCGTGAAATTCGGACCGATGATAGATGTGGAAACCGCGCGGCGTTTTGACTGTCGGCAGTCCGCGCGCCAGCGCGGCGTTTCCCTCGGCCCACTGGTGGTATCCTGCAACATTGTCAAAGTCCCGAATCGCAAGGCCGCCGGACACGTCGCCGGCAATCACCGCAACGCCAGTAACGCCCCGCCGCGAAAACATTTCGTTGAACTCATCGCGCGTTGGGCGGCGATTTTGAAATGGCCTCCATTTTTCCAGCGATTTTTTGTTGGCACCGATTGGCACAACGGACCATCCGCGCTCGAGATACCGCTGCGCGTCGGCCATCGGGTCGATTGTTTCGGGCGATGATTTGCGTACAATGTTCACGGTGATTTTCCACGCCGCGCGCGCCTTGATTGGCAACGCGCACGGCGTTTTTCATTTCGCGGCTACGCCTTCCGTGTTCGCTTCGATGAAACGATGCAGCCCGGCGACGGGGTAAAGCACTCTGGCCTTGCCTTCGCCCAGCTTGATGAATTCAATCCGCCCGGCTTGGCGCAAACCGAACAGAGTGCGCGCCGACAAGTTCAAAAGTTTTGCAGCTTCGCGCTCGCACAGACACAAAGGAATTGACGATTGCTGATGGTTTGTCATGGACGCCAACGATAGAAAATTCGCCGGGCCGGCGTCAAAATTGAATTTTGTATTTCGTCGGCTGGCGCGCAGAAATGCCCGAAAAAGCCGACTGATTTTATAGTCGTGAATTTTAGAAATTCGCAAAATTCAGGATAAATTCACACGACGCGGATGGTCACTTGGCGGGGGCTTTTATCAGGGTTCGAGCAAAGGCCGACTTGCCGCATTTGCAACTGAGCGGGCGGGTCTTACTGGTGACGGTGTGGCTGCAATGGGGGCATTCCCATTCCACGGCTTCAGCCAACTTCGGGCGGCGCGTTGGCGGTGTCGAGCGCGGCAACCATTCTGCCGGCAGGCGTGATATCGGAATTCTGTACTCTCTTTTCACTTTGCGAATCCCGTTCTCCGCCGCCCAGCGGGTCACTGTTGGCTTGCTCACATCGCGCTGTGCTACAATTTCGGCCACAGTTTGCGTCGGATCATCCGTTGCTGTGGATGTCGGCCCTCCAACGCCCGGCCCCTTCGGGTTTGCCAGTTCATCCAGTAGCCGGTTTGCCTCAAGCTGTACAATCTTCAACTCGGATTTGAATGCTTCCCAGTCAGTCCCATTGTCGCTACGGTCCAGACGGGCAGGATGAAGCGCGATGACTTTGCATTTCAGCAGCAAATCCGGCATGGCCAGCCGCATCGCGTTTGCCAAGTCGCAAAGCAGGCGATGGTACTGCTCGCAACTCTCCAATTGAATGCGGACGAGCCTCGCACATTCGCGGTGCCACGGGTCTGCCAGTGGATCGCCTTCGCCGCGTCGGGCCACTTCCAGGGCGATGCGCGCGCTATTCGTAGCATCCCGTAAACGCCCCACGGATTCGCGGTATCCATCCATCAGCACGGAGCAATAGTTGTCGATGCCCAGCAGCCGATTGATCGGGTGATTCAAATCATCCTGCCGGCTCAGGTCCGGCAAACGCGGTTCGGAAGCGGGCTTGGTTTTCATGTTTCACCTTTCCATCGGGCGGGCCAGGCGGGCGGAAAGCGAAAGGTGAAAAACGCTCACGCGCCCGGCATGGCCGTCGGCAGGGGATCAATCCCGCCGGTCCCGAATACAGAATTTTACCCTTGCCGGGCTTGCCCCTCCATGATCGCCACAATCGCCCGCCGGGCGTCCGGGGTCAGGCTGGGCCACGCGGCCACGAGCCGGGCTAATTCGGGCGAAAATGCGCCGCTTTTTGCGCCGCCATTCTCAGAATCCCCCGAATTTACTGGCAAATCGGAGATAGTTCGCGGCCTTCCGCGCCCATTTCATCGCCGCTGAAGAAATCCGCCCATCATCACCGGGCTGGGCACTTCGGCGGCCAGCCAAGCGGCGCTCGAATAACAATTCGTCGCTCTACAAAACCATCCATCACAACCACGTCAGATCGCGTCAGGAAAAAAATTCTGACAATCTTCTTGACAAACCGCTCTTCAACTCTATAAATTAGAGTACTCTACTGTTTTGGATAGTTATGGATTCAGGAGGCTTTATGACAGATGTACAACAAGTGAAAGATGATCTGCAGTTTGTTCGCCAGGCGGTCGATCGTCGGCCGCCGGTGGGGCGCGATCACGCGCTGCGGTATTACTGGTGGGCGGCGTATGTGCTCATCGGGTATTTCCTGCTTGATATCAATCCCGTATGGGGTAGCTGGTTTCTGATGATTGCCGGCCTGGTGGTCATGGCGGTGATTGGCATGCACGCCAAGCGGCGCGGCCAAATCATCGGGGAAATCGACCGCGTTCAGAACCGTCGCAACATGCTTCACTGGGCCGGTGGGATTTTCGCCGCTGTCTTTTTCCCCAATTTGCTCGCGGGTGTGGTTCCGGCGCTTCGCGGGCCGGTGTGCGGGCAAATCGAGGTGCTGATGATCGGCATGGTCTACTTTATGTGGGGCGTGCATGTGGACAAAACTTTTCTGTGGCTTGGCCCGATCATGATGTTGGGTGGGGCGCTGGTGGGATTCGTCCCGCATTATCCCTGGACATGGCTGGGCGCGTTGATTGCCGTCGGACTGGTGGTGGCGGGGATTCTGGTCCAGAGGAAACTCGCGCGCGATCTGGCGGTGCGACCGCAATGAGCCGAGCGGTCGAACAAGTTGGCGCTGCCCGGAGTCTGGATCAACTCGATCCGCTCTTGCAGCACCGTACCCGATTGGGGGGGATGGTGCTGCTCAGCGGGGCCGATGCGATGACATTTTCGCGTTTACGGGAATTGCTCAGGGAAACCGATGGGAATCTCGGCGCACAGCTTCGGAAATTGGAGGAAGCCCAATACATCACCGTCCGCAAGGAATTCGCCGATCGCAAGCCGGTGAGTTGGTATTCGATTACCCCCGTCGGCCGTCGGGCGCTGAAAGCGCATCTGGCCGCCATGGAATCGCTGGTAAAAGCCGCGAAGGTATGACCCAACTTAAAAAATACCACCTTCCCCAGTTGTCTAATCCCACCCCGCAAGTATAAGGTTGTGGCATTGATCTTTAACTTACAGGAGGAATCCATGCCACGTTTAAAAAGTCTCGAACAATCCCAAGCCGCTCCGCGATCGCAGGAGCTGATGGGGAATCTCGAATCGCAGAAGATGCTGCTGAACATATTCCGCGGATTGGCCAACAGCCCGGCCGCGCTGGATGCGTTTCTCAAATTCAGCGGCGCGCTGCGTGAGGGAAAACTGGATGCCAAGACGCGCGAGTCGATCGCGCTGGCAGTGGGGCAGGCAAATCGCTGCTCCTATTGCCTAGCGGCCCACACGGTCTTGGGCAAGAAGAGCGGGTTGGATGATTCGGCCATCAAGAGCGCCCGACTGGGACAAGCCACCGATCGCAAAACTGCCGCCGCTGTCACCCTGGCACAGAAGCTTGTGAACACCCGCGGGGTCGTGGCCGAGCCCGACATCGTCGCCGCCCGCGCAGCCGGTCTGGATGACGGCGACATGGCAGAAGTGGTCGCCAACGTCGCGCTGAATATTTTCACGAATTATTTCAACAACATGAACCAGACTGAAGTGGATTTCCCCAAGGTGCCGGTGGAGATTCAATAGGGATCGGCTAAGAGGTCCCATAATCGGCTAATTTCCCGCATTTTGGCGCAAATTCCGGGCTTTTCTGTTCAATCCCTTCGACGGGAATGGACGAAGGTGGGTGTTTTGGTTATACCTTTGCGCTCGACCTGTCGGCCGCCGCGTTGGGTATCATTGCGTAAAAAGGGATTGACGGCATTGCTAGTGTACATTTAGTTATTCACTGATGGCCCAGAGCGCCCCATCCATCTCGGCTGATTCAAGCGCAACCGGCGCGACGCCACCTGTTTCGACAACAGGCAAGTATGTTTGTCCGTTCTGTGGATCGATCACTGACGATCTGGACAAACCCTGCCGCCGATGCACGATGGAGAACACGCCGCTCACTCGTCAGGCGACACGTGCGCGGATCGGGCCGTGGTATGTGATGCAGACGCGCAACCCCTCGGCCCCGGGGATGAAATTCAGCACGCTGCTCACGCTGATCCGCAAGGGCCAGATCACGCCGCGCACGGTCATTCGCGGGCCGACGACGCATCAGCTCTGGCGCTTCGCCGGGCGGGTGAAAGGCGTCAGCAAACATTTTGGCCAGTGCTATTACTGTGGCGAGCAACTCAGTCCGGAAGCGAGCACCTGCGGGGGATGCCATCGATCGCAGGAATTGCCGCCGAATCCCGATGCGCTGCTGGAGAACGAGAGTCCAGCGCCAGTTGCCGCGCCGGTGATGAAATCCATGCCCGAACCTGCCAAGGTTCCGGCGACCGAGGATCCATTCAAACTGAAATCGCCTCCCGCGCGCCCGGCAGTGCCGCAGCCGAGATCGAACAAGGTTCCCGAAAAACCGGCAGCGGAATCGACACCCGAGCCGCGCGAGGATGCCGACCGACAGTGGCCGCCGGAGCGGATTCTTTCTGCGCGCGAGTTGGCCGCGGCATTCAGCCTGCAATACGATCCGAAAGATGAATCCCAAATTACCCGCAGCCGGCGGCGGAAAATTGGAATTGCCGCGGTGGCAGCGCTGCTGCTGATCGGCGCGGCCGTCTGGTTTGTGCCGGGGCTGCACGATCCAGTGATGGGTTGGGTCTCGCAAACTCTGGGTTCATCCAAGACAGATGCGGCTACGCCGCCGTCTCCCAATCCAGCGCCGGTTCAAACGGTCAAGGATTCGGATAGTTGGCTGATGACCCCGCCGCATGTCGCGCCACCGGTGAACGAATCGCCGGCTCCGTCGGCTAATTCTTCGACGACCCCGCCCGCGATTGTCCCGCAGGCGCTGGCTTCGGCATCCGACACCACGCCGGTGCCGGATTCGCCCAAGCCAGCGGATTCCTCGCTTCCCGAAGCGGTCTCTGAACAACTTTCCGCCCAGGATATGGACACCAAGGCCATGCACCTCCGCGCTGACGGCATGGATGCCGAAGCCCGCGGCGATTTTACGGCGGCAACCTACTTCTACGAGCAAATCGAAAAACTCCCCAAGGATCACTGGCCCATCGACATCGACCAGCGCCTCCAAGCCGCTCGGAAAATGTCCGATGCGGCATCGACAAATCATTGATTTTTTAAAAAACCAAGAATTTAGCCACCGATGAGGCACCGATGAGCACCGATTGGTGAGGATGCGCTATAGATTTTCTGTGTTTATCGGTGCCGATCGGTGCCCCATCGGTGGCTAATTCTGCATTTGATTTTTCTGGAGTTGGTCGCTCAGAATTGCATGTGCCGCAGGCGAATTTGGATCGCGCCCCGGCCAATGCAATCCGATCAGTAGCGCCGCGGCGGGGGTGAAGTGCAGGACGAGACGGTCGAGCGAATCCTGCATGAGATTTACCAGATTTAGCGGGGTGATCATATAAACCAGGACGTAAGCTGCGGCGTGCAAGAGCAGGGCGAGCCAAAGTGTCCAGACGGGTCGGGCGCGAAATTGCTGGGGGTTCGTGATGGCCAGGAGAATAAGCACGATCCAGAATCCGCTGAAGTCTCTGAATCGCATGAACTCCAATCCCATCGTTTTCAGAATGAGCGGAATGTCCGAAAAGTGCGAGACAATCCGGCCAATCGAAAAATGTCCGGCGTAATCCTCGTCGGTGCGCGGCAGGCCGTGGCTCCAGATGAGCCAGGGGATGAACATGGCGGCGACGATGGCGAGGAATGCGAAGTCGCCGAAAAGTTTTCGGGATGAAAATGGATTGGGGATCAGCGCTGCAATGATGGATAAATTAATCGCAGCCATCGCCGTGCCTTCATTTTTTGTCCAGGTCATGAATCCGCTGAAGAGGGCGGCGAGGATCAGCCAATTCCGCGTCTCATCGCGCTGATAATTGAGAATACAGATCAGGCTGCAGCCGTAAAAAGCATCCAGCGCCATCTCGGCGGTGCCGGCGGCGGCGTAGCGCATGGCCAGGGGGATGGTGAGAAGAAGCGCGGTGGTGGTTGCGGCGGCAATGGCATCGCGGCGTTCGCGCACCGCCGCAAATACCGTGGCGCCCAGGCCGATGAACATCAGCAGAAACGCCGCCTGGCCGGATTCATCCTGATAATCACCCGTCATCGCATGGACGCCGGCCGAGATCATCGGCACGAGCAGCGGATATCGCAGATGGCTGTAGCTGAGCGTGACATCGGAAAAATACGCCGGGCGGGGGACCATCGGCTGGAGGTAGAGCACCTTGGCTTTGAGTTGCCAGATGGAAAAGGCGTCCCATTCGTAGGTGGGGAAGATGAAGGCGTTCCACGCGGTCATCCCGATGGCGAAAGCGATGAGCAATGCGCAGAACATGAGCCACCAGCGCTGGACCGAAGAGAGTCGGGATCGTGCTGGAAATTTTGGCGGTGCGTCTGTCTTCTTTCGCCAAGCTGCGGCCACGATGCTTATGGCGGCGAGGATTGTCAGAGTGGCAATGCTCGTCCGCGTCGGCGTGAATCCCAGCATGGACAGGGCAATCAAAATCATCCCCATCACCCCCGGCCCGAGGCACGCGGACAATCCGAAGCGCAGCAATTTGGCCTGCTTCGGCGTCAGCCAGATCGCCGCGCCGTAGCCGACGATCAGCAGGCAGCATAGGTATAGCGCAACAGCCATGGTGTTTGCCGACCCCGGATCATTGCGATGGCGCCGATGTGGTGTTCATGGGGAGCCAGGCGCTGTCGAAATCGCCCAGCTTTGCCTTGGGTGTCATGAAAAGCTGGCCCACCACGTCGTGTTGTGCCAGCCAAGCTTCATCAGGCATTTTGGCGTTGGCGTCCAGCAATTGATATCCATCATTGATGACAACCCCAGGCGGGCCGACATAATCGCGCTGGGGCCAGAGAACATAGCTGCTCAAGAAATAAATATTCTGCGCATACCCACCATGCACCGGCGGATTGAAATTGACAAAATGGATAGCAATCGAGTGCCCATCGGAGTTTCCGATCACGCTGAGATTGATGCGTCCATAGAGGTCCAGCAGGGTGAGGAGGTTGGGATTGGTCCGCATGCGAATGTCGTAGCTGGCCGCGATCGACATGGAGATCGCCGTCGCCGCGAAGGCCACGATCCGGATGAGTTTGGCGAGCGGGCTTAGCTGGTTCAATCGGCGATCATCCTATGTCGGCGGGGGGCTGCGTCAAAGAATGATCCGAGGTTGGCGGATTCTTCGGCCAGGTTTCGCAATCTTGCAGGGATTCGATTTCAGTTTTGGAAAATGTGCGGCCGGTGTTCATGCCATGGCATCGGCGGGCGGCGTAGTTCCAGGCCTTTTGGGATGCCAGATTCCCCGGCCAGAACGGCCAGGTGCGGCATTGCAGTGGACGAGCGGGGTACACCGAGCAGGATCGCCGGCCGTGATTGTCATCCTTGAGAAACACGCAGTCGTGCCCACCATGGATTGGATTTCGTCTTTCCTGTAGTGCCCAGCGACCGCCGATTTTTCGGCAATGGTTGTCACGAACGGTTTCGATGGAGACATTCAGATATTTCGCCAGCCGTTTTATTTCGCGCTCGCTGATCCAGACGAAGCCGGGCTCACCGGTGCAGCAGTTCCCGCATTGCGTGCAGGTGAATTGCAGGCCGTCGGAGTACCAGGGGTTGGGCAGGACATTCAATTCCATGATGGGACGCGCAAGATACCTCAAAAGCCCTGACTGGGCGAGAGGGAATCAGATATAATGCTCACGCATTGCCAAACGCGGAGGGCTTGTGATTTTTCGATTTGCTCTGTGTGCCGCAATTACTATCGCATCGGCATCCGTCACGCTGGCGGATTCGGATTCACCGGTCTCGGTTAGGGAATCCTCTTCCAGTTTTGTTCTGGACAACGGAATTGTCACCGCCACCATCGAAAAGAAATCCGGCAATTTGCAGTCGTTGATTTTCAACGGAAAGGAATTGCTGGCAACCGGACCAAATGCGGCACCTGGGCGTTGGTATTACACGCCCCAGACGCAATATCCCACCGAAGCGCGCGTGACGATCGATCCATCCGGCAATTCCGGTCAGCGCGCCGAAGTCGAAGTTGCGGGGATTTATTCGCAAACCGCCGATCCCGGAACGGGCGCCCCTTCATCTTTCGTCAAACCAACCATTCGATATTCCCTCGGTCGCGGCGACAAGGGGATTTACACCTACGAATTGCTGGCAATCCACGAGTCGGTAAGCGCGACATTTCCTCCATTCAATGGCTCCTATGTTTTGCGTTTGGATCATCAATTGTTCGACCATCTCACCGCCGGCAAAAATATTTCCCGCGACATGCCGAGCATGCAGGAATGGTTGGCCGGCAAGCCCACGAACATTCCCGAAGCGCGTGCAATCCAAACCGGGCGGGATCAGGGGCAGGTGGAATGCAAATATGATTACGATGTTCGCCCGATCGATGCGCCGTCATTTGGCTGGACCGACACAAAGGATCAGATTGGCATCTGGGTGATCAATCCATCGACCGAATACATCTGCAATCCGCTGCGCGTGGTCTCGACCGGATGGATTGCCGATCAGAGCGGCGTGCCGATCCTGGCGAATTTCTGGGGCGTGCAAAACATGGCGGGAGATGATCTGGGACTTTATCAGGGGCCGCGCAGCGCGCTCGGCGACGACGTGGATTGGTCGAAAGTGATCGGTCCATTTTTGATTTACTGCAATTCCGGTTCGTTCGATGATGCCTTGGTCCAGCAGAAAACCGAGGCGAGCCAATGGCCATATTCGTGGGTGCAGATGAAGGGGTATCTCCCGCGCGAAAAGCGCTGGACGATCACCGGGCAGATTGCGCTTGATGATCCGAAGCAGACGATCCAGTGGGGTGGGGGTTTCAACGCGACTCCTGGGCAATGGGCGGCCGCTGCGAATCCGCCGCCGGCGAATCAGGGTCTGAAGAATCTGCTGGTCGGCCTGACCACGCCCGCGCCGGATGGATGGGAATGGGATGATTGGCAAAGCGATGTCGGCTCCGGCGAGCAAAGCCCATTCGTGAATTATCAATATTGGGCCCGCAGCGATGACGGCGTGCATTTCAGCATCCCCAATGTTCCTCCGGGCACATACACGCTGCATGCGATTGCCGATGGCGTGCTTGGGGAGATGACGATTCAGAATCTCAAGATCGATCCGCCGAGTGGGCAGGCCGATGCGCAAAGTTCTTTTGACCTCGGCAAAAAAGTCTGGAAACCGTTGCGCCTGGGTCCGGAGCTTTTCCAGATTGGCACGCCCGATCGCACCGGCGACAAATTCTGGCACGGCGGTGACTATCGCCATTGGGGTTTGTACACGCTGTATCCGAACGAGTTCCCAAGGGATGTGAATTTCACGGCCGAATCGAGCGATGAAGCGAAGAACTGGAATTATCAGCAGCCGTTGGGAACGACATGGACGATTCACTTCGCCGTGGGATATGTGCCGCCTCCGCCGCAGCAACAGGTCCAGACGCCAATGCCGGGCTACAGCATGGTCACTCAAAATACCGTGACTGGAGGACGCCCCGGGAGAGCCGGCGGGATGCCCTCCAATTCGGCGTTCAGTGTCGGAATGGGAAACAGCAACTCGGCGCCGGCTGGGTCGTTTTATCCGCCGTCGCATCTTTGGATTGCCTTTGCGAACAACGCGGGGATGCAGTTTGCCGGGCAATCGAGACTGGCGGTGGCCGTAAACGGGACCGCGGCGGAGACGACCCAGGCGGATTTTCATCCTGATAATTCGGGTCCGCCGCCAACAAGTTATGACGACAAATCCGTCGCCCGCGATGGAATCCAGGGCATCTGGTCCGCTGAGGTGTTCACGTTTCCATCCGAGGTTCTGCACGGTGGCGACAACATCGTGACTTTACGGGCCGTCACTCCGAGCGGTGGCCCGGCAAATCAACCCCATGGCGGAATCATTTACGATTCCCTTCGCATGGACTTGGGAAATTATCCCGGTCTGGGGCCGTTCATCGTACAGCCTAGCAACGCCAACCCGTAACACCGGCCCGGCGACTTTAATCGCCGTGGTTTGCCCATCAACCGAACACCAAATGCCAGATGCAAACGATGATCAACGCTTCCAGCATGGCTGAGATGGCAATACCGATCGGCATCGTCCAGTTGCGCCGGGGCCGCGCCGGCGGTACTGCGCGAGGAATGATCGCCGCCGGGCCCAGGCGATGTTGGACCGTGGCGATGATCAAATTGGCTTCGAATGGTTTGATATTCCGCCGCGCCGCCTGGCGCAAAAGCGATTTTCGGGTGGACCAGGGAAGAAGGGGGCCGACCATCTGGCGAGCCACGAGATCCGCAAAATCGCGCGCCCATCCTCCACGCGGACCGATGACCGCGGACTCCGACCAGTTATCGGACCTGCTCATCGGAGGATCGCCGGCAGTTTGATTCGCCAGATTTTGCAGCGCCTGCTGCAGCCGCAGCGGATTGCCGCGATGTTCGGCGCGGATTCGGCGAGCCTGGCGGAGGTAATTCCACATTCCGGCGAAGTCTACCCCACATCTCAAAATCGGCCGGAAAAATGGAATGTTTTCAACAGCTTCCGGTTATTCCCACGCGCGGTTCGTAGCGGATGTTCGGATTGTTCCGTTAAACTTGCGGCGATGAAAGGAAAGTGGCGGAAGAAAATTCTGCTGTCGCTGGCGACGAGCGGCACCGTCTTTCTGATCTCGGCGGCGTATGCGTGGCATTTGTATCGCGCCGATCCCGATTGGTATGGTCCGCCGCTGAGTGACGAAGATCGCGCTGTCGCCGCCAACAGTGCCGATCAGAAGATGGCGAAATTATTTTCGTGGGCATCGAACGTGGCGGCGCAATTGGTCCAACAACAATCGGGAATCCGCAGCAATGAGAAACCGCCTCCGCGCCAACAAACCGTGACGCTGAGCGCGGACGAGCTGAATAGTTTCATCCAATCCTGGATCGCCGGCCGGGATTTGCAATTACAGAAGGACATGTCCGCGCATTTCAGCGATGGTCGGGTCGGTTTGCGGGATGGGCAGATGATCGTCGCGGGAAAATCGACGGATTATTCGACGGTGGCGAGCATTGCGTTTCAGCCGAGCGTGGACGATCAGGGGCAATTTCATTTTGATCTGGGTCAAATCGCGGCGGGGCGTTTGCCGATTCCCAAATCCGCGCTCGCCAAACAGATCGAGCAGGCCAAAGAGATTTTGCAGGATGAGATTTCCGACGACCTCACCACCGCGTGGATCAGCGAAGATTCGTTGGCCAATGGATCGGCGGCGGAGGCGGGTTACACGCAGATGCTTGTGTCGGGCTTGAGCGGTTTGGGGATGCAGCCGGTCATGTATTTGCCATTTGATGTGGAGAATACGAATCGTTTGTTGCCGGTGAAGATCGAGGCTGTTGACGTGGATTCGGGGTCGATCACCCTGACGGTGGGAGAAATGAGCGCCGCGGAAATCGACGCCCTGCGCCAGCAATTGCAACCTAAATGAACTGTTTGAGATGGATGGCGAAATCGACGCGTGCTCCTACAAGGTCAATTTTGTCGGTCGTGGGTCTGGAACCGATTGAGGGCGCAGGCTCGAATAGCAAACGGCGCTGGCGCTGCGAAGACCGTTGGCTGGCCCGTTGATATTCGTCCAGGCATTTTGCAATGGGAAGAAGAGTTCCCGCCTTCGGCGGCGGATGCTGAGGAGTTTCGCGCTCATGCGCGACCCTCAACCGTCCTTCACAGCCCCGCATGTCCGACCTTCTATGAAAATCCGTTCCTGGTCAAGCCATGTTCAGGCGGAAGAGGCTTACGAGGCGGGGGTTTGGGGGCGGAGCCCTCAAGCCTGGACGCGACGCACGTTTGGAGGATCGA
>JBEKUH010000103.1:0-20560 GCA_049515255.1 Tepidisphaeraceae bacterium | reverse complement strand
ATCGATGGCGTGATGTTCGACAACATGCATGAATCGGCCTCCTTGCCAGAGTTGCCGGTAATCATGCCACAAAAAAGGACCCCGCGCGCGGGCGCGCATTTAAAAAATGGAAGCGGTATTATCGGCACCTTCCGGAAGCGGCCGAAGATCGCCGATCACAAAGGTCGCCCACCAGGCGGCTTTAGAATCAGCTCCCGCAAGGTCGTCCAATTCGGCATCAATGACGTAACGAATGTGGTAATGGGTGGCGATATGTTCTGCCAAAAAGTCCTTGCTGCGCACTCTCGCGAGCAAATCTCTGTCCCAGGTTGCTGTTGCATTCGCATCATTCTTAACTGCTATCGCAACTGGTGCACTTGCCGGCATTTCTGGCCAATCGACAATCTTCACATCGCTGCCCGAGAATTTGTGCCACTCTTCCTTTGACGTCACCTGCACGGTCCAAACTCCGACCGGTAACGGCGCAAGGACCAAGGGGATTTGGGTTGTAACGCCAGGCTGAATCGTATCGATCACCCCCGAGCCGGGCGATGGCTCTATATTCGTCGCTTGCACCTGGCGTGCTTTTGCGTCCGATCCCGCAACCGTCACGGAGAAAAAATGCGCCCCCGGGGGATTCTCCGGGTCATTGGTCCAATAGCTTATCGGCTCGCTACCTGTGTTTAGCAACGTGACGTTCAGTTGGATCGGCCGATCCGCCAGCGCGACCCCAACGACTGCTACGTCGAGATGTCCCGACATGCGAGTCGATGGCTCCGAAGAGGCGTCCGCACCGAATGCAATCGATGCGCAACCACAATATGCCGCAGCAACAATCACAGCCCGGATGGAAAGCCGCCAACATGTTCTCGTGGCCATCAACCTTTCCTATATTTGGGAAGTCGTCGTATCGTTTAACCGCGACAGGATTAGAATCAACACCGGATCAAGATTCCAAGTTAATAGCCATAGCTGCCCTCCCGCATCTCACCGCGCCTTCCCGCCCGGCAACGCCGGATCAGGTGTCGTCTCCGGCAACAAATAATCCACGAGCCCGCAATGACCCAACCCCCGAATCCCCGCGACGATGCACCGCGCATTTAAAATCGCCCCCGCCCAGTCGGTGTGCTCGGTCTCCCCCTCGGGAAAATACTGCTGCGTCACCGCATCCTGGCCGGCGGCGTCGTATTTCTCGGCGATCAATTCGTTGGCGTCCACAAACAGCGCGTTCTCCTGCTTGGCGGCCGCCTGATCCCATGCGGTGAAATCCGCCGAGCGCGCCGCTTTGCCGTCCTTCCAGGAATTCTTTGGATCGGGAGACAAAACGATCTCGCAAACCGCCCCCTTCGCCTGGGCATCGGTGATGAATTTGCGGATGTACCAGCCATAGGTGTGCACGACCTCGTGTTTGTGCGTCAGCAAATTGTCGATCTCCTGCGTCTCCTCCCCATTGCCGTGCAGCGTGCCACGAGCGCGGGAGGTGTCGTTGACCGGACTGGAATCATTGCTGCCAAACTGGATCAGCAAATAGTCGCCCGGCTTCATGTCGGCCAATACGTGATCCCACAATCCCATGGACTGATACGTCCGCGTACTGGTCCCGCCGAGAGCGAAATTGACGACGTTGATCCGGCTTCGGTCGAAGAAGGAAGCGATAGGGTTCCCCCAGCCCCACTGCCCGTTGTTGCCGGTGTCGTGGCCGTTCCGCACGGCCGAAGCGCCGACGATCCACAAAGTCGGAAGGTTGGGATTCAGATGATAGTGCGCCGCCGCAGATGGCAGAGTGGTCGGCGGGGATTGGGGAGATGGCTGCGTCTGAGCGAACGCTGTTGCAGCGAAGACGCCAAGGAAAACGAAAGCCTTCGATGAAATCATGGATGACTCCTTATGGCCGCGTCGCCGGCGCGGGGGCTTGCACATCCGCGGATTGTTGCTGCGTCGAGCGGGCGGCGGCGGCTTCGCTGACATAATCCGTCGATCGCGTGCTCAGCCATTGGTTGCGGACGTCTTGCAGTTGGACATCCACTGTTGGGTTGAAGTTGGCGGAGGCCATGTAATCCAGCAGCGATTTCCGCAAGGATTGCATGGCGGGGTTTTCGTTGGCGTTGAGATTTACGCCGCTGACCAATAGTTTTCCGGAATCAACTTTGCATTCGTAAATCAGGCCGAGCTTGAAATTGCGGTTCCAGTCGTCGATGGATTGGACGATCGGCTGCAGATCGCGCGGAAGTTTGTCGAGATTGATCGCCCGACTGGCGGGGAAAAGATTGGTCCATTGCCAATCGCAATTCTCTTCCGAGGGGAATTCGGACAGGGCTGGATTCTTCGCATCAACCCAGAGACCGAGGAAAGTTGTGCCGCGCGGATTCATCACGCTGTTCCAGAAGATCGGCGTTTGCGAAAGGCGCGGATTGGCATCGTCCAAATCGGCCGCGGTGGGAATAAACAGAACCTTGCCCCCGCTGGACAGCGCGCTTTCCGCATCGGCCCATTTGCTGGTGACAACAATTCCCGCCGGCGTGGAGGAGTCGATCTGGGCCGGATAAACCCAGAAATTCCAATCATTCTCGAAGCTCGTACCGGCGAGTCCGACGACTAATTTGTATTGCCGGGGCGCATCGAACTTGGAAAGATCGACCTTCACCTCGCCCAGCGAAGTGCCCTTGCCGATGGGAATAGTTTTGGCATCGAACTGCCCGCTGGCGACGACGTTCTGGTTGGAGGTGTCCAAAATCTTCCATTGCGTTGCCGCGCCATCAATCGCCGCCGGGCCGAAGTTGGCGACTTCTATCGGGCAATCCAGCGATTGGGCCGTCGTGTAAAGCCGATTGGTCAGACGGGCCAAGACAACGGTCGTGTTGCAAAACCGCCGCATTTCATCAGAGGTGAGATACCCCTTGCTCTGCCAGAACGCATCGAGCAGGCCGATCAACGCCGTTCCCTGGCCGAGATAATCGTGCAGATCGAGCAACTCAAATCCGGAATAGCTGGCCGTCCGTTCGTTAGCTTCGATTTCTTCCTTGTAGCAAGCGACTTGATATCGCCCCGATGCATGCGCAATTTCCTTATTTCGATCCAGCAGTCCATGCGCCGCCGCCGAATCGCGCGCGACGATGTAATTGCTCGGCTGCAAATAGCCGGTGAACTTGTCGATAATGCCGTAATCCGGATAAGCGCACCATTGCCCCAGTTCGTGCGCCAGCATCGGCACCGGAATATTGCGGGCCTGATTTTCAAAATCATTTCCGAACCACCCGCGCGGGCCGCGGAATCCCATGATCAGAAAATCATTCCCCTTGTCGGCCCCATCCTGCGGAATCGACGGTCGGCCGGTACCGGTGGTGTAGAGCCGCCGCGGATCGGCAGCGCGCCATTTGTTCACCCAGACCGGCAACTGCTCCTGATAATGCCCGGCGGGCTCGTTGGTCGGCGAGAGAAGCAGAAACGACGGGTGATTGCCATACGCTTTGAGAATGCGAGCGGTTTCGTCGTTTAACCGATTCAACATCAAATCCCCGGTGTCGAAGCTGTTCCACATGCCGCATTCGGGTTGGATGTAAAAGCCGAGTTCATCGGCCGCCTCAAACGCCGCTTCCGGCGGGCACCAGGAATGGAATCGCATGCCGTTGAGGCCGTATTCCTTGGCGGTGGAGATGATTTTCTTCCAATCGTCCACGTCCATGGCCGGATAACCCGTCAGAGGAAATCCCCCGCCGTCGTGGGTGGCGCGAACTTCGATGGGTGTGCCATTGAGGAGCATCTTCTGGCCGTCACGTTTGATTTCGCGGAGGCCGAAAGAAATATCGCGCTGGTCGCCGGCATCCCCGCCGTTGAGAGTAACAGTGAGATGCTGCAAGACCGGCGTGAATTCACTCCAAGTTTGGGCACCGGCTGGCAGCGGGACCACCAATTCCCCGCTGCCGCCCTTGGCATCCCACTGAACGGTTGTGCTGGTCGATCCAACGGCGAGTGCTCCTGATCCGGCGTTGCCGGTGGCATTGCCGATCGTCACCTTAATCCGCACGCTCTTGGCCGCGACATCCGGAAACGCCTGGGCATCATCGATCCAAACCGGGCTGGTGCTGGACAATTCAATCCGTCCGACGATTCCATTCCAGGTTGCCCCTTCCGAATCAGAAACACTATGCCCATCCGGCCGATATGGCGGAGTGATTTTGCGAGTATCGTTGTCGATGCGAATGCTGAGCCGATGCGTGCCGGGCGCGAGCACGCCAAGATCGAAAATGTGCGGAGCGACGAAACTTTCGTAAGACCCAAATAATTTGTCATCCACCCAGACGCTCGACTGCCAGCGCGTCCGTTCCAGCGTGAGCACCACCCGGCGATTCTGCCAATTGGCGGGAATATCAATATCCCGCTGATACCACGCCACGCCCAGATAATGCCGCGGCGGCTGCGAGAGATATGGCATCTCCATGTGGCCCGGTTCGGTGTACGCCTTGTATTGCGGCAGCAAATACCACTTCATGTCGCGCGGCAGTGCGGCCACCCACGGCGTGTCCACCGAAATCCCATCCCCAAAACCCTGCCCCTGCAAAATGCCAGGCAATAGAATCTGATCGGACAAATTATTATTGAACCACTGCGATTTCACGCCTTCATCCTGCCGATCCAAAGAGAACCGCCATTGGCCGGCGAGGGAGATCGTCGGATCAGGCGTTTGCTGAGCCGAGGCGGATGCGATCTGGACGGCGACGATGGCAAAGACGAGGCGCGCGATGGTTTTGATGGACACGGTGGAATCCTCGTTGAATGGAACGTTTGACTGGGCGATTCACTTTCAATCACCGGCGCTCCGCACGACCGCCGGGATTTGGATGGCGGTCATTCTATTCGATTAGCGAACTGGCACAATGGTCGGAAAATGACGGGTTGGAATAAGCAGGGTATGATGGTTTGTTAGTATTCCCTGGAGGTTCGCCATGATCATCCGGCCCCGGTATTTCCCTGTTTTGCTCGCCATGACCCTATTGGCGATAGGGGCAGTGGCCCGGGCGGATGATGCGACCACGCAACCTCAGACGGTCATTTCCCCCGACGCCAAGGTATTGCTGTCGCAGGTGAGACTGGCGTATTACAAGGCGAGACCGCTGCAAATCACCGGCACGATCAATGGCGATTTCGACATCGACGGCCAGGCTCACAAGGAAAAAGGCGAATTCGCCGGCGCGATCGCGCCCGATGGAAAATTTCGCGACGACATGAAGGACGACACGCTGCTCGGCTACACCGGCAAGTCGGTTTATCTTTTTCTGTCGGATCAGAACAAATATGCCGTGACGGATGCGCCGAGCGGCGCGGTGAATCTCGACACGATCGACTCGGATGTTGCGGATGCTTTGCGCCAACAGGATTACTCTTTGGCGCTGGCCTTTTCTCCGGATGCGGCCAACGAGATTGTCAGCACGGCTGTTTCGATTCAGAAGTCTCCGGATACGGTGATTGATTCGGTGTCATATCCGACATTGCAGGTGGCGCAGAAAGATTTGGATGTCACCCTGGTATTCGATCCAAAGACCTATCTGCTGGACCGCCAGATTGTGGACGTCACTCGTCGAGCAAAAGCGGCCGGCTCAAAGGAAATAAAGGTGGCGACCTACACGATCGACTTCACCTCCACGGTGCCCGCTTCGCTAGATGACGCCCAATTCGCCTGGGCCCCGCCGGCCGGTTCGCAGGAATTGCAGGAAGACCAATCCATGGTCGGCAAAACCGTCCCGGCGTTTGAATTGTCCGACCTGAACGGAAAGAAAGTCACGTCGGCGTCCCTGAAAGGCACTGTTTACGTCCTGGATTTCTGGGCGACCAGTTGTGCCCCCTGTGTGGCATCCCTGCCGTCCATGGACGATCTGAATCAGGAAATGCACAGCAAGGGCGTGACGATTTTCGCCGTCAATGAGCAGGAGGACGCCGACACCGTCAAGAAATTCATCGACGACAAAAAGCTGACTCTGCCCGTGTTGCTCGACAGCGATGGAAAGGTCTTTGATTCCTTCAACGGCGAGGCGATTCCCCTGACCGTGATCGTCGGCAAGGACGGCAAGGTCCGCAAGGGATATCTGGGGATGGGTTACGAAAAGGAAATCCGCCAGGAACTAGAGGCTGCCCTGCAGGAGAAATGAGACCGCGTCCCTTCCATTCATAGAGCGATCTTCTGAAATAAGATTTTTGTCGGTTACGTTGACCTCGCCGAGGAGCACGTGTTGGCTCGTATATGGACACACGTCGCCGCTTCGAAACCTGTTGGCTTGCCCGGCGACGGTCGAGCGCTCCTTCTCGATGCGACGGAATAGAGCTCTCGCCTGCGGCGACTTGTTCAGCGGAGTTTCGCGCCCGGGCGCGCCCCTCAACCGTCCTTCACGCCCCAAGTCCGACCTCCGCTTGCATGCGCGCCTAGGCGCGAAACTCCTTCGCATCCCGCCGCCGTGGGCGGGAAACTCTTCTCCTCCGTCCCATCGAAAATGCCGCCGGGCCAGCCAGCGGGATTCGTAGCGGCGGGGGTTTTCATATTCGAGCCGGCCACCGCTCGTCGGCGCGGGAATCGTGACCGATACAACTTTTCTCCCGGCGCATCCACTGAATGCTTCCTATATCCGGCCGATAAAGCACCCCAAAAATTGTGTGGCGAAGAATCTGCCGCGCTCCGTTTTGGCAAATCCGCAAGAATCAGCTCCTCTGGAAAAAGTTGGTGATTTGCGCAACCGATGATGTTGGCAGCGTGTAGCCATATTGCGACACGAAGGGTCAAGGTCAATCTCTATGCCACTCAACGCTGATCTCATAAACAAGATTCGGCAATGCCCGAATCTGCCGTCGCTCCCGGCCATCGCCATTCAGGTACTGGACCTGGCCGGCAAGGCGGATGTCGACATCGCGGAAATCGCGCGGATCATCTCCAAAGATCCGGCCCTTTCCACCAAAATTCTTCGGACGGTCAACAGCAGTTTCTATGGCCGCAGCCAGCATGTCAGCACCATCAGCCACGCGCTGGTGATTCTGGGGCTGCAATCGGTCAAGACGCTGGTGCTGGGATTTTCGCTGGTCTCCAACCTCACTAAGAACAAGGCCAAGGGTTTCAAGCATCTGCAATATTGGCGGCGCAGCGTCTATGCAGCCACGGCGGCGCGCATCATTGCCGTCAAGCTCAACGTCGTGCAGCAGGAAGAGGCGTTTCTGTCGGCGTTGCTTCAGGACATCGGGATGCTCGTGCTGGACATGGTCCTGGGCCAGCAGTACAGCGATATCTGCGAGAGCGCCCCGACGCACAAGGACTTGGTCGGAGTCGAGACCACCGCCCTGGGCGCCAGCCACGCTGCTGTGGGAATGATGCTGGCCGAGCAGTGGAAATTGCCGCCGATCCTGACGCAAACCATCGGCGCGAGCCATGATTCCAATGCCGTGACCGATCCAGCCCTGAAAAAGTTGGCGGAGATCGTCGAACTATCCGGATGGTGCGCGGATGTTTTCATGGACGCTGATGCCGCCGGCGCAATTGCCCATGTGCGTGGCGTTTGCGCCAATTCTTACAAGGTCAGCCAGACCGACTGCGATCTATGGCTCGCGGAGATCGGCGCCACCACGCGCGAGGTTGCCTCGCTGTTTGAAATCAACATCGGCGCTGTCGTCGATTACGATGCGATTCTCAAAAAGGCCAACGAAACGCTGGTCGAGTTGAACCTGCAATCCCAAATGCAGGCATCGCAGCTTCAGGAACAGAATCAGGCCCTCAAAATTCAGGCAACAATCGATGCCCTGACCGGCCTGAACAACCGCGCCTCATTCGATCAATTTCTGATGGATCAGTTCGCCCAGGCTCGCAAAGACAACAAACCCGTAACCCTGCTGATGATGGACGTGGATAAATTCAAAACGATCAACGACCGCTACGGACATCAGATTGGCGACCAGGTCCTCACTGGCCTGGGCAAACTCCTGCGCACCGCCTCGCGCGCCCAGGATTTGCCAGCCCGCTACGGCGGTGAAGAGTTGGTATTGATCCTGCCCGGCACGCCGCGCGGTGTCGGCGCCGCCATCGCAACCACCATCTGCAAAGCCGTCGCCGCCCAGCCGATCGCCTGCGGTCCACAAAAGGTCCCGGTGACGGTGAGCATTGGCGTGGCGACCATGGAACCGGGCGGCCCGCTCACGGAGCCCGCTCATCTCATCAAGGCCGCCGACATGGCCGTCTACGCCGCCAAACACGGCGGGCGCAACTGCGTCAAAATCTTCAAGTTAAAATCTGCCGCGTAATTCGATGGCTACGGAGAAAATCAGCGGCTTCCTTTGCCGCCGCTCGCTGCCGCGGCCGCTCGAGCCAATTGCTGCCGACGCCAGCGCGTGGGGGTCAGGCCGGTGGCTTGTTTGAATCGGCTGGTGAAATGGCTCTGATGCGCGAATCCGCAAATCCGCGAAATATCCACCAAATCCTTCTCCCGCGCCATCAGCAGTTTCTTGGCCAGATGAATCTGGCAAGCCAAAAGGAAATGCTTGGGAGTGATCCCCAGCAACTCGGTAAACCGGCGATGGAAATGGAACGGGCTCAGGTGCACGGTGCGGGCAATATGCGTCAGCGTCGGGCCACGGCCAAATTCGTTCTGCATGAACTGCATGGCCGGGACGAGGCGGGACAGTTCCGGATCAGCCGCCAGATCGGTGGCGCGGATGGTGTGCCAATCACAATATTCCGGCTCCTGGCAGTAGAAAATAAATGCCCCGCGGCCCAGGGCTGGATATTTGGGCATGGCGGACACATGGAATGTCTGCAGATTGCCGGTGGAATCGGGGACGGAGAGGCGATCGGTCATGACTTCGCCGTTGAGACTCTCAAATCGCTGCCTTGCGTCCGTCAAAACCTGGTCGGCCACGCGATCGTCCAGATCTAGCGATTCGGACAATTGCGGCCGCAGCTTGGAATCCAGCACGATCTGCCGAAGGCGCGGCTTGCGAGCCGCAACGCTCTTGCGGCAATCCTCCGGAAGACGCTGAATCCGCGATTCGCTCAGCGCTTTGTCGATTTGCTTGGCGTGGTCGCCCAGCAGCTTGATGTCGTGCTCGGTGAATTCACCCTCTTCAGCACGTCGATAAATATGCAGTGCTCCAGCATATCCATCGAGGACCGGCCCCGACAACGGCGCGACGGCCATGTATCGCATGCCGCTGACCTGGATAAAATCGCGGAAATACTCCGCCTCTTTTAGTCCGCCATCGGGGAAGCAATCGTCGCCGCCGAGCGCGTGATTTTCGATGATCGCGCGCCAGGTTGCGGCATCGTGCAGGTGATACTCATGCCCGTACGATTTGATCCAGTGATCGCCCAGATTGGCGGGCTGCACGATCTGCAATCCGCCCCGGGGCATTGTGCTAACGATCCATGCCTCGTTAAATGACACCACCTTCGCCAAACCATCAAAGAAATGCTTGTATGCCACGTTGCCTTTCGACACTAAACTTGTCCTCGCCACCAACTCCGACTCACGGCGTGAATGAATGGTTTGCGACATCATACTTCCTTTAATACGCGTCAAACCCGTATTAGTTGCGCAAGCCCATTAAAAAACCTCAATAGTTGCATTCGTCAATTACCGCAAGAGAAGTCGGTAAAATTGACAAGAATCATTAACAACCGCAACTAATTTACCCCTCTTGCGCCAGGGAGCGTGTTCCAAGTAACCCAACTCCACAAAAAAGGGTAAGCCAAGTTGCTGAGGCCGCTGCAGATAATTGCCGCGTTGCGCTGATTGCGCCGGATTGTCGGGTTTACGCAACGTCCGTTACAAACGGACTCACGTCGAACTCGCTATTGTAGGCACGTTCCCATTAATTTGTCATGGCACGGCGATTGTTCAGTCCATTCCACAGGAAAACCATGATGCTCTCGCTCACCAATCCACTGTTCTGGGACAAGAAGATCAAGATCGCCATCCTGGCGCTGGCGACCTTTATCGCGATGTGCTAGACGACGGCTTGCCCGGCTTGTCGGAGCCAACGTCTTTGCCGGATATACCGCCTTTGCCGCCTCGCGCGCGGGACTGCGGGCTCATTCCGAAAATATGAAACTGATGTGATAACGGCTCAAAGCCATGCTCCGCGCAGATTTCCTCGCAAAGTCGGCGTAGTTTTTCACTGCTGAACTCGATTACCTGACCGGAGTCAACGCATATCAAATAGTCATACGCCTGCCGGCCGGCGATGGTCTCGTAATACGACTGCTTGTTATCGAAGAAAACCTGCTTGAGTATCCCCGCATCCTGCAGATGCGCCAAAGTCCGGTAAACCGTGGCCCGGCTCACGCGATGCCCCAGCTGCCGAAGATCGATCGCCAACTGCTCGGCTTCAAACAGGGTGTTTTTCCGCAACACCGCATCGAGGATCATCGCTCGTTCCGGCGTGAACTTCAGCTTCTCCCCATGCAGATACCGACGGAACACCGCACAGGCCGGCTCATATGGCAAAGCCGACCGCTGTGAAGGCATCCGCGGCAAGTTCGGCAATATGTGCGGGCCGCTCGACATGTTGCAAAAGTGTATGACTTGCCGAGCCTCTTGGCCACTGTAGCGCGGGAGTTAGAGCTGCTGTTCAAGGATTGTTTTCTTCAGCCGGTGTTCCCGGAGGCGCCGGGCGGATGGCGAAGGCAGAGAGATCGTCCAGGGCGTCGTCGTCGTTCAGATTGCTTGGCATGTCCAAGCCGCCGGCTTCGGTGTTGGTGAGATCGGCCAGAATCAGGGATGCGAGACGAAGCCGGTCGAAGGCGGGCAACTTGCGAACCACGTTTTCAAAGACCTCGCGGGCACTCATCGGAGACATCTCCCAAATCCCATGCGGATGATATCCGCGGAGCCCCGATTCTGCCAGCCGGTTATTTTTTCGCGCGCTTTTTGCGGCGAAGCTCGGCGTCGATGAATCGATCCAGCTCGCCACGATCCAGCACGCTTTCGACGTTGCTGGTCTCGACATTGGTGCGATGGTCTTTCACTCGCCGATCATCCAGCACATAGCTGCGAATCTGATTTCCCCAGGCGATCGCGCCCTTGTCGCCGTACATCGCTTTCATCTCCTCATCGCGCTTGGCCTGTTCGATCTGTTCCAATCGGCCAGTGAGCAGCGCGATCGCCAGCCGTCGGTTCTGCTGCTGGCTGCGTTCGACCGAGCAGGTGACCTGAATCCCGGTGGGTATGTGGGTGATTCGCACGGCCGAGGCGACTTTGTTGACATTTTGTCCGCCCGGCCCGCTGGCGCGAACGAAGGCGACGATATCCATATCCGTCTCGGGGATTTCGATGTCTGAATCATTCTCCTCAAAATCCGGCACGACATCGACGGAAGCAAAACTCGTTTGCCGCTTGTTCTGCGCGTTGAACGGGCTTGGCCGCACCAGCCGATGCACGCCGGCTTCGGTTCGCAGGTAGCCGTAGGCGTATTCGCCCTTGACCAGCAGCGTGACGTTTTTGATTCCCGCCTGTTCGCCCCAGGTGCGATCGACTTCCGAAACATCCCAACCACGCCGCTGGAAATAATACAGATACATTCGCAGCAGCATCTCCGCCCAATCCTGTGCCTCGGTGCCGCCCGCGCCGGCGTGAATCTGCACGAAGGCGTTGCGATGATCGTTCTTCCCATCCAACAGCGATTGCAGCTCGACCTGCTCGGCTTTTTTCTCCAGCTCCGTCAGATTCGCATCCGCCTCTTCGATTGAAGCGGCATCCTGCGCTTCGACTCCCAATTCATTCAGCGCTTTGACATCGTCAATTGCCCGCAACATCGCCTCAACCGGCTCGATGGCGGCCTTGAGGGTTTTCACCTCGGCCACGACGGTCTTGGCCTGGTCCTGATTATTCCAGAACCCATCCCGGCTCATCATTTCTTCCAATTCTTTTCGTCGCGCGATTTTTGTGGGCAGGTCAAAGAGAGTCCCGAATGGCAATCATCCGGGATGAGAGATTATCGATCGCTTGGGTGAGATTCTCGTGTACCATGCGAGGCATTCTACCGTCTCCGGCCCGTGAGGAGAAGAGGATGAACCGCCAAGGCGCCAAGACGCCGAGGGAGGAAAATACGCCAAGGGGAAAACGAATTTGATTGATGCTCCTTTAAACCCGAATTTTGAATTCTTGGCGTATTTTCTTCCCTTGGCGCCTTGGCGTCTTGGCGTCAATCCGCATTTTCTTTTCCTCGACAACGCAGAATATTTCCCGCCGCTGCGGCGATGAGCGATTCCGCCCGCGCGATTGCTTCTTCACCGCTCATCGGCCCATCGCAAATACTGAAGCACGCGCTCACGCCGGTGTCGCCTAATTCCAATCCGGTTTCGACCGAGCCGGCCAATACAATGCATGGAACCTTGGAATCCCGACACGCCCGCGCCACGCCGCAGACGACTTTGCCGGCCATGCTCTGCGAATCGAATCGTCCTTCACCGGTGAGGCACCAATCAGCATGCGCCAGGCGCTCACGCAACTCCGTTGCTTCGATCAGCATGTCGATGCCGCTGCGGAGTTTCGCTCCGAAAAATGCAGCAAGGCCGAATCCCAGCCCGCCGGCGGCACCAGCGCCGGGGATTTCCGTGAATGCCTGTTTGCCGGTGCGCGTCGCCAACTGAGCGAGCGATGCATCCAGAGTTTTGACCTGTTCAGCCAATGCGCCTTTCTGCGGACCAAAAACAGCCGCCGCCCCGCGCGGACCCAGCAGCGGATTGTCCACATCGCATGCGCCGATGATAGAAATCCGCTCGATCGCACTGCCACGGCCATGTTTGATCAGCACGACCTTGGGCAAATCGGCGGCCGTGAGCGGCTCGCCCCACGAAACTGGCTCGCCGTCTTCGAGAATCACGGGCAATCCGCACGCCTGCGCGCATCCCAATCCGCCGTCGATGGTTGCGCTGCCGCCCAATCCCAGAATGATCCGCTCCACGCCCAGCGCCGCCGCGGCCATCATCAATTCACCGGTGCCGAACGTCGTGGCCCGCATCGGATCAAAATTCTCCGGACGCAAAAGCGCCAACCCACTGGCGGCGGACATCGCGATCACCGCTGTCTTGCGATCGCCAAGAATTCCGAATCGCGCCTCAACCTTCATTTCCGGCAATGGGCCGGTGACCCGGCAGGTGACAAATTTGCCGCCGGTGGCAGTGACGAGAGCTTCGACTGTTCCTTCGCCACCATCGGCCAGGGGACATAGATCGACTTCCGCCGAAGGATCGGCCGAGTGCAGGCCGGCCTCCATGGCCCGCGCCACATCCGGCGCTGAGAGGCATCCTTTGAACTTGTCACACGCGACAACAATCCGCATACCGCTACTTATTATTGCGGACCTAAATCGAATTGCCCATAACCCTGCTCGTCGTTGCGGTAGATGAAGAAAATGACCTGCCCGCTGGTCGGCCAATGTTGAAACAATCCGGATAGATCATCCAGCGTGTTCACACGGAACTGGCCCAATTGCACGAGCACATCGCCTGGCTGCATTCCCGCCTTGGCGGCAAGCGAATCATTCGCCACGGAACTGACGAACAACCCGTGATCCACGCTCAATCCATATTTCTGCTGCAACGCCGCCGTGACCTGCTCAACCGTGATTCCCAGCTTCTCCTTCGCCTCTGTCACCGGATCCGGCAGCGGCGCGGCCTTGAGTGTCATCGACTGCGTACTTCCATCCGCAAATTCCAACGACAACTGATCGCCCACCTTGGATTGCAGCAGCAGGTCATACGCATCCACGATGTTCAGCGGATGATGCCCGTCGATTTCCTTGATGACCTGTGTCGGCGAACCATCCGTCACGATCTCCACGGAAATAACCGCCGGCTCGGAAATCTTCCGTCGCTCACTCAGCTTCACCGGCATTTCCACTTTGTTCACTTGCGTTGGATTCATCAGCTCAGGAATCAGATCCCGCAGTCGATTGACCGGAATGGCAAATCCGATGTTCTGGGCATCGGAGCGAATAGCGGTATTGATTCCGATGACTTGCCCGTATGCATTGAGCAGCGGCCCACCGCTGTTTCCGGGATTGATGGCGGCATCGGTCTGAATCAGGTCCTTCATCGCCGACTTGCCCTCGCTCTGCAGATCGCGATGCAAGGCCGACACGATCCCGGTGCTGACACTGTCTCGCCGATCATTAGATCGTCACTGTCGCCCATCTCGACGATGGGGAATGGCTGTTTGTCCGAGATTTTCAGCACCGCTAGATCCGCCTGGGGATCGGCACTGATCAACTGCGCCGGAAGTTTTCGCCCATCTGCCAACTCCACCGTAATCTCCCTCGCCTGATCGATCACATGATTGTTGGTGATCACGTATCCATCCGGATGCACAATAAACCCGCTACCCAGCGAGTTGGCCGGAACATCAGTGGTGCCGAAATTGAATTGCTGGAAGAATGGATCGTTGCCAAACGGGTTGACTCGCACATGCACGATCTTGGTGGTGGAAATATTAACCACCGCGCCCTTGGTCTTGGCCACTACCTCCACCACAATAGTCCGACGAAGATTCACCATCTCCGGCGGATCGGCCAACACCGGGCCCGCGAGCGAGGCAACGATCAATAGTCCAATGATTTGACGCATGATTACATGGTAGCGTTCGTGATTCTTCACGTCACCGCGCATACTCCACGGATCGAACTTCCCGAATCAACGTTACCTTAATCTCGCCCGGATAATTCATTTCCGTCTGAATCTTCTGAGCAATATCCCGTGCAATCTTTGCACTAATCCGGTCGTCAACAAGCTTTGCATCCACAATCACGCGCACTTCCCGGCCGGCCTGGATTGCGTATGCCTGCCGCACGCCTTCGAATCCCATTGCCAAATCTTCCAATTCCTGTAGCCGCTTGACGTATCGCTCCAAACTCTCGCGTCGCGCACCCGGCCGGCTGGCGCTGATCGCATCCGCTGCCATCACGATCGGCGTGTATGGCGTCGTCGCCGGGACATCGCCATGATGCCCCTCGGCCGCATTGAGAACCGCTTCGGGTTCGTTGAATCGGCGGAGAAATTCCTTGCCCAACTGCGGATGGCCGCCTTCCTGCTCGTGATCCATCGCCTTGCCGATGTCGTGCAGCAGACCAGCGCGACGGGCGAGATTTCCATCCAGCCCAAGTTCATCGGCAATCACCTGCGACAGATACGCCACCTCCAGCGAATGCTTCAGCACGTTTTGCCCATAACTTGTGCGGAATCCCAGCCGGCCGAGCATCGGGATCATGGGCTTGGGGATTTGCAGATTGGCTTCCTGGGCCGCTTCCTTGCCCATGCGATTCAATTCCTCTTCCATCTCCTTGCTCGTCAGCGCGACAACTTCTTCGATTCGGGCCGGATGAATTCGCCCATCCTGCACCAGCTTTTCCAGCGACATCCGCGCGACCTCTCGCCGGACCGGATCGAAACAGCTCACCACCACAACACCAGGTGTGTCGTCGATGATCAGATCGACGCCGGTGGTCTTTTCAAATGCTCGGATATTCCGCCCCTCGCGGCCGATGACTCGACCTTTCATATCATCCGTCGGAATCGTCACCGTGCTGACCGTATGATCCGATGTCTGCTCGGCGGCATATCGTTGAATCGCCTGGAGCACGATCTGCCGGCTCTTCTCCTTGGCCTCATCCTGCGCCCGCTCGACAGTGCGCTGGATGATCGCGCCGGCTTCGAGCTTGCATTCATCTTCGATTCGCGTGAGCAGCATCTCCTTGGCAGCATCAGGTGAGAGACCGGTGATTTGCAGCAACCGATCGCGCTCCTCGCGCAGGACCTGGGTCAATTGCTCTTCCTTGGCCGCGAGCGATTTGTCACGGGCCGACAATCGTGAATCCAATTCGTCGAGATGCCGTTCCTTAACCGACAGCGTATCGAGCTTTCGATCCAGCGTATCCTCGCGCTTGGAAAGCCGGGCCTCGTGGGCCTTCATTTCGTTTCGGGCCGATTCGGTTTCCCGGTTGAACTGCTCCTTGCGCTTCATCTGCTCCTGGCGGGCAGCCAGTTCGATTTCCTTGGCCTTGTTCTGCGCTTCTAGCTGCGCGTTTTGCTTAAACTGCTCGCCCTCAGCGCGGCCGGCGGCCAAGGCGCTCTTGCCCAGCATTTGCAATGCCACCAGCGCGCCAGCGACGCCGACGATCAGGCCGATGGCGATTCCCAAAATGATGTACATGATCTCATCCCAACCCGCGGATGGTCGGGAGGTCTTCGGAAACGAAGAGCATCAGCATCGGCAAGATCAGTATCGGCCAGATTAGCTTCGGCCGGGCGGCGCGCAATATCTCCGTCGAACCGCGCCGCTGGAATTCAGGATTGGAGGCGCACGTGCTGCCGCTATGGCTTGCCGAGAAGAACGAACCGGCAATGCCAGAACCGCCGGTCGCGTGGAACCGATCCGAGCCAAAACCGGCTTCGGACCCGTCCGCGCCGCCAGCGCGACTCCCGCCAACGCCAACGTCGCCAGACATAGCAGGATTCCCGCCATGGTCATAACCACTTTTGCGCTGACTAAACTCAAGATGACTGAATTCATGCTGAACTCAATTTCCGAGAACCTACCAGAGCGATCGCCATCCGCATGGGCGACCGCCGCAGCCGATGCCGGGTTTACAAATCCCCCGCATCGGCTTCATTAAACCATCTCATTTTATGAATCTGTCCTCATCAATACAAGAATCACTTTAAACCGCCCCAATTAAATCTAAACCCCCTACCACTGCTTCGTTGGCTGATACCCACCACAACTGCTTGTGGTGATGGATCATACAACTGGTCCGATAACCGGGAAAATATAGCATAAAGTCGCTCGCCAGGAGGAATCCCAGCAGCTCCGATACCGCATTCTGCAATACCCCAGCTTCCGCCGGCTCGAACTCGATGGCCGAGCCGTTGGCATCCTCGGAAATCGCTTTCACATCCAGCCCCATTCCCGCGAGGATCGGCTTCAATTCCTGTGGATGGCCGAATTGCATCTCAAATGCCCAGTGGCTGGACGGCGCTAACCAGGCATTGCCCGGGAGATATTTTTGCCAGGCCGTCACGGCCATCTCCGCCAAATCCCGCCCACCCACAATCCGCGTCGGCAAATCGGGCAACACGGATTCATCTTCGCCGGTCAGCCAGCCACGAATCACCCCCTTTCCATCCCGCAGCGAAAACGACCCGCTGTTGGGATAGTTGCACGCATACCCTTCCGCTTCCAGCGTCCGGGTCATTTGCGAATAATCGATAATCCGCGGCACTTTCCGCATAATACCGGCGATGACCAAGATCGTCCTCACCGGCGGCCCGGGCGCGGGCAAGAGCGTCATCTCCGCCGCCCTCGTCCGGCAAAATCCACGCTGGATATCCGTCCCCGAATCGGCCACGCAGGTCTTCAGCGACCTGCAAACCCGCTGGGACCGCGTCAGCCCCGAGGGGCTTCGGCAGGTGCAAACCCGGATTTACCAAAACCAGGTCCGCCAGGAATCCGATTTTGCGCAGAAGTTTGGCGATCGCATTCTCATCCTCGACCGTGGCACCATCGACGGCGCGGCCTACTGGCCGGAAGGCCCCGATGCGTTCTGGCCGGCCGTCAACACAACGCACTCTGCGGAGCTGGCGCGATACGATGCGGTGATCCTGCTGGAAACGGCCGCGACGCTGGGGATTTATGATGGAGATGTTTCCAATCCCGTGAGATTCGAGGACGCCGCCGGCGCGATCGCCAGCGGGAAGCTCTTGGAAAAGTTGTGGGGAAATCATCCGAATCTCCAGAGGATCGGGGCATTTGAGGATTTGGAGCATAAGATCGCAGCCGTGGCGGGGATCATCCGCCAAATTACAAGTTGAGCCGTTTTTTCCACGCGGCCAGTTGGTCCTCGAACGGTTTCCCGCCGGCCGCGCCGGCGCTGCGGTAACGCTTGACGACATTCTTGGCCCCGAGCGATTCATAAACATCCTCCCCAACGCCCACGGATGGCCATCCGTGGGCTTTCAGCGCCGCTTGAAAATCCCCAACGGTCAATTGCGCAAGGGCGGTCTTCTTCTCCGCCTCACACTTGGCGACAAGCGAACCCACGACCTGGTGCGCCGTCCGAAACGGCACGCCCTTGGTCACGAAATACTCCGCCAAGCTCGTTGCATCCAGAAACCCGCGCTCCAGCGTCGGCTCGATATTTTCCGGAATGAAATTCGCCGAGTTCACGATGGCCGTGGCCATCTGCAGGCACGCGACCACGGTGTCGTAGGCGCGGAAGACGATGCGTTTGTCCTCCTGCAGGTCGCGGTTGTAGCCGATGGGCAGGCCCTTGAGAATCGTCATCAGGGCGAAGAGATCGCCATACACATTTCCACACCGGCCGCGGATCAGCTCCAGCATGTCCGGATTCCGCTTCTGCGGCATCATCGAACTGCTGGTGGTGTACCGATCGGCGATTTTGATGAAGGAGAATTCAGTGGTCATGTAAATGATCCACTGCTCGGCCCAGCGGGAGAGATGTTGTGAAACCATCGCGAGACAAAAAAGAAAATCGCACGCGGAATCGCGCGTGGCCGTGCGCTCTAAGCTGTTGATTGGACCGTCGGCAAATCCCAATTCCTCGGCGGTGAAGTTTACATCCAGCGGAAGTGATGAGCCTGCGATAGCGCCGCTTCCAAGCGGCGAATCCCAATCATCTCCGTGGCAAAGTGCGGCGCTACGTTGCCCATCTCGCTCGAACATCGCGCACCATGCCAATGCTTCCGCCCCAGCAGAAATGGGTTGCGCACGTTGTAAATGCGTGAAGGATGGCATAACGACAGATTTTGAACGCTCGGCAATCCGGATGAATGCTTTTTCTAATTCCAAGATATGCCAACCGAATTGCGGTTCTGTCGCCCGAATCCAGAGGAGCAAGTCCAAAGCCACCTGATCATTCCGGCTTCGTCCCGTATGCAATTTCTTCCCCGGCTCGCCGATTCTTTCGATCAGGGCGGCTTCGATGACCATGTGGATGTCTTCCAAACTCTCATCGAATTTGAAATTCCCCGATTCGATGTCCTTCTCGATTCCCTTCAATCCATCGACAATCGCATCCCGCTCGGCGTCGGTGATCAGGCCGACCTTGGCGAGCATGGTGGCATGGGCGATGCTCCCGGCGATGTCGTGTTTGTACAGCCGCTGGTCGTAGCTGATGGATTCGACGAATTTCTGGGCGAGCTCGTCCGCCCCTTCGCCGATGCGGGATTGCCAGGATTTCTCGGTGGCCATAAGTCCGGCGATTCTATCCGTGATTGGCGTTGGGCGAAATTGGCGGATAGGTTTGGGGAATCCTATGGAGACGCGATCGCCGCCCAAATTTCCCCCTCCTCCGGTATTCCGGGGGAGGGTAGGGGTGGGGGCCGAAATTCGAGCGGTGGTCCAATTGCGGGCGACCCGCGAGGAACCCCCACCCTATCCCTCCCCCGGAGTACCGGAGGAGGGGATAAGAGTCTTTGTGCGCGTGTTGTTGATTGTCCTTTTGGCCTCGTCCGCCCTGGGCGCGACCAGCGACTTGCAGGATGCGTGGCCATTTATCCATGAGCGGGACAATTTCGATCAGCCGTGCGCTTTGGATCTGCGCGATTTGAATGAAAAAGTCGCCGGGGAAACCGGGTTCGTGCATCTTTCAGCCGATGGCAATAGTTTTGTCCGCGGAGATGGGACGCCGATCCGATTCTGGCCGATCGTCACCTCGATATACGACAAATCCAGCCCCGACGATCTAGCCCGCCACGCGCGATTCCTCGCCAAGATGGGCGTCAACATGGTTCGGCTGCACACGGAAATTTATTCCGTTGCCAAGGATTCACAGATTGATGATGTCAACCAACAGGAGATCGACGCCATCTGGCAATCCGTCGCGGCCTTCAAAGCCCAGGGAATTTATCTGACGATCTCGCCCTACTGGGCCAATGCCATCTACTCCTCCCACTGGGGCATCGACGGATACTACGGCACCACCGACCTGTGGGGATTGCTCTTCTTCAACGACAGACTTCAATCCGCCTACAAAACCTGGGTCAAAAAACTCTACACAACTCCCAACCCCTATACCGGAATCCCCCTCGCCCAGGATCCGGCGGTGGCGATCATTCAGGTGCAGAACGAAGACAGCATGTTTTTCTGGACGATGCAGAATATCAAGCCCGAGCAGAAAATCCTGCTGGAAGAAAAATTCGCCGACGGGCTCGCCGCCAAATATGGTTCGTTGGCCAAGGCATCGGATGCGTGGAGCGGGTTCAGCGTCGATGGCGATGATTTCGATCACAACCGCGCGGGAATCATGCAGATTTATCAGTGGACGATTCCACAATCGGGGCCGAAGGAAATTCGCCTGGAGGATCAGCTCCAGTTTTTCACCGACACCGAGCGGAAATTTTATTCGGGCATGGCCGATTATTACCGACACGATCTCGGCTGCCGGCAACTCATCAACGGCTCCAACTGGATCACCGCCGACCCGCAGCGATTGGGGGATGTGGGGCGATATGCCGATTCGTCCGTCGATGTGCTGGCGATCAACCGGTATTTCACTGGGATTCATTCGGGATATCACACGGGATACCGCGTCGATTCCACCG
>JBEKUH010000102.1:0-14552 GCA_049515255.1 Tepidisphaeraceae bacterium | reverse complement strand
CAACGGCAATCGCCTCAAGCAGTGTGGATTTGCCGGAGCCATTCTCGCCAATCAGAAATGTGACCGAAGGATGGAAAGTCAAAGTCTCAAGGGCCGAGACAGCCGGCAGGGAAAAGGGATATTCCTTGAACGATGGGACCTGATCTCGCACGAGATAGATTGAAGCGAGAAAATGCCGGTCATTGAGGAAGTCCATCGCTGCCTACCTTCCCCTCCGCGTCCATTGTTTGTAACTGGCCATCAATCCAATCCCGCCGCCGATGAAGGCGATGCCAATGATGTAGGGGACGATGGCCATGCCCTTCAATCCGTCCACTTTCATTTGGTCCCAGCCCAAGAGCAGGCACACGATTCCTACGGTTAACATCAAAATGGTAAGGCAGGCGATGAATGCATAGGCCACGATACCGCGCCAGCCGGTGACGGGGACCAATTCCTTCACCCGCGGCGGTGCGTATTCCAGCGGATGCAGGTTTTTTTCTTCGGAATTTTCCGGCTTGGAATCCATTTAACTCCCGACAAAACGGGCGTAAACCGATTTGGCTCGACCGAGATCGTTGGTGCCTTTCACCAGCAAACGGCTGTCGGCGAAAAGCGTGAGTTCCAAATCCGCCGGCTCGCGCAATTGGCATTTGACGAACCAGGGTGAAACGCGCACTTCTCCGACGCTGGATAATTTTTTTGCCGCGGATGCCAGATCGACTGCCTCGCCGCGCGCCTGCACCTGGACGGTGTTTCGGCCACAGAGGGTTGTCGTGAGATCGCTGGATGCAGTGAGAAACGGAAATTCCTTCCGTGCGCAGCAGGGGCAATCGTTCATTGGCGTATTCGCCGAAATCAGTTTGCGCTGCTCGGCATTCCAGGTGTCCAGATCGATTAATCCGCCGATTCCGTCCGGCCCGGCGACGATCATGCGGATGGCGCTGGCGGCCTGCATTGCGCCGACGACGGCCGCCGCGGGGCCGAGGATGCCGGCGACATCGCAGGTTGGCAGATCGTTTGCCTTTGGTGGATCGGGGAACACGCATCGCAAACATGCGGTCTTTCCCGGCCAAACCGCCATCACGCGGCCGCCGACGCCGACGCAGCCGCCGTAAATCCATTTGATGCCGCGCTCGACCGCCAGATCATTCAACAAATATCTTGTGGCAATGTTGTCGGTTCCGTCGAGAATCAGGTCGATGCCCTCGGCCAGTTTGCGGATGTTGCCGACGTTGGCATCCACCACATGCGATTCGATCCGCACCGATGAATTGATCTGTGACAATCGGCGCTGAGCCGCGACGGCTTTGGGGATTTGCTCGGCGGCATCGCGCTCATCGAACAATACCTGACGCTGGAGATTTCCAAGCTCGACAAGATCACGGTCGGCGATGCGCATAAATCCCACGCCGGCGCGCTCGAGCAAATCCGCCGCCGTCGAGCCCAATGCTCCGCATCCCACCAGCAGCACGCGCGCCGAGCCCAACCGATCCTGGCCGGACTGGCCAATCTGCGGCAGCACACGCTGGCGGGTGTATCGCTCGGAAGTTGAGGAATGACAATCCACGGTCGATTCGATTATAGTGCCGGTCGAACAAGGAGCGACATGCCCGTAGATACGCAGCAAATTCTGGACGAAGCGCAGAAAATCGGGGAGATGCTCAAGGAGCATCCCATCGTCAAGCGCTTTCACGACGCCCAGAAAGCCGTCAGCGAGGATGCGGATGCCAACCGTCTGATGGCGGATTTCGAGAAGCAAATCGAAGCCCTCGCCCGCCAGGAGCAGCAAGGCCGGCCGGTCACGGATGCCCAGCGAATGCAACTGGAATCGCTGCAATCCAGGATTGTTTCGCACATCAAGATCAAAAACCTGAATCTGGCGCAGGTGGAATTCGTGGATTTGCTACGGAAGATCAGCCAGACCTATCAGCGGCCGTTGGCAGATGCCACTGCCGGCGCCGGTGGACCGAGACTTTCACCGCAACCAATCGCATGACCACTTCCAATTCGCCCTCGCCAACGCCCGGTCCACATTCCGAACCTGATGATCGGGAGGAGATTTATTTTGAGGGCTCTCCGCCGATCCGCGCCCACTGGGCGAAATTTTCATTCACCTATTTCGTATCGTTGCTGCTGATCGTCCTGGCGATTTGGCTGATGGCAAAACATCATGGGCCGACATCGCTGAAATTGATCCTGATTCTGATCGCGTTTGTGTTGCCGGCATTTCCCATGATTCTGGCGCGTTCGGTTCGTTATCGCATCAGCAATTACCGCATCGATTATGAGCGCGGGATACTGGCCAAGAACATCGACACGATGGAACTCTGGCACGTTGAGGATTTGCATTTCCACCAATCCCTGCTCGACCGCATGCTGGACGTGGGGACGATCACGGTGTTGTCCAAGGACGATTCCATGCCAACGCTGGAACTTTTCGGATTGCCCAATCCGCGGCCGTTATATGAAACATTGAAACAGCGCGTGATTGCCGTCAAACGGCAACGCGGCGTGGTCAAAATGGATCCGGGGTGATAGCAGTAGATACGAGGCCTTTCCCACTATACCAATGCCCTGAATTTTCGAATCAACGGCGGGCGAAATCCCGATAGAACTTTTTCGTCCAGTTTGGGCAGACAGGTCAGAGCGACGAGCTTCATTGCCCGCGCGGATTGGCCCACATCGTGATACGCCAATGCCAGAAACAGCTTGACCACCGCATCCTGCGAAAAAACACGCAAGGCGCGCTTGAGCATCCGAATCGCTTCCGGCAATTTGCCGACGTTGCGATAGGATGAGGCGCAGCAAACCAGCGCGTCCCGCAACGGCATTCCCTGCAAACCCAAACGCAAGGCCCGTTCGTATATCGGAATCGCCGTCGATTCACGGCCCAGACCGTCGAGCATCATCGCCCATGCCAGCCACGCCTCGGCCGAGCGCGGATGCAGCCCGCACAAGTTCTCCATAAATTCCAGCGCAGCGGCGCGACGGCGCTGGGCAAGCAGATCATTGGCAAGACCAATCTGCTTCTGAATCTCGGCCGCGTCACTAATTTCAGCTTGCGGCCGACGCTTGGGAATTGTTCGATGAATAGTCATAAGGCGCCAAGGCTCCGAAAACATTTGCGGCGAGGTTCGCGCGGGACATTGAGTACGTCCCGGTTTAATTTCCCCGTTTTTTCTTCACCCATTTTTTCAGTTCCGCCAATGATCGCGTGTTCATGACATCTTTTGCGGTGACCCACGCGCGCTTGGCAACCTGTATCCCGTAGCTGATGTCAGCCAATCCTTCGGTGTTGTGAGCATCGGTGTCGATCGTCAGGGCAACGCCGGCTTCGATCGCCCCGCGAGCTTGGATATCATTCAAATCCAGTCGGGGATACGACGAATTGATTTCCAGCGCCGTCCCGCTTTGGGCGGCGGCTTTGTAAACGGCGGAGAAATTCAGCGGCAAGCCTTCGCGCTTCTGAATCAATCGTCCGGTTGGATGGCCGATGACGTTCACATACCGATTCTCAATCGCCCGCAGAATTCGGTCGGTCGCTTTCTGAGCATCCTGTTTCAGCGACACATGCGGGCTGGCGACGACGAAATCCAATTCCTTCAGAATCGCATCCTCAAAATCCAGCCGGCCATCGACCAGAATGTCCACCTCCGAGCCGGCCAGCAATGTGATGCCTTTCAACTTGTCCGAGACTCGATGAATTTCCTGGATATGTTTCAGCAAACGCTCGACCGACAGGCCGTTGGCGATGACGGAACTCTTGGAGTGGTCGGTGATGCAGAGATATTCGTATCCGAGGGCGAGCGCGGCCTGGGCCATTTCTTCGATGGTCCCTTGACCATCGGATGCGTTGGTGTGGGTGTGCAGGTCGCCGCGAATATCGGATTGCTCGATGAGTTTTGGCAGCTTTCCGGCTTCGGCAGCTTCGATTTCGCCGCGGTCTTCACGGAGTTCGGGGACGATATATGGAAGACCCAGCGCGGCATAGATTTCTTTTTCGGTTTTACTGGCCACCGGACGCGCTGCCGGTGCGGCGCCGGATTTTTTCTCCGCCTTGTCGTATTCCGAAAGACGATAAAGGCCCCACTCATTGAGCGTCATTTCTTTGTCCAACGCGATCCCTCGCAGTTTCACGTTGTGATCCTTGGAGCCGGTGAAATAGAGCAACGTCGCGCCAAAATTTTCTTCGGGAACGATTCGCAAATCGACCTGCAATCCCCGCTCGGTGACGATGCTGGCTTTCGTAGTCCCCTGCCCAAGCACGCGCTGGACTTCGGGGAATTTGACAAAGGCTTCGGAGATTTTTGGACCATCGGATTCTTTTTTCACCGCGCAAACCAAATCCACGTCGCCAATGGTTTCCTTTCCCCGCCGCAAGCTGCCGGCGAATTCGGCTGCACGCACCAGCGGCAGCTCCCGCATTCGCTGGACTAATCCCTTTGCCACCGGCGTTGCCAACACGATGCCGATCCGCTGCCCTGCGGATTCGCGCATGGCGATCCCTTGCTTGATCGTTTCGATTTTCTTCTCGCCGATCCCCTTCAGCCCAGCCAGTTTGCCTTGTTCAATTGCCTTCACGAGGTCTTCAAGGCAGGTGATGTTCCGTTCTTTCCAACATTGGGCGATTGTTTTTGGCCCCAGGCCCGGAATACCCAGGAGCAAAATGAGACCCGGCGGCACACTGGCGGCCACCTCCTCGAAATCCGAACTTTTGCCCGTCTTCACATAATCTTCGATGATCTTCTGGCTCGATGGGCCGAACCCTTCAATCTCCTTCAATCGGTCGGTCTCCACCAATTCCCGAATATCGGCTGTTGTTGAGGAGAGCACCCGCGCGACCTTGCTGAACGCGATGGCCTTGAACGTATTTTCCCCCCTGATGTCCATGATGGCGGCCAGGGCTTGGAAGAGTTTTTCGAGATCTTCGTTAAGTGACATGGGCGGGATTATACGGATGATTTGATGAAAGAAATTGGTTTTTTCCTGATACATTGAAGTGGACGCGCGCTCCCCCACTCTCCCCCACGCCCACTCTCCGGTAATCTACCGCCCCATGCCGCCGCGCGTTTGCATCGTCGGGCAGAATGCTTCGCTGAAGTTCGGCGGGGAGGCGTCGCTGCCTTGGTGGTGTTTTAAATATCTCCGGGCGCGCGGGGTGGATGCGCATCTTGTGGTGCATGGACGGACTCGGTCGGAAGTGCAGGCGGGGTTTCCGGATGATCTGGATCGGTTGCATTTTATCCCGGAGACGCGCATCGACCGCTTGCTCTGGCGAATGGGATCATTTCTTCCGGGGCGGCTGGATGCGCAGACACTGATGATCCTTCGTCACATCTACAATCAGCGATTGCAGAAACGAATTGTGCGGCGGTTAATTGCGGAGAAAAATATTCAGATCGTGCATGAGATCAGCCCGGTGTCGCCCAAGCAGGTGAGTTTGATGTATGGGCTGGGGGTTCCGGTGGTGATTGGGCCGCTAGCTGGTGGCATGACGTATCCGCCGGCATTTGCGAATTTGGAGACATTCGGGGCAGGGGCGATGGAGGGTTTAGGGCGGGCGATGTCACATGCGTTTAATTTTTTCATGCCGGGGAAAAGAAAGGCGGCGGGATTGATTGTGGCCAATGAGCAAACGCGCGCCGCCCTGCCGCATGGGACGACGGGGAAAATCTACACCATTCCGGATGTAGGTGTGGATTTGAGTGTTTGGAAAGATTCAGCAGACACGCCGGCGCGGGATGATGGCTTGGTACGGTTTTGCTATCTCGGTCGATTGGTGGATTGGAAAGGTGTGGAGTTTCTGCTACGGGCCTTTGCACTGGTGGCCGAAGCAGAGCCGACGGCGCGGTTGGATATTTTGGGCGACGGGGATCAGCGAAAATTTCTGGAGGATTTGCAGCGGGAACTGAATCTCACGGAGCGCGTGACGTTTGTGGGTTGGGTTTCGGGGGCGGAGGGGGCGAAGCGGTTGCGGGAGGCGGATGCGCTGGTGTTGCCGAGTTTGCACGAGGTGGGAGGGATTGTGATTCTGGAGGCGATGGCCGTGGGATTGCCGGTGATCGCGGCCAATTGGGGCGGGCCGGGGGTGCATGTAAGCGATGAGACGGGGATTCGGGTGAATCCGGATTCACGGGAAGGATTTGTGAAGGGGTTGGCGGAGGCGATGCTCAAGCTCGTGCGGTCGCCGGAGTTGCGCGGGGAGATGTCGCGGGCGGCGAAGTTGCGGGTGCGGACGAATTTTTATGATTGGAATCAGAAGATTGATCGGATTTCGGAGATTTATGACGACGTGCTTGGGGATCGGCGAGCAAGCTCGCCGGCTGCACGAGGGGATTGATTATTTGAAGGGTTCGACGATTTGTTGCCAGCCGTGTTCGGGGATGGGGGGGAGATCGAAGACGTTGCTCGGGAGGCCGAGATTTAGTTTTACGTTTGAGAGATCGGTGGTTTTGTCGGTGGTTTCCTGTGCATCGAGTGTTTCGATTCGGCATGGCATGTTCGTGTTGCAATCAACCCAAACATCGATTGTCTTGAATTGCCCGGCGTAGTGCGTGTGCGGTATGGGTGTGAGTTGGATATGCACGGTATTGGGCGGATCACCTTTGCCGGGATCGACTTTCTTCACATCGAAGAGATTTTTCACATCCTCGGGTTTCTGGCCGATCGGGAGCGCGATCGGACCGGCGAGTTTGAATAAATCCATTTTCTCGCCCGGCTGCGCAATCTGTCTTTTGTCGTCGGTTTTTTGAAGGTTGTCGCGTTCGTCGAGCCAACCATCGATTAGAACGTAATCACGATCATCGGGGCGGGTGGCGCCGTCGGGTCGCTGTATTTTATCGAAGTGGATGTGCATTTGTACCTCGCCGTCGGGTTTGCGCGCGAAGCTGACTTCGCCGCTGGTGACGGTGGTATCGCCGGTATTGCTGTCAGTTTCGGATAGTTTCACGTTGGCTGAGAAATCCGTCAGATTCTGGCCGCGGGCGTCGAGGGCATTGAGAATGTCGTCCACGGAAGATGTGGGCGAGAGGGCCAGCAGGGACAGGAGGATCAACGCTTGAATCATTTGCATCCTTTCAAAAGTTCAAGAAGCTGGTGCAAATCGGCGACGGTTTGCCAGGGCTGGTGCGAAAACCATTTTTCCTTGCCGTGGCTGAGCCAGATCGTTCGCATCCCTGCGGCGATTCCGGCGGCTACATCATATTCTCCATCGCCGACCATCCAAGCATCGGCATATTCTATTCCGAGGCGATCACACGCCAATCGAAGGCCGGCGGGATTGGGTTTGAACGGGGCGTGCTCGCGGCAGATTTTGGTGTGGAGAGTGATGCCGTGGCGGTCGAGCACGATGTTGGTGCATCGTTCGCTGTTGCGAGTAATCAGAGCGGTGGGCAAACCGCGCGATTCGATCCATGCGAGCAGTTCTCGGCAGCCGGAATTCAGGGTGGAATTCTGGGCGGCATCGTCTTCGTGGCGTTCCAATATGATTTTTGCGGCGGCCTGGGAATCAGGGGCCAATTCGGCAAGGGCTTCGAGAATCGGGCGATCGCCGATTCCCATCTCTGCGCGAATCTTGGAGAAATCCAGCATCGGCTGGGTGAGGGTGCCATCCATGTCGAACAAAATGGCGCGGGGTAGAATCATTTTTTGGAATGCTCAACTTCGGTCGGTTGCTTGCGCGACAGGATGATCCACCAAATGATGCCGACGATTCCGATGAGGAAGCTCAATAGTTGGCCCATAGTCAGCCAACCGAAGGCGATGAAGCCGAGTTGATCATCCGGTTGGCGGGTGAATTCGACGAGGAAGCGGAACAGGGCGTAGCCGACGACGAATGCCGCGGCGATTTGGCCATCGCGGCGGTTTCTTCGCCATTTGACGAGCCAGACGACGGCCAGGAGGACCGGGCCCTCGAGAAATGACTCGTACAGTTGCGACGGATGACGCGGTTCGGGATAGCCGGGGAAGATCATGGCCCAGGGGACGTTGGTGGGCCTGCCGACGAGTTCACCGTTGATGAAATTGGCGATTCGGCCAAGGCACAAGCCCAAAGGGGCGACCAATGCCAGGCAATCGGCCAGATTGAGAAACGAAACTTTGCGATAGCGCGACCAGACCCATAGGACCAGGATCACGCCGACCAATCCGCCGTGGAAGCTCATCCCGCCATGCCAGATCGCGATGGGTTCCCACCAACTTTCGGGATGTTCGGAGGCGAGAACCTGATTGTGATAGAAAATCCACCACCCCGCGCGACCGCCGACGACGACGCCAAGAGCCAGCCAACCGACCAGATCGCCGAGCCAATCGAGGGAGATTCGCAGGAATCCGTTTTTGGAGAGGCGGCTGAGCACCCAGAAGCCCAGGACGAATCCAGTCAGGTATGCCATGCCATACCAACGGATTCGGATCGGCCCGAGCCGGACCATGTCTTTGTCAATATTCGGGTATGGAATGAGCGCCAGCAGGTGAGTCATCGGAAGACTTGATACAGTAAGGTTGGAGGGCAATGCAATCAAACTGCGCATCTGACGGAAGCGCTGGAAAACGCAAAGTGTGCAAAACGCACGATGGACGAGGTTGGCATCATATTTGCGATTCACATTTTATGCCGAAAACCTGTCCCAAGACACATTAAAAATTAACCACAAGCGGTCGAATCGGCGCGACCTGCTTAGAAAATGGACAACTGATCCCATGGCAAAGTACAAATTGGAATATATCTGGCTTGATGGCTACAAGCCCGTTCCGAACATCCGCGGCAAAACGCTCGTCAAAGATTTTGAGAGCTTCCCATCATTGGAGCAGCTCCCTAATTGGGGCTTTGACGGCAGCTCGACCCAGCAGGCCGAGGGCCATAGCTCGGATTGCATTCTTAAACCAGTCGCCAGATATCTGGATTCCACCGTCAAGAATGGCGTGATCGTGATGTGCGAAGTGCTGCATCCCGATCTCACGCCGCATTCGACCAATGCACGCGCCACCATTCTCGACGATCCAGAGACGTGGTTCGGATTCGAGCAAGAATACTTCCTCTATAAGAATGGCCAGCCGCTCGGTTTCCCGGCGGAAGGCTTCCCCAAGGAAGGCCAAGGCAGGTATTACTGTGGTGTTGGCTACGCACTGATGGGCGACATTGCTCGCGAGATCGTCAACAAACATCTTGATCTCTGCCTCGACGCCGGCATCAATCACGAAGGCATCAACTCCGAAGTGGCCAAGGGCCAATGGGAATTCCAAATTTTCGGCAAAGGCTCCAAGAAGGCCGCCGATGAGATGTGGGTTGCCCGTTATCTGCTCATGCGCCTCTGCGAGAAGTACCAGGTGGATGTGAACTGGCATTGCAAACCACTCGGCGCCACCGACTGGAACGGCTCGGGCATGCACTCCAACTTCTCCACCAAGTACCTCCGCGAAGTCGGCGGAAAGGATTACTTCGAAGAGCTGATGAAGGCCTTCGACAAATACAAAGCCGAGCACATTCTGGTCTATGGTCCGGACAATCACATGCGTCTGACCGGCCTGCATGAAACCCAGGCCATTGATAAATTTAATTACGGTGTCTCGAACCGCGGCGCTTCCATCCGTCTCCCGCATCACATGCCGAAGAACGGCTACAAGGGATATCTGGAAGATCGTCGTCCGAATTCGCAGGGTGATCCGTACAAGATCGCCAGCCGAATTCTCGAGACGATTGCCACCGTGCCGCTTCCGAAATGATTTTGGGTTAGCGCGCACATCGTCCAGTCGTAAAAAAAATTCGCATTCGGAGCCTCGATTACCAACGGAGTGGTTCCCCCGGTTCCGGTACGGAATCGGGTGGGGCCAACCGTCGCTTACCTTTTCTCGCTAACGTTCAGGTAAGGACTCCGACATGAAAACGAAAGAAAAGAAGAAGGACAAGTCTTCCAATGGGCATTCGAACGGCGATCCGATAGGCATCCATCATGGTGATCTGCGCGCCGAACGAAAAAAGATTCGTAACAAATTCTATCTGAAGGAACTGAAGCGGCTGCAAATCGAGCTGGTGAAGCTTCAGCAATGGATCAAGCACAAGGGTCTGAAGGTCGTTGTGATCTTCGAGGGGCGCGATGCGGCCGGCAAGGGGGGCGTGATCAAGCGCATCACCGAAAGCCTCAATCCGCGCATCTGCCGGGTGGTCGCGCTGGGGAGTCCGAGCGAACGGGATAAGACGAGTTGGTATTTTCAGCGATATGTGCCGCATCTCCCCTCGGGCGGCGAAATGGTGCTGTTCGATCGCAGTTGGTACAACCGCGCGGGGGTCGAGCACGTCATGGGATTCTGCACGCCGGCTGAGTACCAGGAATTTCTTCGGAGCTGCCCGGAATTTGAAAATATGCTCATCCGCTCGGGGATTATGCTGATCAAATATTGGTTCTCGGTGAGCGATGCCGTGCAGGAAGAGCGATTCCAGGGCCGGATGAACGATGTGACGCGAAGCTGGAAATTAAGTCCGATGGATATCGAATCCCGCTCCAAATGGGTGGAATATTCGCATGCCAAGGATGCGATGTTTGCACATACGGATACCAAGCAGGCGCCCTGGCGAGTCGTGCGCGCCGACAATAAGAAAGCCGCGCGGCTCAACTGCATCCGCCATCTGCTGAGCATGATCCCCTATGAGGACCTCACACCGGCAACCCCGCCAACTTTGCCAGAGCGGCCCAAGATGCCGGCGAATTATGTCCGGCCTCCGCTGGAGGATCAGACCTTTGTGCCGCATCATTACTAGAATTTCATTCGGAAAACTGCTTCATGTTTAAGTACGTCATCATGGGCATCCAGGGCTGCGGCAAGGGGACGCAAGCGAAGATGCTCAGCAAAGACTTCAACCTCGTCCACATCAGCGTCGGCGATATTTTTCGCTGGCATATCCAAAGCCACACCAAATTAGCTGCACGCATTGCGCGCAGCACGGCGGCAGGCGAACTCGTTTCCGATGACATCGTCGAGGAAATCGTCCGAGGTCGTCTCGACCAACATGATTGGAATTTCGGCTTTATCCTCGATGGTTTTCCACGCAATCGCAGACAGGCCGAATTCTTTCTCGAAAGCTATGACATCGACGCGGTCATTCAAATTGATCTCGGGGATCAGGTGGTCCGAGACCGCGTGCTCAATCGCCGCCTCTGCTCCCGATGCGGACTGGATTACAACCTAATCTTCCATCGCCCGGTCAATCCAGCGATCTGCGATGTCTGTGGCGGCAAGCTCACATCCCGCGCGGATGACAATGCCGAAGCCGTCGCGCAGCGTCTAGCGGATTATCACGCCAAGACTCAGCCGATTTTGGATCTATTTCGTCGGAAGGAACTGATCGTTGCCGTCGATGGTTCCAAACCTCCCAATGACGTTCAATCTGAAATCCGCGAAAGACTCGGCATATCCGTGCCGGCCGCCGCTCGATAAGCCAGTATTTCCCAATCCCATCTCGTTATTGCCCAGACCCACAAAGAGCACCGATTTTCGCAAAAGAAAAAAATACTTGACTGTTTCGTGCGCATCGGTATCCTCGCAATTCCGCGCTCGTGCCGCCTATTTAGGCGGTCGCTCATGTGTCGTTTCTTTAATTCGCAAGGAGATCCCAATGGGTTCGAACGCTCGCTACGCGGCTATTGCATCTATCGCAACTGCAAAGCACAAAATGGATTACGTCGATTTCAAGAAGACTCATGTAAAGGACCTGTTTGGGGTCAATGTCTTCAATGAAGCGGTGCAACAGGCCCGGCTCCCCAAGCCGGTCTTCAAAGCATTGCAAAAAACAATACGCCAGGGTGCCCCGCTTGATCCGGCCATTGCGGATGCCGTGGCGACGGCCATGAAGGATTGGGCGATGGAAAAGGGCGCGACGCATTACACGCACCTGTTTCAACCCATGACCGGCATCACGGCCGAGAAGCATGACAGCTTTATTACCCCCACCGGCTCCGGCGGAGCCATCGCGGAATTCAGCGGCAAGGAACTGATCAAAGGCGAGCCCGATGCCAGTAGCTTCCCCTCCGGCGGCCTTCGCGCCACCTTCGAGGCGCGCGGCTATACCGCCTGGGACCCCACCAGCCCCGCCTATGTGGTCGAGCATCCCAATGGCTCCACCCTCGTCATCCCAACCGCATTCCTAAGCTGGACCGGCGAAGCCCTCGATAAGAAGACCCCCCTGCTGCGTTCGATGGACGCCCTGAGCACGCAGGCCATCCGTGTGCTCAAACTTTTCGGAAAAGACGTCCCCAAGGTATTCACCACCGTCGGACCCGAGCAGGAATATTTCCTGATCGACAAAACTCTGTACACCCTCCGTCCCGATCTGATCAACTGCGGCCGGACTCTCTTCGGCGCCAAGCCGCCCAAGGGACAGGAGATGGAGGATCAGTATTTCGCCACCATCCCCGAGCGCGTGCTGGCCTGCATGGCCGATGCTGAGGCGGAATTGGTGAAGCTTGGCGTGCCGATCAAGACGCGCCACAACGAGGTCGCCCCCAGCCAATACGAATTGGCCCCTATCTATGAGAACAGCAATCTCGCCACCGATCACCAGAATCTGATCATGCTGACGTTGCGAGAGACCGCCGACAAATACGGCCTGGCATGTTTGCTCCACGAAAAACCATTCGCCGGCATCAACGGCAACGGCAAGCACAATAACTGGTCGATGTCCACGGACACCGAAAATCTGCTCGAACCCGGCCACACCCCGCACGAAAACGCGCAGTTCCTCGTCTTCTGCGTCGCGGTCATCCGGGCGGTGGCAAAATATTCGGATATCCTCCGCATGTCGATCGCATCGGCCGCCAACGATCATCGCCTCGGCGCCAACGAAGCCCCGCCGGCGATTATCTCCATCTTCCTGGGCGATCAGCTCAACGACATCATCGAGCAAGTCGAAAAAGGCGGCGCTAAGAGCACCAAACAGGGTGGATTGTTCGAGACCGGCGTTTCGGTTCTTCCGAAACTTCCCAAAGATGCGGGCGATCGCAATCGCACCAGCCCGTTTGCCTTCACCGGCAATAAGTTCGAGTTCCGCGCCGTCGGCGGATCGGCCAACATCTCCGGGCCCAACACCATCCTCAACGCCATCGTCGCCGAGAGTTTGGATTATATGGCCACCCAACTTGAAGGCGCTCTCAAGGGGGGCAAGTCCCTCAACGCCGCCATTCAAGACCTTCTCCCCGGCATCATCAAGGAGAGCAAAAAGGTCATCTTCAACGGTGACAACTACACCGAGGAATGGCACAAGGAAGCCGAAAAGCGCGGCCTGCCCAACATCAAAAACACCGTCGATTGTCTCCCGGTCATCACCAAAAAGGAGACGGTTGAGCTTCTCACCAAGTACAAGGTGTACACCGAGAAGGAACTGCAGAGCCGATTCAACATCCTGGCGGAGAATTACATCAAGACGGTGACGATCGAAGGCAACATGGCCGCGTTCATTGCCAAGTCGCTGATCCTGCCGGCGGCGATTCGGTATCAGGGCCAGATTGCCGAGACGCTTGCTCAGACCAAGGCCGCCGGCGCGGAAATGCCCGAGCAGCAGAAGTTCTTCAGCTCTTACCTGGTGATGGTGAGCGATTTCCAAAAGGGAATCGACAAGCTCGACAAGGCGTTAGGCCATCATTCCGAAGGCGACATTTTCGCCCACGCCAAACATGCCCGCGATGGCATCGTGACAGCCATGGCGGATCTACGCAAATCCGCCGACAAACTGGAAACCGTCGTCGCCGACGACCTCTGGCCACTGCCGACGTATCGGGAATTGCTGTTCCTGAAGTAGGAGTAAGTCAAACAGCAGGTGACAATTTGCGTTCTCAAGGCCCCGGGTGTGGTTACCCGGGGCTTTTTTTATTGCGGTTGGCACTGCCATATAATGGTGTGGTGGTCGCGATCAAGTTTTCAAACAAAGCAGCCGAGAAAAAGGCCCTGGCATTTCTGTTGGGCCGATTCTCCGGGCGCATACTCCCAAACGGCGAACACTTGGTGCCGCAGGAGGCCCTGGAGGCGCTTGCGTCGGAAAAAATTCCGTTTACCGTTAGGATGTCACCTCTTCTCCCCTCGCCCGGTACTCCGGGAGAGGGCTAGGGTGAGGGTTGTTTTCTGATTGCATAGAGGCGCTTCGCCAGAACGAAGACCCTCACCCCTACCCTCTCCCGGAGTACCGGGCGAGGGGGAAATGCTAAGACGCCGCATGCCGTCCGTTCGGATTAATCTCTCCAGCATTCCCGACCGCAACGATCCCTGGGCCAGCGGATTTCTTGCCTCGGTTTGTACGCTCCGATGTGATTCGCAAACGCTTGTTTCCACCGCGACGGTCGGCGAAAGCGTTATTCGAAAGTGGACCAGTCCGCTGGAGGCGCTGCGGTGGATGTCACAGACATTCTGGCCCGGCAAAGGGCGGTGGATCGGATATCTCGGCTACGACTTGGGGCGAATCTTCGAGAGACTACCGTGCAATGCGGTTGACGATCTGAATCTGCCGCTGTTCGCATTCACATATTGCCGGGCAGTTTCCGAGCGATCGTACGCTCCGGAGCCGGATTATGGATCGCGAGAACCTCTTT
>JBEKUH010000101.1:0-14634 GCA_049515255.1 Tepidisphaeraceae bacterium | reverse complement strand
GACCTGGGAGGAACTGAAGCAGGCGGCGATCGAAGCCTGGCGGCGGGTGTGTCTCGTTCCGGAATTAATTAAGACCGTTTGCGCGGACACCGCCTTGCGCGCGAATCAAGAGTGATCCGTATCAGCCATTATTTCGGTGTGACTGAACAACTCGAAATCAGGCGCTTTGAAGATTCCGCAATTGCTCGGGATTGAATACCAGCCGATTTCGGCCAGTGCGAACGACGTTCTGGTTTCGTAATTCGGTAAGGTAGACGCTGACGGTTTCCCTGGCGGCGCCGATGGCCTGGGCCAATTCCGAATGGGTAATCCGCAAAATGATCCCCTCGGCGGCGCGCTGGGCCGCGGAAGATTCGCTGAAACGCAGCAGGGTTTGGATCAGCCGATGCCGGCAATCGTCCGCCGCCAGCGCGGTGGCAGCGTCCCAGGCGGCGATCAATCGAACCGCAAGCCGATGGATAATATACATCGCCAATTCGTTGCGGCGTGCCAGAACAGCATACATTTGCTCAGCCGGCACAGCCCAAATCATAGACCGGGTGACCGCCTCGGCGCGCAATCCGTAGACCGCGCGTTGTGCCAGCACCGGCGCCCCCAGCCAGTCATCGGCCCCAAGGATTTCCAGCAAACGGGGTTTGGTTCCTTCGCAGGGTTGAAACAGGCGAATCTGGCCGGTCTCGATCAGGAAAACTGTTTCCGCGGGTTCATCCGGCTCGTGCACGACCTTGCCGCGCTCCAGGATGATTTGCTTCGGGGCCGGATCGATTGAACGCATTTCATCAATAATCTGCGCAGTTGTGAAGTTATGCGACATCATTCGTGGACTTTCCATGTCTTTCTGTAATACACAGCAAAATTTCCTCAAATTCTGAAAAAACGCCGCGCCCCAATTGCCGGATTGTCTACAACACCACGATGCGACAACTCTTGTAGCCTAATTTGGATGTCCGATGCAGAGCCGATATTTTACTTAAATGGCTGAAACGCCGACGATGGCTTCGCGATCTGTCGATTGGCTCATCCCTTTTTCAATACCCATTAAAGCAGAGTCGCGCCCGATGAATCAAGGCGACAAAAGTGGTGTATAAATAGGTAGGAATCGGGTAGCCGATCTACCCGATGCGTTTCAGATCATCGGGGCGCGGGAATCCGGGAACGCATCGCGCAGATAGCTGGTGAGATTGATCTTTCGATGGGCGATTTGAAGTTTGCGCCGGATGTTTCGCCGATGGGCCGCGATAGTTTCGGGAGAGACATACTCCAGATCGGCAATTTGCTTGGCCGTTAATCCCTGTCTTATGAAGCTGCAAACGCGAAGTTCCTTGGGCGTGAGGCCTTTGACGGCCTGAGCGACATTGTCGAGGAATGGCGAAACAATCTCACGCAGGCAATTTTCGATTTGCGCGATAGCACGCTGTTGGCGAAGGGTTGCACCTTGCCGGAGGGACTGCAAAAGGGGAAGGATTACTTCTTCCACGTTTTTATTCACCTGCGTCCCGAATTTGGTCCGCTCTGCCTGAATGCTTGCCAGCACTTCCTGCATGGCGGCGTGTCGCGCTTCAAGCATTCGATTAGCGTTTGCCAGGGCGTCTTTTGCCAGATGTTGTTCGGTCACATCCTGAAGGAAGCCGATCGTTCGGCGCGGCCGACCGGCATCGTCCGCAATCACTTCGCCGTCGCCCTGGACATATCGCAACTGGCCATCGGGTCGGATAATTCGGTACGCCACATGGAAGCATTTGAGCTGTCCAGTGGCCACCTTCACCTCCTTAAGTATCCTCGCCCGATCTTCGGGGTGAATGAATTTCACGAACTCGGCAAACTGTAATTTCCGCTTTTGCGGCTCCAGACCCAGAATCCGGTAAATGCCGTCCGACCACGTGAGGACGTTGGTCACCAAATCGCGGTCCCAGTGCGCCAGGTGCGAGATCCGCTCGGCCTTCCCCAGCTTACGTTCGCTTTCCTTCAGTGTTTCATTCATCGTTATGCCGTTCCACTATCCATTCTATAAATGGTGCCAAACACTTTCGGCCGATTTATCCTCGTCCCCACCTCCGGTACTCCAGGGGAGGAGGAAATTATTTGCAGCAAGTGTAGCGCACTTCTTTATAACGGCAAAATCCAAGAAATGTTGCACGCCGGATTCGGATGGACTTCAACACCCTGTTGCGAATGCATTCGTCGCGCGGTCGCCAGTGCTAATTTTTCACTTGCATGGCCAGGATGCGTGCGATGGCTTCGCAGATATCGGTGCGATGCACCCCGTTTAGCGCTAGCGCAAGTTGCGTTTCCATAAGGCCATAGGGAATTCCAGTGTCGTAACGCTGGCCTTGCGTGATCAGGCACCAGTATTTGTCGCTGTTTTGCCGGAGATGTTCCTGGGCGGCGGTGAGCTGGATTTCGTTTTTCTCCCGAATGTTGTTCTTGATCAGGTATTCCAGCGAATCGAAAATCCGCCCCGAGAAAACGTGGATTCCAAAGTGGGCAAGGTAATTCCCCGCGGGCTGGCCGGGGGTGGAGAGTTTTTCCCGCGCTAGTTCGATGGATGGCTTTTCAATGATCAATTCTGATTTGTAAATGCCACGGGCCGCGTCGATGGGCGCGCCGCGGATCACGCCGAACAGATGCAGCATCCGCTCCAGCGTCGGCTGCACGCCGGTGATCGCATCGAGCATGTATTGCTCGTACACCTTGATCAGTTGACGCGCGCAGCGATCCTTGATGTCGCTGATGTAAACGTGGTCCCCCAGCAGCAACAAAAACGGCTCATCCCCCACGAATTTCTTCGCCTGATAAACCGCATGCCCAAATCCCTCAGGCGAATGCTGCTCGGCAAAGTGCAGCCGCTCGCCGAACGCGCCGAGTTTTTCCGATTCCAGAATCGCCCAATCTTTGCCGCGAAAGGCCTTGACCATTTCATCATCGAGCCGGCGGAAATATTCCCGGTAATGTTTTTCCTCGCCCGGCTGGGTGACGATGCAGATTTCTTCGATCCCGGATTCGATCGCCTCTTCGCCGATGATCTGGATGACCGGCTTGGTCAGCCCGTCGCGATCCACCAGAGGAAACATTTCCTTCTGCACGGCGGTGGAAGCCGGATATTGCCGCGTTCCCCGCCCCGCCGCCGTGATGACTGCTTTGCGTACTCTGGCCATAGGTCAAACAGGATATGCAACATTAGGCGGGGAGCAAGGGATGGAGCAATCGGGTTTCGGGTTTGGGGTATCGGGTTTCGGGTAAGAAAAGATGCTCGCCGTCCTCTTCACCCGAAACCCGAACCCCGAGACCCGAAACCCGATCCCTTCAATAATCCCTTCGGCAGAACATCCATGCCGCGATCATCATCACCACCACCTCAAACCCCACCGAAGTCCCGGCGACCCAACTGACGGATCGGCTGTTCAATTCCTTGATAAACATCTGCTGGGCCTGATCCTCAAGTTGAACCCGATTGTCGTCGCTCATGTCATCGGATTGGCGCGTCGCGTCCGAGCCTTCCATTCCGGTATTTTTGATCAGCACGCGCGTCAGCAAATCCACCGTTTCGGAAGTCTTGGGCAATGCCGTCATCACGAGATAGAACGCTTTGTGCCAGAAGACGATGGTGCCGGTGTACTGCAGGCGTTCTTCCTGATCCGCAGTGAGCTGGTCGTAGGTGCGTTCCCGCAGCCGCACGCGCGGATCGACATTTTCATTGTCCGGGCCGGGAAATAGCGTTTTCCAAAACGCCATGGCCGCGCGCGTCGTGGGTTGCGTGGCGACCGGGTCCGGCTGCTCGGCCAACTGTTTATCCACCTGCTTGAGAATTGCCGACTCACGCGTGATGCGTTCCTCCAATTGTTTGGAGCGGACCTCGTCGGAGTATTGCATCCGCAACATCGCTACTTCGGCAAAGTGCACGCCGAAGATCACAAACCAGCACAAAATCGTCAGCAGAAGCGCCGCAATCGTCGAGCGCGTCCAGACGCCCCAGAAAACGCAGATCGCAAAGAGATAACTGTAAAACAGCAACACAATCGGCACCGCCAAAAAAACGCCGGGCAACCACTCGCCGCCGCGGATGCCGATGACGAGAAAACAGGTCAGACAAAAGCAGAATATCTGCATGGCCACGAACAAAAGCCCGCAGAAATATTTGGTCAGAAAAAGCCGAATCCGGCTGATGGGCTTGGAGAGATAAAGGTCCACCGCCCCGCCGGCGAGAAATTCGGGGAAGATGCTGGCCGTCGAGATTAGCGCCAGCGCGATCGCAACTAAGCTGAGCCAGGTATCGATGCCGTAGCCGACAAATACTTCCTTGTAAAACTCGCTGCGCTTGACGAAATGCGTGTTGTAATCGGGAAAAAAGACATGCCCGAAAATGCTCGCGCCCCGGTCGTCGATTCCCACCGCGAAAAACGAAGCCGCCACCACCGTCGAGAGGATCAGCACGATCCAGAAAAGTTTGCGCGAATTCAGATCGCGGTACGCGTCGATGAGCAAAGCCCAGGTCTGTCTCATGCCGCCCCCGCGCCCAGCGCCGTGTTCGCCACCGCCTCGAAAAACAATTCCTCCAGCGACGGCCGCACCAGATGCATCCGGCGAATCACCAGTCCCTGCCGCCGCAGCGCATCGAGCACATCCTGCACCGCCGCCGGATCGGTCCGGCCAAATCGCAGGAAAACGCCGTCGAGTTCGCACCAGGTTGCATCCGCAAGTTTCCCCCGAAACGGCGGCGGGACCTGCAAATTCAGCACCCCGCCCAATGCGGCATTCACCAGCCCCGGCAAATTCTCCACGGGAGACACTTCAAACAGAAAGCACTGCTTGGCGACGGTCAGCTCATCAATCGTCCCCTGCCGCGCCACCGCCCCCTGCACCAGAATCGCCACGCGATCGCAAACGCTTTCCAGTTCACTGAGCAAATGGCTGTTGATGAAAATCGTTTTGCCCCGAGCGCGAAGTTCCAGCAGCGCCTTGCGAATATCCCGTCGCCCGGCCGGATCGACGCCATCGGTCGGCTCATCCAGCACGATCAATTCCGGATCGGCCCCCATCGCTTGTGCCAATCCGATGCGTTGCAGCATCCCCTTGGAATACTGCGAGATTTTCGCATTGCCCCAGTTGGTCATGCCCACCAGTTCGAGCAATTCCCCCGCGCGCTTACGGCGCGTGGATCGGTCCACCCCGCACAATGCCGCAAAGAATTCGATCACCTGCCGGCCAGTGAGATATTTGGGAAACCGATGATTCTCCGGCAGATACCCGATCTGCCGAAGCGTCGGTTTGTGGCCGATGGGACGATTCAGGATCAATCCCTCGGCCCGCGTCGGCCGGACGACGGACATCATGATCTTGACCAGCGTGCTCTTGCCCGCTCCGTTGGGACCGAGCAATCCGAAGATTTCCCCGCGTTTGACCTGCATGTTGATTCCCCGCAGCGCGTGGATTTTCCGCCGGTAAATCTTGGTGACGTTTTGCAGGCTGATCGCGTGGCCGTCGGTCGCCGTTGTCATGGAATTCGATCCGCCTTTTGAGGAATCCCCGGACGTTGGGTGCGCGACGGACGGCAAACTTTCTTATCCCCTCCCCTTATACTCAGGGGGAGGGCAAGGGTGGGGGTCTTGCGGCCGATCGACGTTCGGCCCCCACCCCTACCCTCCCCCTGAGTACAAGGGGAGGGGGAAATTTTTTGCGGCAAACATCACGCACCCGGCAATACATCCGAGACTACGGTTCATCATACAGATGTCCCCGCTGCGCTGGTAGGATGTTGGCGACGAAGCGGGATCAACATGCGGGCACGTACCGGACGAATCCTGGGGATGATGATCTGCCTGTTGGCAGCGATGGGGATCGGTCTCGGATTGGTTTTATTTCTGGGACGGCCACCCGCTCCAATCGCGGCCACCCAGCCGACCACGATGATTGCCGCGACAATTCCCGATGCCACGACCGCGCCGGCAACGCTGCCAGCGCCAATCACCGTGCAAACCTACGGCCAGGTGTTGCATCGGTATCTGTTGAATTATCCCGAAACTCGTCCGTGGGCTGCCGGCGTTGATCTGGAAGATGCGGCTCACATCATGCTGAAAGAGCCCGTGTACGTCTGCCCACGCGGCGATCTGTGGATAAAGTGCCCCGATGCCGATCCATTGCCACAAGTTTTGGCCCGGGCCGGCGATGAAATGGAGCATGTCGTCGATCGTAAAATTTACTTCGTCAACTGGAGCATCGACGCCAAGGGCCAGTGGCAACCATCGGCCGTATGTCCCACCAGCGATGGCTGGGAATTGGTCTCAGCAAATCAAACCCAGCCGATTCCGTGGCAACACAATTATCAATGGGATTGGGCCACCAACTGGGACGACAACGGCCAGACGCGCATCGCCGTTCCCTGCGACGGCGGCGTTGACATCATCACCCTCGGCAAACAACTGACCGAATCCTATTGCAATCTCTGCGATGGAACCGGGCCATTCCCTCGGCCGCACATTGTTTTCGACGGGCGCGGCCGGCTCGCCTGGTGCGGGGCGGAGGAAAAAATCAACGGCACGTCGCACATCGCCCGGTTCGTCGACGGGCAATGGAATGTTCTCGGCGGCGACGACTGGCCGGGGAATGTCATCCAACTGGTGCCGATGCGGGACGGCAGCGTAATGCAGGTGCGCGCGGGAGCCGATGCGGGATCGGTGGACCTCAGCATCGTGCAACTCGAGAGCGCGCCGATCGACGAGCAAGCCGTCACCGCGCTGGCCGAGCAATTGGGCGATGACGATCCCGCCAAGCGCGCGGACGCTTTTGAGGAACTCACTCGCTACGGCCCCGGGATTTTTCCGATTCTGGAAAAACTTCAGGCCGATGCGTCTCCCGAGGAATTAGCGCGGATTCACGAATTGCTCGACCGGCGGCTCGAAGCGCATCTGGGTGGGATGCTGGTGAATGAGAATCAGATGACGCTGGCAGCGCGGTTGCCGGATGAGGGGGCGATTTTTTTCCTGCCGGAGGGCGTGAGCATTCCGCGCGATCAGGACGATCCGCTGGTGGTCAAGCCGGATTATCTGGTGATTCGGCCGAGCAGCGCGTGGCAGCAAGCCCCGGCGGCGATTGTCTCGGCGTTGGGGCCAAACGATCACATCTCGCGCGTGCGGGATGAATGGATTGTCACCTCCGCGGACAAGGGCCCGGAGCGATATTTGCCGCCGGATCAGTTCGATGTTCTGCTGCGGGATTCGGAGAAACCGTTTACCGATCTGGTTGCGATCGATCGGCGTGGCCGATGGTTATTCCGTGAACCGGGCGCGGCCGATGGGCCAACATTGCTGCTCGATCCGACCGTTCCCGATCCCAATCCGCGCCTGGCAATCTGGCAACTGGCCATATTAGACAATGCGGCGTGGACCGCCGACGACTGGCCATCCATCAAACGCGGCAATGAAAATCTGAAATTAACCGCCAACGGCTGGGAAGTGATGACCGATCAACCGAAGACCACGACCACGACCGGCCCACAAAGCGATGGAAGCTGGCGCGTCCCCGACGGCAACGGCCACATCTTCATTATCCAACCCAGCGGCACGATCACCCGGCTCTCCGCAAATCAAGCCGGCACACAACCATCGGTCGAGGCCGTCTTCAGCAAAGACGTTCCGAGTTTTTCGGACATCCAGCGCGCGTGGCTCGATCCAGCCGGAAGGATCGACGTTGTGTATGGCGCCTCACAGATCGCAGTGATTTTTCCAACCGGACAGATTCCTCCGGAATTATCGGACCAGATTCTGCCGCGCGATTTGTTTCGAATAGAACCGACGGAAGCGCCATCAACGGAACCGTGACGGGGCGTGAAGGGTAAGAAGAGTGCGAGGGGTATGAAGGGGATAGCCCGTCCCTTCACACTTTTCACACCCTTCAAACCCGTCACGCCACCGTGAGCGACGCCGCGAGTAAACGTGTTTCCGCGACGCCACGGGGATTGTTGCCCCAACGCATCACCCCGTCTGGCCGGTCTTTGACGGAGGAAACACATTATGGGCACTGCGGCCGCCAAAACGCGGCAAACCGCCTTTCACGGGGCCGGGGGATGCCCGCCTCGCGTTGCTTTTGACATACGATTCAATTCTGCCGGATGCAAATCCCGCGCGGCATCGGATTTGATTAAGCATTTCCATGCGAAGCATAGCAATGATTCTGGCGGCTCTGGCCCTGGGCGGATGTGCGGTTCAATCTCAACCCCCGGTGCAGGCAATTGTGCCCGCATCCTACCAACCCGCCGGGGCGGGCGCGCTTTGCTTCGATCCCCCGGTCCTGGCCGGAACACCGCGCATGGACCTTTCCCGCGATGGCCGCCAGCCGGGCGCCTTTGCCGGCTATCAGGATTCCAGCACCACCTTATTCTACCAAAGTTCCATCAACGACCAGCGGGGTGGGATTGATGGCGATAAATTCGAGCAATACTCCGACAGCGAGACCTACGGTGCTTCCTACCGCTAAGCCCTTTGGGCCCGATAAACCGCTCCCTCTACTGCTCGACTGTTCTACTGTTCTACTGCTCTGTTAACCCCCTCCTGTTGTGGGCCTCATTTAATACTTGCAATCGGCCAAGGGATTGGTGATATTGTTTAAGTCTGTTTCCTGTCGCGTGTTAAAACCCGTCCGAGGCAGGTATGGCAACCATAACTAAGAAAGAATTGATCGACCGCATCGCTGACAATGCCTCCCAAAAAAGGGTGCAGGTCAAGAAGGTGGTCCAGCAATTCCTTGATGAGATCGTCAACGAACTGGGCAAAGGCAATCGGTTGGAATTTCGGGACTTTGGGGTCTTTGAAACCAAGCTCCGCAAGGCCCGCAAAGCCCAGAATCCCAAAACCCTCGAGCCCGTCGACGTCCCGGAAAAACGGACCGTGAAATTCAAGATCGGCCGATTGATGAAGCAGAAACTTGCCGAACTCAGCGGCCACGCGATCGACGAGGACGATGTCGCTGAAATGTCCGGGTCCGATGATGACGACGAATGACCCGCCGCTGGTTTCCCTGGAATCACTTCTGCAGGATGAACTTGCTCAACGCGCCCAATCGGGATTGCTGCGCACCCGCCGAATTGTCGAGATATTGGATGCCGTTCATGTGCTGATCGACGGCCGGCAATTGGTGAATTTCTCATCCAACAATTACCTCGGCCTGACGCACCATCCGAAAATTATTTCCGCAATGCAGTCGGCAGCGGGAAACGGCGTTGGCTCCGGCGCGGCGGGGTTGATCTCGGGATACACATCCGTTCATCGCTCGGCTGAATCTGCCATCGCGCGCTGGAAAAAAACCGAGTCGGCGGTGCTTCTTCCCAGCGGATATCAGGCGAACTTCGCGGCCATACAAACGCTGGCAGCATTGGGATCGGGAGGCGTGCGATTCCTGATCGATAAATTGGCGCATGCGTCTTTGCTCGATGCCGTTCGATCCACCGGATCGCCCTGGCGTGTGTTTCCGCACAACAATCTCGCCAGGCTGCGACGGATGCTGGAGAAATCCAATCCGAATCAATTGCAAGTCGTCGTCACCGAATCCATTTTCAGCATGGACGGCGATGCCGCGCCGCTGCGGGAACTGGCGGAATTGAAACGGGAATTTAATTTCGTGCTCTTCGTCGATGAAGCGCATGGCAGCGGCGTGTATGGCCCGGGTGGCTGCGGATTGATCGGTGAAATCGGGGTTTTCGATGCGGTGGATGTTTGCGTCGTCACATTTTCCAAAGCCGCCGGTTGCATCGGGGGCGCGGTGTGCGGAAGCGAGGAGTTCTACCGGATGCTGCTGAATGCCGGGCGGGCGTACATCTATTCGACGAGCGTCCCGCCGCCAATTGCTGCGGCGATTGAAGCCGCCATCGGCGTAATGCGCGATGAACCCGAGCACCAAAATCGTCTGCGCGATCTGGCTCGCAGCACGCGCGAAAATCTGCGCGCCGCCGGCGTGAAAATTCCAGACGGCGATTCGCCGATCATCCCCATCATTCTCGGCAGCGAGTCAGCGGCGATGGAATCATCGGAAAAACTTTTTGAAGCCGGGCTCTTGGTCTCCGCCGTTCGCCCGCCGACCGTGGCGCGCGGAACAAGCCGATTGCGTGTGACGCTTTCGAGTGAACATTCTGATGAGGAATTGGCGGCGCTATTGGAGAATCTGAAAATTCTTCTCAGGCGAGCAGGCCCGGATCGAAGCCCGTAATACTGTCGTCCGGCGTGGGAAGCGGGATGGCCGCACGGTCAATGTGTCGCAATGTGCGTTCGACCAAATCCTTGGACGGCTCTGGAGTCGGGTATGCGTCGAGGGCGGAAAGAATCTTTGCGGCGGCGGCGATGCGACGCGGGGATATTCGGCCGGCTTTGGCCTCGTTGGCTCGATTCAAAAGCATATCTATGGCGCGACGATCTTCGTCGCTGAGCTTCTTACTCATACTGTCCCCAAAATCCGGCAGCCCGCTTCAAAGCCGCCAACCGCCACATGAACTCGAAGCGATCCGGTCACATGATACCACAACCGATGGCACGGACACATCCACCAGCCTTTGGCACGTCACTACTACGAGCCATTTTCACCCGGGTTCGTCCTCTTCCAATTATCGGCAAAATACGCCACCGCCGCATGAAGGCGGGATTTCACTGTTCCCAGGGGAATCCCAAGAATGCTGCTGATCTGACGATACGGAAATTGGTGAAAATAGGAAAGCAGCAAAATTTCCCGCAAATGCGCAGGCATCTCCATAACCGTCCGTTGCACCTGTTGTTGTAATTCTTTTCGCACCAGCGGCTCTTCGGGCAGCGGTTCGGCGCTTTGGATCAGATCGATAAATTCGCCGCTCTGCTCGTCGCCCTGATGAATGGCCGCCTGCAACGGATTTGCCGGTCGTCGGGATTGGGCGCGGATCAGATCGCGCGCCTTGTTGGCGGCGATGGTGAAAAGCCACGGGCGGAATCGCCGCTGTGGATCAAATGTGTCGGCACTCTGATGCACCTGCAGGAAAGTTTCCTGGAACATATCCTCCGCCGCCGCGCGATCGCCGAGGAAGCGCACCAGAAAATGGAACAACTCGCGGTGATATCGATTGACCAGTTTGGAGAAACTCGCGCGATCGCCGCGACGATATGCTTCCAGAAGTTGTTCATCAGCGACATCGTTCGCACGAGGCGTCGATGGCGCGGCGTCCGCGCCCTGATCGGGATCGCGGAACACCGGCAGCTTGCTTCCCGACGGCTTCTCACCTCGCCCTTGATTTTTTTCGCCGCGCTGATGGACTGACAAGCTCATATTGTACCCTCGAAAAAAATAGAACTCATCAATGAGCTACCACGCATCCACGACGCACAACGACTTTTTGACGCCGACGCAAATTGCAAAACATCTGCAACTCGCGCGGTATTTCGCCCGGCGATCGTCCAGATATTATTTCTATTCTGAATCATTTCGGTTGAGTCCGCCTTCCGGGTGGGGTCAGCCAAAATTGCCGGGCTGTTCATATCAACATAATATACACACGACGTGCCTGTTTCCGATAAAAACGCCTTTTTTGATTTTTTGCCGGCGGAGATTGATGCCCTCCTGCAATCGTGGGGATGGCCCGCATATGCCGGTAAACAGGTCTGCGAATGGGTCTATGTGAAATCCGTAACGGACCCGGCGTTGATGTCAAATCTTTCTAAACTCCAGCGCGATACCTTGGTGGAATCGTTCGATTTTACGCCGGGAAATGTGCGCCGCGAGCAGATCAGCGAAGATGGGACGATCAAAATTCTCGCCGGTTGGCCCGTTGGCGCGACAGCGGAATCCGTCATGATTCCCGATGGCCCGCGCCACACGGCTTGCATCAGCTCGCAGGTCGGTTGCCCCGTCGGTTGTAAATTTTGCGCTAGCGGAATCAACGGAGTGAAGCAGAATCTCACACCCGGCAGAATCGTCGAGCAGGTTTTTCTCCTCAATCAAATTCTGAAGGCACAACAAACCCGCATCAGCAACATCGTCTTCATGGGCATGGGCGAACCGCTGGCCAACTATGCCAGTGTTCTCAAGGCCATCCGCATCCTGCACGATCCGCGCGCCTTCAACATCGGAGCGCGGAAGATCACGCTCTCCACCGTCGGCGTTCCGCCGCGCATGCGACAACTCGCCGAGGAATCGCTGCCGCTGAATCTGGCGATTTCTCTGCATGCGCCCAATGAATCTCTTCGCCGGCAATTGATTCCCTGGGCGGAACATTTTTCCCTCGAGGATATTTTGGCCGCGGCCAGATATTACTTCGATCGCACCGGGCGGGAGGTGACGCTGGAATATATTCTGTTGTCGGGTGTGAACGATCAACCGGAACATGCCCGTGAGCTGGCGCAAATCTGCAAAACGCTGCGGGCCAACGTGAATCTCATCCGCTACAACCCCGTCGAGGGATTGCCGTTTGCAAGACCCGAAAGCGAGGCAGTCGTGCGATTTCAGAGCATCCTGCGCAACAACGGCGTCAACGCCCACGTCCGCAAAAGCCGCGGCCGCGACATCGACGCCGCCTGCGGCCAACTGCGACGTTCCACGGATCCCGTGGAATTCGGAAGAAATTGAACCACTAAGGCACGAAGACACGAAGCGGCATTCGTGGTTCCAGAGGGATTCCGCGGAATCTACTTTCTCTGTTTAAAAAAAATTAATTGAGAAGGCTTCATCCGCAGAAATGGTCTCGAACGTTGGTGTCCGCTTCGTGTCTTCGTGTCTTAGTGGTCCAAATCTCTTGCCTCCGCGACGCCGTGAGTAATCTTCGCCACAAACGGCGACGACGCACACGATCTTCTCAACGCATTTCCTGATGGAAGTTCACCGATAGATCCCACAGGAGCGCCGTGACGATTTCGACAGGATGATCTTTTTATCCCCTCCTCCGGTACTCCGGGGGAGGGACAGGGTGGGGGTTTTTTCGCGGGTCATTCGACGTTCGGCCCCCACCCCAACCCTCCCCCGGAGTACCGGAGGAGGGGGAAATTCTTTGCGGCAAGAGTCATACACTTGACCCATCATTAAAGTTATTTGCAATGCACACAGACTCGCTTTCCACAATCTTCGTCACCGGCGCAACCGGATACATCGGGGGTCGGCTGGCGCCGCGTCTGATCGAGCGCGGGTATCGGGTGCGATGCCTGGCCCGCAGTCGCGCCAAGCTGCTGGCGCGTCATTGGGCTCAAAATGAGCATGTTGAGGTCGTCGAAGGCGATGCCAGCGATGAGGCCGGTTTGGCGGCGGCCATGCGCGGTTGCACCGCAGCGTATTTCCTCGTGCATTCGATGGATGCGGTGAGTTCAGAGTATCGGGCGCGCGATCAGGCGATGGCCGAGTCGTTCGGGCGCGCCGCCGCCGCAGCGGGTGTGCAGCGGATCATCTATCTGGGCGGCCTTGGCGAAACCGGGCCGGGACTCAGTGAACATCTCTCATCTCGCCGCGAGGTTGAGACGGCCCTGGCGCGCGGCGGTGTGCCCGTCACGGTTTTGCGCGCGGCGATGATCATCGGCTCGGGCTCGGCGTCGTTCGAGATTCTCCGCTATCTCGTGGAACGCCTGCCCATCATGATCACGCCCAAGTGGGTCTCGACGGAGTCGCAGCCGATCGCCGTCCGGGATGTCCTTTTCTATCTGATCGCCGCGCTGGAGACTTCCGCGACGACAGGAAAAACGCTCGATATCGGAGGCCCGGATGTCTGGAGCTATGCCAGGGTGATGCGCGAAATGGCCACAGCGCTGCACCTTCATCGACGACTCGTGATCCCCGTGCCGGTGCTGACGCCCAGACTCAGTTCGCTGTGGATTCATCTTGTCACGCCACTGGCCGCCAGCATCGCCCGCCCGCTTGCCGAGGGTCTGCGTAATCGCGTGGTCTGCCGGAATGATGAGGCGACGCGCCTCATGCCGCACCAATGCCTGACCATCCGCCAGGCGATGGACGCGGCAATCGTAAATATGGAAACCGGCGCGGTGGAAACAGCATGGTCCGACGCCGGCGTGATGCCCGGTGATCCCTCATGGGCAGGAGGCACGGTGTTCGTCGATCGCCGAGAAGCGAACGTCGAGGCATCTTCAGAGGCCGCGTGGTCAACGGTCTGCTCGCTCGGCGGCGAGCAAGGCTATTTCGCCGCCGACTGGCTCTGGCACTTGCGCGGAATCATGGATCGGATGATCGGCGGCCCAGGCCTTCGCCGAGGCCGCCGCAGCGCGCATGATCTACGGCTCGGAGATGCATTAGATTTCTGGCGCGTCACCGAGATCGAAGCGCCAGAGCATCTGGTGCTAACCGCCGAGATGAAACTCCCCGGAGTCGCCACGTTGAGTTTCCAAGTCGAACCCGATGTCGCCAACCGATGCACGATCATCATGACCGCCCGTTTCCGCCCGCGCGGACTCTTGGGGATCGCGTACTGGTACGCCGTCCTGCCCCTGCACGGCATCGTGTTCCGCGGAATGCTCAAAGGCCTGGTCCGGACCGCGCAGCTGCCGCCGCATACTCACGCAGATGTAACACCTGGAACCTCTGAAAAACCCTTGACACGTCCAGTATACTGATGGAATCGAAAAATCGACACGGAGGTTCGCATGCGTGAACGTGAGCAATCCCAACTCTCCTTCGCCGACGTCGTCGTCGGCA
>JBEKUH010000100.1:0-21163 GCA_049515255.1 Tepidisphaeraceae bacterium | reverse complement strand
GATTTGCTCAGCACCGTTTTCACTCTCGCCGACTCAACCGATCCCTGGCAATCCGCCATTCTCGCCGACGCCGAGCAGCGCTGCCGCACTTTGCGTCCATCCATGGTCATCGCCCATCGCCTTAGCCTCCGCGCCTGGAGCGGCATCGGCATCCTCTCCGCTCTCCTGCTTACCTCCGCGATCCTGATTTCCCAGCCGATTCAAACCCGCGCCGATCTGGCCACGATCTCACAACCAGAATCCGATCCAACAGAACTCCATCAATCCCCCGATCAATTTTCAAATCGACAGGCATCCGGCAATTCCCAAACCGAGCAATCGCACCGAGAATTCGAGGAAAATCCCGGCCTGGCAATTTCTCCCGCTCGCCAAAGCGCCGCTCCCAATGCAACAATGTCTCCGTCAATCCCCAACCAATCCGGCCCCGCCGCTCCCGGCATCGCCGGCCCCGGATCACCATCCAACATCCCCGGCCCCGCCGCCAACGGCTCCGCCTCTTCCCCTCCCGCGCAATCCATCGCCCCCTGGCAATCCGACCGCTGGCCCGCTGACATCTCTGCCGCCTACCAAGCCCTGAAATCCGGCAACATTCCCGATGAAGATGCGGATTTGATAAGGGACTATTTTGATAGGGAGTAATCTGCTCAAGAACTGTATATTGTGAGATGTATCGCTAAAACATTAAAGAAATTTGAAGCGTGAAGCCGGATTGATTATATCCATTGCATGCCTTCGACAGCCTTGGATTGGTGGTAAACTGACGGACGCACAGCGTTGGAAGACCTTCGGAGTGTCCATAGGGTCATCGGCGGACATGGCCCCGGTCGACGGTACGCAACTTCGCAAATTAACAACGCTTATGCGGTCCTGCTATCTTCGCAGTTTCAAAAATACTGTCGTGACCTGCATTCGAACGCAGCCGATCACATTGCCCGTATTGCGCCGCACTCGATTCAATGGATCATTCTTGCCCGACTCACGGAGGGTCGCAAGTTGGATGCAGGCAACTCCAACCCCGGCAATCTTGGAAGCGACTTCAACCGGCTCGGATTTAGCTTTTGGAAAGAAGTCAAAGCCGCGAACCTCAAAAATGCGGATCGAATGAACAAGCTAGAAACATTGAACAAGTGGCGAAACGCCATCGCTCACCACGATTTTTCTGATGCCATTTGTTTGGGACGAGTTGCGGTCCGATTGGAGGAGGTTGCTGCGTGGAGAAGGGCGTGCAATGGGTTGGCGGCTCAATTCGACGAGGTGGTGTCAAGACACCTAAAAAATTTGACGGGCAAATCCCCTTGGTAGGAATCTGGTATAATTAGACGAGTCCGAGGTATGCGATGCCCAAAAACGCTATAAAGAATCGCCGCCGCCGTCGGCGCCACCATCACCACCACCACGGGGCAATGGAGATCGGTCGGCAAGGACAAATTCGCTTTGGCGACCGGAATGTGATGGTGGAAGTGGTCGAGGACCGTGGACCGATTGGATCGTCCGGTCGTCGGCTCGTGAGGGTCCGATTTGTCGATTCAAATGGCGATGAATCTACCACCTTCGAAGTCCCCGCAGATGAATTGGTCTTGTCGAACGAAAAGGGGACGTCCTAGTTTTCCGTCCCACGCTTCAGGATGTGCGGTTTAAACAAGTTTGGATGGGGTTGGCCGAAACCAGGCACATTGTTCGCGAAGAGATAAACCTCTCTCTGTGCCCTCCAATTCTCAAAAGAAGGAGCAGTCGCGATGAATCAATTAAAATCCTTCGCCGTCCTGGCGGCGTTGACGATTGCAGCACTTTGCCAGGCCGGATTCGCCGGTGATATTGCGCTTCCAGCACATTTCACCTTTGGATCATCCGGCGGGGGTACGGGGGCGATCATCGTGCCTGACGATGTGGTTTATTCTCCGGATACCGGCTGGGGATTTGATCTCAAAACCAAACAGGACCGCTCGTCCAGCAAACCGTTCTATTTCTCCGTCGCCGTTCCTGAAGGAAATTACAAAGTCACCGTCACTCTCGGGGGCACGACCGATTCCACGACCACTGTCAAAGCGGAATCGCGCCGGCTTGTGCTCGAGCAGATTCACACCGCCGCCGGGCAATCACAAAGTGAATCCTTCACCGTCAACGTCCGACGCCCGGAGATTTCGACGGGCGGTGTCGTGGGTCTGGACACTCGCGAGGCCGGTTCCCTGAATTGGGACGACAAGCTCACGCTGGAATTCAGCGGCGATCATCCATCCGTCAGTCAAATCATGATCGAAAGCGTGAACGTCCCAACAATCTTCGTCATCGGCGATTCCACCGTCACCGACCAGCCGACCGAGCCCGGCGGATCGTGGGCGCAATGTCTCCCACGCTGGTTCACCGCCGACGTCGCCGTCGCCAACCATGCCGAGAGCGGCGAAACGCTCAAAGCCTTCCGCCGGCCCGCCGAGCGGCGATGGGACAAAGTCCTCAGCCAGCTCAAGCCCGGCGATTACGTCTTCATGCAGTTCGGCCACAACGATATGAAAAAGAGTGGCAACAATGTGATTTATCCCGATGAAGATTTCTCTTCGACGTATTCCCCGGCCAACACGGAATACAAAGACTTGTTGAAGCAGTACGCCGGCGAGGTCAAGGCCAAAGGCGCCACTCCGGTGATCGTCTCATCCATGGGCCGCCGTGCCGACACCAAAACGCAAAACAGTCTTGGCGATTATCCCAAAGCCGCCCTCGCCGCCGCCCAGGAAATCGGCTGCCCCTCCATTGATCTGAACGCCATGAGCATCGAAATCTACACCGCCGTCGGCCCCGATGTCGGCCGCGCCTTCGTTGATGGCACCCACCCCAACACCTACGGCGGCTACCTCCTCTCCCGCTGCATTGTCGAGGGAATCAAGCAGGACAAATTGGACCTGACCAAATACCTCCGCGACGACGCCGGCACATTCGATCCCAATCACCCCGACCCGATGCCGGACGATTTCAAAATTCCCCCGGACCCAAGACCCGCCGGCCGCGGTGGAAATCGGCAGGGACGAACCGCGACCGCTCCAGGTGGTTGAATCGTCGGAAAGCAAAATCGAAAAAAACTGCGCCAGCCGCCAACTCTGTAGGCACGCAAACAAATGGGGTATCACGGGTTCCCCGATCAATCTGGCAGTGACAATTTTGTAGCGAGCGGCCTAGGATACACCCATGGACCTGCAGCTCACCAACAAAAAAGCCCTTGTCACCGGCTCGACCGCCGGCATTGGATTCGCCATTGCTTCACTGCTGGCACAGGAAGGCGCGGCGGTCGTCGTGAATGGCCGCACTCAACGCCGGGTCGAGGAAGCTGTTCAGCGAATTCGATCTGAGAACAAAGGCACCCAGGTCATCGGCGTCGCTGCGGACCTCAGCACCAAAGATGGCGTCGCGCTGATGACCTCCAAAGTCCCCGAAGTGGACATCCTCGTGAACAACCTGGGAATCTTCCAGCCCAAGCCGTTCCTCGAGATTCCCGACGAGGACTGGATGCGATTCTTTGAAGTCAATGTCCTCAGCGGGGCGAGGCTCAGCCGATTTTACATGCCACGGATGTTCAAGAAGAACTGGGGCCGAATCGTCTTCATCTCCAGCGAATCCGGCTTGAACATCCCCGTCGAGATGGTGCATTACGGCGTCACCAAAACCGCGCAAATCGCGCTGGCGCGCGGCTTGGCCGAGTCAACTGCCGGCACCGGCGTCACGGTCAATTCGGTTTTGCCCGGCCCAACGCGCTCCGAAGGTGTCGAGCAATTCGTGCAGGAATTGACCAAGGGGAAGGGCATGGATTCGGCCGCGTTCGAGACGGAGTTTTTCCGCAGCGCGCGGCCCTCGTCGCTGCTGAAACGATTTGAAACACCCGAAGAAGTCGCCGCGATGGTCGTCTATGTCTGCAGCCCCCGCGCCTCGGCCACCAACGGCGCGGCATTGCGCGTCGATGGCGGGGTGGTCCGGTCCATCGTATAAATCTCGTTCAGTTCGCAAAGGAAGGATCAACATGAATATCACACTCGACGGCCACCGCTCGTGTGGCTGAATTCCCGGAAGGCATAATTTGAAGGCGATGCCGTGCTGCGGCGGGCGCTCACTTCAAAGCCGCTTCGATCTCCGCCCGCAGTTGCTCGTCCGTCTTCGGATCGAAGCCGGCAAAAGCCTTTCGTATGGAGCCATCCCGGGCTACCAGATACGTAGTGGGGATTCCGGACAGCGGGTACAGATTAGCTATCGCGTTTTGAGTACCGAGCATCACCTCGAAGTCGTAATGATTCTCGTCCAAAAACTTCTGTACCGTATTGCTATCATCCACGATATTGATGGCCCACACGCGAAGACCTCACTCGTGGAGTGTTTTGTCATTAGCCAGACCGGCCACGAGTTGCTCCAGTTCTACCCTGCACGGCGGGCAATCCGTTCCCCAAAAGTCGATCAAGACAACGTGCCCTTTTTCCTGGGAGATACTGCATGTGGTTCCGTCGAGAGTCGTGAGCGTGAAATCCGGGGCCTGCTTTCCCTCCAGCGGGCTTTGCCACGGTGGCGGCCCGCCGATCGCACGGGGCAGCCAAAGAGCTGTAACAAATAGCGTCATGAAAATCGGAGGAATCGCAAATCGAAAAAGGGGCGTCCCCTTGCGACGAAGCAGACACACCGTTACAAACGGGACGGAATAGAAGGCCCAGGCCTCCGGCATGTAATTGTAATAGTGCGGGAAATCCACCACGGTCATCACGACCAGATAAATCGGTGCAATCAGAGGAGCCAGGCTAACGCAAATCCATGCGCCTTGGTCGTTCACCCGGTACAGCATTCGCTCCATTAACGGGAGAATGCAACAGCCGTAGCTGCCGGCTATGTGAGCTAGGACAAGCGTCAGAAGCTGAGGGCGCATTCGCTTCATCGCGTTTTTCTAAGGATGCCGCTTCCGGTCTCATATGATAAACCGCACCAGGATAGAATGCACATATGGAACTGCGGATTTCCAATAAAAGAGCTTTGGCCACCAAAGCGGTTCGCTTCATGATGTAAATCGGTATTATCTCTGGGCAAAGGAAGGATCAACATGAATATCACACTCGACGGCAAACGCGCTCTGGTCACCGGCGGCAATTCCGGAATCGGCAAGTCGATCGTCCTCGCCCTCGCCGACGCCGGCGCCAAAGTCGCAATCAATTACGTCGGCCATCCCGAAGCGGCCGATGCGCTCGTGCAGTCGATCAAACAAAAAAATGGCCAGGCGATTTCGATCCTGGCCGATGTTTCCGATCCCAACGCCGTCGCCGGCATGTTCGGCCAAATCGACAAGACCTGGGGCGGGATCGATATTCTCGTCAACAACGCCGGCATCGACGGCGCCCGCGCCATGGGCTGGGAGGCCGATATCGCGCAGTGGAAAAAAGTGCTCGAGATCAATTTGTTCGGCGCTTTCTACTGTGCGCGCGAGGCCCTGAAGCGAATGGTGCCGCAAAAGGGTGGCGTTGTGCTCACCACCACATCGGTACACGAAGAAATCGCCTGGTCCGGCTACAGCGCTTACGCCGCCAGCAAGTCGGCTGCGAGCATGCTGACCAAAACGCTCGCCCAGGAAGCGGCCCCTTTCGGCGTGCGTGTTCTGGCGGTCGCGCCGGGCGCGATCAAAACGCCGATCAATCAATCCGTGTGGAGTGATCCCGAAAGTCTGAAGGATCTGCTGGAAAAAATCCCGCTCAATCGCGTCGGTGAGCCGGAGGAAGTCGCGCGAATGGTCGTGGTGCTCGTCTCCGATGTGGCCTCCTATGTCACAGGCCGTACGGTCTTCGTCGATGGTGGCATGACCGATTACCCCGACTTTGCGCACGGCGGCTGATGAGGGAAATCATTCCATGAAACAAAAAGTCACCGGAATCGGCGGCGTGTTTTTCCGGGCGAAAAATCCGAGCAAACTCAGCGCCTGGTACAAAAAATATCTCGGCCTGCCCATCGAAGATGCGTGGGGTGGATGCTCATTTCACTGGCGGGAATTTAAGAATCCTAAAAATGCCGGCTCCACTGTCTGGAGCACCTTCGACGCCAACACCAAATATTTCGGGCCCGGCAAACAGGGTCACATGATCAATTACCGCGTGCCGAATTTGAAGAAGATGCTCGCTCAACTGAAAAAAGATGGCGTCTGGGCCGATCCGAAAATCGAGGATTCCGAATTCGGCAAATTCGGTTGGATCAAAGACGGCGAAGGCAACCGCATCGAACTCTGGGAACCACCGAAATCGCGCGGGAAGCTGCTACCCACGACAAAAACGTAGGGTGGGCGTACTCGCCCACCATCTGTTTCTGTTTCCGGGGATGGTGGGCGAGTACGCCCACCCTACGATTATTCCCCCGCGTTTTTTGCGATGGCATCGAATTTAATAGGTCTGACCAATTGCCCGTGGCATTGACAGCACCAATTGTGATCGTACCGCTTCTCTGCCACGAACCGACGAAATGAGGAATGCGGCCATTCGTGGGGGCAACGTGAGTAATTGTGTTCGACGGGGTTGTAATGAATGTAGTCCAGATGATTGTTGAGGTCCAATTGATCGCGGACGGTGTGTTCCCAGAAGCGCCGTTGCCAGACGCCACGTGCACGTTGCCGCAAGCGGGATGCCGAGCGTGTTTGTTCTTCGCCGCCAGCCGTCAGGAAATATCTGGTGAATAGAGACTTCATGTTGGATACACGAATCGAATAATTGGAGTCGCGCTCAGGTAGCGTAAGAAGAATATGAAAATGATCGGGCAGCAAAACAATCGCGTCCAGATTGAATGGATGGTGGAATCGGCACTTCTCGATTGCGGCGTGTAACAAAGTTCGAGCGAATTTCCTGGCAAAGATCGGGGCGCGGCACTCAGTGACCAAGGTGAGAAAAAAAGTCCCGCCCGGCCGAAACGCCCGTCGATAATTGGGCATGTCAAAAGTTCTAAACGCCAGCGACGAATTTGCAAGTAGGGTGGGCGAGTACGCCCACCCTACCGATGCGTTCGCCGGGGCCGAGTGAAATACCGAACGCCCAAATTCACAACAAAGATCAGCGCAATCAGCACCAGAATCCCCGACCACGCCTGGGCGCGCGCTTCGGGGGAGGGTTCGTTGCTCAATTCATAAATTCGCAGCGTCAGGGACGGGAATGGCTTGCTGGGATTGTGGACGACATACGGGCTCCCGACGGCGGTGAAGAGCAGCGGGGCGGTTTCGCCGGCGACACGGGCGACGGCCAGCATGGCGCCGGTGACGATGCTGCCGGTGGCTGAGGGGATGACCACACTGACAATCGTACGGGCTTTGGTTGCACCCAATGCGATGGAAGCTTCACGGTAACTGCCGGGAACCAGGCGGAGCATTTCCTCAGTCGTCCGCGCGACGATGGGGATCATGATGAACGCCAGCGCCAGCGCGCCGGCCCAGCCGCTGTAGGTTCCGGCGGGGACGACGAGCAATTCATATCCAAGTATTCCCACGACAATGCTCGGCACGCCCGCCAGAACATCGGCCACGAATCGCACCGGCGATGCCAATCGGGAATTGGATTCATATTCCGACAAATGCACGCCGGCCAGCATTCCCATCGGAATCCCGACCAGGCTCGCCAGGGCAACCAATATGATGGTTCCCTCGATGCTGTTGCGCATGCCGGGCGGATTGTCCTGCGGAAGGTTGACGAAAAAGCTCCAGTTCAGCGAGTGGATTCCAATGGCCAGCAGATATCCGGTAATCAACGTCAACGTGCCGACGATCAGCACCGCGCATCCGACGCAGACAACCCGCATGATCCGGCTGATGAGTTTGGCCCTGGCGATGTGAATGTTGGCGAGCATGTAATTTCTCAGTGCGCCATTGCCGAGCGCGACGATTTTCCCACGACCAGATATCGAGCCACGATATTGAACGCCAGCGACATAATGAGCAGGATCAGCGCCACTTCCATCAGTGCGCCGCGGTAGAGATCGTTGGTGGAAGCTTCGGGAAATTCACCGGCCAATGTCGCGGCCATCGTCGTGCCCGGCTGAAATGGCGAAGTCGGAATCGTCATGCTGTTGCCCATGACCATGAGCACGGCCATCGTTTCTCCCGCCGCCCGCGCCAGGCCGAGGATCACCGCGCCAAACAACGCGCTGCGGCTGAATTTCACCATCTCAATGCAGCTCTGCCACCAGGTTGCACCCAGCGCGATCGATCCCTCGATCTGCGCCAGCGGGACATTTTTCAAAACGTCGCGGCCGATGGCGGTGATGATGGGGATCACCATAATTCCCAGCACCACGCCGGCGATGAAGATATCCCGTCCGGTGGTACTGATCGGCACATTCACGCCGTTCACATTTTGCTCGGCGAGCCAACGCAATCCCCAGACATGGCGGAGAATGTTAGAAAGCCATCCTTCGATGCCGGCCGGAAACGGAATGAATCCGAAATGAATCCACCGCGCATCGCCCCCGAGCCACGGACCCAGCACGAACATTCCCCAAAGGCCGTAGGCAATGCTTGGAATGGCGGCAAGAAACTCGACCATGAACGACACCGGCGCGACCATCCATCCGGGCGCGACCCGCACCAAAAATAGCGCCGCTCCCAGACTCAGCGGCACCGCCAACACCAGCGCCAGCGCGCTGGTCAGGGCCGTGCCATACAGGCTCGCCACCGCGCCGAAATTCGGGGGAATGTAATGATCCACCACTTTCATTCGTGTGATCGGATCACGAATCGGCTTGCCGTTGGCGCCCAGCTTGAGCACAGGTAAAGGATTGGGCCGCCATTCACTGGTGACTAAGAAATGGAAACCAAAATGTTTGATGCTCGGCGCCGCCGCGATGAACAGCACGACCACCAATGCCACCAGCATAAGGAGGATGGCGGAGGCGCACGCCGTGCTGGCCGAGTGAAGCGCGACATCGCTGAAGCTTCGCCCGCCAAAAAGTGAGCGACCGGCAAGCACTTTCCCCCCTCCTGCGGGGGATGGTCCGCCGGCGCTCGTTGATTCTGAAACCGTTGTCATGAATTCCTCAATCACTGACCCGACGGCGGCAACGGCTGGCCGTCATATACAATCGTCTTGAGCGCTTGCTCCACGCGCGACTGTACGCCGCTGCTCAGCGGGGCATAGCTCAAGTCAGGCGCTTCCTTCTGCCCATCGTGCGATGCGTACCAGAAATAATCCACAATCGCCTGGGCCTTGGCCTTGTCCTTCAAATAGCCGAGGTCTTTGTAGCAGATGAGATACGTGAAAGATGAAATCGGATAAGCGTTATCGCCATCCCGATCCCATAGTCCGACCGCCAATGTCTTTTGCGCATCCATGTCCTTCAGCGCCCCATCACCGGCGGCGGAGACACTGTCCGGCGAGGCCTGCACGAATTTGCCGGCATTGTTCTGCACGAGCGCGAAGGCGATGTGATTCTGCAGAGCGTAGTTCAATTCAATATATCCAATCGCTCCCTCGGTTTTCTGAATCGCCTGCGTCACGCCCTGATTTCCCTGGCCGGCTTGTCCGCCTTCGGGCCAATTCACGGTTTTGCCGAAGTTTACTTTCGTCTGAAAATCATCGCTTTGCGTGCAGAGAAAACTGGTGAAGACGAAATTGGTTCCGCTGCCGTCGCTGCGATGGACCGTGGTAAGCGGAGTGCTCGGAAGCGTGACGCCGGGATTGAGCGCCTTGATGGCCGGATCATCCCAGCTTTTGATTTTGCCCAGATACATGTCGGCGATGACCGATCCGCTGAGATTCAGTTGCCCGTTGACGCTGGGCAGATCGTATGCCAAAACCACCGCGCCCGCGACGGAGGGCACTTCCACAACATCTCCACCGGCGGCGCTGGCCTTGGCGAGTTCTTCCGCGCTCATCGGCGCATCCGAACCAGCGAAATCAAACGTCTTGTCCAGCAATCCGCTGATGCCCGCGCCCGATCCCTTGGCGGCGTAAGCGATTTTGACATCGCCATGGGCCGCGCCAAAATCCTTGATCCACTGCTGATAAATGGGATTGGGGAATGTCGCCCCGCCGGCCTGGATTTCCACATCCGCCGACGCCACCGCCGCGACCGCCAACATTCCCGCCATTGCCGAGAATAGCTTGAGCATAAATCGTCTCCTTTTGGTAACCGTTGAAAACCTTTCAACCGCCAAAAAAGGTTAGAGGGCGATCTTTTGCGCCGCATTAAGATCGTGTCGAAATGATAAAATAGAGACAGATGGATGCATTCTTTCTTCTTTCCGATGCCCAACTCCTTGCCCAATGCCGATTTGAGGCATTTCGCGGCAGTGGGCCTGGCGGACAAAAACGAAACAAAACCAGCTCGTCGGTGCGTCTGACCCATGAGCCGACGGGTTTCGCGGCGACGGCCGGGGAATCGCGCTCGCAGCAGCAAAATCGGATGCTGGCGCTTCGGCGATTGCGGCATCGACTGGCGCTGGAGATTCGCGGGCCATTCGTAAAACGGAAACTTTCTCTCGATATCTCTTTGCGCTCGGCGGAATATCTGGTGGCTATGAGCTGGGTACTGGACGCGTTGGCGGAATCGGGCTGGAGCATCTCTGAGGCGGCCGCGCGAGTCGGCACCAGCACGGCGCAACTCTCCGGATTCCTGCGGCGGGATGAAAAGTTGTGGGCGCATGTTAATCAGAATCGGGCCAAGGCCGGATTGAAGGGATTGGTCTGATGCACACACTCGAGCAGTTGCGTAATGAAGTAACGGCCTGCGTTCGATGCCCCCGCTTGCGGAAATATTGCCACCTCGTCGCGCGGGAAAAACGCCGGGCTTATCTCGACTGGGAATACTGGGGCAAACCCGTCAGCGGGTTCGGCGATCCATCGGCGCGCATCTGGATCATCGGCCTCGCGCCCGCCGCCCACGGCGCCAACCGAACCGGCCGCGTATTCACCGGCGACCGCAGCGGCGATTTCCTCTTCGCCGCTCTCTACCGCGCGGGCTTGGCCAATCAACCGATCTCCCAAGATCGCAACGATGGATTGCAACTGAATGATGTTTACATCAGCGCCACCGTCCGCTGCGCTCCGCCGGCAAACAAACCGTTGCCGCGCGAGATCGCCAACTGCTCGGAATTTCTCGATCGTGAATGGCAATTGCTGAAGAATGTTCACGTGATCCTCGCGCTCGGAAAAATCGGCTGGAACGCCGCGATCACTTTGGCCCGTCGCAATGGTCACGATTTGCCCCAAATCCCGCCGTTTTCGCATGGCGTCGAAATCCAATTATCCCCAAACCGATTTCTCATCGGCTCCTATCACGTCAGCCAGCAGAACACGTTCACGGGCAAACTGACCGAAGCAATGTTCGACCGGATTCTTTCCAGATGTAAGCAGCCATACGGCTGAAAAAAGAGGATTCACCACGGAGACACGGAGAGCACGGAGGAATTCAATTCGGTTTAACCACGGATAAGAAACAGATGGGCACGGATAAATGCAGGAGATTTTGATTTCATCCGTGTTCATCTGTTTCTTATCCGTGGTTAAAAATGCATTTTGATTTTGTATTCCCTCCGTGCTCTCCGTGTCTCCGTGGTGAAAATTTATTTCCTCCGAAACCCAGTTACCGCTTGATCCGCGCACTTCCGCCCTTGAACACATGCGTCAATTCTTCCAGATCGATCTGGCTCGAATCCCCGCGCGTGGTTTGCAGCAGCGCGCCGTGGGCGGCCCCGAGGTCCACGCATTCCTGCGGGGTTTTGCCGGTGAGGAAGCCGTAGGCGAATCCGCTGGAGAATCCATCGCCCCCGCCGACGCGGTCTTCGATTTCCAGATTGTCGAAATGCCGGCTCTCGTAAAATTTGCCATCCACATAAAGAATGGCTGACCAGTTGTTGATGAGCCCCGATTTCACTTCGCGGAGCGTGGTGCCGACAACTTTCACATTGGGGTAGGTTTTGACGACTTTCTCCACCATTTTCTTGTAGGCCGAGGTGTCCAGCGCGGAGAGATTTTCATCGACGCCCTCGACTTCAAAACCGAGCACCTTCTGGAAATCCTCTTCGTTGCCGATCAGGCAATCCAGATGCGGGACCAATTCTTTCGTGACCTGCTGGGCCTTGGCGCTGTTCCAGAGCTTGGAGCGGAAATTCAGATCATAGCTGACAATCGTGCCGGCCTCCTTGGCGGCGAGGATCGCTTCCTTGCACACGGCCGCGGTGCCGTCGGACAGAGCGGTGAAAATTCCGCCCGTGTGCAGCCAGCGCGTGCCCTGTTCCTTGAACAGTTTTTTGAAGTCGATCATGCCCGGCTTGAGATTGCTTGCGGCCGAGTGGCCGCGATCGTACATCGTCACGCTGGCGCGCACGCCGGTGCCGACTTCGGTGAAATTCAACCCGATCCGGTCGGCTCGCCCGACGCCATCGTATTTTGCCATGACGACATGACTCACATCCATCCCAACGCTGCGGGCATGATTGACGATGATCTTGCCAACCGGGTTATCCACCAATCGGCTGGCAAATCCCGTGCGAAGCCCCAATCGCGCCAGGGCGTAGGCAACGTTGTATTCCCCGCCGCCCACCCACACTTCCAAAGTCGGCGAAAACTCAATCCTCCCATGCCCAGGCGGCGACAGGCGGATCATGCATTCTCCGAGAGCGATCAGATCGAACTTGGAATTCGCCGCGGGTTTGACGTTGAGCATAATGGGTTCCATCAAAAGATAAGATTTAGCCACCGATGGGGCACCGATTCACACCGATAATTCAATGAATCCAATCTGTATTTCATCGGTGCAAATCGGTGTCCCATCGGTGGCTAATTTTTGTTTTTGACACAATTACATCCCCGCCTTCAGCGCGTCCAGGTGTTTGCCGAAATGTTCGTCGAGGATTTTGGTGTACAAATCCTGATTCTTCCGGACGCATTCCTTGACGCGCGGGCCGAGGGTCGGATCGCACAGGACCGAGCCGAACGTGCAGTGCACGATCTGACGGCCGGGGTCGGTGAATCCTTTTCCCTTGGGCACATCCGGCCAGACGCCCAAGTACGCTTTTTCCAGTGCCCGATTATCCGAGATCGCTTCCTGCGGCCCGGCGGATTTGAGTGTGGCGGAAACGTGATACGTCGCCCGATCCGTGTCATATCGGGCGCGGGCCAATGTCACCACTTCCCGGAATAATTTCGCATCCGTCTGGGCGACGACGCGCAGGGCTTCCAGATAACTCGTGCCCGCCGTCTTCACGTGCCATAGTCCCTTGGTGGCGCGGGCCAATGATGGATAAATCGACAACTTGTCCGAGCCGCTGTGCAAACTCAGTTTGTACGGCCCAATCTGTTTGGCGATGGCGGCATGATCGGCCAACGATTTTTCCAACGCCGCCACATCGCCCTTGTAATCCACGCCTTTTTCAAATTCGCCGATGAATCGCGGCGCCAAACTCACCAATTTCATCCCCGCCTTCACGCACTGATCGGCGATGATGAAGTGCTCGGGCAAGGTCGTCGGATTGGGTGTCTCATCCACGCTCAATTCAATCTCGTACGGCTGGCCGCGCTTTTTGGCGGTCTGCTCGATGTGCTTGGCGAGGTTGGCGGCCATGTTGATCGCCCGGCCGTACTTCACGGCCGCGCGCCGGACGACGGCGGGCGTGAAATCAATCACCGTGCCGCTCGCCAGTTTGATCTGCTTGCCTTCGTATTGCCCCAGCCAACTGATTTCCCCCGCGATGGATTTAAATTTCTCGGCCAATTGATCTGGGTTATATCCATCCGCGCCGGCATCCACTTCGCCGGAGGGATCGATGGTGAAGAACACAAACCCCGCCTCGGCCGTGCGATCGACATCGACGGGTGTCTTGAGATGATCCGCATCCGCGCCCTGTTTGCCGGAAAATCCCGCCTTCTTCGCGCCGCCGAGCGCATCTTCCATCACCTGCTGGGGCGTTCGATTGGTTCGGCCCATTTCCCGAATGGATTGCTGGGCGAAGATTGGCAGGATTCCCGATCCGCACCGCTTCAGCGCTGCCGCATGTCCGGGCGTGGCCAACCCCAGGCGATCGCCAAATCCAAAACTGGGGGCAAGTCCGAGCGTGGTTGGTTTAGTTTCATTGCTCATGGCGGGGATTATAGCGAAATCGGAAGTGGGTCAGAACAGCGGTCGAGGGGGAGAGTGGGAGAGGGGGAGAGGGGGAGAGTGACAAGGTGACAAGGTGAGGGGGTGACAAGGTGACGAGATCGCATTGTCTGCCGTTTTCTACTGCTCCACTGTTCCACTGATCTACTCTCTGGCGCAGCCCGGGGGGGGGTAAGCGCTGCAAATTGTTGCATTTTGTTGCATTGGCCGCCGGCCATGTGTCTGTGGGCGACTTTTGGGGTCCGCTGGGATTTTGTCATTAATACATAGTACTCGCTGATCCCTAAAATATTCCGAACAAAATTTATTTTTTCACGCGTGCTCAGCTTCCACGGGAATCAAGATATCGAATTCCGACTGATCCGACCCTATCGCAAATCGGTGATCATAAATTTCCAGGTCCGGCGCCTTCCGCCGACGGCAGCCGGATTTGGGGAGCCAGTCGGAATAAATTCCTCGCATCGTGTCCCGTAAAGTCTCCAGCTTCCCCTTGTGCGTGAAGGACGCATATCGCCCGGCGGGGATTGTGCGCTGCAACATATCCTTGGGTGTGCCGGAGAAATCAGACACCTCAGCCGCGGCGATGTAGAAGAATTCTCCCTGGGCCGAGAGCGGTTCCACCACGCCGAGCACCGCCTGGCCGACGCGGTGTTGGACGGCGCCGATCTGGCTCATGAATTTTCCCCACAGCGGAGGGATGACATTCATGCTGTTGCCGCCGGGAAAGAGGATGGAAATAAATTTCGTTCCCAGGCCGACGATTTTCTTTTCCGGCAATTCGATGAATTTCGGGGTCATGTATTTCTCCGATAAGTTCAAATCATAATAAATACGTCGAGTGATGACATGTTTAGCCGGGGCGGCCTCGTCCCGGACCGCGTGCCGGGCGAGGCCGCCCCGGCTAAACGAAGCAGGTAACCTGCATCGAAAAATTCGCTCCGAGTCAAGGAAAAATCCTAATATTTCATTTCTTTTTTTTGGGGGAAAAATATTTTGCAATCAAATTCAAAAACCCTTGAACCATCACCCGTCCTCTTCGTTACACTAATGACGTTCTGCTGAGGCTGAGGAGAAGTTAATGCACCACAAGATTCACCGCGAAGGACGACAAAATCCCTCTCGCAACCCAGTCGCCCATTTTGACTGGTTCGATGCGACAAGGATCGGGCAACAGCGGCCCCCGCCAATTGCCTAAGTTACCGGTCGTCTGATTGTTTCTGTCTTCCGGACGGGAATTCATCGAGAGAATGAATGCAACGGCCCGCAACGCGGCCGTGATTTCGTCGGCTTTTTTAATACGCAGATTTTGTGCCACGTGGTGGCGCAATCGGAGTTCTGTTTCCTCTTTTTTTCCATAGGAGAATGTATGAAATCGTTTGTATGAAATCGTTTTTTGAGAAACTGGAAAATCGTCGGCTTCTGTCGGCGACGTTTTACGTTGCGGTCGGAGGATCCGATAGCGCCGCTGGTTCACAAACCGCCCCATTTGCCACGCTGCAGGAAGCGGCCAACCAAGTCGTGGCGGGCGACACGGTAATTGTCGAGGCGGGAACATACGCCGGCTTTTCGCTGAGTTATGAAAACACCCAGTCCGGCACCGCGGCCGCGCCGATTGTTTTCGAGGCCGACCCCTCGGCGGCGGCGGGCAGTGTGATTATTAATTCCGAGAATTCCAAAACTCCGGTCGCCATCGACCTGGAACCCGGCTCCGATTATGTCACCATCAAAGGCTTTTCTATTGAAAACAATGGAACCGTCACCAAGGAAGGCATCAAAGCCACCGGAAACAACGACAGCATCATCGACAACACCGTCACCGGCGTCGGCGGGTTTGGCATCTTCACCGACAACGCCAACAACGCGCTGATCGAAGGCAACACCGTCACCGGCACCACCGGCACCAACACCACCGGCCACGGCATCTATGTCAGCGGAACCTGCAGCGGCGTCGTCATCGAAAACAATACCATCGACGGCAACGGCTGGCACGGCATCCATCTCAACGGCGACGCCTCCGAAGGCGGCGTCGGCGAGGTCATCGACTGCACCATCAAAGACAATCTCATCTACAACAACCCCGGCAACGGCATCAACGGCGACGGCGTCGTCGATTCCACCATCGAAAACAATTTGATCTACGGCTACACCAACAACGGCATCTCCCTCTACACCATCGACGCCGGCGTCGGCAGCACGGGGAATGTCATCGTCAACAACACCATCGTCGGCAAGAGCGCGCTCGAATTTCAGGACAACGCCACCGGCAACATTGTCTTCAACAACATCCTGCTGGGCACCGTGACCATCGACTCCAGCAGCAGCGCATCTTTGGCCGACAACATCACCAGCGGCAGCACGGCAAGTTTGTTCGTCGATGCCGCTACGGGCGATTACCAACTGCTCTCCACCAGCCCGGCGATCGGCGCGGGCGTGGCATCGTATGATGGCGTCGATGCCCCAGCGACCGACCTGCTGAACGACTCGCGCGTCAGCGGCCGATACGACGCCGGCGCCTACGAATTCGGCGGCACGCCGATCACGCCAGTCGTCGTCACACCTCCGGTGGTCACTCCACCGGTCGTCACTCCTCCGGTCGTGACACCCCCGGTGGTTACGCCTCCGGTCGTGACCCCGCCGACAACGGTGCATAAGCATCATCACTATTCGTAAGCGGCAGAAATGTCAGAAGTAAATCCAACCCCCGCGGCCAGCGCCGCGGGGGTTTTTAGCTTTGCCCCTAGGGAAACGGTTCGAATTGCACATTGAGCCGGGCCGTCCTCGGCCCGCGGATCGGGCGAGGACGCCCCGGCTCAATTGCGCTACCGACGGCCAATCGTAAATCCATCGGATTTTCATTGTATTGCTCCACCCCCGAAAGTATCGTTTCCCCCGATGAAATCGGCCGAAGAGTCACATCCTGTTCAGCCGTTTCGAATCCATGCCTATCCGGCTGTCACGGTTGTTTTGCTCATCGGATTGGGAATCGCGCTGGCAAATCACGTTTGGATATTGCCGGCGATTTGGTTGGGATTGAGCGCGGCCTGCGTCGTCATCTCCCTCTGGCGATCCGGATGGATCGCAAACGCGGTCATGGCATTGGCGATTCTCGGCGTGGGTTTGTCGGCCGCGCAGATCGAGCGGTTCGGTTTCTCTCCCATTCATCTTGCGAATTACACGACGGATGAATCGAGATTGGCGGAAGTGGAATTGCATATCGACGAGCCGCCGCGAATCCTGGCGCCGCCGGCGAGGGATTTGCGCTTGCTGCCGCCTAAGCAGACGGTGCTGGCATCGGCCGTGCGCGTGCGGACGTGGGATGGGTGGAAGCCGGCCGAGGGGAAGGTGATGTTGACCCTGGCGCAGCCGAATCCGCTGTTGGCCGAGGGACAAACCATTCGCGCGATGGGCTTGATCGAGCGTCCGCTTCCGCCGACGAATCCGGGGGAATTTGATTTTGCCGACTACTGTCGGGACCAGCGCATTTTGCTGACGATGCGCGTCGAGCATGCCGATGGCGTGACGATTTTGGATGATCCCGGCCCCGGTGCGGTTGCGTGGTTGCAGATCAAAGCGCGACATCTGCTGGCGATGGGATTTCCGGCCGAGCGGTCGCTGGACCAGGCGTTTGCCGAGGCGCTGGTCCTGGGGGATTCGGACCCGCAACTGAGCGATCTGGAGAATCAATTCGTTCGAGTTGGAGTGATTTATCAGATTACCATCAGCGGCTTGCACATTGCCATCGTCGGTGGAACGGTGCTGCTCATCTGCCGACTTCTGCGCCGGCCGCCTAGATTTTCGTTGATTGTCGCGCTGCTGGCGGTGGCCCTGTATGCGATGGTCGCGCTGCCATCATGGCCCGGTTGGCGAGCGGTCATCATGTGCGCGGTGGGAAGCGCCGGAATTTTGGCGCGCCGCCAACCCAGAGGATTGCAAATGCTGGCCGTCGCCGCCACGGCGGTACTGCTGATTCATCCATCCGATTTATTCGCCCCGGGATTTCAGATCGGCATCGCCGCGGTTCTCGGCTTGATTCTTTGCGCCGGCCGACTGAATCGCATGTTCTGGAAATGGCAGCGTGGCCCCGATGCGGCCGTGAAACCGTATCCATCTCGCCTGTGGATTCGCGCGGTGTCGCTGATCGTCGCCGCCATCGTTGCGTGGATCTGCACCATGCCGCTGGTGGCGTATCACTATCAGCGCATCAGTTCCTTCTCTGTGCCCGCGAGTTTGATGATGCTCCCGCTGACGATTCTGACTTTGCTCGGTGGACTCTTGAAAATTCTATTGACTCTCGCGTGGCCGAGCGGCTCGGGGCTGTGGGCGTCGATGGTGGTGATTCCCATCGAATGGATGCGACGCGGAATTGCGGATATCAGCACCATTCCATTCGCCTCGGTGCGCATCGGCACGCCATCTCTTTGGATGGTCATCGGATTCTACGCATTGCTGGCGCTGTCCCTAATGCAGGCCAGCACGCGATGGTTGCGATGGCTGCGTCGCGTCGGCTCGGCCGGGGCATTGGCGGCGCTGGTGCTCTGGCCCGCCGCATGCCGGCCCGCGGCCGCAGCGCCACAAACGGCTTCGATGCAAATCACATTGCTGGATGTCGGCGACGGTCAATGCGCGGTGATCCAGACGGCGGGAAATCACGCAATTCTGATCGATGCCGGTTCGTATTCCATCTCCGATCTTGCCGATCGCGTGCTGGAACCTTCTTTGTTATCGAGCGCCGCCGGCAACATCGACCGCATCTTCCTCAGCGACGGCGGATTCGATCACATCAGCGCCGCTCCGGAGGCCTTCAGCGATTTCAATCATCCCGAAATCCTCACCAGCACCGAATTCGACCGCTGGTCGACCGGCAATTATCCGGCTGGTGCTCTGCTGGATGCGATCCACGATGCCGGCAAATCCCCGACCCTGATCCATCGCGGCGAACACCTCGATTTGGGCGATGGCGCGACAATGGATGTCCTATGGCCCCCGCAGGATTGCGATTTGAACTCCAACAATTGCGGGTTGGTACTGAAGCTGCGATTTGGCGGAAAATCGGTCCTTTTCACCGGCGACATTCAGGAACCGGCCGAGCTCGCATTGATGGAACATGCCAAAGATTTGAAATCCGACATCCTCATCGCCCCGCATTCCGGCGCGGCCGACGCCATCACGCCCGAATTCCTGCGAGCTGTATCACCCAGCGTCATTCTGGCGTCCAGCGCGCGGGAACTGACGCAAAAACAGAAGGAGTTTGACGAACTGGCCCACAAGATTCCGCTGTATCGCACCAGCCAATGTGGGGCGATCACTGTGAGCATCGATACGGTTGGCAAAATTCAAATCAAAACGTACGCCTCAAACGAAACAGCATCCGCCGTGGCGGAGCGATGAAGGGTTATCCTTCCCCCTCCCCTGGTACTCCGGGGGAGGGTTGGGGTGGGGGCCGAATGTCGATCGATGCACGAGACCCCCACCCTGTCCCTCCCCCGGAGTACCAGGGGAGGGGAAAAGACAAAGAAGTTCGTGAAAATTCGCCGCTAAATTGACGCCAATTCGGCAAATCGTATATAGTCGCAATAGGAGTTCTTCGGCGACGCCGAAGCTTCGTCAACTGCCGCATTGCAGATAGATCGGAGTCCCATGACGCAGGCTGTTTCCCCGCCAACCAAATCGTCCGCCGGCCTCGAAGGAGTCGTCGCCGCCCCCAGCGAAATCTGTTTCATCGAGGGCGTAGCCGGGCGGTTGGTTTACCGCGGGTATGAGATTGCCGACCTCGTCGAGAATACGACGTTCGAGGAAGTCGCGTTCCTGCTATGGGATGGCCGCCTGCCCAAACGCGTGGAACTGACGGATCTCAAATCGCAGCTCGGCAAGGAATCATCTTTGCCCGCGCATGTGACGGCGATCCTCAAGGCGTTACCCACCAGCACCGAACCAATGGACGCCCTGCGAACGTGCGTCAGCGCGCTCAGCAGCACCGATCCCGATCTGACCTCCAACGAACCGGCTGCCAATCGTCGCAAAGCGGTCCGGCTGACCGCGCAGCTTCCCGCAATTGTCGCGGGTTTTCATCGGCTGCAGCAGGGGCAAACAATCATCAACCCCGATCCGGAATTGACGGTCGCGGGGAATTTTCTCTTTATGCTGAGCGGCAAAAAGCCGCATGAAACACTGGTGCGCGTGCTGGATGCGGCACTGGTGCTGCATGCCGAGCATGGTTTTAATGCCAGCACATTTGCGGCGCGCGTGACGGCGGCGACATTGGCCGATATGCACGCCGCCGCGACGGCGGCGATCGCCGCGCTCAAAGGCCCGCTCCACGGCGGCGCCAATCAGGAAGTCATGGAACTTCTGCTTCAATGCGGAACGGCCGATGCCGCCGAGAAAAAAGTCCGCGCCATGCTCAGCGCCGGCGAAAAAATCCCCGGCTTCGGCCACCGCGTTTACAAAACCTTCGACCCCCGCGCCACCTATCTCCGCAAGATGAGCAAACAGCTCGGCGAGGCGGCCAACAACACCAAGTGGTATGAAATGTCCGAGCGGCTCATCCCGATCGTCAAGGAGATGAAGAACAAGGACCCCAACGTCGATTTCTTCAGCGCCAGCGCTTACTACACGATGGGCATCCCCATCGATCTTTACACCCCGATCTTCGCCATTGCCCGAATCGCCGGCTGGACGGCTCACATCATGGAGCAGCACAAGAACAACCGAATCATCCGGCCGCAGGATGATTATCGGGGGCCGTTGGGGTTGAAAGTCGTGCCGATCGATCAGCGCTGAACCCCATCCCATCCGTTAGCCCCCGGCTCCGCCGGGGAAATACGTCGATAACCTCCCGCCAACAAACACCTTATAAAAATCTGATAAAATTGAATAAAATCTTCCAATATTTCTCTTGACCCCGCCAAAACTGTTAGTAATATGTACGGACGATCCCCACCCGCCCCTAGAACGGGTCGGGGAACCTCGACAGGCTTCGTGGCCTGTCAACGGGGCCATTGCTGGCCAACCTCCGGCGGGACAGAAGGATGGATCCTCAAATCCCGTTCCGAGGCCCGCGTGCGTCCGCCTGTGAATTTGTCCGGGC
>JBEKUH010000099.1:0-15463 GCA_049515255.1 Tepidisphaeraceae bacterium | reverse complement strand
GGATGTAATAGATCGGAGAATTGGGACGCTGAATGAGGCTCGCCATGATGCCCTTTGCCGTTGGCGGCAAGAGTTATCCTTCTGGCGAGTCACTTTACCTTACCATGTTTCCTGTCAAGCCTATGTACAGTTTTGTGTACACCGGGCCGAAAACAGGCAAAGAAAAAGGGACTCGCGATGTCGCAAGTCCCTTATCCATCGGCAGTAGCGGGGGGAGGATTCGAACCTCCGACCTCCGGGTTATGAGCCCGACGAGCTACCAGGCTGCTCTACCCCGCGATCTATTATTCGATTCTAGGGGCACCAATCAGAGTGTCAAGCGACATTTGTTACTCGGACGTTGCGATCACATGACAAACCGTCGTTTCCGTGGCTCGATGGCGATCAACTCCATCACCATTACAATGTTCCCATGCCAATCTCGCTCAAGTTCGCGGCCCTGTTTTTGTCGGCAATATCGGGGATCAGCACGGCGGCGCTTGCGAGCAATTTGCTGTCTAGCGAACTGCAATGCGAACAGCGCGTGGACCCGCTCCAAGTCGATGCTGCCAGGCCTCGGCTCAGTTGGATTCTTTCGTCCAGCCAGCGCGGCGAGCGGCAGACGGCTTATGAAATCCTCGTCGCATCCTCGCCGCAAAAACTCGCGGCCCATCGCGGAGATCTTTGGGACAGCGGCAAGGTTAAATCCAGCGATTGCATCGGAGTTGAGTACGCCGGCAAGCCGCTCGTTTCTCGCGAGGATTGTTTCTGGCAGGTGCGCGTGTGGGATGCATCCAATGGAGCATCCGATTGGAGCGCGCCGGCGAAATGGGAAATGGGTTTGCTCTCGCCGAGCGACTGGAGCGCGAAATGGATTGATCTTGCCGATCCCGCGGCCACGCAGCCGACAACGCATGCGACTGGTATGCCGGCGCTGCCCATCTTTCGTCGGGAATTCACATCGTCCAAGCCGCTGAAGCGCGCCACCATTTTCATCGTCGGCCTGGGCCAATTTGAACTGCACATCAACGGTGAAAAAATCAGCGACGATCTCCTCCAGCCCGGATGGACGGATTATGCCAAGACCGATCTTTGTGTTGCGTACGACATCACGGGCAATATCAAACCCGGCGTCAACGCCATCGGCGTGATGCTTGGCAATGGCATGTACAACGTCGTTGCCGGCGGCCGATATGCGAAATTCCGCCACAGCTATGGTCCGCCGAAATTGATCACGCAGATTTATCTGGACTATGCCGATGGAACCAGCGACTGCATCGTCAGTGATTCGAGATGGAAGGCCATCACCGGTCCGATCACGTTTTCCAACATTTACGGCGGCGAGGATTTCGACGCGCGGCGAGATCCGATTGGTTGGGATTCGCCCGGATTTGACGATTCGAAATGGTCGGCGGCGGAGGAAACGACTTCGCCCGGCGGTTTGATTGCAAGCGCCAGCCGATCCGCGCCGCCGATTCGAGTGATGGATATTCTCAAGCCGGTGAAGACGACGGAAATTCGGCCCGGTGTGACGGTTTACGATCTCGGACAAAATTGTTCGATGATGCCGCTGATCACCGTGTCGGGTCCGGCCGGTTCGCGCGTCCGCATCACACCGGGTGAATTGCTCGACCGCAACAGGGGCGTCACGCAAGGCTCGATGGGCGGCTCTGCGTATTATGTCTACACGCTCAAAGGAACCGGCGAGGAAACCTGGTCGCCCCGATTTACTTATCACGGCTCGCGCTATTTGCAGGTGGCCGTTTATCCGGCGGATGATTCGCAACAATCCGAATTGCCAAAAGTTTTGTCCATCGCCGGGCAATTCATTTCCAGCAGTTCGCCCGCATCCGGTGAGTTTTCCTGCTCCAACGATCTTTTCAATCGCACCAACACGCTCATTCGCTGGGCCATTCGCAGCAATATGGTCAGTCTGCTCACCGACTGCCCGCATCGCGAGCGGCTCGGCTGGCTCGAGCAGGATTATCTCAATGGTCCTTCGCTGATGTACAATTTTGATTTGCCTGTCCTCTTCAACAAAATCACCGACGACATGGGCGATGCACAAAATCCCGATGGCCTCGTCCCCGACATCGCGCCGCAATACACGGTCATGCAGGGCGGATTTCTCGATTCGCCGGAATGGGGCAGCGCATGCATACAAGTTCCGTGGCAGGCGTATCGCTGGTACGGCGATTCGGAAATTCTCGAAAACCATTACGACATGATGAAGCGATACGTCGACTATCTGGGCAGCAAGGCGAACGATCACATCCTGAATTACGGACTCGGCGACTGGTACGATCTCGGCCCCAAAAAACCCGGCGTCGCGCAACTCACACCCGTCGCGCTCACGGCCACAGCACTGTATTACGACGATCTTCTCATCATGTCGCAGGTGGCAAAAATCGTCGGTAAATCCGATGATTGCGCGGCCTTTACAACATTGGCGGGGCAAGTACATGATGCATTCAATCTGCAATTCTATCACCCCGGCACGCATCAATACGCCACCGGCAGCCAGACCGCCAACGCCATGCCGCTGGTGTTCGGTCTCGCTCCGGAATCCGATCGCGCAGCCCTCGTGGACAACATCGTGCAGGATGTTCGCGCCCGCGACAACGGCCTCACCGCCGGCGATGTGGGATTCCACTATCTCTTGCGCGCGCTCGCCAACGGTGGCCGATCGGATGTCATCTTCGACATGAACAACCAATCCGACAAACCCGGCTACGGATATCAACTCGCCCACGGCGCCACGAGCCTCATCGAATCCTGGGACGCGCGGCCCAACACATCGCAAGATCATTTCATGCTCGGCCACATCATGGAATGGTTCTACGGCGACCTCGCCGGGATCCAGCCCGATCCCGATTCCGTCGCGTTCGCGTCCATCCGCATCAAACCCGCTATCGTTGGCGATCTCACATGGGCCAGGGCAACCTACGATTCGGTTCGCGGCCCGATCTCCAGTAGTTGGAAAATATCCATTCATGGTTTTTCCCTCGATGTGAAGATTCCGCCCGGTTGCACCGCGACGGTGTACGTCCCCGCAACATCCGATGCCAAAGTCACCGAGAGCGGCAAACCGGCCGATTCTGCCGAGGGCGTAAAATTTCTTCGCATGGAAGATGGTGCGGCAGTTTTCCAAATCCAATCCGGAGCGTACTCTTTCGCATCTGAATGATCGCTCATCCAACCATGCTGAAACGGCGCGTGCTGATTTTTCATTCTGGCGCGCTGGGTGATTTCGTCCTGACCTGGCCGCTGGCCCTGGCGCTGGCGCGGCTCTATCCGCAGAGCCGCATCATTTATGTCACCCAGCGGAGCAAAGGAGAACTCGCGGAGAAAGTCCTGCGCGTCGAATTCGATGATGTCGAGCATGGCTGGCATCACCTTTTTGGCGATCCGGACAATCTCCCCGATTCCTGCCGGCATCTGCTGAATTCTTCGCATGCGATTTATAGTTTTGTTTCCGGACCGAACGATCCGTGGATGAAAGCCGTTTCGCAGATTGCGCCTTGGACGAATCCGCTGGCGCTGGCGATCAATCCCAATGGTCCCGGCCACGCGATCGTCGGCCTGCTCGATTCGCTCGCTCCCCAACCAGCGGCGCAAACGGCGGTGCGGCAAATCCTCGCATCCATTGCCGATCACGGCGTTGGCGGCAAACGCTCGCCTGATCCAAACCGTTTCATCATCCATCCCGGCAGCGGCTCGCCACAAAAATGCTGGCCGCTCGAAAATTATCTGAAAGTCGCGGAGCATCTGAAAAACGCCGGCCGCAAGGTGCGGATCATCATCGGTGAGGTCGAACTGGAACGCTGGCCGCGACACGTGCTCGACCAACTCGCCGATGCTGCCGAGGTGGCGCGGTCGGCCACATATTTGGATCTTCTGGCGGAATTGTCGCTCGCGGAAAATTTTCTCGGCAACGATAGCGGCCCCGGCCATCTGGCGGGAATTCTCGGTTTGAAAACATTGATCCTGTATGGTCCGACCGATCCGGCAATTTGGAAACCCTTGGGCCCGCGTGTCCGCACCTTGCGGCGCGAGCCCATTTCCGAAATTGCGATCAATGACGTGATCGCCTCGCTTGCAGAATAATCGCACGCCGGGGGAAGTGAATGTATCATTCCTCAAATGCCTTCCATCGACATGCCCTTGGAGCAGTTGCGGCAATACAAGCCGTCGTTGTATCGGCCGGATGATTTTGAATCGTTCTGGCAGGGGACGATGCGCGAAGCGACGGATCAGCCGCTGAATGCGGAGTTGATTCCGTACGATTTGCCGGGGCGGGGATTGGAATGTTTCGCGCTGCGGTTCGACGGATTCGGCGGCGGGCGGTTGGCGGGTTGGTTCATCCGGCCGGAAGCGCGCGGGAAATATCCGGGGATTTGCGTGTATCACGGATACAGCGGGCGCGGGATGCGGCCGATGGATTTGCTGGTCTATGCGGCGCAGGGGATGTGCGTGCTGAGCATGGATTGCCGCGGGCAAAACGGGCAGTCGCAGGATGCGTTTGTTTATCCCGAAGGACATTCTTCGGGCTGGATGACGGCGGGAATCCGGGATCATCGCACTTACTATTATCGCCATGTATATGCGGATGCGGTGCGGGCGCTGGAGCTGCTCGCCGGCCGTGAAGAGGTCGATCCATCGCGGCTGGCGGTGATGGGCGCGAGTCAGGGCGGTGGATTGTCGCTGGCGGTCGCAGCGTTGTCGCGCCGGCCGATTCTGGCGCTGGCGGATATTCCGTTTCTGTGCGATTTCCGTCGGGGAATTCAGATCGCGCCCAGCGGGCCGTATCCGGAGATCGCGCATTTCATCAAGTCGCATCCGCAGCTTCACGAGCAGGTGATTCGCACTCTGAGTTATTTCGATTGTTTGAATCTCGCGCCATGGATTGGGTGCCGAACGATTATTTCCAATGGTTTGTGGGACGATATTTGTCCGCCGAGCACGATTTTTGGCGTGTACAACCACATCTCGGCGGAGAAGCAGATGGAAGTTTATCCGTTTCATAAACATGAGGTTGCGTACGAGCACAACGAGCTGAAATTCCGCGCGCTGGTGGAGATGACGCAATCGTCGGGATCGTCGCCGAAGCGCCGGGGTTGATGGCTTCATGCGGTTTATCCAGTTTTCGCCGGCTCGGCGATCATTTCTATCCGGATACGTTTGGCGCGCTGCGGCTCGGCTTCGAGAACGGTGTAGCGCACCGATTGATGATCGAGCACCGCGCCTTTTTCGGGGATTCGCGCCAGGCTGGTGCTGAGAAATCCGCCGAGGGTTTCGTAGCCGGCATCTTCGGGAATCGAAAGTCCCATCATGCGATTCAGCTCGTCGATGTGCAGGCGCGCATCGGCTTCGGCGGTGCGGTCGTCGAGGCGCTTGAACATCGCCGGCTCGGTCGGTTCGTGTTCATCGGAGATTTCACCGACGAGTTCTTCGATGACATCTTCCACGGTGACGACGCCGGCGGTGACGCCATATTCGTCCAGCACCACGGCGAGGTGAACCTTTTGCAACCGAAATTCGCTGAGCAGATCGCGCAGCGGTTTGGTTTCGGGAACGAGCATCGGCGGGCGCATGGCGGCGCGCACGTCGAGCTGCGCGCCGGCGACACCAAGGTATTTCATCAGATCGCGGGCATAGAGAATTCCGATGACGTGATCGAGGCTGCCATCGTGGATGGGGATGCGTGAATGACCGCTTTCTTCGATGGTTTTCTTTACTTCTTCGATGGTGGCGGTAGCGGGCAGGGCGACGACTTCCTGGCGCGTGGTCATGATGTGGCCGGCGGTGGTGTCGCGGAACTCGATGACCGATTCGATCATCTCGCGCTCCTGTTCGTTGACGACGCCTTCCTTTTCACCTTCCTCGACGGCAGAAAGAATTTCCTCTTCGATTTGCGTTTCGGAAAGTTGATCGCGCGCGCCAAGCGCTTTTCGCATCACATGATCCATCCAGCGCGTGACCATCGTGAGCGGATAGAAGATGATGTTGAGAACAAACAGCAGCGGAGCGAAGGTGCCGACGATCTCAGCGGCGGCGTATCGGGCGGCGGCGCCGGGAATGGCGACGGAACAAAACATAGCGATGACGCCGACGAGGAGGATCGTCAATCCCCATCGCAGCAAATTGTCGGAGCGCGAGAGTTCAAAGCCGGCGAAAACCATGACCCAGATGATGATGTTGGAGAATTGCCGAAGGACGGCGGTGACGAAAGTGAGGTCCTTGACGTTGTCTGTAACGGTGTCAAACCACTTGTCGCCATCGTGTTTACCGAGAAAATCGGCGAGTCGGGCGCGGGAAAATTCTCGCAGGGAATAGGTGAGGCAGGAAAAAAAGAGTGAGAGCAAAGCGGCGGCGGCGATTCCGGCGATGAGGAGATAATCGGTCATGATTTGCCCCGCGATCGTTTGCGAATCGAGCGGGGCGATGCGCGAAAAACGGGGCCTACGCCGAGTTGGGTGAGAATCTCATCTTCTTTGACGTGCATTTTCTCAAAGCCCGCGAGGGTTTTATCGTCGAATCCGCACAGGTGCAACATGCCGTGCAGTGCATAGAGCAGCAGTTCGTTTCGCACGGGAGTTCGCCGGTGTCGCGCTTGCTGCAGCGCGACGGCGGGGCAGATGACGATCTCGCCGCCGAGCGTTTGGCCGCGAGCATCGAACTCCAGCGGAAATGTCAGGACATCGGTCAGAGTTCCATCCGCAAGAAAAACTTTGTGCAATCGGCGCATCCTCGCGCTGCCCACCAGCGCGATGGAGAGATGCGAAAGGGCAGGCCGCAGCAGCCGATGCGCGGCGGCCAGTTGAATTCGAAGAAACTGTGCATATCGTTCGCCCCGTTCGGCATGAATCTGCAGATCGAATTTCGCGGCTTTGCGTCTCACAAGAGAACGTTTCACGCGAGCCTGGCGACATGGGCCGGATCGAGCGCCGGTTGCGGCGGCGCGGCGCTGGGATAGGCAATGCGGCCGTGATAAATCCCAACCAGCGCTTTGCACAATGCCTGTTCCAGAGTCGCCAGATCGCGCATCGTCAATTCTGATTCATCAAATTGCCCATCATGCAACCGCTTGAGCGCCAGATCGTGCACGAGCGATTCGATCCGGCTGGCGGTCGGCTCGGACACGCTGCGCGCCGCGCTCTCGATGGCGTCGCAAAGCATGACGATCGCTGCCTCGCGGCTGCGCGGTCTTGGGCCGGGATAACGAAATTCCGTATCACTCACCGGTTGGCCCGATTCGGCATTGGTTTGTGTCACGGCCTGATGATAAAAATATTCCACCATCGTCGTGCCGTGATGTTGTTGGATGATCGGCAGAATGCTGGTGGGCAAATTGTATTCCTTGGCCATTTCCACGCCGTCTTTGACGTGGGACAAAATGATTCGCAGGGAGAGAGTGGGGCTGAGATTCAGGTGGCGATTTTCGCCGCCGAGTTGGTTCTCGACGAAGTAGTCGGGTTTGTGGATTTTTCCGATGTCGTGGTAATAGCTGCCGACGCGACAGAGGAGCGAATTGGCGCCGATCGCTTCAGCGCCGGCTTCGGCGAGCGTGGCGACCTGCAGGCTGTGGTTGTAGGTGCCGGCGGCTTCGAGGGCGAGGCGACGAAGCAGCGGTTGGCTGACATCGGCAAGTTCCAGCAGGGTCATGCTGGTGGTGATGCGGAAGGTGCGTTCGATGAACGGGAGAATTCCCAGCACGATGAATCCGGCAAAAAGTCCGGCGGCGCCGGTATAAAGGCAGTTGTAGGCGATGAATTGGATGGGCTCGACCTGCACCGCGCCGACGGCTGCCGTCACGCCGATCATCGCCAACGCCGCAGCGCCACCGACTTCGATCAATTTGCTGCGAGATCGAATGTCTTCAAGCAGATAGCATGAGACGGCCACGCCAACCCAAAGGGTCAGGAAAAATGAGAGGTCCTGGTTGAGCGCGATGGTGACGATGACAGTGTGAATGGTCGCAACGCCCAGCGCGAATCGCTGATCGTAGGCAATGGTGAGGATCATCGCGGCGATGATGGTCGGCGCGATGCCGAAGATATAGAGCGAACTGCTGCCGATGCCGGCGAGTTCACTGAGCAGCAGCATGGCCAGGAGCAATCCGACCAGCGCGATTCCGCGCGTGTGATTCTTCACGCAACGGGGTTGATAGCGCGCGACGTACGCGCCGAGCAGAATGGTGATGACCAGCGAGATGCCGAACATCCCGGCGAGATACTTGGCATAATCCGCGGGGTTATTGGTAAGTTCCCTGAAATACGCCTGATTCTCGGCTTTGAGTTTTTGCCAGTCGCTGTCGGAGATGATGCCGGCATTCACGATCAGGGCGTTGCGCGGGTAGTTTCGCACGGCCAATTTGGGATCGACCTGATCGGCCGCCTTGTTTTTCATGTCTGCGGTGGCGGCGTCATCGAGAACATAATTGGGATGTGCCGACAATTTCGCGGCGGCGATCCGAGCGATGTACGGGCCCAAACCGAGATCAAATCCCTTGGCGTAATCTTCGAGCCGGGCCTTGACCGAATCCGGGATGTTGCTGCCGACGGTGTGCGTGGCGGCCTCGACGGTTCGCTCCGGATAAATCGGGCCGGGACGTGGATTGGATGGATCGGGGGCCGCTGGTTCAAGAACGACCTGGCGATTTTTTCCGCCGATCGTGTCGCGCGTTTCCCGGTCCCAATCATCTTCATTCAAAACAACCAGCGGAGCCGGCTCATTCAAATGCTGCTGGGCGTAGGTGATGAACTGGTGGACATCGTCTTCGTAGGTTTGCTGCTCGGCTGTGTTAGCGCGGATTTGTTCAAGCTGCGTCAGAGCCGCGCCGTCGAGGATGTCGCTGTAGGGTGGATCAAGTTGATTGGGCTGCAGACCGTGGACGTGATCGGGCAGATTCAGCAGATCATCCTGCAGCGATCCCCAGGTGTCGAACGCCACCTGCCGGTAAACATGTGGGGCTGCCTCGCGCTGGAAGTCGATTTGTTCTTTGAGGGCTTCATCATCGAGGAATTGGAAATTGACACGGGCGGTGATGTCGTAGGGAGCGAACTGTCCAGGCCGCCAGGTGACGACATCGGCGCGCATCAGGAAGAGTCCGACCAGACAAGCGCAGAATATCGCGGCGATGGCCAGCGATCCCCATCGGCCCGGCCGGCGCATCTCGCACCACACGCCGGTGGTGGAGGGATTACGCTCCCGCATGGCGATGCGGCGGCGACTGGCCTTGGGTCCCATTTCAAATCCGAACACGGCTATTGGTCTCCGTTCTTGCCGTAGGCGTTCACGATATTCTGTACCAACTTATGCCGCACGATGTCGGTGCGCTCCAGCTCGATCATGCCGATGCCTTTAATGCCGGACAATTTGTTCATCGCATCGATCAATCCGCTGGGGACGTTCGGGGGCAAATCCACCTGGGTCGTGTCGCCGGTGACGATCATTTTGGAATCGTGACCGAGGCGCGTCAGAAACATCAGCATTTGCGACGGCGTGGTGTTCTGCGCCTCATCGAGGATGACGACGCTTTCATTGAGCGTTCGGCCGCGCATGAAGGCGAGTGGAATGACTTCGATGACGTCGTTGACCATGAACCGTTTCACCTGCTCGAAGTCCATCATATCGTGCATGGCATCAAACAGGGGACGGAGATAAGGATTCACTTTTGCCTGAAGATCGCCGGGGAGGAATCCGAGGCGCTCACCAGCCTCAACCGCGGGGCGGGCCAAAACCATGCGTTTGGTCTGGCCATGTTTGAGCATGGAAACGGCGGCGGCAACGGCGAGATAGGTTTTGCCGGTGCCGGCTGGGCCGACGCAAAAGGTCAAATCGTGCGCCAGCATCGCCTCGACATATTTTCGCTGTCCGGAGGTTCGAGGCTTGATGGCGTGGCCCTTGGCGTAGACATCGATCTCTTCGGCACTCTGCTCGCGGGCATCATCATGAGCCCGGCCGATGGCTTTGCCGACATCCTCGACGCTCAGCCAATCCTGCCTACGGAGGGTGCGCTGCATGTGTTCGAGCACGGCGGCGGCGCGGCCGACCTGGTCGCGATCACCCGAGAGGCGAATCTCGTCGTCCTTGCCAATCACCTGCACACCGAAGGTGTCGCGAATCATTCGCAAATACCGGTCCGCCGACCCAAAAAGGGCCAGCTTCTTGTCAGGCTGCTCTAGAGCGATAGTGAGCTGCACGTTGGTGTAGGGAACTCATGGCGTCGGGTTACATCGCGGTTGGTACATGGTCCGACGCTGGCCATATTGTTATCGGTCCGACCAGAAAAAGCGAGAGGCGAATCCATCTCGGATGACCCAATCCGGCGGTCGCGGTTCGATCATTGGACAATCCCCGGTATTTCCCAGCTCGCCCGATTTGACGGGGGGAGGGGGGGGTAAAACGTCACTATCTGTAACATTGTGTAACATGGATTTTGATGGATGCGTTTTGCGTCCAGCCCTCCTCTGCCAGATTCGGTTTATGTACATGCAAACAATATCCTAATTATTGGCGTGGATGTCAAGGAGAAAATGCGGAATTTTGTGTAGCCGGCCCGCTTGCGGGCCGCGGGATCGGCGGGCAAGTCCGCCGGCTACACGGATGACTCCCCAAACCTTACGCAATAGACCGGGGGCAGGTCCGTGGAGAAAGTCCGCCATTCATCGCCGCCGTCTTCGGTTGTCCAGAGCGAGCCGGTGGTGCTGGCGAAGGCCAGTGTGTTTCCATCCTCCCTGACATCCAAAGCATGTCGAAAGACGATGTGATATGCATGCTCCTGAGGCAAACCCTTGCGGAGCACATCGAACGATTTCCCGCCATCCCGCGTGCGGGTGACGCAAACCTTGCCATCCACCGGCACACGCGTCTCATCTTTGACGGCCGGGACGAACCACGCCGTCTTCGCATCCGTCGGATGCGCCGCGACCGCAAATCCAAACGTGCTCGGACCAGCCGATTCGATTTCTTTCCAGCTTGCCGAGCCATCGGTGGAATGAAAAATCCCGTTGTGATGCTGCGCCCAGAGCACGCGCGGATCGGCTGGCGATTGCACCAATCGATGCGGATCCTGAATGTTGGGATCGGCTTGCCGATCCGGCGGCATGTAGCGCGCGATCATTCCCTCGGCCCGGCATTTCCAGGTCTCGCCACTGTCGCGGGTTTCCCAGACGCCGCCGCAGGAAATTCCCAGACGAACATGCGCGCTGTCGCGCGGATCGACGCAGATAGAGTGGATGCCAGGCTTGTCCATTCCGCCGCCGACCCATTCTTTGCGCTTGGGATCGTTCCAGAGCGATTCGATCAATCGCCAATTCGTGCCGCGATCTTCGGAGTGGAAAAGTCCGCCGGGAATCGTGCCGCACCAGAGCGAGCCGGGCGATTTCGGATCGGCCGCCTCGATGGCCCAGATATATTCCGTGCTCGGCCCGGCGGATGTATCGGCGGAAGCCGGATACGCTGGCGCCGCGCACGGCGTCCAATTTTTTCCACCATCATGCGAGCGATGCAGCTTCACGCCGAAATGTCCCAATGCCAGCGCGGCATAGATCGCCCCATCGCGCGGATCGGGATAGACGATCGTGACCGGATCGCCGAGGAACGAAACCGTATCTACTTTCCATTTTCCCCCGCGCGGGCGAGAGAGAATGAACAGCCCCTTGCGCGTACCGAGATAGAGTTTTTCCTGCATGATCGCTCACCCGCCCGAAAGGGCTTGCATGATGTAAATTTCGCTGTCCTGTTTCACCGGATCGGAAAGCCCTTCCCGATCGGCGACCATTTTACCATCAACAAACACCGCAATATGTTTCCGCAAATTCCCCTGATCGTCCAGCACATACCCCCGCGCCGCCGGATTGGCGGCAAAGACGGCGTCCAGCACCTGGCGAACGGTGTCGCCGGCGACCGAGGCCGGCGGACAATCGACATGCCGGCGGAGATTGGCGGTGAAGTGGGCGGTGGGCATGGGCGGGAAAGGATATCAAAAAGTTGCAAGTAAAACGAAGAGTTTGAAAATCGAGCCGGTAAGGTTTCGGACCTCGCAAAACGCCCCCACATTATTTCTTTTTGCCAAAGCGTAGGAGGTCGATCTTGTGCTGAAGCATCCACCAGAAGCTCGGGGCCTTTCCCGATTCCAGATCCTGTAAGTCCTTGCCCGAAACCACGACACAAATGCTTCCGTCCTCGTGGAAGACACGATCGATTAGATCGGCCGCATCGCTACTTGGCATAGATCCCGCTCCGGTAATGTCATTCTGCGAAAAAATAACGCCGAACGGTGCATGCAATAATCGCATTCGAAATAGGAAGTAGCCAACTTCAGAAACCCCGATTGGCTTTGCCCAATTCTTGCATTCTGCTAAAAATCTTCGACCCAACATCTCCACGGCAAGATTGGATCCGGTGCTGAGATTTCGCGCTACGAGGTCCGTCTCGAATATTCGATCCTTATGAAGAACCTTCGGCCAAGGCACACAGCCTGGCAGCAAGGAAAAGAGGTAGAACGCAATCTCTTCCAGGGCGTCGCCCTTGGCGTTCGTATCCTTATCATTGGATACGGCACGCATATGGTTCATCTGAACCTTTAGAAAAATCTTCGATATTGGAAACTCATTCTCTGAAGCGGCTTTGGACATAACGACAGCTCCGAAGTTGTCGTCCTCCGAAAACCGCCGCACCGATTCTTCGGCGAATCCTGCAGCGATATCCCAGGCGGGATTTGACTTCCCGACTTGAGCTAACGCTGCGGCCACAATTGCTTCAAATGCGCGGAGTGCATCCTCGCTAACGCCAAATAGAGTGTGCAAAAGGCCACGAGCTGCCCCATTAAGATTCTCCCCTAAAGCGTCATCCGCGTGAGTAAGTAACGCCCACCGCAATGCTCCTGCGCGATTAGCGAGACGCAGGTGAATATCGCATAGCGCATAAGATATGCTTGCTCGGTATACTCGTATTTTCTCCTCCAATTGCCGCTGCGCGTATTTTTCCCAAGCCGAAAGCAAGAGCATCTCTGCTGCTGCGTTCAATCCTCTCGCTAAAAGTCCGTTGGCGGCGAAAACGACCGACTTGTTTGCTTCATCGTTCGTCGAGCCGTATGGATCTGCAGGGCCACGCGCCACGCAATCACGCGCGAGGATATTCTCGCATTCCCGATAGAGTGTCATCGAGTCCGACGCGGCATTCTTTCGAACTGCCGCTACTATGTCGTCAAGCGTTCCCATCGGCATCATCTAACACGAACATGGGGGAAGATAACGGAGAGGCCGGGATTCGAACCCGGGATACAAGTTTGACCCTGTATAACGGTTTAGCAAACCGTCGCCTTCAGCCACTCGGCCACCTCTCCAGGCATTTCGAACTGGGCGGAATTATGCCCGATTTCGAGGGGAATATCCACCACGGAGACACGGAGAGCACGGAGGGAAATCCGATTTCAAATCAATACAAATTTAGCCACCGATGGGGCACCGATTGGCACCGATAAGAATGAAGATTTGGCAATGTCCAATTCCAACATCGGTGCATATCGGTGTTTATCGGTGGCTAGTTCTTTTGTTTTTCCATTAACAGCCGAAAAGTGTTCACGAATTGGCGGCGCACGTGTTCGCAACCGGACGTTTGGCCGGGACAAGTTGATCCCGATAAAAGTCGATCATCTTCCGCAAACCTTCGGTCCGTGGCACCATCGGTGACCAGCCGAGAATTTGGCGGGCGCGGGTAATATCCGGGCAACGGACGCGCGGATCATCTGGCGGCATGGGATGGAATGTGATCTGGCTGCGGCTTTCGGGGATCAGTTCCAATACCGCCTGGGCGATTTGCAGGATCGTGATCTCGTCGGGATTTCCCAGATTGATCGGCTCGCAGAAATCGCTCTCCATGGTCAGGTTAATTCCGCGAATCAGATCGGTGACGAAACAGAGGCTGCGGGTTTGTTTGCCGTCGCCGAAGACGGTGAGGGGTTCGTTGTTCAGGGCCTGGCGGATGAAGCTGATGACGACTCGGCCATCGTAGGGGTCCATCCTTGGGCCGTAGGTGTTGAAGATTCGGATGATTCTGGTATCGACTTTGCGTTCGCGGCTGTAGGCCATGGTGCAGGCTTCGCTGAATCGCTTGGCCTCGTCGTACATGCTGCGGAGACCGATGGGGTTGACGTTGCCCCAGTAGTCCTCGCGCTGGGGGTGGATGGCGGGATCGCCGTAGCATTCGCTGGTGCTGGCCATGAGAAATCGCGCGCCTTTGGCGCCGGCGAGTTCGAGGAGATTCCATGTCCCCTGGCTGTTGACCTTCAGCGTGGCGACCTGGTGTTTGACATATCCAATCGGGCTGGCGGGGGAGGCCATGTGATAGATGCGGTCCAGCGATCCGTCGATGGCGACCGGCTGGATGACATCGGCTTCGATGAAGCTGTAGCGCGGGTGCTTGTCGCGGAGGTGGGCGATGTTTTGCGGTTTGCCGGTGATGAAGTTGTCGATTCCGATAACTTCGTGGCCCTGGCCCAGAAGAAGGTCGGAAAGGTGTGAACCCAAAAAGCCGGCGGCGCCCGAAATCAGTATCCGCATATCCAAATTTCTGTAAAACGGACCAGGAACAACTTCATAATCGGCACCACCGGCGAGGGTCATCAGTCGGAAAAACGACCATCAATCCGAAAAACGGAAACGGATGATGCTCAGGATCGCCTTGATCCCGTCTTTCCAAGTGATTTTTTTGCCTTCTTCATAGCTTCGGCCGTAATACGCCACACCGACTTCATAAATGCGGAGCCGCGGCCGCAGTTTGGCGATCTTGGCCGTCACTTCCGGCTCAAAGCCGAAGCGGTCGGATTTCAATTGTATGCGGTCCAGAACGGTTTTGCGGAAAACTTTGTAACAAACTTCCATATCGGTGAGATTCAGATTGGTGAACATGTTGCTGAATTCGGTCAGGAACTTGTTGCCCTTGGTGTGCCAGAAGTAGAGGACGCGGTGCGGTTCGCCGATGAATCGACTGCCGTAAACGACGTCGGCTTTGTCGTCCAAAATCGGTTGGATTAATCGGCCATAATCTTGCGGGTCGTATTCCAGATCGGCATCCTGGACGAGGACGATATCGCCGGTGGCGAGTTTGAAGCCGTCGCGAAGGGCCGCGCCTTTGCCCTGATTGACGGGTTTGTGGATCACGCGGATGTCGGTGTCGGGGAAGAGGGTTTTCAATTGATCGAGCCTGGCTCCGGTTCCATCCTTGGAGCAATCGTCAACGCAAATAATTTCCCGCGCAATCCCTCCGGGTACCGGCGCGGCCACGACCAAGCCAACCAATTTCTGGATCGTTGCTTCCTCGTTGTAAACGGGGATGACGATGGAGACCTTGGTCAATTTGGCCACGTTTTTGGACAGCGGGGCGCTCGTGTCGGCGTGGGATTCACTGGGCTGGGTTTCGACAGTCATATTTAAAAGTTGCGCAAAGCGGGGCAAAACGTACATGGGTAAGCGGGATG
>JBEKUH010000098.1:0-15635 GCA_049515255.1 Tepidisphaeraceae bacterium | reverse complement strand
AGTCCAGGCCGACGAAAACAGGTACATTGCTCATAATCCGTTGCTCCCTGACGAGACGCTCGTCAATAAAAAATCTGGGCTATCGTTACAGCAACGGACTTTCATTTTCATCCCCATCTCCTGGCGGGGGGATTTCCAAAGGACATTGCTCGCGCGCTTCCGGTGGAGGTCGGACATTGGGGCGTGAGGGACGGTTGAGGGTCGCGCCTGAGCGCGAGACTCCGCTGCATCAGTCGCCGCAGGCGAAAACTCCATTCCGTCGCACCGAGAAGGACCGCTCGACCGTCGCCGGGCAAGCCGGCGGGATTCGTGGCGGTAACGCACATCCATATTCGAGCTGACGAACGCTCGTCGGCGCGGAAACCGTAGCCGATACTCTGCAGCCCGATTGGGCAATGTCACATGTTCTAGCTGGTTCATTTTTTTTGAATATTGAATTAATGCTGGCGCTCGACGACGAATCTTGCCAGCGTTTTCAAACCATTTCCGGCGGTTCCGAGCGGAGCGATGGCGGTTAATGCGGAATCGAGTTGGTGTCGGGCTTCTTTTTGGCTGGCTTCCAGGCCGATCAGCATGGGATAAGTGATTTTGCCCTTGGCGGCGTCCTTGCCGGTGGCTTTACCGAGCTGATCTGCGGTGGCGGTCTGGTCCAGGATGTCATCGACGATCTGAAACGCCAAACCGAGATGGCGGCCGTAGGCGTCGAGGCTGGCTAGGGTGCTCCCCCCCGCGCTGGCGGCGATAGCGCCCATTCGGCAGGAGGCGGTCAAAAGTGCCCCGGTCTTCATGCGATGCAATTGTTGGAGTTCGCTGATGTTAGACGGCCGGCGTTGGTTGTCGATGTCGATCACCTGTCCGCCGATCATCCCTTCGGGGCCGGAGGCGTGAGCCAACTCGCGCACCAAGGCGGGGACAACGGCGGGTGTGGCGTCAACTGCGAGAATTTCAAATGCGAGCGTGGTCATCGCATCGCCGGCGAGGATTGCGATGGCTTCGCCGAAAACCTTGTGATTGGTCGGCAGGCCGCGGCGGAGATCGTCATCATCCATGGCCGGAAGGTCATCATGGACGAGGCTGAATGTGTGGATTAATTCCATGGCGGCGGCGGCGGCGAGGGCGGATTTTCCAGCGGATTCTGAAAGATTGCCGCCGGCACAGGCTTTGGCACATTCCAGAACCAAGGCCGGTCGCAGCCGTTTGCCGCCGGCCATCAGGCTGTATTGGATCGATTCCACCAAACGGGACGGGGCGGCGGGATAGTGCTCAGGCAATCGACGCAGATATTCTTCCACGCTGGCGGCACAGCGGGTGAGAATTTGCGGAGCATCCAACGACACGTCTACGGGCATCGAGCCAATCTCCGAGATTAAGACACGTTCGGTTCTTCCAGCGGTTCGGCTTGAATTCCCCCATCGGCGGCCTTGGAAAGCAACTCAATCTGCTTCTCCGCATTTTCCAGCACCCCCCGGCAATGTTGGATCAAAAAGGTGCCCCGCTCGTATTTCACCAGGCTTTGCTCCAGGCCGACGGCTCCATCTTCCATCTCGGTGAGGATCTGCGACAGCTCGGCAAGGGCATCCTCGAAGGATTTGGGCGGGGATTGCGTCTTTCTGGCCATCCGGGGCGGTATCTTAAAGGAAATGCGGGTTGACCGCCAAGACGCCAAGGCCGCCAAGCCAGAAAATACGCCAAGAAACCCAATTCATATTGTGAAAGTCTGATAAAATAGGCTCCCTTGGCGTGTTTTCCTAACTTGGCGTTCTTGGCGTCTTGGCGGTTAATTCTCTTCTGGGAATAATGGAAAACGGCAATATTAGGGTGGGCAAGGCGTTATAAAGGCGCCGGAGTTGTGTTGGATGGAGACAGACCTGTCTTCTCAGTTAGCGACGACGGCAGAGCGAGGCAGCGATGACTTGCTGATTCGCAGGCTGATCGCGGGTGATTCCCATGCCGGCGACGAATTGGTTGTCCGGCACGGCGCGCCGCTGTTGCGATACCTGCAGCGGCTGGTGGGCAGCGACCACTGGGCCGAGGAATTGCACCAGCAAACTTGGATCAGCGTCCTGGAGCATCTCGATCGGTTTGATCCTTCCAGCGGCGGCGGATTCAAGGCCTGGCTGTATCGGATCGCCACCAACAAGGCCAACGATTATTGGCGGTCGCGCGGCCGGGAAAAAACCGCGACGGAAAATCTCGGGCAGATCACCGAGCAGTTCGCCGATGATGCCGGACACCGATTGGAAAATCAGGAGCAGCATGAGAAGGTGCGGCGCGCGGTGGAACAATTGCCGCAGAATCAGCGGGAGATCGTGCTGATGCGGTATTACGGCAATTTGAAGTTTGTGGAGATCGCCGAAATGTTGGGATGCCCGCTGAATACGGCGCTGGGCCGAATGCATAAGGCGATGTTGCGATTAAAGAAATTGATGGAATGATTCGTGATGGATGAAATGATTCAAAAGATGTTTGAGTTTTTCGGGAGAACGCGGTGAAACCGGGACTGGAAGATTACGAGAGCAGGCAGGCAATCCTGCTGATGTATCTGGCAGAGGAGCTTCCGGAGGCGGACCGGGTGGAGGTCGACCGACGCATCGCGGAGGATGCGTCTGTCAGGATCGAACTGGAAGCGTTGCGGCAGATGCAGGCTTCCATCTGGGCCGGCCTGGGCGATTTAGATCGCCAGTCGCGCCCGCCAGTTCCGGATTCAGTGGTGAATCGGCGCGTCGGACGGCTGATCAAGGATTGGCTCAAGGCCAGATCAGAAATCCCCGCGCCGATTCCCATGCCGCGCCGGCAAATGCATTGGATTCGCTACGGCGTCGCAGTGGCGGCAATGTTGCTCATTGGATTTTTCCTGTGGCCGAGGGAACGATCTTTGACCGAGGCGAGTCGTCCGCTTTCGATCACTCAGCCGGATGATTCTACGATGGCCGACAATACCAATACTGACGATGCGACCGCGCCTGCGGATGCGTCGCAAAACGATCAGGTGGCGTTGCTCAGCGAATCATTCGGCGCGGATTCGGCTTTTGGCGATGCATCCACCGGCGAGCGATTGGCGGCTTTGACGGATACGACTAATGATCCGACGAATAACCAATGATGGGGGTGTGATTCGATGAAATCAGGATTCTCAATCTTCATTGGAATGATCGCGGTGGGTTTTGCATTGGGTTTAACCCCGCGCGCCTGGTCGCAGGAATCGCCAACAACCCAACCGCAAGCGGCGCGGCAGCAGCCGTTCGTCGCTACGCCCCAGGAATGGGCGGAGGTGATGCAATTCCTGGATGACAATTCCCCCAATCGCGCTCATGCTCTGCGCAACGTCATGGACAATCCAGCCAGCCAGAATTTGCGGCAGATGATGATCCAGCAATATCGCGCCTACCAACTGATGAAGAACAATCTGCCCGAGGTTGCGGAATTACGGTTGAAGCAGTTTCGGTTGGAAGACCAATTGTACGGATTGACCAGCGCACCCAATGCCGGCGAAAGGCCCGAGACGGCCAACGAACTTCGGCCGCAGGTGCGCGACATCGTCAAACAGATCGTCGATCTGCAAATCCAGCAGGAGCAATTACGCATTCAGCGGCTGCAGAATACTCTCGATGAGGAAAAGCAGCGATTGGCCAACGTACAGGCGGATGAGAATCAGTTGATCGCGCGTCGCACGGTTGCGGCGATGATGCGCGCCCGCATGACCAGTCGGGTTGTGGCGAATCCCTCGGGTTCAACGCGGCCATCAGATGATTTGGCCAGCCCAAGCACGCCGGATGGAACCGAAGTGAAAGACCCATCGCAATCCACCGGCGGGGATCAGGGGAACCCGATGGATCCCAATGCGGTTCAGGCCGTCCCGGCGGATGGGGCGAAGAACTGATTCGATTTTTTTCCCTCCTCCGGTACTCCGGGGGAGGGATAGGGTGGGGGTCTTTTTTTTGCACACCGCTCGACGTTCGGCCCCCACCCCTGCCCTCCCCCGGAGTACCGGAGGAGGGGGAAGACCTTCCGCCTCGCACTTTCCCCCATTCCGATGTAGAAAATCCGCATGGCAACCACAGCTTCTTACAGCGGCCTGGATATTTCCAAAAAAGTCTGCCTCGTCACCGGAGGAACCAGCGGGCTTGGCAAAGCCATCGCCCTGGGCTTCGCGGCTTCGGGGGCAACTGTTGTCGCGGGATCGACCAATCCGGAAAAGGTCGAGGCGGCGCGAAAGGAATTGGGCGACAAACACGACGCGGTGCGGATCGATGTGGCGGATGAGAAAAGCGTCGCGGCGGCTGTGGATCATACGGTGAAAAAATATGGCCGGATTGATGCGGTGGTGAACGCCGCCGGCGTCATAATGAAAAAACCGTCGCTGAACGTGACGGTGGAGGAATTCGACCGCATCGTGCGGACGAATCTGACGGGATCGTTCATTGTCGGCCGCGAGGCTGGGCGGGCGATGAAGGACCAGGCGCCCGATTCGCGCGGCCAGCGCGGCAGCATCGTCTTCATCGCATCGCTCAACAGCTACATCTCGCTGAGTGAAGTGCTGGCGTATGCCGCGAGCAAATCCGGCGTGCTGGGACTGATTCGGGGTCTGGCCAATGAATGGGGCAGCCTGGGAATTCGCGTCAATGGCATCGCCCCCGGATTGTTCCCGACGGATTTGAATCGCCCGCTAATCATGGGCACCCCCCGCGGCGATTTCATGCGCGAGCACACGCCAGCGGGACGATTCGGCGATGCCGAGGAACTCGTCGGGGCAGCGATTTATCTGATTTCGCCATCCGCGAGTTTCACGAATGGTCACACGATCGTCGTCGACGGCGGATTCATGTCGCGTGGGGTATGCAAATAGACCCCGGATGGCCACGGATGAGAAATGCAAAATTAGCCACCGATGGGGCACCGATGGGCACCGATTAAAAGAGATATTTTATTGATTGGCATCCGGATTTTTCCGTCTTTATCGGTGCCCATCGGTGCCCCATCGGTGGCTAATTCTCCGCATTTATCCGTGCCGTCCGTGTAATCCGTGGCTAATTTTTTCGTTCCCAAGATGGGTTCGGTTACAATCCCGCCCATGATTCAGGACCTCAAGAAATTGATTCGGGACGTGCCGGATTTTCCCAAGCCGGGAATCCTTTTTCGCGACATCACGCCTCTCCTGGCGAGTCCATCGGGGCTGGCGTTGTCGATTGAATTGCTGGCCAATCCATTCCGCGGAAAGAATGTTGATCTCGTAGTCGGGGCCGAGAGCCGGGGATTTATTTTCGGCACCGCCGTGGCATGTTGCCTGTCGGCGGGGTTCGGATTGGTGCGAAAACCCGGCAAGCTGCCGCACAAACGGATCGCCATGTCATACGATCTGGAATACGGCAAGGATTCGCTGGAGATGCACGCTGATGCCATCGTGCGCGGGCAGCGGGTGCTGATCGTGGACGATGTGCTGGCGACCGGCGGAACGATGCGAGCGTGTTGCGATCTGGTCAAGCAACTCGGCGGCGAACTGGTGGGGATCGCGGTGCTGATTGAATTGAAGGGACTGAATGGGCGCGACAAAGTTGCGCCGCAGGCAGTGCATTCGGTCATCGAATACTAGGAATAAAGGGGACACGACCCTTTATATAAAGGGTCGTGTCCCCTTTATTCTTAAACCCCCACGTTTTCCGGAATCTCCGCATTGTGGCTGACGCTCTGGACATCGTCATTGTCCTCCAGGGCATCGATCAGCTTGAGCAATTTCTGCGCTTTCTCCACATCCAGCGGCACCGTGCTGGTGGGAATCTGCGTGATCTCCGCCGCCTCGATGGGAATGTTGGCGGCGGCGATCGCTTCCTTCACTTTCAAAAACGCAATCGGCGTCGTGATGACTTCAAAAACCTCCCCTTCATTTCGCACATCTTCCGCGCCGGCGTCCAGGCCGAGTTCCAGCAATCGGTCTTCATCCACGGCCGATGATTTAATCGTGATGATCCCCTGCTTGGAAAACTGAAACGCCACGGCCCCGCTGGCGGCGAAGTTGCCGCCGTGTTTTTCGAAAATCATTCGCATTTCCGGAGCGGTGCGGGCACGGTTGTTGGTCAGCGCTTCGATGAAGATCGCCACGCCGCCGGGGGCGTATCCCTCGTAGCTGGCGGCCTCGTAATTTTCCCCGCCGAGCTCGCCGGTGCCCTTCATGATCGCTTTTTCGATCGTGTCCTTGTGCATGTTGGCGGCTTTGGCTTCTTCGATGGTGTAGCGGAGCGACAGATTATCCTTGGGATCGCCGCCGTTGCGGGCGGCGATGATGATCTTGCGGGCGATCTTGCTCCAGATTTTTCCCCGCTTGGCGTCGGTGGCGCCTTTGGCTCGCTTGATCTTCGCCCAATGACTGTGACCGGCCATACAAGAATCCTACGGAATCACCTTGTTCAGTGGATAGGTAATAATCCCCGTTGCCCCGGCGCGTTTGAGTCTGGGAATCAATTCGCGCTCCAGCCGCTCTTCGAGAATGACCTCCATCGCCACCCACTGCCCATCCGCCAGCGGGCTGATCGTGGGACTCTTTTCCGCCGGCAAATAGCGGACGATTTCTTCAATCGCCGATTTTGGCACGTTCATCTTCAGGCCGACTTTCGCCTTGGCCTCGATCGCGCCCCGCAGAAGGATCGCGATGTTTTCCATCTTGGTGCGCTTGGCCGGATTTTCCCACGCTTTTTTGTTGGCGATGAATCGTGTCGTGCTGGTCAGCAGCGTGTCGATGATGCGCAGATTGTTGGCTCGCAGGCTCGATCCGGTTTCGGTGCATTCGACGATGCCATCCAAGAGCCGCGCCTTGATCTCCGTCGTTCCCCAGGAAAATTCCACCGTCACCTTCACGCCCTTGGCGGCGAAATACCGGCGCGTCGTGTTCAGCAATTCCGTCGCCACGATCTTCCCTTCCAAATCCTGCGGCGTTTTGATCGCCGATTCCTCCGGCACCGCCAGTACCCAGCGAATCGGATTGCTCGAAGCCCGCGAGTAGGTCAACTCACAGACTTCGATCACATCATTTTCATTTCCGTTTTCGACAATCCAATCGTGCCCGGTCAACCCGCAGTCGATGATGTCATCGGCGACATACCGGCTGATCTCCTGCGCGCGGAAGAGCACGGCCGACATGTTCTCATCGTCGATGCGCGGAAACACGCTTCGCTCGGTGAGCGAAATGCGATACCCCGCGCGTCCGAACAGATCGAACGTCGATTGCTGCAGGCTCCCGCTGGGCAGACCGAGCCGAAGCGATTGATAGGGAAGCCGGTCGGTCATGTTTTGACTTTCTTCCCGGCCTCGCCGTGCGCCGCCCGACGGATCAGCACGAAGAAATCATATGCTTCCTCGGCCTTGAGGTGATGCTCGACAAATCGCTGGGCCTCATCCAGCGGCGTCTCTTCATCGACGATCCCCTCCGCGCGTAGTAGCGCCAGAATCTCATCGTCGATGGGCACCGCATGTCCATCAAACGCAAACAGCATGACATACGCCTCGACAAACGGATGAATCTCCGGCAATTCCCGAAGGAACTGACGGGCATCGCGCTTGGAGACGGATCTGAGCCGGTCGAGGCTCAGCGTGTGCTCGCGCTCAAAAATATCGTTCAGCGATTGCGTGATCATCGTTACGCGGTCCTCGATGCTGGGATACTTCACTCCCAGCATTTCCTGAATCTCCAGATCGGTGGCGACGCGCAGCTCGTTGAGATCGACGAACTCGCGGTTGATGGCGCGCATGGCGTCATCGGCGCGGGAATCGCTGACGTTAAAGCTCATCGCCCCGCGCACCAGCGCCTCCAATGGGTCCATCGTCTGCCGCGGCGCCGGCTTGCCATCCCGCAGCAGCTTCTTGAACAATTGCTTCATTTCATCCGCATGTTTCGTGGCGTTCTTCATAGGGGACATTCTTCATTGTGCACGGTCATCGTTCTCTTTTTGCCCGGCCGCGCCTTGTTGGGCGGCTCGCTGGCGGTCCAGTTCTTCGTTTTCCTCCGACACCTTCCGCAACAGATCGAGCAAGGCCATTTCCTTTTTCAAATCCTCATCGATATGAAACTTCAAAAACGGCGCGACCCGCAGCGTCAGGGCATGCGTCAATTTTGTCCGCATCAGGCCCGAAGAATGCTTCAGCGCGTTCAGCGCCGCCGTCTGCTGGCCGGGCGTGCCCATCACGGTGATGAACACATCCGCGATCGACAGATCATCGCTCACCTTCACCCGCGTGATGCTGGGCATTCCGATCAGCCGCGGGTCGTTCAGCTCCCGCAGGATCATCATCGCCAGCTCCTGCTGGATCACGCTGGCCACTCGCTCGGTTCGTCGTGACATCGAAATCTCAATCAAAGCAACTCGATCTGGTAATCCGTGATCGACACCTGCGGCACCATCTTCACGAAATCCACCAGCTTGCTCAGCGCGCCTTCCACATATCGCCGGTCGTTGGAGACCATCGCAATTCCCAGAATCGAGCGGCGATGCTCATCCAGCGCGCCCACCTCGGCAATCGAGACGTTATGCCCGTGGGCAATCCGGTCCTTGATGCTCTTGACGACCCGCCGTTTGTCCTTGAGCGACATCGCGTCGATCACTTCCAGTTCCAGTTGCAATACTCCGATGGTCACTTGAGATTGGTTATAGTGTCCGCTGGAACGTCTCGCGGACGTAGGCTTCCAGAACATCGCCAACCTTGATGTCGTCATAACCGGCCAGCTTGAGGCCGCACTCAAACCCGGCCTTCACTTCCTTCACGTCGTCCTTCAATCGCTTGAGTGACTCCAGCGACAAATCCTGCGTGATGATCACACTGTCGCGGAGCAGGCGAATCTTGCTGCCGCGCTGAATGTGGCCATCGGTGACAAAGCAGCCGGCGACGTTGCCGATCTTGGACACTTTGTACACCTTGCGGATTTCCGCATGGCCGTGCAATTTTTCGCGGATTTCCGGTTCGAGCAGGCCGGAGAGCGCCTTCTTCAGATCGTCGAAAATTTCGTAGATGACGCGATACAGCCGGATTTCCACCCGCCGCTGCTCGGCCATGGCCCGCGCGGGCTCATCGGGTGTCACCTGGAATCCGATGATCACGGCCTTGGATGCATCGGCCAATTCCACGTCGCTTTCGTTGATCCCGCCCACCGCGCTGTGAATCACGCGCACACGCACTTCTTCGGTGTTGTATTCCGTAACGGTCTTGGCCAGCGTTTCGACGGAGCCTTGCACATCGCCCTTGATGATCAGGTTAATCGTCTTGATGCCCTCAGACTTCACGGATTCAAAGAGATTTTCCAGGGTGACCTTGTTGTTGCCGCCCAGATCGGTCTGGCGCGTTCGGCTGAGCCGCTCCGTCGAGATCGCGCGGGCTCGATCCATGTCGTCCATGGCAAAGAATTTGTCGCCCGCCAACGGCAATTCACTCAGGCCGCTGACAATCACCGGCGTGCTGGGCCCGGCGGATTGGATCATCTCGCCACGGTCGTTGAGCAGGCTGCGAATTCGCCCAAATCCCGCGCCGGCCAGGCCGATATCGCCGACGTGCAATGTGCCGTTCTGCACCAGCACGGTTGCCACTGGACCGAGCCCCTCGGCCATCTGGCTTTCAATGACCACACCGCGCGCGGGGGCGGTTGGATCGGCCCTGAGCTCCATGATTTGGCTCTGCAAATCCAGCACTTCGATCAATTCCGGAATCCCCGCGCCGGTGGTGGCGCTGGTACGTTTTACTTCGATATCGCCCCCCCATTCCACGGGGTTCAAACCTTCCTTGGCCAGTTGGCCGAGCACCATGTCGGGATTGGCTTCGGCACGATCGATCTTGTTGAGCGCGACCACAATCGGCACCCCGGCGGCGCGAGCGTGGTTGATCGACTCAATCGTCTGCGGCTGCACGCCCTCGGCGGCGGAAACCACCAGCACGACCACATCCGTCATGTTCGCCCCGCGGGCGCGCATGGACGTAAATGCCTGGTGCCCCGGCGTGTCGATGAATGTCACCCGCTTGTCGCCAAGCTGCACCATCCATGCGGCCGTGTGCTGCGTGATGCCCCCCGCCTCGCCGGCGGCGACGTTGGCGTTGCGAATCTTGTCCAGCAGCGATGTCTTGCCATGATCGACGTGCCCCAGGATCGTGACCACCGCCGGTCGCAACACCAGATTCTTCGCCTCCGTCGGCCGGGCTTCCATTTCCGCCAGCAGCAATTCTTCCAGCGTCGATTTCTGAGCGATCTGCAACTCGATGTTGTATTCCATCGCCAGTGCTTCGGCGGCGGCGCGCTCCAGCGTTTGATTCTGATTGGCCATGACGCCCTGGGCCATCAGCCGCTTGAGAATCTCATTGCTCTTGACGCCCAGCGCCGTGGCGAGCGTGCGGACGGTGATCGGCTCTTCGATCCGAACCGGCTCGCCGCGCTGAACGATCGTTTTGGCGGTGGCGTGTGTTCCGCGTTTTTCGATCTGGCGGAGGTGGCTGTCGAAAACATTTCTGGAACTGGCGGCGGCGTTGAGAGCGTCGCGGCGGGCGATCAGGTCGGCATCGGTGAATTCCTTGATCTTCTCCATCGCCTCGCCGCGCCGGCCGTCCACTCCGCCGCGTCGGCGTTGGGAAAGGCTGCTGTTCTTTTTCCCGGCGGCTTTTTTCTTGGAATCCTCGGTCTCTTCGTCCTCGGAGACGCGCACGCCACGGCCGGCGCGCGGCGCGGAGGGCGTTGTGGACGGCGCTTCAGCCGCCGCGCCTGGGGGACGCGACTGGCGCGGTCCGCGATTGTCCACCGTCTCTTCTTTTTCGATTCGCACCACGCGCGGCCCCTGAATTTTTGCCGGTTGCAGCGACGTGAGCTGCGGCGCTTGCACAACTGCCTGGCGGCGTTCGACAATCGACGGCGCGCCCGAGCGATTGGCCAATGTGACCGTCGGTTTTGTGGGCCGAACATGATCGCCGCCCTGTCCAGCCGATGCGGCAGCGCGACTGGGCGCTGGCGGTGCTTCCGGCGCGGGAGGCGGAGTTACGGGTTTGGGAGCTGGCGCTGGCGCGGGCTTTTCAACAATGATTGGAGCTGGCGGCGCGGGCGGGGCAACGACGGGTTTGGGTGCGATGCGCGGGGCCGCCTCAACGACCGGTGGCGGAATTTCCGCTATCTTCACCGGCTCCGGCTCGGGCGGCGCGGGAATCACCGGCGCGGGTTCCGGCGGCGCGGGCGGCGGCGCAACCGGCGCTTCATCCTCGGGTTTGGGAGCCTCGTCGGTTTCTTCGTCCTTCTTTTTGGTTTTGCGCGCGGTTTTCGACTTGAGCGCGACCTCGACGTGCGGGGCGACCTCCACCGCCGTGCCGCCTCCGCCGTCGCCAAGCTGGCCGGAGCTGAACCACTCGCGCACCGACTCGGCCAGACCGAGCGACAGAGTGCTCATGTGGTTAGGCGCAACGTCGGAGAGTCCCTCTTCCTTCAGCTTCTGAAGGATGGACTTGCTTTCCACGCCAAGTTCCTTGGCCAACAGATTGACTCGAATACCTTTTGCCAAAACGACTCTCCAAAAAAATTTTGCCCGCGATCTATTTCGATCGCAAACTACACTTTGTCCGGATCCAACAGCGGCGGCGCGGTTCGACCTTCGGCAAGCGCGGCGGTGGCGTCGTCATCGTCATCGTCCGTGGTTGTCTTCTCCGGCGAAGCATCTTCGCCAATGCCGGAAACCGCCTGCTCTTCCTCGCTCAATTGTTCGCCATTGGCCGCTTCGGATTCTTCGTGTACCGTGACTTCCGCCGATGCGCCAGGCGCCGCTTCCAACGCACCGGGCAGTGTCGGGGCCGCCGCTTCCGCCGGCGCTGACGCCGAGGCGCCCAGTGCCAGCAGCGCCGCTTTGTCGGCGGCGCGGGCGGATGCCTCAGCCGCCTTGGCGGATGCATCGGAGGCCTTTTTCGCTTCCTGCTCGGCCGCCACGATCTTCGCTTCCGATGCGCATTTCTCGACCACGGCTTCGGCGGTTGCTTCGTCCATCGACAGCGGTTCTTCCATCAGCGGGCCAACGCCCACTTCTTCCAGGTCTCGCACATCGATCAGGCCCATCACGATGACCCGGTCGATCATTTCCTTGGTGATGCCGGGAATTTGTTTGAGGGTTGCATCCAGGCGCTGCACACCGCGCTGGAATTCCGGCGGGGTGAGGATGTCGATGTCCCAGCCGGTCAATCGCGCGGCCAGGCGGACATTCTGCCCGCGTTTGCCGATGGCCAGCGAGAGCTGATCCTCATTCACAACGACGGTTGCCCGGCCCAGTTCAAAGCAAAGCGCGACCTCCGCCACTTCCGCGGGCTTGAGCGCATTGCTAATGAGAATCTGGCTGGATTCGTTCCAGCGAACGATGTCGATTTTCTCGCCGCCGAGTTCGTCCACGATATTTTTAATTCTGCTGCCGCGCACGCCAACGCATGCGCCCACGGCATCAACCTTGGAATCAATCGAGCTCACGGCAATCTTGGTGCGATGCCCCGGCTCGCGCGCCAAGGCTTTAATCTCAATCGTCCGCTCGCCGACTTCGGGAACTTCGCGCTCAAAGAGTCGTCGAATCAATTCCGGATGGCTGCGACTGAGGATAATTTTCACCGCGCTGGGCGTGTCGCGCACTTCGAGAATTAAAGCCTGCACGCGCTCGCCGACCTGATGCACTTCCCCGGGAATCTGCTCGCTGCGCGGCATGATGCCTTCGATATTCCGCAGCAGGGTGACAACCATCGTGTCCCGCTCGAATCGCGCGACCGTTCCCGTGATGATCGTGCCGACGCGGTCTTTGTATTCCTCGTAAACACTGTCGCGCTCGTCCTGACGGATAAGTTGGATCATCACCTGCTTGACCGTCTGAGCCCCAATGCGGCCGACAACGGAAAGCGGCACTTCCACACCTTGCCGCTGGGCCGTGATCGCGCCGGACGCCCGATCGATCGCAACCGTAAATTCGCCGGTGTCCTCGGTATTGAATTGTTTGCGCAGACCGGAAGCCACGGCCTGCTCGATGTCAGTATAAATCTGGTCGCGCTCGATGTTCTTGTCGCGCGCGATGCTGTCGACGATTCGGATCAGTTCCTGCGGATTCATGATGTCACTCGCTATTCAGTTGTACGACCAAAACTTCAGTTGTCCTGCACCGTGCAAACAACCACAAAAAATTCGCTCACAAAAAAACCGCAAACAAAAAAGGCCTGCCAGAAAATCTGGCGGCCCGGGCCTGGGGCGAACCTGTACAGACGCCTTGGCCTATCCGGCATTTCTCCGGAAAGGGCGGACCGGCAACTCATGCGTTTGCTTAAGCAATTGCATGGGCCGGCTCGTTGGTGGGAGACGATGTCTCCAGGCTCAGGTTCATCCCGGTCACTCCGGGTTCAAACAAATGGACCTTGCGGAGATCGACAAACACCATCGCCTCCGCACCGGCCGTTGCACCATTCGCCGGTCCACCCGCCGGGGTCAGGAGATTGTCCTGAGCCTCGACTCGTGCGACCACGTGATCGTGCAATGCCGTGTTCATATATACATCCATCTCGCTGCCCAGTGGTTCGACCACATTGATTCGAACCTGCAGCGAGCCCGCCGGGCCAGCCGGAGCATTCAGATAAAAATGCTCCGGACGAATGCCCAGCACGATATGCCGCCCAACGTATCCAGCCACTCGGGACCGGACCGCCTGCGACAAATTATCCAATAAAAGGGTAAACCCTCCGATGGGGAAGGTCAACTCGCCACCCGAATCATTTGCAATATCCACCGCCGTCGATCCGGCTGCCGCAATCCATTTTCCCTCGACAAAACTCAGTTTCCCATCGATCAGCCGAAGCGTCCCATCGAAGAAATTCATCGGCGGCATGCCGATAAATCCGGCCACGAAACGATTCGCCGGGCGATTATAGGTATTCAAAGGCGTGTCGGCTTGCTGGATTCTGCCATCTTTCATCACCACGATCCGATCCCCAAGCGTCATCGCCTCTTCCTGGTCGTGGGTGACATATATAGTGGTCGTCCGCAGCCGCTGATGCAGCCTCTTCAGCTCCGCCCGCGTGGTAATTCGCAGCTTGGCATCCAGATTAGACAGCGGCTCATCAAACAAAAACGCCGCCGGCTCCCGCACAATCGCCCGCCCCACCGCCACCCGCTGCCGCTGCCCGCCGGAAAGTTGCTTGGGCTTGCGATCCAGCAGATGTTCGATATCCAAAATCTTCGCCGCCTGCGTCACCCGCTGTCGAATCTCCGCCCGCGGCACCCGCCGCAGCTTCAGGCCGAAGGCCATATTGTTGTAAACCGTCATGTGCGGATAGAGCGCATAGTTCTGGAAAACCATCGCAATATCCCTGCTCTTGGGCGGCACATCATTCACCACCCGATCCCCAATCCGAATGATCCCGCCAGTCACTTCCTCCAGCCCCGCCACCATCCGCAAGGTCGTGCTCTTCCCACACCCTGATGGCCCCACCAGCACCACAAATTCCCGGTCCGCAATATCCAGATCAACGCCATCGACAGCCTTGGTTCCCCCCGGAAACGACTTGCTGATGTTTTGCAGTTGAACACGAGCCATGCGTTGGTCGGCGGATTATACGCAGTCCCCCCTCCCCGTGAAGCCCACCCCGGGCTAGGCACTTTTAGTGCCTAGCCGAGAACGCGTTGCGCAGAGAAGGCTGTCGCGCTGGCAAAGGACTATTTTTTAAAGATCGATCGCCATAGAGCGCTGTACCATACAACGGTCAATATGCCGACCGCTGCCACGAACAAAATGCCTATGAGAACGCCGAATACGATTGCCAATTGGTGCGACCAGATTCCGGTGGTAACCAGCAGCAGGCCGCGGGCGGAGGCGATTTGAGCAACGGCGATTTGTAAGGGTCTGGATTGCTCGGCGATTGATAGCTCAGGATGTCGGGTTTCCTGTCTTCATCCATTCCCCGACCATAACTTGTAATGGTGTCGCGTCCAAACAGACCGAACTGCGCGCGACCAATGAACGGGCGGAATTTCTAAAAAATATCGTCGATAATTTTTTTCTATCTCGTTCCCTTATCCCTGCGGCTCTACGGGAAAAATATGTCAATAACCACTTGTAAACAAATCCCTTACAAAAATCTCCCGAAATTGAATAAAATATTCCAATTTTCTTCTTGACGCCGTAAAATCTGTTAGTAATATGTACGGACGATCCCCATCCGTCTCATGCATGAACGGATGAGGAACTCGACAGGCTTTGTGGCCTGTCAACGGGGCCGTTGCCGGCCACCTCCGGCGGGATAGCGCAAGGGATTGCGAACGCCCGTTCCGAGGCCCGCGTGCGTCCGCCTGTGAATCTGTCCGGGCGACACGGGGATGTCACTGGGGCCACCTGCTGTGTGCGTGGCACACATGCTAAAGCTCCACGTCGCGTGGTCACAGGAGCCATGCGAGATTCTGTGTCAGGGCTCGCGACGGTCCCGTTGATAGGCGTCAAAGCGAATGGGTTCGAGAGAAAGAGATGGAATGATGGGAAGAAAAAAAGGCTCGGCAACGCCGATGAAAAGATGAGCGTGGATGGCAGAACTGTTTAGCCGCGACCCGAAGGGGAGCGCGTTGACCAACCGCATCCGCCCGCGCTCCCCTGCGGGTCGCGGCTAAACGATTGCGCGCATCG